>JASFYW010000111.1:0-29972 GCA_045046865.1 Woeseiaceae bacterium | reverse complement strand
ATTCTAGCTCATAAAATTCCTGATGATATTACTGGCTGTTTAAATAAAATACAGCATCATCTTTTTGATTTAGGCGGTGAGCTTTGTATACCCGGTCATATTGCTCTAGATGAATCCTATATTACCTTTCTTGAAAACACCTTAGATGGTTTTAATGAAAACTTACCTAATTTGAAAGAATTTATTCTACCTTCTGGAGGCCATGCAACTTCAGCATGTCATTTGGCGCGAACCGTATGTCGCCGTGCAGAACGCCGTATCGTTAGCTTATCAAAAAATGAAACACTCAGCCCATATAGTCTTCAATATCTTAATCGACTCTCTGATCTATTGTTTGTGCTTGCACGTGTATTAGCCCGACATGAAAATGGCAGTGAAGTTCTTTGGAAACCTTATCAGGATAAATAATCCATGCTCATACGTAATTTTTTACTAACCTTATCTTTATTTAGTTTTTTATATTCTATACCCGTAATAACTCAGGCTGAAACAGATGAATGTCCTCGCATAATCAGCCAGTCTCCCTATATATCAGAAATGCTTGATTATCTTGGTATGGGTCACTGTATTGTCGGCGTTAGCCGCTATAGCAAAAGAAATTTGCCTCGTACAGGAGGCATACTTGATCCTGATGCAGAAGCAATTGATGCGCTCATGCCAGATTTAATTATTACTTCAGATTGGTCAAAAGAAGCAACTTTAAAAAGCGCAACGCCCAAGGGAGCTAAAGCGATACGATTGAAAAGTTTTTCTTCAATGTCTCAACTTGAAGAAAATATGATGACGGTGATTAAAGCAACGAATTGGAAACAATCCATTCCCAAAGTCAAAGTCTTTGCTAAGTCATGGCGTAAAAAAGTAAAGCAGATAAAAGGAAACAACAAAAAAGTTTTATTACTTTCATCTTGTAGTGGTTCAGCCTATTCATTTGGTCCTAATTCACGTTTGTATGACTTATTTACGCAATCAGGTTTTGATGTCGTTGAAACAAAAGAAAAAATTCGTCATATTCGGCTAGGTAATGAAATAAGCAACCTCACTGCTCTTGCAGACCGATATCAACCTGATCTTATGATAATTTTTGAACAACGATTAAAAAAACAATGTCAAATGATTACACCTAAAGTACCCGTTCGTATTTTAAGTGTCGATGGAAGTGAATTTCTTCAGCCTAACACTAAAATACTCAATGGACTTGATATACTCATAAGCAAAAAAAAATATTGGAACTAATATGAACGAAGCAGACAAAAATGAACGCCATGAAAAGCGCATGGCTAAAAAGAAAGAAATAATTGATGAGAAAATAAAAAATTCTGACAAGGACAAAGGTGTCATCGTAATAACAACGGGTAACGGAAAAGGGAAAAGCTCGTCAGGCTTTGGTATGGTTGCCCGCGCTCTTGGTCATGGAATGAAGGTCGGTATTGTTCAGTTTATAAAAGGCGCCATGTCGACGGGTGAGGAAACTTTTTTCCGCCGCTTTCCTGATGAAGTTGAATACCATGTAATGGGCGACGGTTTTACCTGGAACACTCAAAACCGCGAACAGGATGTGGGAACAGCCACACTAGCATGGGGAAAAGCAAAAAAAATGCTCAGTGATGAAAGTTACGATCTCATTCTTCTCGATGAACTAAATATTGTATTAAAATATCAGTACCTGCCTATTGAAGGCGTTATTAATGATTTAAAAAATAAACCTGAAATGCAACACGTTGTTATTACTGGTCGCGGAGCAAAAGAAGAATTGATTGATATTGCAGATACCGTTACTGAAATGAAAGATGTAAAACATGCATTCAGATCCGGCATCAAAGCACAAAAAGGTGTTGAACTATAAAAATGAGATCATGCCCCGCATTACTTATCAGCGCACCAGCATCTGGTCAAGGTAAAACTACTTTTACTGCAGCATTGGCCCGCTATCATCGCAACCAAGGCCGTAAGGTTCGTGTATTTAAAACCGGCCCTGATTTTCTTGACCCAATGATCCTTGAACGCGCTTCCGGTAACCCAGTCTATCAACTTGACCTATGGATGGTGGGTGAAGACACTTGTAAACAACTTTTATATGAAGCCGCTACTGATGCTGAGCTTATTTTAATAGAAGGCGTCATGGGATTATTCGATGGCACACCATCGAGTGCAGATCTTGCTGAGTTATTTGAGATTCCCGTGCTTGTATTAATTGACGCAAGTGCCATGGCTCAAACATTTGGTGCAATCGCACATGGACTTGCACATTATCAGAAAAACCTACCCTTTGCTGGTGTAGTGGCAAATCGTGTTGCTAGTGAAGGTCATGCTGATATGTTAGTCGAAAGCATTCAAGGCGACACCAAATTTTATGGCAGTTTCATGCGAGATGAAAAAATCAACTTGCCTGATAGGCATTTAGGTTTATTTCAGGCGAGTGAAATAGACGATCTTGAAAATAGACTAGAACATGCTGCCAAAGCTATAGGAAATACACGACTAAAAGACTTACCTGATAAAGTAAATTTTGAAAATAGCACATCAATAACACCCGAAAGGTCATTAAACAATATTCGTATTGGTATTGCTAAAGATGAGGCCTTCTCTTTTATTTACCCGGCTAATATTGATAGCCTAATAGAAATGGGGGCTGAACTTATTTTCTTTTCGCCATTAAATGATAAAACACTACCCGATATTGATTCTCTTTGGTTACCTGGTGGTTATCCTGAGTTACATTTAAAAATATTAGAAAACAATAAGTCTATGCGTGAAAGCATTAAGCGTCATCATGCTGACAATAAACCAATACTGGCGGAATGTGGCGGAATGTTATATCTATTAGATACATTAAGCGATAAAGAAAATAATCGTTCAGATATGATTGGCATAATTAATGGTGATGGTGTTATGCAACAAAAACTTGCTGGCCTAGGCATGCAAGAAGTGGAATTTGATAATAAAAAAGTTACGGCGCATACTTTCCATCACTCTAACATGACCACGACTCTCGCCCCCATTACTCATGGTATTCGTCAACGAGGTAAAAGCCTTGGGGAAGCGGTGTATAAAGACAAGCAACTCACGGCAAGTTACCTACATTTATATTTCGCATCTAACCCTCAAGTCATTGCCAAACTATTCAAATCTTAAATAAATATAATGAATGAAAAGCGTTACAGTGATCAGGACATAAAAGCCATCTACCGCGTTATTGAACAACGGCGTGATATGCGCCACTTCACCAAGGAATCTGTTGATAATGATATGTTGGAGCGTTTATTAAAAGCTGCACACTTTGCCCCTAGTGTTGGCTTTATGCAGCCATGGCGATTTATTCGTATTACCGATGCCAACCTAAGAAAAGAGGTGCATGAACTCGTTGATGAAGAACGCATTGCCACCGCTAGGGCGATGGGGGAACGTGAAGATGAATTTATGAAACTTAAAGTCGAAGGACTTTTAGATTGTGGTGAAGTACTCGTCGTTTCACTTATGGGTGACAGAGACAAACATATCTTTGGTCGACGCACTCTACCCGAAATGGATCTGGCCTCGGTCTCCTGTGCTATTCAAAATATGTGGTTAGCTGCACGTGCCGAAGGGTTAGGCTTAGGCTGGGTATCTATATTCGACCCTAAAAAATTAGCTGATCTTCTCAATATTCCAGAATCCGGTAAACCCGTTGCGATTCTCTGTATTGGTCATGTAGAAGAATTTTATGATAAACCCATGTTAGAAAAAGAAAACTGGGCAAAAAGACAACAACTCGATACTGTCGTGTTTGAAAATCAATGGGACAATCAAACATTAAAAAATAAATAACTGAATTTAGTGAAAGGCTTTTTATTTTGAATCAAGACACACTTTGGTTGCAGGTTCCCGCAGCAAAAATACATCCTGTAAATTGGGATAATGTATCCAATGTGCCCGATAAACTTGAAGACATTGCCATTAGATTAGCTTCACTACAAGGCAGCGTCCCCCCTTGTCTTGATAAAATAAATGTTATTTTATTTATCGCAGATCATGGGGTAATTAATCAAGATGAAATTACTTTAGCGCAACCGATAACAACTGAATTACTCAATAACTTTTCTCGTACTGATGATATTATCCATATCATGGCTAATAAGTTAAACGCTAAACTTGAAGTCGTTAATCTTGGTACAAAAATAAATTTAAAATCCATTGATGGCATTATTCATTCCACTATTGCAACAAGCACAGCCAACTTCTGCCATGCTCAAGCGATGAATAATGAACAGCTTGCCAGAGCCATTAATATCGGACGACAGTCTATACAACGCATTCATCTCAGTGGAGCACAGCTATTTGTCGCGAGAGAAATCAACCGAGCCAACACACTTTCTGCTTTGGCAATAACGTGCGCATTACTGAATATAGCACCAGAAGAATTTACGCCGAACGATGAAAAACACAATAAAGACATAATTAAGTTAGTCCATAAGGCTTTAACACAGCATAAAGATGAGCTCACATCACCATTAGAAATTTTACAACGTTTAGGTAGTTTTGAAATTGCAGCATTAATAGGAAGTTATCTTTGCTGTGCCCACATTGGAATACCCGTACTAATCGATGGTTTTGCTAGTGCAGTCGCCGCATTTATTACAATACGATTATGCCCTGGAGCCGAGCAGTGGTTTTTGTACTCACAGACTCCCAACAATCCTGCTCATAAACTAATACTTGATACTTTGAAGGCGCAACCGTTACTACAACTTAAACAAAATATTGATAATATGGCAAGTATAACAACTGCGCTATCACTATTACACCTTGCCTGTACCAGTCACAATCAAAAGAGAAGTTTTTCAAAAGAAGAATTATTAAAAAGGTACTTTTAAATTAAAAAAGTATTACTTTATTCTAGCTTTGTCTAGTATTTCACAAAGCTTATCTGCGCCATCCAAAATTCTGGGCCCAACTCGTTGCATTAATGCTGGTTCAATAAAGTAAAGATGTTTATTCTTAACGGCAGGTAACTCTGGCCAGGCCTTCCAGTCATCTAACCAATCAGGTCGTGCTTTACCCATACCTCCTGAAACAATGACTTCAGACTTTGAGGTCAGTACTGACTCAAGTGATATACGTGGAGTTAATATACTAAGCTCAGCAAAAACATTTTCTCCACCACAAAGTGAAATAATGTCGGAGATCAAATGTGCGCCACTGATTGTCATTAAAGGCTTATTCCAAATTTGATAAAATATTTTTACTTTTTCTTTATTGGAATAACGTTTTTTTAATGATTGGTAATGCTGCATAAAATCTTTATATGACTTTGATGCTATATCCTTCGTACCTGCAAGCATACCAAAGCGCTGTATTGTTCTAGCTATATCTTTAGGATAACGAGGCTCACTTTTAAAAACCGTTAAGCCTAGGGAAATTAACTTTTCTATTTGTTTAAAGTTATTTCCAGACGCCCAGGCAATAACAAGATCTGGTTTTAAAGAAATAATCATTTCAAGATCAAGGGTGGGATAACCACCTACGCGCGGTATTTTTTTAGCCGCTTCAGGATAATCACTATAAGATACCGCGCCAATAATTTTATTACCCGCTCCCGCTGCAAATAATGACTCAGTGACATGCGGTGCTAGACTGATAATGCGTGTGGCCGGTTTTTTCATAACCACAGTTCGCCCCGTATCATCGATAACACTAATTGAAGCTTGTGCTGTCGTTGTAATGAAGAGCGTTATAAATATAAAAACGGAAATTAAATTTAATCGTTTAAGCATAGTTTTTTTTCTTCTTAGTTGTTGCTATAAAACCAGATAATTGTAGTAATACTGTACTTAATTGTTGCCATTGCTTTTCATTGCCAGGCAGACCAAAACGAAGGCTTGGCAATGCTTCTTTAGTTTGTTTTTCAAAAAAACGCAGCAACAATCCTTTTTTAGCACATGTTTCATAAATTTCTTCGGCATGAGTATGCTCTAGCCATTGAAATAAAGCAGTTCCACCCTTTACAGCTAAACCCGCTTGACTTAATATTTTTTGTAGCCGTTCGCTAGATTCATTTAATCTATATTGTGTTTTGTTTTGCCAGCGTTCATCTAACAATGCTTGTTGAGCAATATACCGTGTTGGCCCTGCTAATGACCATGGTCCTAATTTTTTTGCTAATCTTTGAAGAAATTCATTATCACTTATAACAAAACCACAACGAATCCCAGCTATACCAAAAAATTTCCCCATTGATCGCAATATAATTAAACCCGGCTTAATACCTGATAGGACTAAACTTTTATCTGGGGTCATATCCATGAATGCTTCATCAACGACCAACCAACCACCTCGACTTGAAAGCTGTTGATGCCAACCTAATAATTGATCAGCTTCAATTAAATCCCCAGTGGGATTGTTTGGGTTAATCACAACCAAAACATCTAGTCTATTCATAGTGTGCTCAACATCTTCAATACTTAATTGAACAACATCATGCCCAGCTTGCTTCCAGTTATATTCATGTTCTGCATAGGTTGGAGAAATTATGCCTACTTTAGAATGTGAACGCAAAGTAGGTAAGGTTTGAATTGCTGCCTGTGAGCCAGCTACTGGTAAACAAGCCTGACAACCATAATATTTGCAAGCAGCTGTTTGTAGTCCATCATTTTCTTCTGGTAACGATTGCCACACATCAGCAGGTACATTAGGTACTGGCCAACCATTTGGATTGAGACCGGTGGATAAATCTGTCCAGTCATCTTTAGCAATATGATATTTTTCAGCTGCTGCTAAAATTCTACCACCATGCTTCAAGCCTTCATGTTTAAACTCCTTATTAGACAATGAAATAATCCCCTACGGTTATAACCAGCAACCAAATAATAATACTTTTATTAACTAACTGAATAGAACGATCGATATCAGCAACTTGTGCCGTGTTATCACAACCAAGTTCTGGTCGTTTAATATTTTCACCATGATAAATCGCAGCACCGCCAAGCTTAACATTTAGGGCTCCGGCTCCACTCGCCATAACCACACCGGGATTAATACCATGCCAAAATTTCGCTTGATTTTTCCACGACGACAACGCTGAACGAATATTTCCCGCAAGTGCATAACTCAACGCAGTTAACCGTGCCGGTAACCAATTTAAACCATCATCGATACGTGCGGCAGCCCAACCAAATGTGTTATAACGTTCGGTTCTATATCCCCACATCGCATCAAGTGTATTAGCCAACCGATAAAGCACAACACCTGGAGCACCTAATACAGCAAACCAAAAAATGGCTGCAAAAATAGCATCACTGCCATTTTCTAAAACAGACTCTATCGTTGCCTTGTTAATAGCTGTTTCATCACTGCTTGAAGTATCACGACTCACAATCATAGCAATTTTTTTTCTTGCTTGAAGAAGGTCTGATTCTTTTAATGCATTTGCAACCGCTCTTGCGTGCTGCATTAAACTTTTTGTTCCTATCGCAAAGGTTAAGCAAGCAATGCCGAGTATGATATTCGCTTGGGTCGATAAGACTTGTTGTTCAAAAAGCCACAATAAAATTACGATAGGCAGAATAAGCAAACACCACGCAACCAGTCCTTTTAATCGTGACAAAAAGGGAGATTTATTAGGGACATTATTTAGCGTGTTTTCTAACCCATTAGCAACATTACCAAAGCCAACTAAAGGATGCCAGCGACGAGGTTCACCAACGAACAAATCAATAATTAAGGCGATAAGGACACTAAAGGTTAATAACATAGAGGTATTTTAACTGATTTTTAACTACTGATTAACAATAAAACAAGGAAGTGCGTCTCGTGCCTAAAAATGTCAAAATACGGCCATGACAAAGACAATTATGATTCAGGGAACAACCTCGGATGCAGGTAAAAGTACGCTTGTTGCGGGCTTATGTCGTTTGCTGAAAAATCGTGGTGAAAAAGTTGTTCCTTTTAAGCCTCAAAATATGGCGCTTAATAGTGCTGTCACTGTTGATGGTGGTGAGATTGGGCGTGCTCAAGCAGTACAAGCATTAGCGGCTGGCTTAGAACCGCATACCGATATGAACCCTATTTTACTCAAACCCAATTCAGATACGGGTGCCCAGGTCATCGTTCATGGGCATGCGCTAAAAAACCTTTCTGCAGTGGATTACCATAATTACAAGCCCACCGCGATGAAGGCGGTTCTAGATTCCTACAACCGGCTAAAAGAACAATACGACTGGATTATCGTCGAGGGAGCCGGCAGTCCTGCTGAAATTAATCTACGTGATCGTGATATTGCCAATATGGGCTTTGCTGAAGAAGTCGATTGCGATGTAATTATTGTTGCCGATATTGATCGTGGTGGTGTTTTTGCTCATCTCGTCGGAACGCTGGATTTACTATCTGAATCCGAACAACAACGTACTTTAGGTTTTATTATTAACCGATTCCGTGGTGATATTTCATTACTACAACCTGGACTCGACTGGTTAGAAGAAAAAACAAATAAAAAAGTGTTTGGTGTATTACCTTATTTGCATGGCTTTCACCTTGAGGCCGAAGATAGCGTAAAAACCGATCAAATCATTGATGACTCACAACCACAAATTAACATTGTTGTCCCTGTATTTCCTCATATCGCAAACCATACTGATCTGGATGCGCTGCGTTTGCACCCTCAAGTTAATTTGCAATTCATTGCAACAGACGCACACAAACCCGAAGCCGATTTAATTATTTTACCCGGCACTAAAAGTGTTCAAAGTGACTTAAATTGGTTACGCAAACAAGGCTGGACACAACACATTAATAGACATCTACGCTATGGTGGTAAACTGATTGGCATTTGTGGTGGTTACCAAATGTTGGGGAAATATTTGCGCGACACCCATGGTATTGAAGGCGATATTAAAAGTAGTGAAGGCTTAGGTTTACTCGACTTTGAAACATCTATTGAAAAACAAAAAAAACTAAAATTGGTTGAAGGAATATTTTGTGGCGAAAACATGGATAATGTAAAAGTCAGTGGTTATGAAATTCACATGGGAATATCAAAAGGTCCAGCACTGAACCAACCTGCGATACAACTCGATAACAAAGTAGATGGAGTTGTATCTGATGACAACCAAATTATGGGAACTTATTTACACGGTCTATTTGACCAAACAACAGCATTATCAAGTTTATTAAAATGGAGTGGATTAAAGGAAACTTCTCAGTTTGATTATACTGGCTTACGTGAACAAGAGCTCGACCGATTAGCCCATGAAATTCAACAACATATTAATATTGAACAGCTACTCAGATAACGCGTTACAAATATATGATGAAGACTATTCCAATGACATTGCCAAAAACACTTTTCGCTTATGACACCCCTGAATTCAAAACCGTTTTAAAGAATGAAATTCAAAATATTGGAGCTTCTCAACTTCCCCTTCAACAATGCTTATCCTTCAGTAGCGCTGTAGGAGACAGTGATTTTAGTATTGTAGTATTAAAAACATCTGTTGATGATAAAAAGATTCATATTAAAACAGGGGTTTTCTACACAGGCATCATCGCCGGCTGTAGCTGCTCAGATGACCCAACACCAACCGATGAACAAAATGAATATTGTGAAATGCTATTTAGTATAAATCGCGATACAGCTGAGACTCACGTTTCCTTACTCGAGTTCTCTTATACATAAATAACATACTTCCCTTTCAACTCTCTGTATAATTTCTTTATGCAAAATAATGGCTTCAAACGAAACATTCCCATATTGGCGTTATGTCAAGCTTTATACATGAGCGGCACTTCATTGATGGTAGCAACCACCGCGCTAGTAGGACTTTCACTTACCGATGATAAAGTTTATGCGAGTTTGCCCTTCACCCTGCAACTCTTAGCAACCATGTTCACTAGTATTCCTGCCGCAATATTAATGAAGAAGTTTGGCCGTAAATCCGTTTTCTTATCAGGTGCTGTACTCGCGATGATAGGTGCTGCAATCTGCGCTTATTCTGTAATACAACATCAATTTTGGTTATTTATGGTAGGTGGTGTTCTCATTGGCATCTATTCAGGATTTTCTAACTTCTTTCGTTTTACTGCCGCCGAAGAAGTTGATAAAGAACATAAAAGCAGAGCCATTTCTTATGTCTTAGCCGGCGGTGTCATTGCCGCGGTAATTGGCCCTAACTTAGCCAACCATACACGTGACTTGATCAGTGGAGCTGCTTTTGCTGCAAGCTATACCGCAATGATCGGTTTATATATTCTCTCTTTTATCTTACTGAGTTTTTTAGACTTGCCACACAAGAAAGAATCTTCAGAAATAAAAAAAGACAATGGCCGCCCCTTAATTACTATTGCGAAACAACCTCTTTATATTATATCTTTAATTTGTGGCATGTTAGGTTATGCCACCATGACATTATTAATGACTGCTACGCCTTTAGCGATGCAACATAATCATCACGTTTATTCAGATACTGCTTTTGTTATTCAATGGCATGTTTTAGGCATGTTTGCTCCTTCATTTTTTACCGGACATTTAATTAAACGTTTTGGTGTACTAACCATTATGTTTTATGGGGCAGTGTTTTCTGCGCTGGCCATTGTTATTAATTTAAACGGCACCAGCGTGAATCATTTCTGGTTTGCTTTATTCTTGTTAGGTGTAAGTTGGAACTTTTTATTCATTGGCGCAACAACATTACTCACTGAAACATACAGCGAAAATGAAAAATTTAAAGCACAAGCTTTAAATGATTTTTTAGTCTTTTCTGTTGTTGCTTCTGCTTCCCTCTTCGCGGGAATATTACATCACACTATGGGCTGGCAGTTTGTCAATTATATGGCCATACCAGCAATAATCATTATATTGATGAGTCTATTATGGCTTTATAGAATAAAGAAAACCGTTAACATCCAACCCGACGGCGAAATAATAGAAAATGCAACAAATACTATTGAAAGCTAAAAAATATGATGCTCTTATTCCTTTTCATAAAAAGAATAAGAATCATTACTCAACAACTCTTCTAAAGACCGAGCTTTACGCCAACCAACTGTTTCTAACATCGGCTTAGCATAAAAAGATTTAACAGGGCCAATACAAAGTAAGGCAATGGGTTTCGTACCCTCAGGACACTGTAAAACAACGAAACCCATGCCAATGTTTTCAGCTCTAGCAGCTAACCACATATTTTGAATAGCACAGGCGGTGGAACACAACGCCATTTCTTCAGGCATACTACGTCGCCCAAATACCGTGCCATCATCTGGCGAAGTTACCACCGCGAATAACTCAGCGCATTCACGAACCCCTTCAATTTTTAAACTTAAAAACTCCTTTTTGCGTTCATCAAGTTCCAAGGCTGTTCTTTGTCGCTCCACATCAACCAACTCTGCAATCTCTTCTCTGAGTGCAGGATTTTTAATTCGAATAAAACGCTACGGCTGCATTAAACCAACAGAAGGCGCACTCTGTGCTGCCTCAAGAATCCGTTTAAGAACATCCTCATCAATAATTGGTGTTGCTGAGAAAGTGGTGCATATCACGTCGAGACTGCATTACACTATAAAATGTATTACGTTCATCTTCTGAAAATATTTTGTCTTTATTTTCTGTCACATTAAGCCTGAATACATTCAGGGCCTTTATGGTAAATTAAGTCTTCAACCGGCTTACCACCAACAAAATGCTCTTTAATAATGCGATCTAAATTTTCTGCTGTCACGTTGTAATACCATATACCATCAGGTTGAATGCACATTACTGGCCCTGATTTACATGTTGCAAAACAACTGGTACGAGTACGTTTTACACGTAGCTCACCTTTATCAATTCCTGCAGCCTTAAACTTTTCAGCAAGCGAATCAAATAATTCTTCTGACTCACCCTCTTCTGTACAACGTGGTCCTACACATACAAGCATGTGTCGCTTGTAATCCATCATTTTTGGTTTTTCTAATTCGTTACTCATTTACTGCACTCTCTTGTTGAATCATTGTTATTTCATTACAGGCATTTTCATAATTCGTGATAATTTCATTACTAAACTTACCGTCTTCTTTTACTACCGATAGATTAAAAACGGTATTACCATGAGCATCAAAAAATTGTAGCCCTAATAGTTTTTCAGTATGTTGAACAAACCAAGCTGTAACGACCTTTGACCAATTTATATGGCAATGAAAATAGTTATTTTCAATGTTTAACCAGTCGCCGCGTTGTTCAAAGTCTGCACTCTTAATCATCATTTCACTAACCGCACCCCCCCCCGCACGAACCACGCAACGTAACTTGCCGAACCCCTCACTTGCTTTTAGGGAAGCCATAATTTTGTTGTCTGGAACAGCGCTTGCTGAATACCCATTCGCGAGTTCATCATCTGTTTTTTCTGCTATGGCTTCGATAACTTGTTCCATTGGTGCATCAAAATGGCGGGCGACATCACGTAAAGAATGATGAGGCTCCGTATTCATAAGCTCACGAACCACGGCTTTCCAACCAATCAATCCCATACTTAAAGAACGACCGGCTTTCTCTCCTTCTTTAGTATCGCCAGTGATGCTGTCATACTTATTAGCATAACCACGTGGTGTAATCATTAATCCTTCTTGCATAAAGGTCGTGCTATTCCCTATTAATACTGTACTTAACATGCCAATTTTATGTGTCGACATTTTATCCAATGTTGTTATTTGAATATCCTGTAAATCACGATAAGCGGACTTAACAATTGCAACCGGTGTATCAGCTTTACGGTATTGTAATAATATTCTCTGCGCTTCAACAATTTGCTGAGTACGTCGACCACTTTTTGGGTTATACAACGCAATCACAAAATCACTATTACCAGCAGCATCAATACGTTTCGCGATTTTTGGCCAAGGAGTCAATAGATCGGATAATGAGATAGAACAAAAATCATGTGTTAACGGCGCCCCCACTAACGATGCACAGGCTGATAAAGCGGTGGCACCGGGAATTATCTCGACTTTAATATCACTCTCTGGTGTCCAACCGGATTGCAATAAAACTTCATAGGTTGGGCCTGCCATACCATAAACACCAATATCACCCGATGAAATCAGTGCTACTGTTTTTCCTAGCTTTGCTTGATCATAGGCTTCAACACAACGATCAATTTCCTCAGTCATGCCTTTTCGCACCACTTCTTTGCCATCAAGTAAATCTTTTACTAGCTTTATATAAGTTGAATAACCAATAACAACATCAGACCGCTCAATCGCCGCGCGAGCACCATAGGTCATTGTTTCGGCACTTCCTGGACCAAAACCCACTAAAAATATTTTTCCGTTTTTATTCATATCACTCATTATTTATCCTCACTACCGAAACAGTGGCATTTTTGCCATCGTGACCTCGGTATTTATTTTTTTCAATCATTAAATTATTCATATCTGTCTTAGCGGCGAGAATTGCTGCCGCTTCTGCTACTGCCGGCGTTCCCATATATTTCATCACAACTTCTGAAGGATTGGGAACCGTCACTTTTGCTAACTCCTTAGCCGTAAAAAAAACCAAAGGCCACTGATATTTTTTAGCTAATGCCAGTAACGCGACTTCATCATTTTTTTTATCTATCGTGGCAAGGGCTTTAACCGCAGTATGATCAAGTTTTAATTCTTCTAAGCTTGAATTAACTACCTGCTCTAATGTTTCAAGCGGCGTATTTCTATCACAGCCGATACCTAGTACTACTTGCATCTTAATTAATTTCTTGTGGTGGACGATAAACGACTAAACGTTCTTCTAATTGTTGCCATTGATCTTCATCAATATCTTTATGCGTCACCCACAATATCGCTTTGAATTTTTCGAGATCGACATCAGAAAAAGAATTAAATAAATGAATATTTTTTGGCAATGCAGTCGGTCGTGTCCACCAGTCTTTACTACCTGCTTCCTGCACAAAAGCAACCGGTTCTTCATTGACCACATGAGCAGAAACACGCGTAATATTAATTTTTGGTGCCTCAACTTTCCAGCCTAGTTCACGTCCTAAAATATCAACAGAAATTGTTTTACCTACATCGGATGCCGTTGTAACAACGGCTGTCGCATCAATTAATGCGGCTACCTGTTCAGCATAAGCATTGGCTCCGCCAACGTGACCGGATAAGACAGGAATTACAAATTGAGCGGCATCATCGACGATAAGTACACCGGGATCTTCATCTTTAGACTTTAAATGCGGAGCAATCAAGCGTACCACCGCACCCAACGAGATAAAAAAAACAATTTGATCGTAAGACTCAAATAAAGGCGCAATTTGTGCGCGTAAAGCCCCAGTATAAACATTCACTTTATTGGGCACGTTCGACATTAGCGCTGCAAATTTTTCAGAAACAATAACCTCTGCTTCAGGAATTTTTTCTGCTAACTCACTCACTCGATTTGCACCATGCTTAGTTATAGCAACCAAAGCAATATTCGGTGTTACATCGTGATTAATTTCACTCATTTTATATTCTCTTTAGTAGTAACTTTTTTACGACAACCTCTGGTCATCTTACCGCGAATGCGATCAGGGTTTTTAATCAGTAATAATGAAAGGTAATTCACTTTTTCACCATAAAGGCTGGCAACATTATCAATAACTCGTTCTTCAGGTGCGCCTGCCTTTTCAATAAAGGTGGCATGTTGTAATATTTTTTTCTGTTTTAATAAATCAATAATATCATCTAATAACGGTTTTACTTTTAGCAACACCAAAGTATCGAAGTCTACTAATAATTTTTCGATCATCGCCAAGCCGTAACCGGCTGGTATAATGGCAATGGTATCGTCTACTTCTGCTATTGGTGTTTGAATACGTGCTGCTGCAGCATGAAAAGAAGGGACACCTGCAATAATATCAAGTTCAATATCTTCATCTAAAGCTTGAACAGTACGCGCAAGATGACCAAAAGTTGAATAGGTTGAAGCATCACCTTCAACTAAAAAAACAACATCTTTGCCTTGTTGTAAATACTCAAGAACAGTTTGTGCCGCCGCCAACCAGTGTTTCGCTAATTTAGTCTCATCATGCGTCATCGGAAAAATTAAAGCATGATGTTGTTGCGGAAGTGCTAGCCCTGCACGTAATGCAATATCAAGCGCGTAACTTTCACTTTTTTTATTTCTTTTTGGATAAGTCCAAATAGCATCTTGCTGTAAACAGTCCCATGCTCGGCGTGTAATTAATCCAGGATCACCTGGGCCTAACGACACACCATATAAACAGCCTTTTGTTTTCATTGTTAAACCTGTTCTATTTTATTTTGAGCTGTCACAATCCAAACTGGATTCTCTGCAGCAAGCCTGTGCATGTGTAAAATGGGCTGACTACGCGATACACTTATTTGGGTAAAAGACCATTCCGCATCAAACTCTTTTAAAGCTTGTGTAGCCGCCGCCATATTTTCTAAGGTAACGAAATTCATCACTAGTCGACCGTTAGCACGTAAACGTTGCAGGCTTAACTTAATTAACTCAACCAATTCTCCACCTGAACCACCAATAAAGATCGCATCTGGATCCATCCAGCTCTGCAACCCTTCTGGTGCTTTGCTCTGCAACAACGTGTAGTTACTGATATTCATGTTAAGCTGATTTTTTAATGAATTATCAAAATCAGCTTCATTTTTTTCAATCGCGTAAACATGACCGTCTCGACACAGACGTGCTGCTTCTAAACCAACCGATCCTGAACCTGCACCAATATCCCAAACAATACTGTTATGACGTAATTGCATTGCAGCGAGCGAAGCAACACGTACCTCACGTTTGGTGATTAATCCTTTCTCTGGTTTACGTTGATGAAAGCTGCTGTCTGCAAGACCAAATAACACTGGCGCATCTACCGCATGCTCTGCATGTAAAATAACAACATTTAATTCTGGGAAACTTTTTTCTGCTACTTCATCAACACTTAATTTTTCTCTTATACATTCTGTTTTTTGCAATATATCTGCAACCACTGATATTTTAAAAACTGATGCCATATTTTCAGTTTGCAACATACGCGCAATGCGTGCCGGTGAGTTTTCTGGACTGGTAAATACTGCAACAGTTTGATGTTGTTTTAACTGCTGTAATAAAAAATATAAACCGTGTGTAGGTTCTGCGCCACGCACCCATTCACCCGCATCACGACTATGCACTGAACATATTTTTATATCTTGCCACGGAATTCGCAAACGCGTACAAGCAAGTTGTATAGTTGAAACGTTAGGAATAACATCACAAACATCAGCGCCTAATTTACCAATCAAATACTTTGCTATACCGTGACATAAAGGATCACCTGTCGCCAATACAACAACCTGTTGATGATCATTAACTGCTTTCGTTATCCAGCCAGGAACAAGCTTCAAATGTCCGGTTAAATCGTGCTGCGTTACTGAAGTCGAAAATTCATTTTCAAAAAGCGCCAAGGTACGTGTTGCACCGATAACACTATCTGCTTGCTTTATTATTTGAAGAGTCTCCTGACTAAGCCCTTTTGCTCCATTATCAAGTACACCAATAATATGACACACCGTTGTCATAATATGGTGTCCTTCGCTTCTGCAAGTTTGACACCTTCAAAATCACAAACCAACACATGCATATTAAATTGATTAGGGTAACGACCACGGAGTGTATCGATTACTTTTTCACACAAAGCCTGATGGAATTCATCAATCAGATTTAATTCTTCCATACGCTCACTGGCATAACGTGCTGTTTCTGCTGCACGGATATCGGCACAAACCGTTTCATCTACACCAATATTAGCTGCAAGCTCTGCCAGTAAACCTGTATTTACCTTATTGCGTCCGGCATGGGTGATGGTTTCACCTTGTGCCATTTTGGTTAACTTGCCGACCATGCCGCCAATAATGACATTCTGAATTTTTTCTTTTACCGCGGTATCCAATGCGTATTTAAGAAAGTCGCCCATTTGAACAAAACAAGTCGATGGCAACTCTGGGAACTCACGCATAACAAATTTTTCTGTACGCCCGCCTGTTGTCAAGATAACAGTATCTTGACCTTGGCTTGCTGCAACCTCGATCCCTTGAATAACACTTGCCCTAAATGCGGCTGTAGAATAAGGATGCACAATCCCTGTTGTACCTAATATAGAAATACCGTCCATAATGCCTAAACGGTAATTTAATGTTTTCTTCGACATTTTTTCGCCACCCGGTACAGAGATGGTAACTTCAATGCCTTTTTCTTTTAGTAACTCAGCAGCAACTTCACGAACATTTTCAATAATATTTTTACGTGGTACAGGGTTAATAGCCGGCCCGCCTACTTCAAGACCAAGACCTCGTTGAGTAATTACCCCAACCCCTTCTCCACCTTTTAGAACAACTTCTCCAACAGCATCATCCAGTAAACGTACATCTGCGGTTAAAGGTGCCTTATCAGTGCAATCTGGATCATCACCGGCATCTTTAATGACTACAGCATGAGCATGTTCAACATCTAATAGTGCATCCGTAACGGAAAAACGTATGCGTTGACCGTTCGGTAGCAGTGATTCAACTTCATCTACTATCTTACCTTCAACTAAAAAAAGAGTGGCGGCTCGTGCCGCAGCCGCAGAACAAGCCCCCGTAGTAAAACCTTTACGTGTTCCTTTTTTCTTTTTTTGCATCATAATAATCTACTCTATGATATTTTATATTTTGCTTCTGCAATGGCGAGTAAAGCATGTATAGCAGAAACAACTAACGTTGAACCACCCTTACGACCGTGCGTAATAATCCAGGGGACTTCTTTTATTTGGCTAATGGCTTCTTTCGATTCAGCCGCAGACACAAAGCCCACTGGCATACCAATAATGAGTGCCGGCTTAACACCCTCTTCTTTAATCATACGTTCTACTTCAAGTAACGCAGTTGGCGCATTACCAACAGCAATAATACAGCCATCAATTAAGCCTTTTTTATGCGCTTTTCGCATGGCTTGTACTGCGCGTGTGGTATTTTCTTTTTTTGCCTGACTGATAACATCATCATCCGCAATAAAATGATGTCTTTTCATTTTAAAATAATCTAAACGGGGTTGTGACAAGCCAACGCAAATCATTTCCACATCTGCAACAATCGCGGCACCTTTTTTAATGGCATCCATTGCTGCTTGAATAGCATCATCATGGAAACGCGCCAAACCATTAAATTCAAAATCGGCAGTCGCATGGATCATTCGTCGAACGACTTGCCATTGACTATCTTCATAATGATGCGAGCCGCATTCCTTATCAACAATAGCAAAGGAATCATGTTCTATTTTTTGACCCGCTTGGGTGAGTTGCTCAGTTATCACATTACTCATAACGATTATCCTGCTTGTTATCTTTATTCATGCGTATGTTCATGATCGTGATGATGATGGCCATGACCTTGTTCTTCAGCGAGTTCACGATACTGACAACCATCACACTCCATCATAGCTATTTTATTTTCACTACGCACATCGGTTACACGCTGATCTAATATTTGATAGATTTCATCCGCAAAACCAAAATAGTTTCCTAATGCAAAACGAACTTGTGGATATTGCTGTGATAAATTTTTGTGCTGCTGTTTAATGCGTTCTATCAATGTTCCATCAAATAAGTAATACGGTTGAATAACAATTTGTGTCATACCTAATTTAACTTGTCGCTGCACCACATTTTCTAAACGCGGAAAAGTTATTCCAGTAAACGCAATATCGATCAATTCATGATCATACCCTTCCCATAACCAGCGTGCCATTTTAGCCACTTCACCATTTGCAACACGATCAGATGATCCTCGTCCTAACAAAATAACACCGGTTGTTTTTGGATCGGGCATATCCAGTTGTGCCATATCTTGACGTAACTCGCGCTTAAGAATTTTTAATATTAGCTCACTTGCGCCTAAGTGCGGTGTATAAATGAACTCAACATTAGGATGGCGTTTACGTGCCTCAGCTAAATGCGCGGGAACTTCCATTTTCACATGTGCTGCGGCATTTAAAATTAAGGGAGCGACGATAACTTTTGAAGATTTTTTAGCGGCATTATCAAAGCCGGCATCAAGTAGCACATCAGCAAACTCGATGTAACAAACTTCAATATCCCATTCAGGGTTACGCTGTCGCCAATTATTTGCAAACTGCTCTATCTCTATATTACCTGCGGGATGTCTAGAGCCGTGCCCAACTAATAAAACTGTATCACTCATTTTTAACCTTTCACCTGTTTATCTGCTTTTCTAAAACCATGAGAAAAAGCGGCATCATATAATTTTGATTTTTTAATTTCGCTCCATTGCCGTGAACCGAGGGTTGGACTGGCAATAATCATCGCCTGACTTGTTACTTTTTCTGCAATACATTTATCACGTATATCCACTATGGTACCGCGGATAATTTTTTCTTCACCCGGCCATGTTGCCTTTTGCACCACTAAAATTGGAGAGTCTTCTGCCCATCCCGCATTTAATAGTGCTTTTTGTACTTTCTTTAATAATGTAATGGATAAAAAGATGCACAATGTTGAATGATGCACGGCAAGTTCTTCCAGCGACTCACCTTGTGGCATGGGTGTGCGCCCTTCAACCCGCGTTAAAATAACGGTTTGCGTTATTTCAGGTAACGTTAAACTTTCAACTCCGGCTGCGGCTGAAGCCATGGCAGATGAAACACCAGGAACAACGCCCACCTCAATATTTACTTTATCAAGGGGTTGTACCATTTCAATCAAAGCACCGTACAAGCCGGGATCACCAGTTTGTAAACGCACAACAATTTTATTATTTTGCGCTTGCTCAATTAACCATGACGTAATTTCATCCAAGGTCATTCCTTTTGAGTCTGCAATGGCACAGGTGTCTTTTGCCCAACGCGTTGTTGCTTCTGACACCAAAGAACCGGCAAATAAAATCGCATCGGCTTGTGCAATTAAATCACGCCCTTTAACTGTAATTAAATCGGGATCACCTGGCCCTGCTCCAACAAACCAAACCTTGGCGTTTGTTCTTTTAACTTCACTCATAACATAAACAAAGCTGCGCTTGCCTCTGGGTTAGATGGAAAATACAAATGTAAATAAGATGCATGTAAATTATCTTCTTGATATATAGCTTCACCTTTCCCCTTCTTACGTGAGCTTTTGCTCATCGCAATCGGAGTGAGGTTTGTTTCTAGCTTAGAATGATGGAAAGTATGCCCGCGTATTTCGCTTCCAGTCAATTCAACACTGTGCATACCTAAATTTGTTAGTCGTTGTTGCATTTTTGCATGACCAGTTAATAACCCAAGCATATTTTGTGAGTGACCTTCCTTGTCGGTCAAACTTTCTATTAGGTAAAGCATTCCACCGCACTCTGCAACAATCGGTTTTTTCTGTTGATGATGGTTTATAATTTCTTCATGCATTGCTGTATTTTTTGCTAAAGCCTCAAGGTGTAATTCTGGATAGCCTCCCGGTAAATAAATACTGTCTACTTGAGGCAATACCGTGTCGTCTAAAGGTGAAAAATAAAAAAGTTCTGCACCCATCTCTACAAGTAATTTAAGATTTGCTTTATACACAAAGGAAAATGCAGTATCACGCACAACGGCAATACGTTGACCTTCTAATAATTTAGCAGGCTCAATATTTTTAATAGATATAAACTCAATTTTTACAGGCTGATAATCAAAACCAGCATCAATAAAATGTTGTTTAGCCGTATCAATTCTGCTGTTTAAGTCTTCAATTTCTTTAGCTTGAACTAAACCAAGATGACGAGAAGGTAGTTCACAATTTTTATCTCGTGGCAAAGCGGCGATGTAAGGAATGGCATTTAAACTTTATGATAACATTTCACCGTGTGAAATACTGGCAACGCGGTTAGCAATCACCCCCGCAAAAGGTAAACCTTCTCTATAGTGTGCCAAGCCATACGCAATAGCACCAAAAGTTTGAGCCATCGCGGTTGAATCAATAACAGCCACAATCGGAATGCCGAAGAACTCGGCTAAATCTGCACTTGAGGTCGTTCCATCAAAAAGCCCCATCACACCTTCGATTAAAATTAAGTCAGCTTCCTTTGCCGCTTTATATAATAAATCTCGGCAATGCGCTTCTCCGCCCATCCATAAATCGAGTTGATAAACAGGGAGTCCGCTTGCATGTTCAAGTATCATCGGATCAAGAAAATCTGGACCGGTTTTAAAAACACGAACGCACTTACCTTGCTCGCGATAAAGCCGCGCTAATGCCGCTGTTATTGTTGTTTTACCTTGACCCGATGCCGGCGCACTAATCAATAATGCAGGACAATGCTCCACTTTCATTCTAAAGCACGATCATCTAATTTATAGAGAAAATAGCCACTTAAGGTTCCAAGTATTAACCAAAAAAAGGCATTTGTTAGTCCTGAAGCAATGACGAACTGTTGTAACAATGAGTCCGGCGCACTACTAATAAATTGTTCAGGCACCGGCGCACCAACAAGATGAGGAATGATCAACAAAAGTAGTCCCACACCTTTAAACGATAATTTTGAAGAGAATACCAACATAGCGATACCCGCAGCTGTTGCGCTTACCGTTGCCCCCCACCAAAGTTGCTGATGCAAAAGTGGCGCACCAGAGGTTCCCGGAAGTTTAGGCGGAAGCCCTAACGATGGTGCAATATAAAAAACAATAAAACCCGCAGCCCCCCATAACAGGCCTTTTTTCCAACCCGCTTGATTTGAGAAAGTAATGGCGGCAACGGTGATAAGAGCAAAACCAATGGCAGCAAAAATATTTGAGAGCAAACTTAAATATAGCCGTTGTGTTGTATCATCCTTTTCTTGCGTATTGGTGTGCGAATGCGCTGATGCACTCTGTTCATGCGCATGTCCATTTGCAGAAGACTCGTAGATTTCAGCTTCTAAAATAAGTGGCGTAACATTATATTGTTGAAGCGCAGTTAAAAAGACACCACTAATCGCGCCCACAATAAATGCAGATATTAAAATCATGCGTAACATAATAAAGATCCTACTTAAAATAGTGAATAATTAGTGACAGGGAAAAACCATTGTATGACGAGTATCGTGCGCCGCATTATGAATACTGTCATTGGCACCTTGCGCAAAACCAACAGCAAATACCATTGTTAAACCTAGTATTAGTGAAGTTATTGCAGCGCCTTTACGCGAAGAAATAGTCAATGAGCTTGATGCTTGAGTAGTAGAAATATTCACGGGTTAACTCCTGTTCAAAATAATGAATTATATGTAGAGGCAGGACGTTAAAGTGAAGGAAAAATATAAGCAATTCCCTCGGTAAACAGCCCTCCGCTGTACCAAAAAACTGTGCTTCGGACCGGTATCCGGGCTCGCGAGTGGTATATAACCAGAGGAATCGCCTTCCCACGTTATACGCAGTGGCATTATGATTCATCTTAACTCGCTTACCGTTGCGGGGGCAGCGTCGGGATTGTTTTCATTTCAAAAGCTAAAAAAACGCACCGACTTCTCGTTTCATCTTTTAGCAAAATAGCAAAAAGATACCCGAAGCAGAATGTCATAGACTATAGTGTCTGTTCATAACCTGTCAAGAAATAACCACTGTTTACCTTATAATAGCAGTCTAATATCCCCGACTAAAAAAGGTTTTAATCTTATCGCTTGTGCTTTACCTCACCTAAAAAAAGGATATTGCATGGCCGAAGGTGCCTGCCGTGACATCGGTCTCACTTGTTGTGGTGGTCGGTGATGAATCGCCGATGGCATAGGAGCACCTTTAGGTAATTGTTGACGGTTAAAAATGCGATTTAATCTCCACCCTTGCTTTGCACCACCTCTTTGTAAGAAGAGAACACTATTCGCCCTTTTTTCTACCTGCGCCGCTAATGTATTCATGCGAAATTGTCCCGCATTATTTTTTAATAACGCAGCCTGTATTAAAATATTTTTCACCGGAATAGAAAAAGGTAACTGATCTAAACGCTGTACATTATTTACCTGCAAAACAGATTCTCTTATTTCGCCGCGTATACGAACAACATCACCCGCTTTTACGCTGCTTGCACTCGGCAAACGCACTTGTTGCTGACCAATAAACCAGTTGTTGTCTTTATATTTAAGCTTACCCACTAACAAGCCAGATTGGCGATCATTCGCTTTACTTATATGCCGCGCATGAATAATGCCTTCCTTTCCACGGAAACCACTTACTCGAATAACCTCGCCAACTATAGGCTGTATGGACAATGCGCTAGTATCAACCACTTGCCCCAAGATCACTGCGCGCTGTAATTGCGGCATAAGCTTTTTAACTTGCCCAATAACTTCATGCCGAATAAAAATTTCACGAGCAAAACTTAAGCTGTTTTTTTGTTCTGTATGCAGCACAACAATCTCACCACGAGCAAAGTGATGTTTAGAGACTTTTTTGCCATCCACATACAAAAGTGTTTGTGGCTCCACTTCAACTTCCACCCCATTGACAAAGATACTACCAAAACCGGTTATTTCACCAATAATTCCCGTTCCCCCTATCCCTGATTGGCTTGCAAGTATTCCTGTACCCCCAATACCGCTTTCATCATATTCAGAATAGTGACTCACTTGAGACGGTAATTTTTGTGGTGTGTTAGTGCCGCAGGAAAGTAACAGCATTGCCAAAACAAAACCGACAAACAGATACCAAAACTTTATCGGTTTCATTATTTAGACTCTCCATTCATTTTTGGATTAGTTTCATTCTTTTCATCATACCAATAACAACCAAAACGCATCCTGTAATTCGCATTTTCATTATTTTTATCTTGCTCTTGGCGTGATAAAGCTTCCTGATTTAATTTTTGCAATAAAGCAATGCCTTCGGCTGCAGCGATATCTTGTAGATGTGTAATCGATTCAGGCGTTAATGAAGTGTAATATACACTCCGCTCCAACATCGCGCTTTTATCCGATTGCATATTATGAACACATGCCGCTAAATGATCATGCACATTTCGTCCAAGGTAAAAGGATTGTTCTGCAAAATTTGATGTCGGGACAAATGCTTTTTTATTTAAACAGATTTCATTATTTTCATTAGTAGAAACTAAACCGGAGTGCAGCCATTCATCCAAAATTGTACGTGGCCGAATATCTTTACTCACTTGCGTAACTAATTGATCAAAACCCAATAAATCATTTTCTGTATTTCGGCTCAGACAGCGTGGTTCACCTGATTTATCAAGAAATTCTTCTTTGCCTATCCAGCGCGCAATAATATTCCCCCCCAAACTCGCTGTTTGCGTACTCTGTATATTGTTATCACTCGCATTTTGCCGCAAACGCTTAATATCTTTACGATGAACGCCCGTTAAAATAAATAAACGACTATCGCTTACATCTTTGCCGCTCTTCACTAAACCTTGTTCTGCTACCTCAACATAAAGACCTTTTAATAGCTCTCGAAACTGAGGAAATGTAATCCCATTCGAAATAAGCAATCGAATCAAGGGCTTACAAAGCCATTTGATCGCCTTAAATAAGCTTTCTGTTGTTTGACTGTATTGTTCTGCACTCATATCTGGCACGTATTCCAATATTAATTTATCAAAAATAAAATAATTCTCATATTTTTTTAAATTATAACTTGACGTGGGAAAAATTACCACGCAATATCACTACATCGAGTGGGAATATATCCCACGGATATACAGGTTTTAATAAACAAGTAACTTAACCAAAGGAATATCATTATGAAATTTACAACTAAATCAACATTAACAATTTCTCTATTAGTACTATTAAGTTCAACTGGTGTTATAGCAAATGAAATGGAAAACCACACTATGCCTAGCAAGGCTGAAATGTCTGCCCGTGAAGGTGCTGAAAATTTCCAAGCTCAAACAAGAGATAAAGCAATGGAAGCAGAAACAAATCGTGCATCTCAAGCAAATCAACATGAAAAAATGGGGCATACACAAGCAAATGATCGTATGCAACAAGCTCGTGAGCATGGACAACAAATGGAGCACCATGCTCGAAACATGACAATGGAACGTCCAACTCGCGTTGAACGTCCAACAACAGCTTCGCGCCCAAGCTTTCGCTAATATATAATACACTCAGACTTACAAAATCATTGGGGACGTCTTGCACGTCCCCTTTAACGTCCTACTCAGGAGAATGGTCACAAATGAAGTTTCTAAACTTTGCAACAATGAGCATTACAGCTGCTCTATTAACAGCCCCCGTTTTTGCTGCTGAAAATACAATTACCACAGGTTATGACTATACCTCTGGTAAATATGGATCGGATACAACAACGAATGTTGAAGTCATTCCCGTGACTTTAAACCGTATAGACGGGGCATGGAGTTTAAAGCTCACCATCCCATACATTCGGGTAACAGGTAACGGAACTGTTATTCCTGGAACAATAGGAAGCACTAGTTTTTCCAGTGGAGCCTTTGGTGGCGGTGGTGCCAGCTCAACAAGTACTGTTGTTAACTCTGGTTTAGGTGATATTACTGGCAGTATTGGTTATGGATTTTCCCCTGGTAATAGTTTTTTTGAAGTCAGCACAAAAGTAAAACTTGGGACTGCAGATGCTAGTAAAGGCCTTGGTTCAGGTGAAAATGATTATTATTTCCAGTTTGATGGTGTTATTGGTAACGTAGATGTAATACCTTTCTTCACTGCGGGTTATGTTATTACCGGAGACAGCTCAAGTACTACCTATAAAGACGTACCTTATGGATCTGTAGGGCTTATGTTTAAACAAAGTAAGTCCCAAACGGTTGGAATCAGCTATGACTACAAAAAGTCAACATTTGATGGCAGCGAAAATCAACAGCAAGTTAGCGCGTTCCTTAGTGTGAAAAATTCTCAAGGATGGTCAACAACCTTTTCTGGGCTACTAGGTCTAACAAATGCTAGTCCTGATTTTGGTTTAAGCATATATTTTACAAATACTTATTAAATTTTTCTTAATGTTCATATTTTATAAATAAAGGGGGCATTCCCTTTATTTATTTTTATAAACAGTCATAATTCCACTAATATTATTTTTTACGAGTTGAGGTTATGATAAAAAAACCTATTATAGTAATTGGTCTTGGTGAAATGGGCAGTGTTTTTGCTCGTGCTATATTAAAATCCGGTTACCCACTTTACCCCACCTCACGTGAAACTGATTTAAATAAACTTGCTAAAGAAATCAGTGAACCAGAAATGGTATTGGTTTCTGTTGGCGAATCTGATCTTCAAGCTTGTTTGCAAAAAATTCCAGCTATGTGGCATGGCTGTATTGCTTTATTACAAAATGAATTACTGCCCAGAAACTGGGAGTCGTATAACTTTACTAACCCAACCGTTATTTCTGTCTGGTTTGAAAAGAAAAAAGGCCAAGATTCAAAAGTATTGATTCCCTCACCTTGCTTTGGTCATAATGCATCACTCTTAGTTGACGCTTTAGCTACACTAGACATTCCAGCTATTGAAGTTGCTTCGGCTGAAAAAATGGAGGAAGAACTCTTAATTAAAAATGTTTACATTCTTACTACAAACATTTCAGGATTAATTACCAAGGGTAATGTAGACGATCTATGGAGTAATCATAATGAACTCGCCTTAGAAATCGCTAACGAAGTAATGGACATACAAACAACGTTGGTTGGGCATGAGCTAGATCGAGGTAAATTACTTACTGGACTTAAAGCTGGTATAGATGGCGACTTAGCACACATGTGCATGGGACGTTCAGCACCGGGACGGTTAGCCCGAGCCATAAAACAAGCGGATGCTGCTGAACTAAAAATTAAAAAACTACGTGAGATAAGTGCTTTATAAAATTTACAAAGACAATAGATGACTTAGCAAAACAAAAACAATTAAACTTGCGACTTCTATTATTTCTATTAATGCCCCAGCGGTATCTCCGGTTACACCACCAATGCGCACTTTCATCATAGCGCGCAGCAGATACCCAATAATGAAAATAATAATTAAGCCCAAGCTTAATGTTCCTATCAAGGTAATAGTTAATACAATAACAAGTAAAACAACACACCACATAATTATGCTAGGAACATTATTTGCAGCAGACTCCCCCATGCCTCCAGAACGAACATAAGATGTAGTTGTAAGTAAGATCATTGCAGCTGTTCGAGCTAAAACAGGAGTAAGTAGAAGTATTTGCCAATTGACATTAATCAATACTGAAAATTTCAGCAATAAAACTAAAATTAGTATCACTACCGCGGCGGGACCACTACAAGGATCTTTCATTATTTCTAGTGTACGTTGTTGGTCACCATATCCCCCTAACCATGCATCCGCACTGTCTGCTAAACCATCCAGATGCAATGCGCCGGTGATCAAAACCCATACAGATAAAATAATAGCGCCTACTAATAACTCATTTGAGGTTAAGGCTAAAAATGATAAACCCCATGATACAAAAACAAGAACCCCGCCAATCATTAATCCTACTAGAGGATAAAAAAGAACAGACCAACCGTATAATTTTTCATTGTCTTTTTGAGTAATGTAGAATATTTTTGGTACAGGAATTCGTGTAAACAAGCCAAGGGCAATGAAAAAAGCTTTGAGCATTAAAATTTACCGCCATGCATCATGAGGCGAGGCCAACTTTCTTTTTTAGTAGATTCAATCTGAATACGAGAAGCTTTTGCTAAAGCAACATCAAGTTTAAAAATCTCTGTTAATGGCATCCCTAATACATGACAAAGAATAATTCGCATTACACCTGCATGGCTGATCAATAAAACATGTTTTCCATGAAACTCGCTCAACAAATTATGCCAGCCATCAATGACTCTTTTTTCAAAACTCAATAATTCCTCACCTTGTGGAGGCGTTGTTTTTATAGGATCTTCCCAATATCTTTTAATATTATCAGGTTCTGTCTTTAGTAGTTCTTCTGCTGTTTTTCCTTCCCATGAACCAAATGAAATTTCTTTAAATTTAGATTCAGATTGTAATGGTAAAGAATGAGTTCGTGCTAACTCTTCTGCAAATTCAGCACAGCGTTTAAGTGGTGAAGTGATAATGTGTTGCCAACTTTGTTTATTCTCAGTTGTTGCGCGACACTGTTCCCAACCAAGTTCGCTTAAGGGATCATCTAAATGACCACGATATTTCCTACCACCTTCAACATCTCCATGGCGAAGTAAATCAATTACTGTTGTAACGGACTCCTCACTCACTAGTTGAAACACCCGCTTCTGCAAAAGTTGCCATATTTGAATGTATTACACAGGCTTGTCTTAATAAAGGAATAACAATAGCCGCGCCACTCGCTTCACCCAAACGCATATTTAAATTAACCAATGGTTCTGCATTCAAAGCTTTTAGAACTAAACGATGTCCTTGTTCATGTGACTGGTGAGCATAAATAAACCAGCCTTCACAGCCAGGTTTAATTTTAACGGCAGCCATTGCAGCAGCCGTTGCAATGAAGCCATCAACAACAACAGGTAATCCTTGTTGTGCAGCTGAGATATATGCACCTGTTAGCGCTGCAATTTCAAAGCCACCAAAAAAACGTAAAACTTCAATCGCTTTTAGTGATGGTGCATCATGTTTTACTAAGGCTTTTTTAATAACATCCGCTTTATGTGAAATACCTTTTTTATCAAGCCCTGTACCGGCTCCAGTAAGACTTTTAGGTTCCATATTTAAATACGCTGAGGCTAATGCTGTTGCCGATGTGGTATTTGCAATCCCCATATCACCACCTATAAAAACATGTGCGTTTGATTCAACCGCACGTTGTACAGCTGCCCTTCCCGCTGCTAATGCATCTTCTAATTGCACCTCAGACATGGCGGCTTCATCAGCAAAATTGTTTGTCCCTGCCGCAATGCGATTAGATATAACGCCATTTAATTCACCTACTTCGACCACTGTGCCTAAATCAATAACTTCTAAATGTGCACCAAGATCTTTTGCTAATACACTGATGGCAGCTCCGCCACGTGCAAAATTTTTAATCATTTCAGCGGTGACAACTTGTGGAAATGCAGAAACATTTTCATTTGCTATTCCATGATCTGCTGCAAAAATTGAAATGTGAACATTACTAACTTGTGGTTTTTGTGTCTTTTGTATTGCTGAAAAATTTACAGCTAACTCTTCTAGCTTTCCTAGTGAACCTGGTGGCTTTGTTAATTGCAGTTGTCTTTCATTTGCTTCAGTAATTGCCTCTTGGGAGATAGTAGCAATTTCTTTTTCCAACCAATTCATTATTATTATTTTCCTTTTATGTGACTGGGAATACCCGCCACCATTAATGTAACTTTATCGCAGACAACAGCCAACCGTTGATGCAGTCGCCCTGCCTCATCTACAAATTGTCGATTAATTTCACCTAAAGGAATAACTCCCATAGAGACTTCATTACTAACAAATATTATTTTTCCTGGAAGTTCAGGTAAAGTACTCACTAAATCACTAATATTTTTTTGAAGATGCATTTTATGTTCATCAGAACATATTTGATTACTCAACCATAATGTCAAGCAATCAACAAGGATACATGTTGATACGTTTGCATTTTCTTGTAGCACTGAAACAATGTTTATTGGCTCTTCAATTAACCGCCAATGACTTGGACGTTGTTTTTTATGGTGTTCAATGCGTTGCTGCATCTCAGAATCTAATGCTTGTGCTGTGGCAACATAAATAACATCTAAGCCACTATCTTTTGCACTCTGTTCTGCATAATGACTTTTACCAGAGCGGGCACCACCTAAAATAAATTCTTTCATAATGTAATAGGAAATTAAACGAGCCAACCGGTTACCGTTAACAAACCTAATAACACAACCCAAACAATCACAGCACGTTTTACTAAAGAAAGTGCATCTTGAATGCCGACGAGATCAGCTTCATCATTCGTGTCTTCTTCTATTGAGTTCTTTTCTTGTCTAAGTGAACCCAATCCACTCATGACAATTAACTCTTCAGTATTTCGTTTCCAAAGATCAGAGACTTCATCCCATGAACTCATTGTGTCTACAAAGTTGCCTGCTACAGCATAACTCAAC
>JASFYW010000110.1:0-5617 GCA_045046865.1 Woeseiaceae bacterium | reverse complement strand
GTTTTTCTTTACTGAGATTATTGCTTTGCTCTTCTGTTAGCCATTGAAAATGCTCGGTCAGTTCCGCCGCTTCTACACTTAACGCCATGACTAAATTCTTCGGCGCATGAAATTGATCCCAATCTCTGTCCTCAGCGAACTTAGTTAACCGTTTAGATAATGTTTCAAAGTATTCGTTAGACATTATTCTCTCTCTTTAAACGTAACTGACAATAAAAAACCCGGTAAACCGGGCTTTTATTTGTTGGTTAATGTAACTGCATGGACATACCCGCTTCATGGATATGTCGATTCAACTTCAAACAAAACCAATCTTCTTTATCGATGAGTTTTGTAGTGCCATCTAAATATTGAATTAAGACACGGTTTAACTGAATCTCATCAAACATCAAAAGCTTAACTTTAATCAGTTGGCCGGTAAGATTAACAAACCATTCCCCAATGGTAGGCTCTTGGATTTTAAACATGATGACACTCTCTTAATCGTTTTTATTTTGCGAAATAACCACAATATTTCTTTTCTCTTATGCCTTAATTTTAGCAAAAATTCTAAGTGAATTGTGGCGAAATGTCACAAAATGTGTCTTGACATTATATAAGGAATACATGGTGCTTTTTGTAAGAATTAAGGGTGAACAACGAGATTTTGCTAAGTAAGGGATATCTACTCGGGCTGCGAGAAGCTAAAGTACAAGGCAAAACCAAACGAAAACGCGGAATGCACATTAAGTGCATGAGCATTTTGAGGCGGGTTTTAACGCCGTAATTTAGTTTCTCGCAGTTCGAGGCTATTCGTCTGTGACACAACCGTGTGACGCATCTTTAACCGACTTAATGAATTTATATAAAGTCCCCCGAGTCGCCTTATACGCTGGCATCACCCAGTTCTTTCTACGCTTGGCAAATTCATCATCTGACACGTCTACCGACAAGCTATTGATATTTGCATCAACCGTGATCACATCACCGTTCTTAATCAACGCAATCGGCCCACCTTCTTGTGCTTCTGGTACAACATGGCCAATTATGAAACCGTGTGAACCACCAGAGAATCGACCATCAGTGATCATCGCAACATCTGAGCCTAGACCTGCCCCCATAATAGCCGAGGTTGGCGTCAACATTTCAGGCATACCTGGGCCACCTTTTGGGCCTTCATAGCGAATGACTATAACATCACCTTTTTGGATTTCGTTATCTTCTAAGCCTTTGAGCATGTCTTCTTCACAATCATATACTCGCGCAGGGCCAACAAAAGTTAACCCTTCTTTACCGGTAATTTTCGCAACCGATGCACCCGGAGCAAGATTACCTTTTAAGATACGGATATGGCCTGAGTCTTTAATCGGCTTATCAAGTGGCGTAATAATATCTTGGCCTTCTTTCAACCCTGGCAGATCTGCTAAATTTTCTGCAATCGTTTTACCCGTTACCGTTAAGCAATCACCGTTGATTAAACCTGCTTCAAGTAAGAATTTCATTACCGCAGGAATACCACCAATGGCATGTAGGTCTTCCATTACGTATTTACCACTTGGTTTTAAGTCAGCAATAAATGGAATACGGTCACTGACACTTTGGAAGTCTTCAATCTTTAACTCAACATCACAGGCACGCGCCATAGCAAGTAAATGCAATACAGCATTAGTCGAACCGCCTAGCGCCATCACAATGACCATGGCATTTTCAAAGGCATCACGCGTCATAATGTCACGTGGTTTAATGTCTTTTTCTAGTAAGTTCAGCATGGCTGCTCCGGCACGCACGCACTCATCCATTTTTTCTGGATCAACCGCTGGGGTGCAAGAACTGTACGGTAGCGTCATACCCATGGCTTCAATCGCTGAAGCCATGGTGTTTGCTGTGTACATACCGCCACACGCACCTGCACCTGGGCAGGATTCCTTAACAATTTCGCTGCGTTCTTTTTCTTCAATTTTGCCCGTAATAAATTCACCATAACTTTGGAAGGCTGAAATAATATCTAAACTTTTGTCTCCGAGATGACCGGCGCGAATTGTCCCGCCATAAACCATCAAGGAAGGACGGTTTAAACGCCCCATAGCAATCATCACACCGGGCATATTTTTATCACAACCAGGAATTGAAATATTACCGTCATACCACTGCGCGCCCATCACTGTTTCAACAGAGTCTGCAATGATTTCACGTGACTGTAATGAATAGCTCATACCGTCAGTGCCCATTGAAATACCATCACTCACACCAATCGTATTAAAACGCATGCCGACCATGCCTGCTTGTTGCACGCCTTCTTTTACTTTGGCGGCCAAGTCATTCAAATGCATGTTGCAGGTATTGCCTTCCCACCAGACGCTCGAAATACCAATTTCAGGTTTCTTCATATCGGCTTCGGTCAATCCTGTGCCGAAAAGCATCGCTTGAGATGCACCTTGTGATTTTGGCTCAGTGATACGTTGACTGAATTTATTTAATGGATTTTTTTTGTCGCTCATGAGGGTATTCTCCGCTGCTTATTCTGGTATTGCATATTATGTATTTAAAACCGACTTTAGATCAGACTTTGGCAAATAAAGTCAGGTATTATAATGCATAGTTGGCAAATAACCGTATCAAACATTAACTTTTAGGTAATTTGGTCGATAATAATTATACGTTCTCACACTATTATTGGAAGTTTGATGAAATCAGAGCGCAGGTTAGCCCACTTTCTGCAAAGCAGGGTCTTATTTTTGAGTATTAGTTTACTCCTCTGCCCCACTGTATCTGCCGCATTCACATTAAATACGCTGCCAGAACCTCAAAATGTTGCACCATTATTAAGCCCAACAGAACAGGCTCGTCAATTAAAAAAACAACGCGCGCTCTTTAGTGATGCTGAAAGAGCATTAAAACTAGGACGAACGACGCGCTATAAAAAACTTAAGCCGCGCTTAACTAATTACCCGCTTTATCCCTACTTGATTTTTTTGGAATTAGATAAAAATATTAATCGCACTTCTACAAAAAAAATCCAAACATTTTTACAGGCTAACCATGATAGCCCACTAGCAAGAAAACTTTATTTTCGCTGGATTAACTCTCTTGCACGTCGAGGTAAATCTAAAGCACTGATTCAATATTTTCGTCCAACACAAAATGTTCGGTTGCTTTGTCAATATGCTAACGCATTGCATAAAACAGGTAAAAAAGGCACCGCCTTTTCATTGATGGGCGAGCTTTGGTTAACAGGAAAGTCTTTACCGAAAAGCTGTGATCCAATTTTAAAAAAATGGCGCACCGCCGGTTACATGACATCGAGCCGACTGTGGGCGCGAATACATTTAGTCATGAACAAAGGCCGCCGCCGCCTCGCCTCTTACATAGGAAAATCATTACCGAAGAACGAACGCTTCTGGCTTTCATTATGGAAAAAAGTACAACGCAATCCTGAGTTCGTGCTGAAGGCGGATCAACATTTTACCGACCAACACTCCAACATCATGCATTGGATTTTAGTTGATGGCATGAAACGTTTAGCTTATAGAAAACCATTAATTGCAGCAGGTTATTGGCAAAAAGTGCGAGGTAAATATAATTTCACACTTAAAGAAAAAGAAGGCATAGAACGTCGCCTTAGCTTGGCGCTTGCGCGTGCAGCTACACCACTGAGCCGAGACACATTAAAAAAATTAAAACTTGAATCTAAAAGCGAACGAGTAATAACACCGCATATTCTTTCCGCCATCAGCGATAACGATTGGGAAGGCGCGCTTGCATGGCTAAACACTTTAAAAAGTAATCCGCGCAATAGTGAACGCTGGCAATATTGGCGCGCGCGCGCACTCGAAGAAATGGGACGCTTAGATGAAGCCCGTTCGCTCTATTTGCAAATAACAGATAACCGTAGCTACTACAGTTTTTTAGCAGCGGATCATATTGGCGACCGTTACCAGCTCACACACCGCCCAATTAATTCGCCTGCCGCTGAATTACAAAAATTACATCACATACCGGCTGTTGCTCGAGCGAGTGAACTCTACCAACTCAAACGTATTGTTGAGGCGAGACGTGAATGGCATTTTGCGATTCAAAAAATGGATAAGAAACAACTCCTCACTGCCGCAGAACTTGCAAACAAATGGGGTTGGCATGATCGCAGTATAATCACTCTCGCCTTAGCACAATATTGGGATGATCTTGAACTCCGCTTTCCTCTCGCACATCAAAACTATATTGAAAAAGAAGCCGCGAAAGAAAAAATTAATCCCGCTTGGGCCTTTGCGGTTATTCGCCAAGAAAGTGCTTTTACCACTGACGCCAAATCACATGCTGGCGCATTAGGTTTAATGCAACTGATGCCACGCACCGCACGCCAAGTTGCACGTTCGCTACGCATTAAGCGACCTAGACAGCGTGACTTACTCAAAAGTCATATCAACATTAAACTTGGTGTGCGTTACTTAAGAAAACTTCAACAACGCTTTAAAGGCAACGCCGTACTCGCTACTGCCGCCTATAATGCCGGTGAATGGCGTGTAAAAAGCTGGCTGCCTAAAGGCGAAGCCCAAAGCGCCGACCTCTGGATAGAAAATGTCCCCTTTTCAGAAACTCAAAAGTACTTGAAGCGAGTACTGACTTACACCGTCATTTACGAACAGCGGTTAGGCTTAGACGCAAAGCCGCTGCTTGAGCGCATGATGCCTATTTCACAATCCTCTCGAAAGTAAAAAAATACCCGAGTCGCTTTTATGGCTCGTTCCTGCCTCAGTACTAATGATTAGTTAATACAAATATCTCCAACTGGATTTTCTTCAATATTCACCAGCAAAAGAAAACTGATTAACGAATAACGGCTCGCTCCGACCAATTAGTTTCAGGGATGAAATCAGCTTCATCTGCCAAAGCCTGTGCCTCTTCTATATTCCCCATTGCTTTTAATATAGTACTTTTAAGTAGAACAGAGTCACGTGTTTTCTTTAACTCAAGGGATTTATTTATATTAAGTAAGGCTCCCACATCATTTTCCATTACAAATAAACTCATAGCAAGATTGTGATAACCTTTTTGGTAACTCGGATCCAGTCTTATTGTTTTAGAAAAATGTTGTATGGCTTTCTTATAATCACCTTTTTGAGCATAAACAACGCCCAGATCATCATGTGCCTCAGCATTTTTTGCATCAATTTTTATCGCCTGTAAAAGATCAAGTTCAGCATTATCTTTATCGCCTAACCATAAATACCGTACCCCACGTTTTGTATATGCCACGCTATCATTTGGGTTCCTTTTAATATAGACAGAAAGATTATAAATCCCCTTTGCTATAAACCCTTGTCTCCCTAGCGCCATACCTCTTCCAAACCATGCCTTATCTAAAGCATTATCAAGTTTAATAGCTTGAGTATAATCTTCTACTGCATTATCAAAGTTTCTAAGTTGAAAATATATATCAGCTCGAGATAAATATAAGTTTGCATTAGTATCATTAGCGTTAATTTTCGCGGATAAAACTTTAATATTTTTTTCAGCTAATTCCATTGTCATCTCATTTGCTTGAGCGAACTTTACAAACAACAATAGAAATAAAAATAAACATTTAAGATATGTCATTTAACCTCCCACATAAAAGTACAAAAATAATATTAATGCAAAA
>JASFYW010000109.1:0-7832 GCA_045046865.1 Woeseiaceae bacterium | reverse complement strand
TTCACATACAAAATAGAGCCTCTAAGCTTTAATTTTAGCCATTTTTATTGTAGTTATACTGCATAATCAGTCACTTGACTTGGTCCGACCCCAAGAAGGAGTATCAATACGGTGGCAAGTCGACATCTCAATATGGTGGTATGTCTACGTCACAATACGGAGGGTTATCAACATCACAATATGGTGGCTTATCCACTTCGCAATACGGTGGGTTATCAACGTCACAGTATGGCGGTCTTTCCACATCGCAATATGGTGGGCTATCAACATCGCAAGGCGGAGGAATGTCTACCTCTGCTAATAATGTGTACATGAGTAATATCCCCCTTGGCCAATATTTGTAAGAGAACTTGAAGCTAGGGGATATCAGAATAAAGCTGATCTAATACGCAGACATCTACCGGAAAATCTATGGCCAGAAAATTTCTTTTAGAAAAACATCTAATAGTATTAGGGGACAGTCTAGAGTACTCCCACTCTGACCCCACTTATTCTTATTATATTTATGGAGAATGATAATGCTGAATAAAATTGAACAATGGATTGATCAGACAAATATTGATTATAAAAACGAAAGAATTTCTTGTGATTGCTTTATTGATGACTTTAATGGATTCTATCCCATATCATTTCTGAAACAAGCCTATTTTGTAGTCGTAGAGGATATTCCTAAACCCAATTTCCCTAGTCTTCGTGAAATTGGGTTAGGAGATTTCATTGATATGAAAGTCGATGGTATAACCTACAAAAATATATATTACATTCTCCCTCATGTGGCGCAGAATCTAAGGCTACACTTTCATGAACTTGTTCATGTTGCCCAATGGGGAAATCTAGGTGCAGGAAATTTTATTCAGCGATATATCAGTGAAATACAAAGTCACGGCTATGCTGATGCCCCACTTGAAAAGATGGCGTATGGTCTTGATACTCATTATGCTAGCCGAGGGGAGAAACTTGATGTACCAAGTTACGTCTCAGAAAAAATATAACAATGCGCTCGTACTGACGCTAACTACGCTGCACTTCGTTTTCACCGCACAGCTGGGTTGTTTAAGCAACGCAGATGAATAAAAAAGGCGATTGGGTCAAACCATTTACTTCTGAGCTCATAAGTAATATGAAAGAAACAATTAAAGAAGCATATAACAATGCCGAGTCTTTATTAGAAGATGCCCAGTTGCTATTAGCAAATAAAAGATATTCAAGATCTACAGCTTTAGCAATTCTATCAGAAGAGGAATTTTCGAAATCATTTATCCTGCTTGTTTGTTTAGGACAGCAAAGATGGGACTCTAATATTTATAAAGCATTAAGAGCCCACGCCACAAAACAAGGCATCTCTGAAGCAGCAAGAGAACATTACAATTGGGCTATAGAAAATATAAAAATGGTAGAAGAAATGAACAAAACATCATTCATAAAGAATGAACCTGCCTTAATCCCTGACGAAGAAAGACTAAACGACCTAAAAGACCTGGCGAGTAGTCGATTCAAAAAGCCTATAAAAGACCATTTGAAACAAGACTCTTTCTATGTCTCTCTTGATAAAGATTCAAAAACAATATCTACACCAGAAAAAATTACAGAAATAAATGCAAAACAAACTATCGAAGAAGCAAAAGACTTTAAATCAGCAACTAAAGCACTGATGAGAGTTAATTCATTATAATTTAAAAAATATTTTAAATATTTGAGATCAGAGTAAAAACTAATGATTTACATAATAATTTTTACTCTGACCCAAATTATGAATATGAGTAACCATTAATTCTTGTGTGACAAAAGGCACGCTATAAATTTAATCTTTAAAACATTAATAACAGTGTGTTATATTGGATACCACAAAAGCGCATGGAGGCACTTGAGTAGGGAAGAATAAAATAAATCAGTAGGAAATGCTTTGGTATCCTATGCCAGGGTTACAACGAATGACTAGTTATAAACTAAATGATTTAAATCACTATCTATACGAGCTTGTTAAGGCTTATATTTGCGCTCAATTTCACACCTTAAAAAACTGTCAACGGCACTCAGCTCTAAAATCACTAATTTCTTTATTTTTCTCACTCGTAAAATTAAAGGAGTCGGTGACAAATGTAAACATTTCCCGATTGTCACCGATCCCTTCTATGATACCTCCGTCCCCATTTACTAAGAAATAGGAAACTAGATGAATCTAGGAAAATTAAATGAGTTTATTAATGAACTCACTAATGACAAATTGATTAAGAAAAAATCTCTATCTTTAAATGTGTATTATCACAACGAAAATGAATGGTATTTAGGTAGCGATAAAGTAACATCAAACCAATTACGAGATACTCTATTTAAAACTAAAAAAAATGGTTTGAACTGGAGACAAAAAAACAGTAAAAATTCATATTTCTATATAAATTCTCTTATTTTAATAGTAGAAATCATGTTTTCTGCACCTACAAATAAAACCACTAGAGACAAATTAGAGACAAGAATCAATGAATGCTTAAAACATTCTTCTAACTCATTTGATGCAAACCATGATTCTTTAACGGGCTTATTAAATAAAAAAGGATTTAATGATGCCCTACGCGATGAAATTGGGGAAGAATATGTCTCTGATTTAACTGAAGAGAACTCATCCGATATAGTATCCAGTAATTCCATTATTTCATTACTTAGCTTTGATATTGATCACTTCAAACAAGTGAATGACACACATGGCCACCAGTTCGGCGATGTAGTCTTAAGATGTTTTGCACTTAAAGTAGAGAAAAAAATTAATAACTTAAATGATGGCAGTTTTAAGTCATATACTGCAAGACCAGGCGGTGAAGAATTTAGCGTGGTCATCGTCGGTAATATTACAAAAGAAAAAGCATTTGATATGGCTGAATCAATTAGAAAGGATATTTCAGATAATCCCCTACCGACCGACGAGGAATGGGACTTGATTGCAGCAGATATATTTCCTTCTGATAAGGCTAAACCGCATATTTCAGAAAGAAAAATAACGGTTAGCATTGGCATTTCCAGTCTAGTCCCTAGCGAAGCAAATGACTTCAACAGATCTATTGACAAACTAATCTCACAAGCTGATTCAGCACTTTATAGAGCAAAGGCTAGTGGCCGAAATATTACAATAAATTTCGATGACATTCTTAACAAATATGGATTAGTTATCGAACACCATAATGATGCCAATATTGTTGCAATAGATATTGGCCAGCAAGTTGAAGTCAAGTTAGGGCAGGAATTTCATGTATTTCACCCCGACTTTTCTGGCACATCACCATTTATGCACACTGACGGAAGAACAAACAGATGCCTAGGATATTACCCTAAACATTCATATGGAAGAATTGTTGTTTTTGATGTGCAAAATGAAATTTCTTTTTGTCAAGTACTTAACAAAATACCTTCAATTTATTTCCCAACAGGCTCAGCACTAGAGTCAATTCCTATGGGATCAATAGCACATGTAATTGAATCTGAATCTCAAAACATTGGACCAAGTAGCATTGTCGACCTATTATCTATTGATCAACTCAAAGGAGAAATAGGAAAAGACAACCATAATGATGACTCTTTATCTGTAATAATATTTGGAATAAGTGAATTTCCAGAACTTGTTAAAGAAAATGGAAGCGCATTCATCAATCAATCTTTAGCGAATTTATACAGTACAATTAAAGATAAATTATCATATTCAGCAAAGATAGCTCAAATGCAGCTATCAGAATTTGCCGTAGTAATTGACAGTGAAAACGTTAAAAAACTCACTCTACTAGTCGAAGAAATAATTAAAAAGACAACCATTAAATGTACGGGAAAAGTTGAATTTTACGCAGGTATTTACTCTAAAAACATTTCAAACATTAAAATAGATGGTGATAAAAGCGAATTAATTAAGGAGTATGCTATAGATTACGCTCGATATGCCTCGAGTTATGCTGAAGATAAAAAGACCAAAAAAGTTATAGTATTTACACCAAAAGTTGCGTCTAACATTATTTATGGTCACAGAAACAACAAGAGTTTTTCAAAAGTAATGACCGATTATTCGCAACTTACTTTAATGGGTATTAGCTATTCGAGAATACATAACCATGTAGCTCTTTCTGAATTCGAAAATACTGATTCGAATTATGATTTTGCTATTGCTGAATTATTAAAAGCTATCAGCTTAGAAGAGAACTTCTCAATGTTCTACGCAAACAAAGCTCTGTGTGAATACAAGCAAGGAAATTCGGTACATGCATATGAATCTTTTATGGAAGCCTTGTCTATTGAAGAAGGATTCGAGCTTCCCAAGCAATATTTACCTCCTTTTGCTGCGTCATGTTATGACGCATATATTGAAGATAACAACAGCGTAGATATAAACAATATGCGAAAATTATATGACTCACTGTTTTCATCAGATGAACAACACATCGTGCCAAAATGGGTGCTCAGAGAAAAATTATTATCATATTATGAGAAAGTAAAAGAGATTTGAATAATTAATAAAACACCCAGCTAAATAGGGAAATATTATAGAGTCCCGGGGACAGTATACTTAATTAGCCATTTACACATTAAACTTATAACTATTTTTTGAGAAATTTAGTTTCTGCTATTATATTTCATAAATAGGTATACTGTCCCAGAACACAAGAATTAAAGGGTCGGTGACAAATGAGCATAAAATACAAAATGAATATAAGGGCCAAGCCTTAGAATTCACATACTGTAAAATGTAAGACCTGTCCCTGACATTTACACTTACCGAACTAGGAAAACAATTCGTACACTACACAATGAGTGACGTGGTAGAAAGGATTGAAGGTGAGTAAATGCATAACAAGGCGCTGCACCGGAATTTTATTACGTTGCGCTTCACAAAATCCCGTGAGCTGAGTCGTTATGTCCACTCGGAGAATATAGACGATTATCTGGAAACCCATGTTAAGGCTTTCTTACTAGCATGGGTGTCTTGTTAAGTTTGTGTGCTAAACGGGTTTGGGTAATTATCTTGTTTTTCAACGTAACGCTTTGAGCCTTGTTGTTTGTTATTGGGCTACTATAGGGTAGTGAGAATCTAAATTCATTAACAGTTAACCTCAATTAGAAGACAATATTATGGATAAAGATAATCGAGACAGAGTGGTTTTTCATTCAAAACAAGATATGGCTAGTGGATATTTTTTATCTAAAGCAGAAACTATTCTAAAGCGGAAATTTAAAGAAATTCCAAATGACATTAATGATGTATTAGAGCTATATAATATAAAATGCTACATCGATAATGAGGTTTATTTAAAAAACTGGCCAAAAGCTGAGATTGAAAAATTCAGGAAAAAAGTACAGGAATATGGAAGATCTATTGGTAAATTCATATCGAAAATTGATGACAGCAATGTCCTAGCCTATCATAAAGAATTAGTCTTTGTGTACGTAGAATCGTTTTGGTTATTAATTGATAACCAAAAGGTCTTCAAAAACATTTCACCTGATAAAATAGAACAAATTTTAACTCAAAAACCACATGAAATAAGGATAATCTTAAGACACAAAGGATTGGTAGATAGATATAATAATGTTCTTCGTGATTTTTTGTTATCCTACCAGCAAAGCGCTGAAATATTTCTTTCAATATATGAGGTTGAAATAGTTTTTAATCATGTTGACTTATATTTGCCTAAAAGCTTAACAAAAAAAGAAAAAGAAAATATTATTTCTGACTATATCTACTCAGAAAACTGCAATCTCAACTACTTACCACTAATACAAAACTCCAAAAAAAATACCGATTTTCGGATATCAGACAAAACACGATTAAAAGCAAAGCAAAAACATCAAGAAGAAACTAATAAGTTTTTCGATGAAAAATCTAATAATGCCTTGATGAAGTATGGTGTTTCAATTAGTTACCCAGAAAACGCTTCCGAAACAAAAGAAGTTAAACCTGAAAATTCTGTAGCTCATTACGCATATAGCTTAGACTTTATCAAGGATAACACTCAACCTTATTTACTGTATTTAAATTTCAAGGTGCTCTTTGAATATTTAGACCACCAGAATCGAATAAATTTAATCAATAAGCCCAGTCAAGTAGGTGTTTTGGAAGGATTAATGGGTGTACGCTCTAAAAATGAGTATTTCCGCGGAATGGCATTCCAACTTTCTGAAATGACATCTCAAGCACAGATATTCACTTACTCAAACGTCTTAAATACACTAGATAATTCTTTAGAAGAAATTCTTCAATTCGTTTTCACATCTTTTTTTGCTAAAAAATATGGTTTCGCAAATAATGCTAACCTAACCGTGCCAACTGCAAGTGCTTCAGCTTTGGAAAAAGTTAGGTCATTAGCACCAGAGTTGGAATCAGTACTTAAACAATACAAACTATTTGTTGAAGACAATCAGATAGATTTTGAGCTTTTACAAATGTCATCTAGCCCAAGTTCTATGAAGGATATACCCAGTTTAAATGAAAACAAGTATATCTACCTTAATACAATTAATCAGGAGGCAGTTTCGTGTTCAAATCTATTTTTCTCAGATCAAATATTATTAGCATATGTAGAACCATTCAAAGATAAATCTTATCAAACTTTTTTTGAACTGTTAGGGAATGAGAGTGACATATACTTTAATAATTACGAAGAACATCAGGTTGCTAATCTTAACTACTTAATAGAGAAGGGATATATATTCATTGGTGATGATGATCGTGTAAAAATAACTAATAAAAACAGAGTCTTAATATTAAAAGACTTGCAAGAAAGTGAAGTAGCTTCTTTCCATCATTATCCTTCTGAAGTACAAGAAGAAGCAATCATAATGGCTAAAGAAGATTTAATCTATTTCGATAGTTCTCTTCTGTCAAAACCAGAACAAGATTATTTTAATTTTTATCTTAATAAAAGTGAATTTACCAATGGCTTAGACCTAAGAAACAGCTACTTACATGGTACTCAGGCTAATCCATCTAAAACCAGCCATCATGAAAATTCCTATTTACTTTATCTAAAACTACTAACACTTACTTTATTGAAAATTGAAGATGATCTGCTCATAAACCAAATAATGAAAAGTAAAGGGATTGGGGGCAGATCTTAAAGTGAAGAGGCCTGAGATTATCGGATTATCTGGACATCCACGTTAAGGCTTTCTTACTAGTATGAGTGTCTTGTTAAGTTTTGGTTAATAGAGCAATGATGAATGAATTTTAGTAAGTACACATAACAAAGCATTGCACCAGACAAGCCGGTGAATGCATCGTTATGTATAAATACTGTGAGTCATGAACAATCGTTACGATATTGAATTTGCCAAATACGAGTTCGCCAAATACAGCTTCATGAGTGTCTAAATTTTTATAGGCTGTATGAGCAACTGAATAAGCAGGCGCAAAGTGAGCTATCATTTGGAACAATGGTGTCAACTGCGTTCGTTGTTACTTATGCTCGCCCATTCAGCAGCTCCAACAAGGAGTATCATGATTTTAAAATGGGAGCCATTTCGAAGAAATGGCTAAAGAATCTAAGTGAAGAGCATAAAAAAAGTCATGAGTTTCTAGTAGGGACAGGGCGCAATGCGTTAGCTGCACATATTGATCTAGGGAAGTTGATGCCAAACATTTTCATTAAAGATGGGCCGCACAATGATTACGTGTTTAATATGCAGCTTCCAGTAATAAACTGCAATACACTAGAGCATTATAAAGAATTAGTCGGTGCTGCTTTCATGTTCTGCCAACAACTAAACAGAACTAAACAGGACACCCATGTTAAGAAGCTAGTAAAAACAATGACTTATATACTATCTAGTTTTTTTGTTATAGTGGGTGTCCTATTAAGTTC
>JASFYW010000108.1:0-4103 GCA_045046865.1 Woeseiaceae bacterium | reverse complement strand
GCGGCAATCTCATAATGAAGCAGTGTAACCTTGAGATTGCCTATATCAGCATCTGCGCCTCGTTAACCAAGGTCAGATGATACTCTTCTGACTCTTTTATTTTATTATGCTGAGCCGCTGTTAACTGCCTAACTAACTTTATACGTTTTTGATCTTGCTTCGTCGCTGATAAAAAGTTTTTATCAAACGAAGTCGTTTTTTTCCATGCCTTACTTGTCCACTCAGAAGCTTGAGATATATAAGCTTCGCTAAAAGCTTTATCCTTGCTTAAACCTTTCTCACTCGCTGTGTTATATAAATCCATGGCATGCCCTATTGCTGCTGCCATACCCTGACCAAATATAGGATTCAATGAATGAATCGTATCTCCAATTGGTAAATAACCTAAAGGTACTGATGTGCATTGATCAAACCGACGCCATATCGCGTCAGCCTTTTTAAAACATTTAATTTCTGTTAACGCGGTTGCTTCTTGTAACCGTTCCCATATTCTATTATCAGGTAAACTTTTGATTGCTTCAAACCACTCTTTCTGTGATTGGGGAATTTGTTCACCATCTCGACCATGCAACGAAACACACCATGAGTCATTTTCAATATCTATTAATGAGCCGCCTAAATTACTGACGCCTGCCTCGGGAACAATAAGAATATTTTCTTTTGACTCCAAATATTTTTGAGGCTTTTTAAAATGTATAGTTGAGTAGAAAATATTAATCGAAAGTTTATTGATAGTAAGGTCCATCACGTCTTTATTAATTAAATCGTTAACAAAGCGTCCGCTTGCACCCGATGCATCAACAAGAATATCGACACTTTCAACTGTGTCACTATCGCGCACGTTTAAACCTATAATCTCACCCTGCTCAGAAACATGTAGTTGATCAACGGCTTGTTTAACAAACTTTACGTTTCCCAATTCAGAGACACGTTGATATAATAAGCTTTCTAAATGAAGCCGTGACTGCCCAAGATATGTCATATCCAAATGTCGAACAGGACGCCAAGTACCGTATTCAAAAATTTGCTGACCATTTCCCGCATTTATTTCTGCTGAACCACCATCAATCAATTGTTGTTTAAAGCCAGGCAACAACGTATCCAGCATATTTAAACCGGCCTGCAGCAATATGTGGATATGAGCACCCTGAGGAGCATAGCGACGAACTTGTGTTTTAGTGGGTGGGGAATCTTTCTCGTATATCGTTATTTGCTTACAAAACTTAGATAAAGCAGCTGCTGCCGCCAACCCGCCAATACCACCACCAATAATGACTACATGCATATATTTCACCTAAAAATTTATTATGTCAGCATTTGTGCCTGTTTAAATAATTCTAAATGAGTCGTTTCATCTTGAATTGCTTGTTTATGTTTATTTAATACAAGGCTTTGCAATAGTTTATATTTATTGTGTGACTTCTCATCCATATCAGCAAACATGGATTCATACGTTACTGTTTGTCGCCAAGCATTTTGTGAGCGCTGAGTGGCTCGTTTTAAATAAGTCCGTTGTGCATCATCGCTATATCCATTGACAAGCGCTTCACCTAACTCTTCTACATGACCTAAGGCCAAGGCCATGCCTTGGCCAAAAGTAGGATTAATACTATTTATTGTATCGCCCAACGGGAAGTAACCTGTAGGTAAATCTTCGACCAGATCAAACCGTCGTAAGTAAAAGCTATTTTTACCAAACTTTTGTAACTCGTGCTCAATAGAGCAATCTTTAATTCGCTCCCAAATTGCTGTCTCAGGCAATTCTCGAGCATAATTTTTCCAGCCTTCAATGTCTGTAGGGGGTTCTACACCATTTCGACCATTAAGCGATACAATCCACGTATCATCTTCAATATCTAATAGTGCACCACCACACGTTTGATCTGGTTCAGCAATAATAAGGACATTTTCTTTTGTTTTAAGCCATTTATCAGGCTTCTTAATGAAGGCTGATACATAAACAATCTTGGAAACGACGCATTCTTTCTTTAGCTCTATATCAGGGTGTAAGTGGTTGAGTTTATTCGTCAAGGTTCCCGAAAGCCCCGTGGCTTCGACAACAAAGTCGCCATTAATAATCTCATCATTAGCAGTCGAAGAGTTAATACATACGCCACTCACGCAACCATCCTTAATCTCAATGTCTGTAACGCGGGTTGCATCAAGAAAGGTCACATTGCTGAGTTGCTTAACACGCTGGCGCAACACCGACTCTAATAACAATCTAGATTGGGCTGCGATAGATAAACCCAAATCTCGACTAGGCATCCATTCACCAAATTCAAAAATGCTTTGATCAAGCCCTGCTCGTAAAGTAACGCCACCTGCATTAATAATATCTTGACTAATTTTCGGGAAATATTTTTCCAGAATGTTTTGTCCTCCAATCAATAAACTATGCAGATGATTGGCTTGTACAATACTTTTTCTGGGCTGAGCGGAATCAGGAAGCGCATCCTTATCAATGATAATTATAGAATCGCAGATTGGCGATAGCGCACCCGCCGCAGCTAAGCCTCCTATCCCTGCACCAACGATAATAGCCTTGGGTTTTAGTAAAGTATTCTTCTTATCCATAAACTTTCACTCTTCAGCCTTCCTTCATTATCTATTTATTGTACTCTTCTAATAACTGTTTTCTACATACTTTTCCACTTATATTGATGGGAAACTTCTCAGTAAACCTAATTTTTTCTGGAATCTGGTAATCAACGATCACTTCTTTGAGGTCTTGCTTAATTCTGCTTACCGAAATTTTTTCATCTATATTTATCTTAAGAATTATAAAACTCACAGTGATGTTTTCTTTTATTTCATCCGCGATGGCAATCGTCGTTACATCCTCCACGTAAGGAAGTTTCGTTATATAAGAATCTATATCGAGAAGATTAATTCTATAGCCCCGATATTTAATCGTGTCATCTAGTCTACCAGTGATGAAAAATTCATTGCTCTCATTTTTATAAGCTAGGTCACCTGTTTTATAATAATCTACCCCAGCAATATTTATAATTACTTCAGATGTTTTTTCTGGATTATTAATATATAAACTCATGATTTGCTTACCGGAAAGCAGCAACTCACCTGATTCTCCTGCATTACAAAACTGACTGCCACTAAAAATTTCTGCATGAACTTCGGCATTAGGAACGCCAATAGAGACATTAGAATCTTTACAATCTTCCAGCTCATTAAATTTTATTTTTTTAGCGTGAGAATAAATCGTAAATTCTGTTGGACCGTAAAAATTTGATACCGCTTTATCACTAAAATACTGACACAGTTTTTTGTATAAACCATAACTCAATCTTGCCCCACCAATCATTACACACCGTAAGCTAGTGAAATCTGCTTTGCTCGCGATAAAGTCACTTAGGAGCATATTAATATTATTAGGAACAGTATTAACCGTTGTGATTTTATATTTAGCAATTTCCTGCGCCATTTTAAATATAGCACCACCAAAATCAGTAAAATAAATGGACGGTTTTTTCGTTAGGAATAACACTAAATCGATTAACGATATATCAAAAGTAAATTCGGTAACTTGCAGTAACCTATCTTCATCATTAATTTCGGGAAGATATTGATCTAGCCAATTTAAATATGAAGAAAATGCCCCTCTAGAAATCACAACACCTTTAGGTCGGCCTGTGCTGCCAGAAGTAAAGATAATATAAAGAGGCATATCGTCCGATAGTTTTCTATTACAAATATCTTCAGTAACTGACTGATCTTCAGATAAAGAATCTATAAATTCTTGATCGATAAACAAATTTATTTCAGCATCTTCTGAAATTTCTTTTATTCTGCTCTCTGGAAAATCTTCTTTTAAAGGTACATAAGGAATACCGAGTTCAATACAAGCCAAGATACAAAGAAAATACTCAGGTTCTTTTGGTAACCTTATACCTACGGGTTGGATGCTATGATTTGCATTAAGCAATGCATTTCGAATATTTAAATAGACTTTCGAGGTGTTTTGATGTTGCTCTCCATTGCTATAGAACAAAGCAGGAGGTGATTCCATGACTTTCGAAATTAATTGTTGCAAAAACACAGTTTATACCTTATCCCTTATATTTTTAATTTAGTTTCCATTT
>JASFYW010000107.1:0-19804 GCA_045046865.1 Woeseiaceae bacterium | reverse complement strand
CTTTCAGCAGCACGTGCGCTGATCAAAAATACCGAGTTAGATGCAAAAGAAATTACCACTGAAGCATTGAATATAGCCGGTGATATCTGCATCTATACTAACCATAATTTAGTCTTTGAAGAATTGGAATTTTAAACATGTCTCAAATGACACCTCAAGAAATAGTAACCGAACTGGACAAGCATATCGTCGGCCAAGCTGCCGCTAAACGTGCGGTTGCGATTGCCTTAAGAAACCGCTGGCGACGTAGTCAGGTGAATGAAAACTTACGCAATGAAATCACACCTAAAAATATTTTAATGATTGGGCCTACCGGTGTAGGCAAAACAGAGATTGCTCGTCGTTTAGCAAAATTAGCTCGTGCACCGTTCTTAAAAATTGAAGCCACTAAGTTTACCGAAGTGGGTTACGTTGGCCGTGATGTTGAATCTATTATTCGTGACTTAATGGACATCTCCATCAAGCTAACACGTGAAACGGCAATGGAAGCGGTTCAAACAAAAGCAGAAGATGCCGCTGAAGAACGCATACTGGATATTTTATTACCGCCTGCTCGTGATGCTGACGATGCCGATAAAGCAGAAAATTCGACGCGTCAAAAATTCCGTAAAAAATTACGTGAAGCCGACCTAGACGATAAAGAAATTGAGATCGAAATCGATACGCCTAAAATGGGTGTTGAAATTATGGCGCCGCCTGGTATGGAAGAAATGACAAACCAGTTACAAGGCATGTTTCAAAACTTAGGCAGCAATCAAACTAAACGTTCACGTAAAATGCCAATCAAACAGGCATTCAAATTATTGGTTGACGAAGAAGCGGCAGCCTTACTAAATGAAGACGAAATTAAAGAAAATGCTTTAACCAATGTTGAACAAAATGGCATCGTCTTTTTAGATGAAATGGATAAAATTGCTAAACGTGGTGAAACCAGTGGTGCCGATGTATCGCGCGAAGGTGTGCAACGTGATTTACTGCCTTTAGTTGAAGGCTCTACCGTTTCAACAAAATACGGTATGGTTAAAACCGATCACATATTATTTATTGCCTCTGGCGCATTCCACTTAACCAAGCCGTCTGATCTTATTCCAGAACTTCAAGGGCGTTTCCCCATTCGAGTTGAACTCGATGCCTTAACCTCTGATGACTTTATGCGTATTTTAGTAGAACCTGATGCATCTCTCACTGAGCAGTACACAGCATTAATGGCAACAGAAGGTGTCACACTAAACTTTGTTGAAGAAGGCATACGACGCATTGCAGAAACAGCATTCCAAGTAAATGAACGCACAGAAAATATTGGTGCGCGTCGCTTACATACGATACTCGAACGCTTGCTAGAAGAAGTTTCATACACGGCGTCTGAAATAAGCGGCTCAAAAATTGAAATCACGGCAAAATATGTCGATGATAATATTGCTGAGCTCGCGCAAGATGAAGACCTTAGCCGTTACATTTTATAAAAGATTTTTAGGATAACAATATGATTAAACCAACAGACATTAAACTTCACCAAGCTTCACATATGCTTGAAGTTGTTTTTAGCGATGGAAAAACCTTTAACCTTCCCGTGGAATATTTACGTGTATTTTCACCTTCGGCTGAAGTTCAAGGACACGGTCCAGGACAAGAAGTCTTACAGTTCGGTAAGCAAGATGTGAACATCACACAAATTGAAATGATTGGTAACTATGCCATTCAACCTTTCTTCGATGACAACCATGACACAGGCCTATTTTCGTGGGAAACACTCTATGAACTCGGTGAAAAATATGAAGAAAACTGGAAGAGTTATCTTCAGCGTTTAAAAGATGCAGGTAAAGATCGCCCAGAACCTAAGCACTCTAAATAAACACTCTCCTGTCATTGCGAGCGATAGCGCAGCAATCTCATGTCAAGTGCACTGTACTTAGAGATTGCCACGTCAGTTCTGAAAAATGTTTTTTCCAGAACTTCCTCGCAATGACGCTAATAAACTGAGTTATAATAAAATCATGAAAGACGACACGACACATTTTGGTTATGAACAAGTTGCTTACGACGACAAAGTAAAAAAAGTCGCCGGTGTTTTTCATTCTGTTGCCAGTAAATATGATGTCATGAATGACTTGATGTCGTTCGGCGTACATCGTGTTTGGAAACGTTACACCGTTGAAATGAGTGGTGTGCGTCATGGTCATCATGTTTTAGATCTTGCTGGTGGTACAGGTGACTTAGCTGCAAAATTTGCACGTATTGTCGGCCAAGAAGGCTCGGTGACTGTCGCAGACATTAATGATTCAATGTTAAAAGTCGGACGTGAACGCTTAACCGACAAAGGTATTGCGGGCAACGTTCAATACGTTCAAGCCAATGCCGAGAGCCTGCCTTTTCCAGACAACCATTTTGATGCCATTACCATCGCTTTTGGCTTACGCAACGTGACAGATAAAGATGCCGCGTTACGTTCTATGTATCGCGTACTCAAGCCAGGAGCTCCACTGCTCGTATTAGAATTTTCTAAACCAGAGTCCGCCTTACTCGCTAAAGTTTATGATACATATTCATTTAAACTTTTACCCTTTATGGGCAAAGTCATTGCTGATGATCCTGAAAGCTACCGTTACCTTGCAGAATCAATCCGAATGCATCCTGATCAAGAAACATTAAAAGACATGATGACTGACGCAGGTTTTGAAAAAGCAGAATACTTTAATTTAACCGGCGGCGTGGTTGCTCTTCATCGTGGGTACAAAATCTAACCCCCTTGTCATTGCGAGGACGTTCTGAAAAAATATTTTTCAGAACTGACGTGGCAATCTCATGATGGGTGCATTGAAGCTGGAGATTGCCGCAGTCACTCTCGTTCCTTCGCAATGACACGTAGCGTAATGGCAGCAATAAAATTACTCATCGGTAAAAGTATATGAGTCTTACCACAGAAATCATCCTCACCTTAACCGAAGCCCTTGAGACTTCGATTAATCATGCTTTAAAACAAGATGCATCAACCCTCGAAAAATTTGCCTCACTGCAAGGTAAAGTGATCGCCTTTGAACTAACCGACTTTGAATTTACCCTCTTTCTTTTGCCGCATAACGAGGGCATACAGGTTCAATACTTGTACGAAGGAGCGGCAGATACCACCTTGCAAGGCACGTCTCTAGCTTTTATCAATATGTCTATAGGCGATGCCACCGAAAGCTTTTTTAGTGGCGATGTGCGTATTAAAGGTGATATTGAACTTGGCCAACGTTTTAAACGTATTCTCGATCAACTCGACTTAGATTGGGAAGAATGGCTTTCTAGCTACACCGGTGATCTCGTTGCATTCAAAACTGGCAGCTTATTCCGCAGCCTGAATTCATGGGGTAAAGACGCCTTAAAAACAATTGAAATGGATGTGCGAGAATACCTTCAAGATGAAGGCCGCCTATCGCCTCATTCTGCTGATTTAAATGAATTCCGAGACAATATTAGCCAACTACGTGATAACACCGCCCGACTTGAGGCGCGATTATTGCGCTTACAAAAGTCACTCTCCGAGCAGCAGACTTAGAATTAAATTGACTAATGAGCGGGGAATAAAAAATATTTTAACTATAAATCTTACTGTTGCCGCTATATAAAATGTATTTTTAAGCTATAGTTTAAGACTTAAAATTTCCAATTTTTAAAATGATCGCGTATCCTTTGCAACTGTTTTGCACTCAACTATAAGTTCGAGCATAATTTTATGATCAACATCTTAATTATCAACAAACTTGCTAAATATTTTAGCAAGCCTATCAAAGCAGATCACAAACCAAAAGAATTCAATACTTAAACTCAGATAATGCCTGCGACTATTTTTAATAGCGCAGGCATTGTTTTTTTATAACACGAACAAAACATTATTTTAAATTAGAGGGAAACATCATGGCCGCTAAGAAAAAAGCCAAAAAGAAAGTAGCAAAGAAGAAAGCTTCTAAGAAAAAAGTCGCTAAAAAGAAAGTTGCTAAGAAAAAGGCAACTAAAAAGAAAACAGGTAAAAAGAAAGTAGCAAAGAAAAAGGCTACCAAGAAAAAAACCTCAAAGAAAAAAGTTTCTAAAAAGAAAGCTGCAAAGAAGAAGACTGTTAAGAAAAAATCAAGCGCACCATTAAAAAATGCATTCTATGCACAGTCAGGTGGTGTTACAGCAGTTATCAATGCCAGCGCTTGTGGTGTTATTGAAACAGCACGTAAAAATAGTCATAAAATTGGTAAAGTATATGCTGGAGCAAGCGGTATCATCGGCGCATTGACTGAAGAGTTAATCGACACAAGTAAAGAATCTGCTTCTACGATTGCAGCATTACGCCACACACCATCAGGTGCATTTGGTTCTTGCCGCTTCAAATTAAAATCACTCGAAGAAAATCGTCGTGAATATGAACGTTTAATCGAAGTCTTTAAAGCGCATAACATTGGCTACTTCTTCTATAACGGCGGCGGTGATTCCGCAGATACTTGTTTCAAAATTTCACAGCTGTCACAAGAAATGGGCTATCCAATTCAAGCGATTCACGTGCCTAAAACGGTTGATAACGATTTACCGATTACTGATAACTGTCCGGGTTTTGGTTCAGTTGCTAAGTACATTGCTATTTCAACACAAGAAGCCAGCTTTGATGTTGCTTCAATGTGTAAAACATCAACAAAAGTTTTTGTTGTTGAAGTGATGGGCCGTCATGCAGGTTGGATTGCAGCAGCAGGTGGTTTAGCTTCAACTGAAGAAAACCCAATACCCGTTATTATTCTTTTCCCTGAAGTTGAATTTAATCAAGAAAAATTCTTGGCTAAAGTTGACGCTAACGTAAAAGAATTTGGCTATTGTACCGTTGTTGTTTCTGAAGGAACACATTGGCCAGACGGTCGTTTCCTCGCAGAAACAGGCTTAAAAGATGCCTTCGGCCATAGTCAATTAGGTGGTTGTGCGCCTGTTGTTGCCGGCATGATTCAAGAAAAACTCGGTCATAAATACCATTGGGGTGTTGCTGATTACATGCAACGTGCTGCACGTCATATCGCATCTAAGTCTGATGTTGATCAAGCATACGCAATGGGTAAAGCTGCGGTTCAATTTGCTTTACAAGGCCATAACTCTGTTATGCCTACAATTGATCGTATTTCTAACAAGCCTTATAAATGGAAAGTTGGAATGGCACCATTAAGTAAAGTTGCTAACGTTGAAAAAATGATGCCTGATAATTTCATCTCTAAAGATGGTTTTGGTATCACAGCAAAATGCCGCGAATATTTATTGCCATTAATTAAAGGTGAAGATTATCCTCCTTATAAAGATGGCTTACCTAAATATGTTCGTATTAAGGGTGTTATGGTAAAGAAAAAACTAGAAAATTTCGATATTGAATAATTTTTAGTTTTAAGCAATAAAAAAAGCAGCTCTTGAGCTGCTTTTTTTTGCTTAATTTTTAGGTTATTTATCAGCTATTCGATGATTCTCTTCACTGCCATCTAAAATACTTTTAGCTAACTCTTTAAATTCTGACAACTGGTTATTAACCTTATCGTAATCTTCAGCTTTTACCGCAACTTCAATATCCGCACATAATGTAGTCAGCATAGGATAGCCATAGTTTCCCCCTACACCTTTCATTTGATGTATTAAACCTACAAACATATCCCACTCTTTCTCATCACAAGCATTCACTATTTTTTCTTGCATTGCTGGCAAGCGTGAAAGAAAACGATCAATAAGCTCAATCAGGTCTGGATCATCTTTCAATAATTCAGAGGTGATAACATTAGACATACTAAAGACCTATTATTTTAATTATATATAATCATTCTATTATAGTAGAACGATAGTAAAAAAATACGCTTATAACAGTAGAGTTTTATAGATAAACTACCATGTCGCAACTGTTAATGTTGCTTGGAAAAACCATAATGATACAAGTTTTGGGCTGACGGATGGAATATACGTCGCGTTGATTGCAAACTTATTCGTACCTAAAGAAAAATAAGGTAAAGCACCAAAAAAAGGTTGATTATTTTTAAAGTCTTTTCTTGTCATCATAAAAGCAGTAAATCCTGCATCAAAATGCAAAGCATTCTCGCCTTCGCTGAACTTAAATCGACGCTTTAATCCTACACCTAAATAATTGGAGTTATTAGAGTTACTGTCTTTAAAAAAGCCGCCATTAACAAAATTAATCCAATGATCCTTTTCTTCAAAATCGTACTCAAAACCTAAACCGCCATTGTTCTCATTAAAGTTCTTCTTCTCTTCATGTATTGCCTTACCATTAAAAACAATTTTCACAGAATCTGCATAAACATTATGTAGTAAGAGGAGGAAAGTAAAAATAACTATTAATTTCATCATGGCCGCATACTCGATTAACTAGAGTTATTTTTATTATCGGCACTAAATTAAAGACATTTAATTTTTATGTGTGAATAAATGTTAAATACATTCAAGCTGTGAATGGTGCATTTAATTAGAGGATTTTCAGCTTGATTTGTATCAACCCTGTATCGGAACCCTTAACGCATTGAAGACACTAATTCATTGATTTTACGTTTATTTATCTCATTATATCCGTACAATGGTCATTCACGTATTTCGAGTAATTTTAACTACATGTCTAACATCTCACGTTTTATACGACTTTCTAATATCAGCTGGATTTTTCTGCGCCACGGTTTAGACGAGCTTATTCTGGCTACTCACCTTTTTCGCCCTTTCCGTTTTATTCGCCTCATTATGCCATGGACCTGGATTTCACGTAAAACGCCCCGTGGTGAACGTATTCGCCTTGCACTGGAAGATTTAGGGCCTATTTTCGTTAAATTTGGTCAGATTCTCTCAACGCGTCGTGATTTACTGCCCGATGACATCGCCATTGAACTGGCAAAACTTCAAGATCAAGTAACACCTTTTGATAATAAAACAGCTTATAACATTATCGAAAAATCTCTAGGCCACCCGCTCGACGAGATTTTCTCAGAATTTAGTGAGCAACCTTTTGCCTCGGCCTCTATCGCTCAAGTTCACGCCGCCACCTTACATAATGGCGACGAGGTCATTGTTAAAGTTTTACGACCTAATATTAAACCGGTTATTCAGCGAGATATTAGTTTGCTTTATATCCTTGCCGATAAAATTGATCGTTATTGGCCCGCAGGTAAAAACCTTAGACCCAAAGAAGTGGTCGCCGAATTCGAAAAAAGCCTTTTAGATGAACTTGATCTTATGCGCGAAGCCGCTAACGGCTCTCAACTGCGTCGTAATTTTTTAAACTCAAAAGATCTTTATGTCCCTGAAATATATTGGGATCACTGTCGTCGTGACATCATGGTCATGGAACGCATTCACGGCACGCCGATTGGTAATATTGATCAGCTTAGAGAAAAAGAGATTGATCTAAAAAAACTTTCTGAGCGCGGCGTTGAAATATTTTTCACCCAAGTTTTTCGTCACAGTTTTTTTCATGCCGACATGCACCCAGGCAATATTTTTGTGGCAGATGATGGACAATATATTGCCGTAGACTTTGGCATTATGGGCTCGCTTAATGACACAGACCAACGTTACTTAGCCGAAAACTTTCTAGCGTTTTTTAATCGAGATTATCGTCGCGTTGCTGAATTACATGTCAGTTCTGGATGGGTAGATAAAAATACCCGCATCGATGAATTTGAAACAGCCATTCGTGCGGTATGCGAACCTATTTTTGACAAGCCACTAAAAGATATTTCATTCGGCCAATTACTGCTTAACTTATTTCAAACAGCACGCCGCTTTAATATGGAAGTACAGCCACAACTTATTTTATTACAAAAAACATTACTTAATATTGAAGGCCTAGGTCGGCAACTTTATCCTGAGCTAGATTTATGGCAAACAGCCAAACCTTTTTTAGAACAATGGATGAAGGATAAAATTGGCCCGCAGTCTTTCTTTAAACATATAAAAGAAAACGCGCCGCTTTGGGCTGAACGACTACCTAAACTCCCCAACCTTATTTTTGATGCTTTAGAGCAAGCTAAAAAAGGTGAGTTTAAATTTGAGATGGCTCCTACTCAAATGGATGAAATAAAACAAGAAATTAAAACAAACGGTCAACGATCTATTCGCGCTATTGTTGGCAGCAGCTTACTTATTACTACCGCTTTACTCATTAATTTTGAACCATCTTATATCAGCATAGATCACAGCCATCTTATTAAAATGATCATGGCTGCTACTGGTATTACTTTATTTCTTAGTTTGCTGATTAAAAAATAATTTAAATTTTTATTCTTTACTAGAGTCACCCCAGAGCAATATTCATATTACGAGGCTTACTACGTGAAAATTTCTATTATAAGCGGAAGTCACCGCAACCCTTCTCAAAGTGAAAAAATTGGTCGCTATGTCGAACAAGTTTTACAAAATGAATTTTCTGATATTGAACCCTACGTATATTCATTAGCAGACAACCCGCTTCCCCTGTGGGATCAATCTTTATGGGAAGCAGATGAAGAATGGGAAAAGCGACTTGCACCTTTAAAAGAACAGTTCAGTAACAGCGATGCTTTTGTCATTATTACGCCAGAATGGCATGGCCAAGTGCCCGCTGGATTAAAGAACTTCTTTTTAATGTTCAACCGATTCGAATTAGGGCATAAGCCTGCCTTTATTATTTCTGTTTCTTCTGGCGATGGAGGTGCTTATCCCGTTGCTGAATTACGCATGAGCAGCTATAAAAATAACCGACTTTGTTATATTCCTGAACAGTTAATTATTAGAAAAGTTGAATCCGTTTTTAATAATGATAAAAAAGACAATGATGAAGATTCCGATACATACTATAAAGAACGCTTAAAGTGGACGCTAGCCATACTAGAAAGTTACGCTAAGGCATTAAAAGTAGTGCGCGATGAAACAGAAGTTCATCATGATAAATTTAGTAATGGGATGTAGTTATAAATTTATTTAATATAATCAATATTTAGCACCAAGGTCGGATATGGGATGGTAAGGCTTGATAGAAGCGATACGACCTTGTCTTTTTAATTGAATAAGTTGTGAAACAGGAATGAGGTTAATACCTTGTTGTTTTAAAGTCGGCAACCACTTTTCTAACATTGATAAAGTTAACGTTTTTGGATGAGCAATTGCTAACGCGGTGCCTTTTTGTTTTGCACGTTTTATTAACTTTGATAATTGTTGTTTGATAAAGCGAGGCGTCATCTCATGATCAATAAAAATATCACGAGGAATACTTTGAATGCCTTGCGAGCGCGCAACTTGCAAAGCAATACTTTTATTTGTTGTTTTGCTATCAACAAAAAACAAATCTTTATCCTTTGTCATTTTACGCATTAACCGCGTCATCCATAACTGGCTTTTTGTTAATAAGCTGCCCATATGATTATTAAAACCATGTATATGAGGAATAGAATTGATGCTTGAAGATAATGACTCGTCAAACTCTTGTTCCGTCATTGAGCTTAACAATCCACCGGGGCCTAATTTTTTACCACTGATCGACTGCATAGGTAGGTGCAACATAATCTCTTTGTCTTTTTGATGCGCACTTTCAGACAAAGGAATAGCATGCGGTGAGTGTGGTAAAAAAGAATACGTGAAGGCTCCAGGGAGATTAACGGCGCGTAGGCCTGATTTTAATTTGTAGCCCATGTCGTCAATAATAATACTGATTGAAGCTTGCGCAGGCTGATTAAAATCTATCGTTTCTTGTATCGGCGTGAGGCTGTCTGCATGAAGCGGTTTTAATATTAATGGAGCGCTTAATAACAAGCCAAAAAAAATGGCAGGAAACCCATTTTGAATAATAATATTCTTGTTAATGTTTTTCACTGCCATCTCTTTTATCGCCTATTTCGGCGTTATCTTATTGTTGAATATTTTTAACGAGGCTTAATCCTTTAAGTAAATTTAATGCTTCATATAACGCATAATCATCTTTCGCTAAGATTGTTTTATCTTTATCGTCTTTTTTCTTAGTTTCTTTAACTTCTTTTTCATCACCATTTTCTAAATGACCTGAAAGATCTTTTTCTTTGGTACGTTTAAAGCCATTGTTGTCTGCTTTAGATACCTTAACGTCATCTAAAACGATATCTGGCGTAATGCCTTTTGCCTGTATAGATGTGCCATTTGGCGTGTAATAACGCGCCGTGGTGAGTTTTAGTGCGCTGCCATTACCTAATGGAATGACCGTTTGAACTGAAGCCTTACCAAATGATTGCACACCCATAATAATGCCGCGTTTATGGTCTTGTAATGCGCCAGCTACAATTTCTGAAGCAGAAGCGGAGCCACCGTTGATCAACACAACAACCGGTGCCCCATTAATGAGATCAGCGCCTTTTGCACTGTAAGCACGGGTATTATTTGAATCTCGGCCTTTAATACTAACAACGACACCCCCGTCTAAAAAGGCATCTGAAACTTCAACCGCGGCACTTAATAAACCACCCGGATTATTTCTTAAATCTAACACCAAACCTTTTAGCTCTTTATGCTCTTTGTTTAGTTTTGCGATGGCTTTACGTAAGTCTGCACCGGTGCGTTCTTGGAAAGCAGAAACACGAATATAACCAAAACCCTTATCTAATGTTTTACTGCGGACGCTTTGAATTTTAATAATGGCGCGTGTGATTGTAATATTTAAAGGCTTGTCAGCACCTTCACGAACAATCGCCAGCTCAATATCCGTATCTGGTTTACCGCGCATAATCCCCACGGCGTCTTCAAGGCTCATGCCTTTTACATTTTTCTCATTTAAACGAATAATTAAATCACCCGCTTTTACGCCGGCTTTTTCTGCAGGCGTATCATCAATAGGAGAAATGACTTTGACAAAGCCTTCTTCCATACCCACTACAATACCCAAACCACCAAACTCACCGCTGGTGCCTTCGCGTAATTCGGTAAAAGCCTCTTTATCTAAGTAAGCTGAATGAGGGTCTAAACCACTTAATAAACCACTGATAGCATTTTTAATCAGCTCTTTATCTGACACATCTTCAACATAGTTTTGTTTGATTTTGCCAAAGACTTCGCTCAATGAACGAATATCTTCCAACGGAATACTCTCAACCGAGCGTTCCATCGCGCTTTTATCGGCTAAAACACCCTGCCCGATAGATAACATTACGCCGAGAACCAGCCCCGAACCAAGAATAATAGAAGTACGTGTCATGCTTTTCATTTACTGTCCTTTATACCAAAACTGTTCGCGCATTAATAAATAATGCTTTTTCTAAAAGTATCATATTACCTTGTTGATTTTAAAGCAAAATCAACAACTTGCTGCATAATCGTCTGCAATTTTACAAAAATAATGTCATTGCGAGCAACGGCGCGGCAATCTCTAGCTTCAACGCACTCATTATGAGATTGCCGCGCCATAAAAAACATGGCTCGCAATGACAGAAAAATTAGCTTTTGCACCATTTAGTGGGGTTACTCGGCTTCCCTTTTACCCTCACTTCAAAATACAACCCACTTTTTTCTTGTCCACCACTGCGCCCTACTGTCGAAATCACTTCGCCTTCTTCAACCCAGTCTCCTGTTTCTTTATACAGGGCTTGGTTATAGCCATATAACGACATATAGCCATCACCATGGTCAATAATAATTAACATGCCGTAACCACGCAACCAATCTGAATAAGCCACCCGCCCATGCGAAATGGCTTTTACGTTTTTGCCTTCTCGGCCCGGAATCAGCACACCATTCCATTTTAAATTAGCAGCCTTACGAGACGTGCCAAAAAGTTTTTTAACTCTACCTTTTAATGGCCACATTAATCTACCACGACGTTTATGGAAAGATTCTCGTTGCTCAATTTCCGTTAATAACGAAGGCATGATGTTACGAATTTCATTTAATAATTGTTGTAGTGCTAGTTCATTGGCAACGAATTTCTTTAATCGTTCCCCTTGCTTCGCTAAATCTTTATCCATTGCTTTTACAATGACGGAGCGATCTATAAAATCATCTTCCAGTTTTAATTTTTCTGCTTGTTGTTGTTTACGGGAAGTATTGAGTTCTTGGGTTTTGTTTTTAACTTGCTTTGTTAGTCGTTCTAATTTTTTTATACTGACCACGGCTTTATCAATATGATGACTGCGTGCTTTATGGAAATAATCATAGTACGTTAATGTGCGACCAATCACGGCGGGGTTTTCTTGGTTTAAAAGTAACTTTAAATATTCTTGCTTTCCAATCATATAAGCGGAGCGAATTTGTTCGCTTAATATTTTTCTTTGTCCTGCTAGTTTTTGTCTGGTGACTTTATATTCTTTTTTAAGTTTTTTAAGCGCGCGTCTTTGTTTTCGTAAATGGCGTTTTATTTTTTTTAAAATATAAGCGCGTTCACCAATACGTACTTCTATATCTTTTAATTCTTTTGCTGCAGAATCTTTTGTATCTTGTTTTTTTTGTATTTCTTTACGCAACGTATTCATACGATCACGTAATTTATTAAGTTGATGTTTTTTTTCTTCTCGCTGCTCTTCGCTTAATTCTGAATCAAAGTCAGAATTTGCCTGTATTATTGGAGAATGAACAAGGAAGAATAAAAACGGAAGTAAAAGGAAATGAGATAATAAACCTCTGATAGAACAATTTCTTTCAGAGGTTTTAACCATTAAATTAAGCTCGGTTGGTTTTCATCCACAACAGGACCAATGAGTGAACGACCGGTCATTTCTGCAGGCTGTTCTAGCCCCATAAGATAGAGCATGGTGGGCGCGACATCTGACAATGAGCCACTGCTTTCCATTTTTGCATCACGCCCATAATAGACGAAGGGAACAGGATTAATTGTATGCGCGGTATGTGCTTGATTTGTTTCTGGGTTAAACATCATTTCAGCATTGCCATGATCAGCCGTGACTAACATCTCGCCACCGGCTTTATCTATAGATACTAATAAGCGCGCAAGACAATCATCTAATGTTTCGATGGCTTTAACCGCAGCATCAAACTTTCCACTATGGCCCACCATGTCAGCATTCGCATAATTACAAATTATAACGTCATACTTGCCACACTCCATCGCTTCAATCAGTGAATCGGTTAACTTGACGGCGTTCATTTCAGGTTGTTGATCATAGGTTGCAACATCTGGCGAAGGTATCAAAATACGATCTTCAAATTCAAACGGCTCTTCACGTCCACCGTTAAAAAAGAAGGTAACGTGAGCATACTTTTCTGTTTCTGCAATACGAAGTTGGCGCATACCTAATTGTGAAATATAGTCACCAAATACATTGCTTAATCTTTCTGCTGGATAGGCAATGGGGATATCATAATCCGAATTGTATTCCGTTAGGCTGGTAAAATTTCCAAGCTTAAGAGCGCGTTGTCGCGGAAAGTCATTGAAGTCTGGTTCAATAAAAGGCCGTGTGATTTGACGCGCTCGATCTGAACGGAAATTCATAAATATTACCGCATCACCATCTTCAACTTTAATGGCTTTTCCATCTTTACCTGGGATGCTTGTGGCTTTTACAAATTCATCGGTTTCATCACGCACATAGGCACTGTTTAAAGCAGCCAAAGCGGAATCTGCTTGGAACTCCCCTTCACCTTCTGTAATTAATTCATAGGCACTTTGAATGCGAGGCCAACGATGATCTCGGTCCATCGCATAATAACGACCAATGACAGAAGCAAACTGTCCATGCCCTAGTTCATCAAACACCGCTTCCATGGCTTCAATGGAAGATTTTGCACTTTTAGGTGGCGTGTCTCTACCATCTAAAAAAGCATGTAAATACACTTTTTCTACGCCTTGATCGACCGCTAGCTTACACATTGCGTGAATATGTTCTTCGTGACTGTGGACGCCACCCGTCGATAGCAAGCCTAAAATATGCACCGCTTTGTTATTTTCTTTCGCTTGGCTAACCGACTCAATTAATGTGTCATTAGAGTAAAAAGAACCGGTCTTAATGGAGCGACTGACCCGTGTGTATTCTTGGTAAACCACGCGACCCGCACCTAAATTGAGGTGACCCACCTCAGAATTACCCATTTGATCGGCAGGAAGCCCCACTTCCGCACCTGAGCCTTTTATATAGGTGTGTGGGTTTTCATCCCATAACTTATTCCAAGTGGGTTTATGCGCTGCGGCTATTGCATTACCTTCTGTTTCTTCTGAATGGCCAAAACCATCCAAAATAACCAAGACAATTGGCTTTAAATTCAATGACATAGTAGTATTTTTTCGTTGCATCGTTCGATTTTCTTAGACTTAATTAAAATGTGATCTAAATGTAATATATAAGGCTCTAAGGATACAGATTTTGAGGCGGGAATAGAAGAATTCACTTAAATATTAATTAGCCCTTCTAAAAGAGTAGATTAATGTATACTGTTTTATTAATGAATGACGCCATTATTGCTTTACTAATGAGCTTCAGCCGATTATAAAAAAACATACTAAATTTGGGGACTCCAGCGATGGATGGATTGGCTATGACAGATACAAACGTGACCACGCTCATAACCAGGGATGAAGATATTGAGCGCGCCTCGCGATCTCTTAAAGCCATGTCTCACCCTTTACGATTAAAAATTCTTTGCACCCTGGGTGACCAAGAAATTAGTGTTCAAGATATCGTAGAGCATGTAGGGACGTCACAAAGTAATATTTCTCAGCATTTAGCTATTTTACGAGACAAAGGCATTCTTTTTTCTCGTAAAGACGCGAATCGTGTTTATTATAAGGTGGGCGATTCTCGTACATTGGCATTAATCGATATGATGCGCGATATTTTTTGTACTACTGAAAATTAACTGTATTTTTTAAACTAACCATTAAAGGTGTAATTTATGTCTATCTCTCGCAAAATCCGTATTATGGCAGGCTTCGTTGTTTTACTCTCTTTATCTCTTGGTGTAGAAGCAAGCCCTATTTTTCAGAATGTTAACTGGTTATGGCTAACGACATTTGCTGGCTTTAACTTATTCCAAAGCGGCATCACAGGTTTTTGTTTACCTGAAATAGTTCTTAAAAAAATGGGTAAAGACTGCGAATCCTGCTAACGCTCGATAAACAAGTTTTTATCTTTTACTGCCCGTGGTTATTATAAAAATAACCACGGGTTTTTAATTATATAACTGTCAAAATTGCGAAATTATTATGGATCAACTTATTGCCTTTGCTAGCGAAAACCAAATGTTGGTTATTGCTATTGTTCTTGTCTCATTAATGCTTATTCATAGCCTTGTCGGTGAACGCTTACGTGGCTATAGCTCTGTCTCACCTTCTGAAAGCACCATGATGATTAACCGTGAAGATGCAGTTATTCTCGATGTCCGTGAAAGTAATGAATATAGTGAAGGGCATATTATAAACTCTGTTCATATTCCGCTTGCTAGCCTAAAAGACAAAATTAAAGATCTTGAAAAACATAAAACACAAAAAATCATTGTAGCGTGTAAATCAGGCAGTCGTTCTTCGCAAGCCTGTGGCAATTTAAAGAAACAAGGCTTCGAACAAGTATTTAATCTAAGCGGTGGCATTATGGCTTGGGAAAATGCAAAATTGCCTTTAGTAAAGAAATAAGATTCAGTAAAGAAATAACAAAACACTATTTAAGGTTTAAATTATTATGGCCAAAGTTGAAGTCTTCTGTACACCGTTTTGCCCTTATTGCACTCGTGCAAAAAAATTACTCGAAAGTAAAAATGTCGAGTATGAAGATATTCGTGTTGATCAAGACCCAGAGCGTCACAATGAAATGATTAAACGTAGTAACCGCACCTCTGTCCCTCAAATTTTTATTGATGGCTTCCATGTAGGTGGTTGCGATGACTTATTTGATTTAGAAGCAGAAGGCACACTGAACGCACGTTTAGGTTTATGAGCGAAAACGTACATATTGTTTGTCCTCACTGTGACAGCATTAATCGGCTTCCCGCAGATAAACTCACGGCAAATGGTCAATGCGGCAAATGTAAAGAAGCGCTATTTAACGGCAGCGTACTTGAATTAACTCAAACGAACTTTAACAAACACATTGTCAAAAACGATATACCGGTACTTGTTGATTTTTGGGCGCCTTGGTGTGGCCCATGTAAAATGATGGCACCGATTTTTGCTCAAGCCGCAGCACAACTTCAACCTCATATTAGAGTTGCAAAAGTAGATACTGAAGCAGAGCAAAATCTTGCTGCACAATTTCAAATACGCAGTATTCCCACGCTCGCTATTTTTAAACACGGCAAAGAAGTGGCGCGAACAGCGGGTGCGATGGACTTACAAAATCTCATTGCTTGGGTAAAACAGAACTCAGTTTAAAATATTTAACTTAACCTCCTCTGGAATCATTATGTCTGATACAAAAGAAACAAAAGAAAACAATGCTGAGCCACACTTCACCATTGAAAAAATATTTTTAAAAGACGTGTCTTTTGAATCACCCGCCGCACCTGCTATTTTTACTGAAGACTGGCAACCAGAAATTAATATGGATCTTAATTCTTCTGCACAACCCTTAGATGAAAATATTTTTGAAGTTGAATTAAGCATTACCGTCACGGCAAAAAATGCAGACAAAACCGCTTTTTTAGTTGAAGTAAAACAATGTGGTATTTTCTCTATTAGTGGAATGGATAAAGAAAATTTAGATGGTATGTTAGGTAGCTTCTGTCCAAATATTTTATTCCCTTATGCGCGCGAAGCCATTTCTGATCTTGTTTCTAAAGGTGGCTTCCCTCAACTATTGCTTTCACCTGTTAATTTTGATGCAATATATGCGCAGCATTTACAAAGCAGTAGTAGTGAAGGTGAAACGCTTAACTAAGCGAAGGAAAAACATTCTTGTAATATGAGTCATAATTCAAAAAATATTGCAGTTCTTGGTGCAGGTTCATGGGGCACAGCGCTTGCTATGTTATTAGCTAGCAACCAGCACAATGTTAATCTTTGGGCACACAGCGCAAGTCATGCTACTGTGATGCAGCAAGACAATGAAAATAAACGTTACCTTCCCGGCTTAAGCTTCCCCGCCACATTGAATGTTTTTTCTGACATAACAGAAGCATTAGCCAACGTGTCAGAAATTTTAGTGGTCGTACCGAGCCATGCCTTTCGTAGTACGCTTGAAAAACTCAAGCCTCATCTCCAACAATCACACCGTTTAGCATGGGCAACAAAAGGCTTAGAAGCTGAAAGTTATAAACTATTGCACCAAGTTGCGCGTGAAGTTTTAAACGATGAAATTCCACTTGCTGTTGTTTCTGGCCCTACCTTTGCCAAAGAAGTCGCACAAGGTTTACCTGGAGCTGTAACCGTTGCTTCAAACAATAATGATTTTGCTTTAGATTGGGCACACCTTTTACACAATGATCATTTCCGTGCTTATACCGGTGACGATGTTGTTGGTGTTGAAATTGGCGGTGCTTGTAAAAATGTCATTGCCATTGCAGCAGGTATCGCTGATGGTATGGGTTTTGGTGCAAATGCACGTGCAGCATTAATCGCGCGCGCCTTATCTGAAATTACCCGTTTAGGTACATCACTTGGTGCGAAGGCTGAAACTTTTACAGGGCTAACAGGTTTAGGTGATTTAGTATTAACCTGTACTGATGATCAATCACGTAACCGACGTACCGGCATCGGGCTTGGTGCAGGTAAAGAGCTTGACGCAGTGATTAAAGAAATTGGTCAAGTGGTTGAAGGTGTATCAACCGCAAAAGAAGTGGTGGCTCTCGCAAAAAAACAAAACATTAAGATGCCCATTACCGAACAAGTTTATAACGTTTTATACGAAGGTGCTTCTCCACAGTCTGCCGTTAATGCTTTATTCAATCGCACCATTAAAAAAGAAAGTTAATGGATTTTTGATTTAATAATTTCAATTAATTTTTCAAACTTTACAGGCTTTTCAACTAAAACATCCATGCCTGCTTCGGTATAACGTTTTCGTTCTTCGTTCATCACACTTGCTGTCATACCAATAATTGGCGCAGCACTTAAGCCTCGTTCTTTTATTATTTTCGTTGCTTCAATGCCGTCCATAACCGGCATATGAACATCCATTAAAATAATATCAACATGATGCCCAGCTTCTAAATATTCAACCGCCTCTTGTCCATTTTCTGCTATGATAATACGGTGATTTTTCTCTTTCAGCCAAGTATTAATGGCAAGGCGACTTATTTTATCATCTTCGACAATTAAGATATCCAATGCAGGTAATTCAAAATCATCGTTAACATTACCTTTATTAAATATGTAATCTTCGGTTTCAGCGATAGGAAAAAAGAAACTTAAAGAAAAGCTTGTGCCCTTACCGACGATTGAATCAATGTGTATTTTGCCACCGAGAGAATCAATAATCTTTTTACTTATCGGTAAACCTAGACCTACACCTTTATTATAAATACGCGTCGAAAGCTGTTGAAAAGGTTCGAAAACGGCATCTATTTTATCTTTAGGTATGCCTATGCCGGTGTCCGTTACAGAAATATGCAGTTTAAAATTATCACCTAAACGACTGCCGTTCATTGTAAAATTAATTTCGCCTTTTGATGTGAACTTTACAGCATTATTAATCAGATTAACGACAACTTGTTTCAAACGTATGTCGTCCGTATATAAGTGTGACGGAAGGCTATCATCAATATGAACATTAAAAGCAACATCACTATCGTCAAACAGATGTTCTGTTTGTAAAAATATATCTTCTAAAAATTCCCACACCTTAAATGACTTAGGATTAATTTCTAAATTACCGGCTTCTATTTTTGAAAGGTCGAGCAAATCATCAATCAACGTCATAAGAATACTGCCGGCACGATCGACCGATCTTAAGTATTCATGCTGTTTTTCATCCAACGTAGTAGTTTGTAAAACTTGCACTAAACTTAACATGCCGTTCATTGGCGTTCGGATTTCATGGCTCATGTTTGCCAAAAATAAACTTTTTGCTTTATTTGCGGACTGCGCTCCTTCTAAAGCAAAATCGAGATTTTTAATGACCGCAGCTAGATCATAGTTTTTATCTTCTAGTTTCGTTTCATAACTTTTTATTTGAGTATTGTAGACACGACTTAATAAACCAAAAACAATTAAACTCAGTATTGCTGTTTCAATTGCCGTGCTTGATAGCTTGATATCATAAATATTATAAATAAAAATGATTACTGCCATCGTTAGTGTGGTAATAATATTACCTGCTCGTTCGCCTAGAAGCATGTAGGCAAGGTAAATAGAGATATAGAACCAAGCAATACGAAACTCATCATGCAACACTGTCGTTAATGCAATGGAAAAAGTAATTAAAGAGGCCAAAACCTGTATCCAAGCAATACGATTAAACCAGGTTTTCTTTTGACGTAAATAAAGAATTAAAGCAAGATTGATGATCGCATAAATTAAATTGGCAGAAGGTTGTACCTCACCAATATCCATTAAATCAAATAAACCCATAAAGCCAATAAACGTGCCAAAGAAAGATGAGATCAACATGAAATAGTTTAGCGTTCTAAATCGAAATTCCAGATAACTTTCTGTTTCGTCAAAATCAAAACCACTGGTTAAGAAATTCTGTAAATTACAAGTCACTTTTTTCTCTGTCATAGTTCTTTATTTTATAAACCATCGTGTTTAAACGCTACCTTTAAAATCTAACTGTCGCCATGCTTCATAGACCATTAGTGCTACCGCATTTGATAAGTTTAGACTTCGATTTGTTGGCTGCATGGGAATACGCAACACATGCTCAGTACCTAAACTATCTCGCACTGCTTCTGGTAAACCTCGTGTTTCAGGACCAAACAATAAAGCATCGCCTTCTTTATA
>JASFYW010000106.1:0-75407 GCA_045046865.1 Woeseiaceae bacterium | reverse complement strand
TCAACGTATTAGACATTGCCAAGTAGTGACTCGAACCTACCCATTGAAATTGCATGCTCAAGAATATACCGACTTGGAGTTATATCTTACGACGTTGGCGAACGGAAAACCCATGTTGGCACCGACTAAAAGTAAGCTTCGAGGTGGCGACTAAAATTAAAGGGGGGGATAAGTAAAAATAATAAATTTTGACTTTACACTCTGAGCCTATTTTTAATTTTATATATTTAACTGGCCGTTCTTTTAATAAAGCATATGAAAAATCCAAAAATAAACATTGGTTTAATTAATCCTAAAAGTCCTGAAAATGTGAGTTCGGTTCTACGGTCTGCGGGTAACTTTGGAGTGGCTCATGTTTTTTATACAGGCTCACGTTATTCTCGTGCAGTTAGTTTGAATCCAGATACTCCTCAAATGAGTCGTAAGGTGAGTGAATATATTCCTTTAGTTGGGGTAAAAGATCTTATTGATATTGTTCCTTCTGATATGAAAATTGTTTGTGTTGAGTTTGCGGAGAATGCACTTCCTTTACCGAATTATCAGCATCCTGGAAATGCGTTTTATATTTTTGGTCCAGAAGATAATTCGATCCCTCAAGATATTATTAATCAAGCGGATGATGTGGTGTATGTTCCTACCAAGGGATGTATGAATCTCTCTGCTACGGTGAATGTATTGCTTTATGATCGATTAGCAAAGTTGTTTTCTGCAACTGCATCGACACATGATTTTAAGAATAATGATTTGATTCGTCAAAACCGTGATGTGAATAATAGTTTGAAAGTACCAAGTTAAATTTTTTATTAAAAATAAAAGGCAGAAGCACTGCGTTTCGTTCAGCATTTCCTTAACGCACTTTGTGCGCTCAGTTCATTTAATTTGTACCATTCCTGATAGTATTAGTGGATAGATCCAATATATAGAAAGAAGTACCTAAAATAAAAAAGGAATAATCATGAAGCGGATATTAATTGTATTATTAATTCTTATTGTCATCATTGCGGGTGGTGGTTATTTTCTTTTTCTAAAAGCAATGGCCCCCGATGATGTACCTGCGAGAGTAATGAATGCTGAAGAGGCGATTGCTACTTCAGGGACTATTGCTATTGCCAGTGTTGATATGTCTTATATACGTCGTATCGATAAAATGTTCAATCCTGAGAAAGATCCTTCAGCTCTTACGGCACAAGATTCAGCTAAACCTAAAACACTGTTAGATAAATTAAAGAAGCAAGGTGTTAATTTAATTTCAGAAACAGATTATGCTTTATCAGCAATTAATATTACTGAAGGAAAACCCACTTATTCGTTTGTTTTATTTGGGAATTTTTCTCGAGATAAATTAAAGAAAGCAATTAGTCAGTATTATCGTGTTGATGATAGCGCGGGAAATTACTTATTAATAGAGAAAGTTCCTGAAGGAAAAAAGATAGTGGATCTTTGTGCGAAGCCTTCGGCAAAAACAATTGCATCAATAAAACAAGCAATACATATACAAAATAATCGTATTGTTTTATCTAGTCCAGAAATGATGCCGGTTATTCTTAAGCGTTTAAAACAAAAAACACGAGCTGGTGTGTCACTAAAAAAATGGCGAGAGTTTAGAAAAGAAAAAGCGGTAGCTGGGGTATTTATGTCACCCAAAGAAGCGAATAAAGGTGCGGTTGATCTTCCTTCAGCTTTACTTTTAGGTGCGCTTTCTAAACAACCATTACAAGATATTTATGCTGGTGCAGTGGTTAGTTTATTACCTTCACCAGGCTTTACCCTTCTTATTGATGCACATTCAAATGATGCCGTATGGCCACTTGAAGTTAAAACTAAATATGATGTTTGGCTCAGTGAAGCAGTTAATGAGCTAAATGAAATGCCGACATTAACAGCTCTTATTCAAACCTTAAACGTTGAGGCTGATGGAAATGTTCTACGCTTCAAAACGATAGCTGATAAACAAACCTTGGAGAATATTGAAAAAATTCCTGGCGAGTTTTTGAAAATGGTATTTTCAGGCGCCTTTGGAGAGACAAAAACGGGACCGCTTGGTGCGGAAGAAATTGTTAAAGATGAAGATATAGAAAAATATAAGCAGAATTTTGATTTTTCTTCCATTAAATCCTTTGATGCAAAGAGTGCATTTTATCCCACGGATCATATCGTTGGCCCATTTGGAATTAGGCTGGAAAGGTTCGGTTTGTTGGCGACAGATGATTCAATCATAGAATTAACGATAAATGCTGAAGGAAAAGGTTTTGAAAACTTATCTGTTGAAAACATGCATCAATCGAGTGATTCACCATCGGCCAGTTTATCGATTAGTCGCGTTGAAGATAACGAAGGTAATAACCTTTTAAGAGAAGAGCTATGTGGTAATAAACGGAACCTCGCTTCGGAATCACTTACAACGATGCGAGACAATGAACATGTAAATGGTCAATGGATTAAAAAATCAATTAAAGTTTTAGGGAAGAAAAGTGTTCGTTTAAAACAGAACGTGAGCTCATCTCAAATTGCTAAAGTAAAAGGAAAAGTGTCGATACGTGCAGCGACACGCACTACGGTAAAAACATTACACTCACCTTTTGCAAGAAAAAAGATAGAGACAGCAAAGGTTCGTATGCACCTTAAAAAGAGCAATCAAGGCACAGTTAAATATCAATTAAGTGGTGACTTCAGCCATATCATGAGTGTGAAAGCTAAGAATGCTAAAGGTCAGTATTTAGCGAGTGCGGGCAGCAGCAGTTCGGGGTACGAAGGAACAAAAATGATTTCTAAACGCTTTAAAGGAAAAGTAGCGTCTATAGAAGTTGTGGTTGCTGAACAAATGGAGAGTCAAGACTATCCTTTTGAGATTAATGAAATTGTTCCTCGCTATGGTAAACCAGGCAATGGTAAAAAAGTAGAAGTGAAGTTTACATCCAAGAAACGTTTTTTTAGAGAATATGCAAAAGTAAAACATAAAGATGCATGTAAAAATAAACAAAAGGTAATGCTTAGTGGTTTTTTAGTCTGTTTCAGTAAATATGGTGAACGATGGGGGCGAGAAATGGGTGGAGAATTTGATGTGATCGCACCTTATGACGAGTCATTACAAAACGATCTCTCTGCTGTGAAGCTAAGTATTGATAAGCTTGTAACAGAAAGCGGAAAAGAAATTTCATTCGATAAAGATGAAAAAGTTAATTTCGTCTATAAATTTGATACTAATTATAATAAAAAGAAAAAGAATTGGGAAATTCTTAATCGAAGACTACTTGGCTCCAATGTAAAAGTATTTTCAGATAATGAAGAACTTAAAAGTTTAAAAATCATTGCAATTAAGGGAACACTAACAGTCCGCTTTCCAAAGCATCCAAAACATTTTGAACTTGATGCAAACAAGTTAGGTATCGTCAAAAAATCCAAGAACGGACTTATCGCAAATGTTTCAGCGTTTGAAGATTGGAGTACCTATATTGATTTCCAAGGCCCAGTAGAAAAAGTTATGCGGATGATTCCTATTGCAAAAGACAACACCATCCTTAGCACGGGTAACGATCGTATTAAAGAAAAACAAATCCAGACCTGGGGAATGTCAAAAGAAGAGAAGGAAAAACTAGCGTCGTTACCAAAAAAATGGGCTGGGATGATTACCATTTATGGTCAACCAGAAAAGATACGAATCTATTACGCAGATGGTTTTGAAATTATGAAACATAAGTTTCGATTTTCTATAAAATAATAATTAAATGGATCGGTGTAAATCGACTCTAATTATGTGAGCAAGCTCTTAAATCAAAGGACAGTTTTATTTCTGTTCTACTTTCCGAGCCTGTGGTAAATCAATCCAGAACTTACTGCCTTTGCCCGGCTTAGTCTCTATCCCAATGCTGCCCCCCATTAACTCAGTTAACTGTTTGGCAATTACCAGCCCTATTCCTGTTCCGGGTATAGCACTATTTTCCTGGCCTAATCGATTAAAGGGTTCAAATATATTTTTAATGAGCTTTTGATCTATTCCGGGGCCATTGTCACTTACTATAATTCGTAGTCCTTCATCATTATAGTCAATCGTCTCTAGTGTGACTTTTTCTCCCTCAGAAATGAATTTTACTGCATTTGAAAGTAGGTTAAGCAGTACTTGTTTAAGTTGATTGCGATCCGTTCTAATTGTCTCTGCATTACTATTGGATATTAAATTCAACTGAACTTCATGCTTTTTCGAAAGAGGTTTTATAAGACTAATACATTCATCTAACAGCTCACTCAATAAAAAATTTTCTACTATAACCTTAACCTTACCTTCTTCGAGTTGGCTAAGACTTAAAACATTGATGACTTTGTCTAATAGTTCATGACCGGCATTATGGATAATGCTTATTTGCTTTTGAAGTTGGGGATCGATTCCTTCCTGAAAAGAAAGTAAGTCAGAAAAACCAATAATTGCATTTAATGGTGTGCGTAGTTCATGTGACATTGAACTAAGAAATTCAGTTTTTACTCGGTTTGCTTTTTCGGCAATTAGTTTTTCAGATAATATTTTTTCTTCCGCTTCTTTACGCTCACTGATGTCACGTACAATAGCTGTAAATACCTGTTTACCTTTTGTATGAACTTCACTAAGAGCAATATCAAGAGGGAATAGTGAACCATCCTTGCGTTGACCTTTTATATTCCGACTGATTCCAATCGTATGATGCTCGTTATATTCTTTGTAATGTGCCAAATGGGTATCATGGTGAATTGCTTCCGATTCTGACATCAGCACGGCAATGTTTTTACCAATCACTTCATCTGCTTTGTAACCAAAAATTTTCTCGGCTGCTGGATTAAAAGTATTAATAATTCCTTTTGTATTTATGGAAATAAAACCGTCGATCATATTTTCTATAATCGTCGATTGGTAGTTCTCGCTTTCAGTCAGGCGAGATATTGTATTTTTAAGTACTTTGTTTTTTGCCTCTGTGCTTTCCTTGACTTGTTTTAAGGCTTTTGTTTGCTCGGTAACTAACTCATTAATTGTTGTGAATTTATCTGTGTTTATTGTATCGCGGGCGTTGATTGCATAACCTTTAATTGTACTGGTAAAAGGCATTGCTATTAAACCTTTGAAATTTTGCCAATTCGGTGCGCGAAATTGTTCCAAACCAATAATAATACCTTTTTGGCCTGCTTTTGCTTGAGCCAGATAAGTACCAAAGATCCGATCCCAAAGAGAAGTATTAAAAGAAAAATTGCTATTAGTTTCATTTTCTACGATTGAATGGTGTATGCGATGCATGTCTGGCGTAACAATAAACCAGCGTAAAACACGTTCAAAGAGTGTGTTTAGACGAATATTTGAGTGAGTAAACATGGGCATCAGGTTAAGCACAAGCTCGAACAAAATGACGGCCAGCACCGGTGCGCCAAGGGTAAAAATAGCAATAAACTTTATCAGGGTTGAGATTAATATTTCCACTGGATGAAAGCGTAAACCCGTGGTGATATCACAATCAAGATCGGAATGATGTACACGATGAAAACGCCACAAGATAGGCATGACATGAAATATAGCATGTTGAAAGTAGAGGGTAAGATCCAATAGCAGAAAGGTAAACAATACTTTTAGCCAAAAAGGTAATGCAATAGCATTAGCAATCCCCCATTGATTCTGCTCTACCAGATAAGCTATACCAATTGCAGCAGTAGGCATGATGATACGTACAAGGACTGTGCTGGTTGCGACCAGAGCAATATTATTAAACCAGCGTTTGAATTTAACCTGGGTTAGTTCACGTTTAGGGATGAGACCTTCCCATAAAGCTAATAAACTAAAGCCGCCTAGAAAGACAGCTAAACGAATGCTTGCTTCATATTGATATATAAAATCGATCATTATGTATTTAACAAATACAAGCAGGTTTTAATAACTCTATCCAAGTTTAGAGAATCACAATAGTTAACTTTTGAATCAAACAGAAGTTCAGTATCTTTTATATTCACAACAAATACCCTCAGTTTCTCATTTAATCTCTTTAATATATTATGGCACATGAATAGATGATTTTGAATGTTTCAGAAAGTGATGTAGACAATAAGTACGATTGTCATTTTGTATCTTTGCAAGAAAACGTTATTTTGAGTTTAAATAAATACGAAACATTACAAGTAAGTATAAAAACATACTACTGACACAATTTGTTACAATTCAGATTAGTCTAAGACATAGAACCAAACTGTCAAGAAAACAAATGTATTCAGTGCATGAGAGCTTCCTCAGAGGTATAGCCCTTTAACACGACCTAAATCCGAGTTGTTTTTTACTAAAACAACTCGTGTTGGTATATTAACATTTAACTCTAGTCGATTATTGTTATCTGAGGCATACGAGATTCCAGTATTTTAATTTCATCAAGCAAGTCAAGTGCGAGAGCAATGCCTGCTATGTTGATTCCTAGGTCTCGTTGTAGTCTTATAGCCGTACGTGCTCTATGTAAACTATTAACTGAAAACCGCCATTGTGTTTGTTGGTAACGATGCATTTTAAATTCAAGCAGTTCCAGAGCACCTTCTTCAACCAGTTCGATAATCCATTCAGCAGGACTAGAGCATGCATTACAAATATCATTCAAAGACAACTCAGTCTCTTCGTCGAGTAAAATTCCATTGAGTATTATTTCTTTCATAATTATTTATACTCCCAATTTACTGCGTGGGTTATAAGGTAGTTCCTGTTCCATCTTACGATAGAGATCTTTTGCTTCATCAGTATCAGCAGGAGGTAATGTAATCTGAGGTATGACATAAAGATCACCCAATGTTTTACCTGGTATACCACGTCCTTTTAGACGTAACTTTTTACCGCTTGTAGTTCCTTCAGCAATTTTCAAATCAACCGAACCATTGGGTGTAGGCACTTTTATCTTTGCGCCCAAAGCGGCTTCCCATGGCGTTATTGGTAGATCAAGATAAACATCATGTCCATCTACTTTGTAAATACTATGTGGATTAAATACAATTTCAAGATATAAATCGCCAGCAGGAGCAGCTCCCATTCCCGCTGAACCCTGGCCACTTAGGCGTATACGCTGCCCTTGTTTTACACCTTTAGGAATTTTGACCTTTAAGGTGCGTTGTTTATTGATGACATGTCCACTGTTATCAATTTCGGGTGTTTGAAGAGTAATACTACGAGAGGCTCCTTGATAGGCATCTTCTAAATCGATCATGACCTTTGCATGATGGTCTTCACCCCGAGTACTATGTCTTCCTGGTTGCTGGCCCTGTTGTGCTGTTCCAAATCCACGGCCAAATAGCGATTCAAAAAAGTCACTATATTCAGATGCATCTCCACCAGTGTAACCGCCACCACTGAATTCAAACCCCGCATCCCAATCTGGCGGAGGGTTGAAATCCTGACCTGATTTCCAGTTAGCACCCAGCTGATCATAGGCTACACGTTTTTCTGGATCTTTTAGTGCTTCATAAGCTTCGCCAAGTTCCTTGAAACGAACTTCTGCATCGGCTTCTTTGCTTACATCTGGATGATATTTACGAGCCAGTTTTCGATAAGCACGTTTTATCTCATCCTGGGTAGCATCTTTTTCGAGGCCAATAATTTTGTAATAATCTTTATAATCCATGCTGTAGTCCTACACGCGTTTTAAATTTTCTGTACAAGGTTTGTTTCGCTTCCATAACTAAAATAACACAATCTTGTCAGGATGTTTATAATAATTAATCATAAATGGACTCAGATATCGCCAGTTTCAGCATAGAATAAATGGTGAAATAGATAATCTTCTTGCCGTTTTTTAGAACGACTTAATTCTAAGTTTATATTGCTGTGTACTCCAAAGTAATTTTGAATAGCGTTCAAGGTGGATGTTCATTTTTTCTTGAAATAGTTTTCCCTTTGCCAGTAATTCTTTTCTTGAAATAAAGGGGATATCATTTTTAAACGCGAGCACAATATTGTTGCCATCTTCAACTTCGAAGCTAAGCAGTCTGTTTTCAAACTCATGGGATAACAACACGTCTAACTCTTCTCGTGAGCGAAGTTCTTTACGCCAAATATTAAGTACCAGCACACCGTTTTCATTTAGTGATTCTTTGCAGTCATGTAAGTAGGATAATTGTATTTGTCTTGGCTCCATCCCTTGAGTGTTATAAAGATCAGAAAATATAATATCGCTTTTCATGGTTTTTTTTTGCATATAACTAACAGCATCGTCTATATGTATATTGAGGCGTTCACTTTCTGGCAAATAAAAATACTCTTTTGCTATCTCAGCTACGGCTTCTCGGTATTCAATGGCATGTACATTTAAGTCATCAAAACTATTGAGCAAGTTCTTAGCCATAGAACCTGCACCTAATCCCATTATGGTTGCTGTTTTTATAGTGGGTATGAAAAACAGCCCTGTCATCATGGCTTGTGTGTAATTGTGAGATAATCCATTAATATCATTTAGCCGCATACTGCTTTGTTGAATCTTGCCATCAAAGCTTAGAATTCGGCTTGTATCAGTTTGATAAACGTAAATAGGGCCGTGTTCATCTGTTGTAGATGAGATACAGGTTCCAATGATACTCATGATGTATTGACTATCTCTTAAGTGGCCTAGTGTCTATAATTGGCCTTTCAGTATACCAGACTTAATTTTTACAATAGGTTAAAGCCACAATGAATACGAATGATGTAGGAGAATTGAATAACAAATATTCTTTTAAACAAGGGGAGGCTCAGCTTTGTTTTAAATTAGGCGAGGGCGATATTCCTGTCGTTGAAATTGAAAATAAATTTGCGAGTGGCATCATTAGTTTACAAGGCGCACATGTGCTTAGTTGGAAACCAAAAAATGAAGATGAGGTTATTTGGTTGTCTGAAGATGCAACGTTTGCTTTAGCTAAATCTGTACGTGGCGGTATACCGATTTGTTGGCCATGGTTTGGTGCACATGAAAGCGAGGCATCGTTCCCTGCGCATGGTTTTGCCCGTACTGTGTTATGGCAGGTTGCCAATACTGTTGTCTTACCTTCGGGCGAGACACAAATCACATTCAGGCTGACGACAAACGAACTCGATAATAATATTCATGCTATGTGGCCACAAGACACGGTTGCGGAGTATCGCTTAACGATAGGTAAAACGTTAACTATAGAGCTGACGACGATCAATAATAGTGATGAAAGCATTACTATCGGTCAGGCGTTGCACACCTATTTTAAAATTGATGATATTGGTAACACCTCTGTTTCTGGTTTAGAAGATAAAACCTATCTTGATAAAACTGAAAACTTTAATTCAAAAGTTCAAAAAGGTGCGATTACTATCGATAGTGAAGTTGATCGGGTTTATTTAGATACTGCGGATGATGTCGTTATTAATGATGCTAAACGAAAAATATCAATTCAAAAGCAAGGTAGCAAATCAACGATTGTTTGGAATCCATGGATAGAAGTAGCAAATAAAATGGGTGACTTAGGTAATGAAGGTTATCGAAAAATGTTGTGTGTTGAATCAGCCAATGCAGCCGACGACGTAGTGAATATTAAAGCTGGCGAACGTTATACCTTATTAGTCACTTACACAATTTCTTAAAACTAGATTTTTCTATGGTTATTTTAAATATGCGCTGGATTTACGTTTCAGTTTGCAGAACACAGGTTATTTATTATGTCTAAGATTGTTATTTCCGCACTCTATCACTTTGTTATTCTTGATGATTACGTTTCTTTACGCCAACCCTTGCTTGATTTAATGTTGAAAAATAATATTAAAGGCACGTTGCTCTTAGCCAATGAAGGCATTAACGGTACGGTGGCTGGTAGCCAAGAGTCGATTAATGCATTGTTTAACTGGTTTAAGAAAGACAGCCGTTTAACCGACGTTCGTCATAAAACTTCATATAATGAAGAGATGCCGTTTTATCGTACTCGCGTTAAATTAAAAAAAGAAATTGTCACGATGGGGGTTGAAGGTATCGACCCTAATCAGGTTGTGGGCACTTATGTTAAGCCTGAAGATTGGAATGCATTAATTTCTGATCCTGATGTCACTTTAGTTGATACGCGCAATGAGTATGAAGTGGCGATTGGTACATTTAAAAATGCAGTCAATCCAAGTACTGAAATATTTCGTCAGTTTCCGGATTTTATCAAAAACAATATGAATCCCAATAAACATAAAAAAGTTGCGATGTTCTGTACCGGCGGCATTCGCTGTGAAAAATCCACTGCGTATTTAAAAGAACAAGGATTTGATGAGGTCTACCATCTACAAGGCGGTATATTAAAGTATTTGGAAATGGTTCCTGAGAAAGAGTCTCTTTGGCAGGGTGAATGTTTTGTTTTTGATAATCGTGTCAGTGTCACGCATACGCTTGAAAAAGGACAATACGATCAGTGCCATGCTTGTCGTTTACCGATTACTGAAGATGACAAGAAAAATGATAAATATATTTCAGGTGTAAGCTGCCATCATTGTTATGACAAAACAACAGATGAGCAACGTGCGCGCTTTATGCAGCGTGAAAAACAGGTTCAGTTAGCGAAAGCACGAGGTGAAGAACATATAGGTTCTGACATGTCGGCAATAAGCCAACAGCGTAAAGAAATGAAAAACAAAAAGAAGAATAAACAACAGTCAACGTAGTTCTGAAATGCTGAGGCTTAACTCTTCTATACGCTATGAAAACAATGAACTTTTTACTCGTTGGTGCTGTCGTAACGCGATACTAATAACAATCTTAGAGAGCTTTATTATGAAAAATTTATTTATTTTTATGTGCTTCTGTTTAGCTACGATCTCCGGAGCTGCTTTTTCAGCAGAAAATACTTTATGGGGTGGAGCAACTGTTGAGCATATTGAATATAAACCACAAAAAGTGGTTTATGACGTCAGCGTCTCTACGCTAGGAGAGATGACGAGTGTTTTAGATAGAGCGAGTTTTCTCAGCAAGATAACAGGCGCCGATCCTTTTGATAGCTCAATTGTACTTGTTTTACACGGGCCGGAAATTGCCTTCTTTGCTAGAGAAAATTATGCAAAGTACAAAGATTTAATGCATCGTGCGCAGAGTTTGGTGGTAGGCGAAACTTTGAAAATCAGAATGTGTAAACTTGCCGCTGAGGGACATGGTTATAAACCTGATCAAATCCACGGTTTTGTTAAAATGGTTCCCATGGGTGATGCCGAGATCATCCGTTTACAGAATGAAGAACAGCACGCTTATATGCGCTAACAATTTAGTCGTATATTGAACCTTCTATGTCTAGCTGGATAAGATACAACCTCATATCAAACTCTAGCTGATAATAGTCGGGTAACATGTGCTGGCATAAACGGTAAAATGCTTTGTCGTGTTCTTTTTCTTTTAGATGCGCGAGCTCGTGTACCACGATCATATTCAAAAATTCTTCGGATGTCTTTTTAAAGACAGCACTAACTCGCAGTTCATTTTTAGTTTTTAATTTCCCTCCCTGATTCCTACCGATATAACTATGCAGGCCAAGGGCATTATGGACAACGTGTAGTTTTCCATCGTAAATGATTTTACTTAATGGCTGTGACTTCTTCATGTGTTGATTTTTTATCGACATCACATAGTCACGTAAGGCACTATCATTAGCGATATTATGCGGCTTGGGATAGCGTTCTAGTAAATAATCCCTAAGTCCATTATTTTCTATTAGGCGCTCTATCTGGGAAATAACAGAAGCAGGGTAATTAGTTAGGTATTTATGTATAGGCATAAGGACGACTTGTGCTGGTTTCAATCAATGTTTCTCTACTTAAGTAAGATCGTAAACTTTTTTTAACCTCTTGTCTTTATTTGGACCACACTTAATTTCCCTCTTTTATTCATTATAGTTACATACATGGATATTTTCAGCTTGATTTCAGTTTCGTTTGATATCTTGTCTTCATCGAAGTATTTTTGTGGAGAGATATCATGTCAAATAGTACTAAAAGCGTTAAGGTCTGGGACCTTTTTATCCGATTTTTTCATTGGACCTTGGTGCTTTCTTTTTTTATCGCTTATATCACTGAAGAAGATTTCCTAGAAATCCATTCCTATGCAGGGTATATCGTTCTCGCGCTTATCCTTTTACGTATCATCTGGGGATTGGTAGGGACGCGTCATGCTCGCTTTAGTGATTTCACTTATTCGCTTAAAACGATTAAAACATTCATTGCGGATACATTTCAACTCAGGGCGAAAAGATATCTTGGCCATAATCCCGCTGGTGGAGCGATGGTTCTTTTAATGATTATTAGCTTGCTTATCACTACGGTAACAGGCTTGGCTGTTTATGGCATAGAAGAGCAAGCAGGGCCTTTATCTAGTTGGTTTACACAGCAAGATAGTTTTTGGGGAGATGTTTTTGAAGAAACACATGAGTTTTTTGCCAATTTTACTTTGCTACTTATTTTTATCCATGTTGCAGGAGTCATTATTGAAAGCTTTATACATAAAGAAAATCTTGTGAAATCCATGCTTGATGGTAAGAAACGTTCAGATACTCATTCAAACTAAGTAGGAATTATTATGAAACAATTATTAATCAGCTTTATAACAACTTTTTTAATGATACAAACTTCTTTTGCGCGGGCAGAAAATAACGCTATAAATATTTTGGAAAAAACATACCAAACTCAAGGTGCAAAGAGTGGTAACGCAAAAAGCGGTGAAATACTTTGGAATAAAACTTATTCTGGCAAGGCACCTTTTACAGAACGTAGCTGTAAGTTATGTCATACAGCAAAGCTTAAAAATAATGGTGAGCATATTCGTACAGGGAAGATACTAAAACCATTAGCACCCTCTATTAATCCATCGAGCTTGAGTAAAGTCAAAAAGATAAAGAAATGGTTTAAACGTAATTGTAAATGGACAACAGGCAAAGAATGTAGTGTGCAAGACAAAGCAGATATTCTGGCTTTTATTAAACAACAGTAAAAATTTGGAGATATAAAATGAAAAATACAATCATAATCAGCTCGGTTATTCTCACGGCTTGCGTACTTACCGTGCCGGTTGTCTTCAGTGATGATGATAGACATGAATATAGACAACGTTCAGTGGGGGTAGCTCAAGTTTCTTCACCCATATATAAAGAAGAATGCAGTAGTTGCCACATGGCTTATTCTCCTGGGTTGTTACCCGCGCGTTCATGGAACAAAGTAATGGTAGGTTTAGAAAACCATTTTGGAGATAATGCAGAATTAGATGCAGAGACTTTTAAAAATATTTCTGAATTTTTAGTTACGAATAGCGCGGATAAGTCAGAATACAGACGTTCACGTAAAATTATGCGTTCATTGAGTGATAATGACGTGCCCATCAGAATTTCTGAAACGCCATATATTAGAAACAAACATGATGAAATTCCAGCTAGATTGATAAAAGGGAATAAAAAGGTTAATAGTCTTGCTAATTGTAATGCCTGTCACGCTAAAGCTGAACAAGGTCTATATAGTGAACATGGCGTCAATATTCCAGGCTTTGGTCGCTGGGACGATTGAGATTAATCAGGCTATACTTTAGCTATGGAAATTATAATGAAATATTTATTCAATATTATATCAGTTAGTATCCTTATGATTTTTTCAATCACGCTCTATGCTGATGATGATCATGATGAAGCAAAACGGTTGCTTGAATCGGGTGATATTCTTGCACTTGAAATAATTCTAAAAAAAGCCCGCGAAATAGAGCCTGGTAAAATACTTGAAGTAGAGCTTGAAGAAAAAAAGGGTAAAAACATTTACGAGGTTGAACTATTAAATTCAAAAGGTATTGTTTATGAGTTAAAGTTTGATGCCAAAACAGGCAAACATCTATCAACTGAAAAAGAGAATTAATATTGCGCCTATTACTTGTTGAAGACGATTGCGAACTTATCGCTATTCTGAAGAAGCCGCTGAAAGATGCAGGTTATGTTGTTGATGTTGCTGAAAATGGTATTGAAGGTGAATATCTTGGAAATGAAAATATTTATGATATAGCGGTTCTTGACCTTGGCTTGCCAAAACGTAATGGTCTCGAGGTTCTGAATAATTGGCGAGAAGCGGGTAATAAATTACCGGTTATTGTGCTTACTGCACGCGATACTTGGCAAGAGCGTGTAGATGGTTTTAAAACCGGAGCAGATGATTATGTTGGTAAACCTTTTCATATTGAAGAGTTACTGGCACGAATTACGGCCTTACTTCATCGTAGTATACAATCACCTGGTAGCTCACTAAAAAGTGGTAATCTAACTCTTGATGAAGAAAGACAAATGGTAATGACTGAAGATGGTCAAACACATACTTTGACCGGCACTGAATTTCGATTGTTACGTTATTTTCTTCTGAATACGGGGAAAATATTATCAAAATCACGTTTAACAGATCATCTTTATAATTTAGATTCAGATAAAGATAGCAATGTAATTGAAGCTTATATTAAAAGGTTAAGAAAATTACTTGGAAAAGATTGTATTGAAACACGCCGAGGACAGGGCTATATTTTCAAAGAGTCTTCAAAATGAATTCAATTCAATCAAAATTAGCCTCCGGCTTAATAATAAGTTTAATTATAGTATTTTTGCTACTCTGGTTTGTAGTAAGTAGCAATATTCAAAAATTATCAGAAAATTATATATCCTCACGCATTGAACATGATATTGAAACAATACTTACTGCAGTTTCCTTCGATAAACAAAAAAATATTATTATAAATGAAAAATATATTAATCCCATTTATAAAAGACCGTTCTCTGGGCACTATTATATTATTCAATATAATAACAATTTAATTAGATCTCGATCTCTGTGGGATCAAAACTTAACCGTACCAACAATAGTCAGTAGTGGTTATTTAAAGAACGTTCAAAGCGGGCCAGAAAAACAATCTCTTATAACCATTAGTCGTGGTTTTAATAAACAAAAACAAAATATCATTATTAGTATTTCTGAAGATTTAACTCCTACCATAGAAAATATCCGTGAATTCAAAAATAGCTTTACACTCTTAGCCTTACTTATTCTCTTTAGCTTATTATTGATACAGTTTGTTGTATTAAGGAACGGTTTAAAACCACTTAGGAAGATCCATAGTGAGCTGGCTGATTTAGAGAAAGGGGTGATCGATGAGCTAACGACGGACGTTCCACATGAATTGAAATCTGTGGTTGAGGAAGTCAATCATCTTTCATTAGCATTGTATAAACGTCTAAAACGATCTAGAAATGCACTTGGTGATCTTTCTCATGCAATAAAAAAGCCATTAACCTTATTACAGAATTTTAGCGACGAACATAGTACAACACTCGATAAAGATTCTTTAGGTTTTTTAAATAAGCAAATTTTATCAATACAACATACCACTGACAAGATTCTAAAACGAGCTAGAATTGCAGGCACTTCAAAACATAATACCGCATTTGATCTTAAAGAAGATTTGCCACTATTAATTAAAACAATTAATGCAATGTATCCTCATAAAAATATTCATGTAACCATGGATATTCCAGAAATATTAGAAATTCAGATTGATCGTGAAGATATGTTGGAGTTATTAGGAAACTTACTCGACAACGCTTGGAAGTGGGCAAATCAAAAAATAAACATCAAGATTAGTAATACAGATAATATAGTTATCATTATTGAAGATGATGGCACTGGTGCAGATTTAAATTCATTAAATGAACTCGCACAGCGTGGAGTTAGACTTGATGAGTCAGTCAGCGGTTATGGATTTGGTCTTGCGATTTCATCTGACATTATTAGAGATTATGAAGGAAGTTTAAATTTCAGCCATTCTGACTTACTAGGAGGGTTTAATGTCGAAATAAAATTCCCTATTAGTAATTAAAGTTGTTTATTTAATATCTAAAGTGGGTAAAGAGGCTATTAACTGGAAAGTATAAAAAGTAATGACTATTTTATAATATAGCAGTGCCGTGTAAGCGATTATAATAGCGGGCACGATAAAAGTGACGTTTATGACTTTCATTGTCTACAAATGCTGCTCGGTCATGCAAAACATTATTGCTGACTAATCCCATTCCCGCTTCTAAAAGCCCTCGAAATATATAAGGTGAATCGCTGTTGAGAATTTGTTTTAAATAATTCAAAGCTTCTTGAGTGAGTGCATCTTCAGACCAAATTACATTGTTAACGCGAATGGTATAACGCAAATGTAGATTACCGCTTTCAGTAATACTAAACACTGGGCCCGATTCTTCAGCCCGTGCAAGCTTACCGTCATCTATGCGTGCAGGAATAGTCATAACCTGTGGACTCATTAGAGCACGGATGTAGTCTGGGTTTTTCTCACGTAATAAAATATAGGCGATTTCATGATCCATTAAGGCATTTTCACCTCCTTCTGCCGCTCTTTGAACGACGTGTAGTAATAAAGCGTGGATCTGATTTTGTCGAGAGTTGTAATATCCATCTGTATGCCAGTTGATAGCGTGATTAGTGTAAGGGATGAAACGTTGGCGAATCCCTTCTTTGGCAACGGTAAGAGAGGTTAATCCGCTTTCATCAGCTAACCAGTTCTTATCAAGATTCTGTACTGAAAAATGCCGTCCCATGGAAAGAGCTATCTCAGGATCTGCATTACTTCCTGTTTTACTGGCATATATAACCATATTTGATTTGCGACAAACCTGGAGCAGGGCTTGGTGCTCAGCGATACTGAGTGTACGAGGATCATTTATTTCAACAATCAAATCACTGATATTTTTGGGATAGTTTTTAAGTTTGTTATCACGCCACACTTCATAAAGGTCATTGTCATCAAGGTGAAATGGAGTCGCGATAGTGTCTGAGTTAAGTACATTAGAGTTCATATTGATACCTGTAACTAAATCGTCTGGTTATCACTGTGTCTGTTCATCTCGGTTCAGACATTTGTGCTTTAATTTTTACATTCACGTAATCAAGCAGAGTAATTTAACGTTGTTAACATAAAGGTAAATTGATCAGGATCAAGAAAAGATATTAATATTAGGAAAAATAATGGGGTAGGTAAAGAATACTTAAGAAGTTTAAAACTCTGTGTTTAAATGCTGCAGAACATGAGCAAATGTTATTGATAATAAAGGCAACATATTTACATGATAAAATATAGACAATAGGAGACAGAGCCGATTTAATCCATTTAAAACCGAATAAAAGAATGCTTATAACTTGATCAAGATCAAGTCCCCCACCACCTACTATAGATAAAGTATCTCTCGTAATTTAGCCCTCTAAATCTAATAAATGTATGTTAGATGCACGAGAAATTATATTGTTTATATGGAAATTTAAAGTTTTTGTTAACTAAATGATTTTATCAAATTATGTAAATACTTTTGGTCAGTCGATGCTGAACAAGCATAAACAACGTGTGCATAAAATAGCCATTGATGCTGATTTTACCTGCCCAAATCGAGATGGAACTATTGGTCGAGGTGGCTGTACATTTTGTAATAATGTTTCCTTTAGCCCTAATGGGAGAAAACCTGCACCATTAAATATACAAATTGATGCTGGCAGAAAAGTATTAGTTAAACGTACGGGAGCAACAAAATACCTTGCTTACTTCCAAGCTTATACAAATACATATGCCGACATTCAAACTTTAAAAAAAATTTACGATAGCGCCATAGCAGAACCTGATGTTATCGGACTATGTATTGGAACACGACCAGACTGCGTGCCTAATCAAGTATTGGATCTACTTAGAGATTATCAAAACCAAGGTTATGAAGTTTGGTTAGAACTAGGATTGCAATCAAGTTATGACGAGACATTAAAACGAGTAAATCGAGGCCATGATTACGCAGCATACTGCAAAGCAATAAAAGCAGCGCATGAGAGACAGTTATCTGTATGTACACATTTAATTATTGGCTTGCCTGGTGAAAATAATTCTCATGCAAAAATCAGTTTATTACGCATTTTAGAGCAAGGTGTTGAGGGTTTAAAACTTCACCCACTACATGTCGTTAAAGGAACTGCTCTGGCAAATGAATGGCGTCGTGGAGAATATCAGCCACTTAGTTTAAAGGAATATATTAATACCGTAGCAGACTTAGTTGAATTAACACCTAAAGAAATTATCTTTCACCGTCTTACCGGGACAGCACAAAAAAGCATTCTTCTGGCTCCAGAGTGGTGTTCGCAAAAATGGAATGTCTTAAATGGGATAACTTCTGAACTTAAGTTACGCGGTCACAGTCAGGGAATAAAATATGGAGAGCACAATAGATGGTTGCCGTAAAAAATAAAATTGAGTTAGTCTGTCCTGCTGGAAGTTTACCCGCCTTACGTGCAGCCGTTGATAATGGAGCAGATGCTGTCTATATTGGCTTTCGAGATGCAACCAATGCACGGAATTTTCCCGGATTAAATTTTAGTTTTGATGATGCGCAAACGGGTATTAACTATGCTCATAAAAAACAGGTAAAAGTTTTATTAGCCTTAAATACTTTCCCCCAGCCTGCTGACTGGTCGCTTTGGACAAATGCCATCGATAGTGCTGCAAAGCTTGGTGTTGATGCTGTGATACTCGCTGATCCGGGTTTAATGCGTTATGCCAGCCGTAATTATCCTGAATTACGTTTACACCTTTCTGTACAAGGCTCTGCAACCAACAAACATGCAATTGGATTTTTTTACGAACACTTTAATATCCAACGCGTTGTTTTACCGCGTGTATTGTCCCTAGCTCAGGTTCGTAATGTTATTAATACAAGTCCTGTTGAAGTTGAAGTCTTTGGCTTTGGTAGTTTGTGTGTCATGGTTGAAGGGCGCTGCGTCTTATCATCTTATGTTACTGGTGAATCACCTAATTCATGCGGCGTCTGTTCTCCTGCAAAAGCAGTAAAATGGGTAGAGACGCCTCAAGGAAGGCAGTCTCGATTAAATGGTGTTCTGATTGATCAATATTCTGCTGATGAAAATGCAGGCTATCCCACATTATGTAAAGGCCGTTTCCAGGTTGGAAATGATACTTTTTATGCCATTGAAGAACCAACCAGTTTAAATACGTTACCTATCCTTCCTGATATTATTAAAATGGGTGTTGCCGCAATTAAAGTTGAAGGTCGTCAACGAAGCCCTAGTTATGTTGCACAAGTAACACAAATATTACGTGCAGCGATTGATTCATGTCTGACTGATCCAGAAAACTTCACACCTAATCAAGAGTGGATAGAAGGCCTTGATCATGTCTCTGAAGGAAACTCTCATACATTAGGTGCCTACCATCGGCCTTGGCAATAAATTTTAATTAAAAAAGGTTAAAAGAATAATAATGAAACTTTCATTGGGTCCACTTCAGTATTTTTGGTCAAAAGAAAAAGTCTTTTCTTTTTATGAGACAGTGGAAAAGTTACCTGTAGATATTGTTTACCTGGGGGAAGTGGTTTGTTCTAAACGACGTCAATTAAATTTTAATGACTGGGTGACCATCGCAGAAAAATTAACTGCCGCTGGCAAAGAAGTAATTCTCTCAACTATGACATTAATCGTTGCAGATTCAGAGCTTGCACAATTAAAAAAAATCTGCACAAACGATAAATATGGTGTTGAAGCAAATGACACTTCTGCTCTTCATCTATTAACGGGTAAACAGGATTATGTTGCAGGCCCACACATCAATATGTATAACGCAGAAACACTCGCTGTATTACATGATGCTGGAGCAAAGCGTTGGGTTCTACCATTAGAACTTTCAGAAAAAACACTTATTGATTTACAAGCGGGAAGACCTGACTATATGGAAACAGAAGTTTTTGTTTACGGTAATATCCCGCTTTCATTTTCAGCTCGTTGTTTTACTGCTCGTGCTTTTAACTTACCCAAAGATCAGTGTGATTTTCGTTGTGATCAATTTGATCACGGTATGCCGTTATATACACAAGATAAACAAAATCTGTTTTTGATAAACGGTATTCAACTCCAGTCTGGAGTACCGTGCAATTTATTATCTGCAGTAGAAAGACTTCGTCAACTTAAGGTAGATGTATTACGGATTTCTCCACAGGACGAAAATATGGATTCGATAATTAATGCTTTTCGATCAAGCATAGACAATGATGAAAAACTATCTGATATCAAATTATTTAGCCCAGAAGGAGGATGGTGTAATGGTTATTGGTATGGCCAGCCAGGAATTGACTGGAAAACGGTTTAATTTTAATTAATGCTTAACAAGTATTCGCTCACTCAGCTTATGAACGTGTTTTCCCAGCTCTAAGCGTTCTATTAGCGGAGTTATACGTAATGCTAAAGAATTTCCTAGAATAGATTTCAAATAGATCAGAATATCAAAATCCATCGCATCAATAAGATTTTTTATATACAAACCGTCTTCGGTATTTCCTTCAATACTTAAGTGTCTTGAAAAAAACAAACTGTCGGGATCTTCATTGCCTGTTGCAAGCAATAAAAAAGTCTTCAAATCACCCTGAATATGCACATCTGAAATTGTATTCGACTTCATATTATCGACTAAGCGATGATCACGAATAATAAATTGCCAGCAATTCCCTGTGTCCTTAATCGTTAACTTAAGGCGTTTACCTTCCATAAAATCAAGACGAGAGGTAATTGCTTGCCCTTTTAGTAGATGTCCGCCAAAACGACTTAATAAATGCGTATGAACATTATCGGGTATAACACGAAGAAAATAGCCTAGTGGTTTGAGAGCGAAGGACATGGTTTTTATCTCAGTTATATAACTGTCTGAATATAATATAATTGATATACGAGTTATATGATCCAGATCAAACTAATCAATAAAAATGATTGAGCTGCGAAAGCTCCTTCGTTCTTGCTTGCGAATTTGCCTATTTGTGCAGTTTAAACAAAATAGTGGGGATAGGAGCTTTTGATATAAAAGAATATAATAGAAATTATGCCTTTAAATTTAGAACAGTCATTACCAAAACAATGGAAATTACATTTAGCTGTAGAGTTTGAAAAAGACTATATGTTGCATTTGCAAGAGTTTTTGCGTGGTGAAATAAAACAAGAAAAAACGATTCTTCCCCATTCTTCACTTTGGTTTAATGCCTTAACCTCGACGGACCTTGATCAGGTCAAGGTTGTGATATTAGGGCAAGATCCTTATCCCACGCAGGGGCATGCACATGGTTTATGCTTTTCGGTGATGCCTGGGGTAAAGCCCATTCCTAAATCACTCGTTAATATTTATAAAGAACTTGAAGCTGACTTGGGCATTGTGAACAGCAATGGCAATCTGCAGTCTTGGGCCGATCAAGGGGTATTAATGCTGAACAGTGTGTTAACGGTTGAAGCGGGGAATACCAATTCACACAAAGGTCAGGGCTGGGAACAGTTTACCGATTGTATTATTAACGTGCTCAACGAACAATCTTCTCCTATTGCTTTCGTTTTATGGGGGGCTTATGCACAGAAAAAAGGCAGCATTGTGAATAATACTGAGCATCTCGTTTTGCGTTCACCACACCCTTCGCCTCTCTCATCATATCGCGGATTTTTTGGCAGTAAGCCTTTTTCACAAGTAAATGATTTCTTAGTAGAAAGTGGTAAAGAGCCCATTAACTGGAGCGTATAGACAGTAATTAATGTTTACGGCAATAATATCGAGAATACGCTGTTATCAATGAAGAAAATGGATATTTGATGAATATTAATGCAAATCAGTCGCAAAAAAGCTTGTAATAGTTATTTCCGAGCATATACTGGGCTCTTGTGTTTTATAGCTGATTAAACAGTTATAACGCATAAAAATACATTTCATCCTAGGTTCTTCTCAGTAGCATTCTATGTTTCTCCTGAATTATCTCGCAAGATTTGTAACACACTATTTATTTTTTATACTATATTGAGGTAATTTTATTATGGCTACAGGAACTGTAAAATGGTTTAACGACGCTAAAGGTTTCGGTTTCATCACTCCAGACGATGGCAGTGCTGATGTATTTGCTCATTTTTCTGCTATTGCGAGCGATGGTTTTCGTTCATTAGCTGAAGGACAAAAAGTAACATTTGATACTGAGTCTGGTCCTAAGGGTCCACAGGCTGCAAATATCCAAGTTTAAACTTTTTTAGTTTAGCTTAAAAAAACCCTGCGACTTGTCGCAGGGTTTTTTTATGCGCGTTTGTTTAATTTATGTATAAAAACCCCATTTAAAACAATAGGTTATAAAATAGAATTGATGATGTATATCCCCAAAATATCGATACTTTAATTGAATGCATCACCATTGCAATAGAGATACCCCTCCCTTATTTGTTATTGTAATGCGTATAACCGTGGGGCATTATCAACGGCAACAATATAAAGCATGGGTTATAACAACGCTAAATTGATTGCGGGTGCTTTACTTGATTACCGTAAACTATGAATAATTAGAGATTATTTTGGAGAAATAGGATGACACAGCAAGCCTTTGAACAAGTTGTAAAGTTGATGGATGATGCTAACGCAGAAGATCCAAATATTGAAACAGTGGATGGTAAAGAAACGCCAAAAGAGCTGCTTTACTCAAACCGTATGGCTGAAATGTTAGCGCGTTTTAATCCAGAGGCGGATGATGTTATCCAATTAGGCATTCGTGGACAGCATATGTTGCGTTGGAAGTCACCGCGCGATGATTATCCTATGACCAGAGAGGGTTACCATAAATGGCGCTCAGACTTGTATACCTTCCACGCTGAAAGTGTAGCCGGCCTAATGGCTGATGCAGGGTATGACGATGCTGCACAACAACGTGTGCTACAGGCTGTTGGTAAAAAAGGCATTAAGAGTAATCCTGATACACAATTACTTGAAGACACAGCGAGCCTCGTGTTTATTGAGCACTACATGTTGGCTTTTGCTGAAAAACATCCCGAATATTCTGAAGAAAAGTGGATTGATATTATTAAGCGTACATGGCGTAAAATGTCTGATGATGCGCATACCTTCGCACTATCTGGGAAACTAACCTTGCCTGAAGCTTTAATTCCTCTGATTCAAAAATCAGTTGCGTAGAATTGATATCGGCTTTTTCATACAATGTTGGAAATATTCATATAGAAGTGTGCCTGAGTTCAAAAATAGTTATTAAAGTTTTTAACCAAAGTGACGATATATTTATATGACAGTTGATCAACAGCATAGGAGAAAGTCTAGTGACAAATATAGTTTCAAGTTCCACCGTAGGAACTCATATGGGCAAACGCATATACGCGAGCATTGAGCTTGATGGTTTGAAGTATGATTTTGATCGTATGGGTGAGTGTGACATTGAAGGTTGTCATTTACAGCAATTAGTAAGAAATGAAGTTATGTTACCTGGCGGCATCATTTATAAGAAAGCAGCATAGTTTTTATTGTTAATTATATTTTGTGATAGTTTTGTGATCATTCCTCATTATATTTAATGTGTCTACGTCTACGCTTATATAGCAATAAAAGTAGGTGTAATGTACGTCACCATTAACGATAAAGAGGATTTTATGAATATTAAAATTGCGATAATTTTTTCTGCTTTTATTATGCTTCAAGCATGTGGTTCTAAAGGTATGATGCATTCAGCTGCACCGGCTGATTTGTCTGATGAGGTCTTAATGACAAGTTAATCAGATAAAAATATAAGTTACACCAATAAAAAGAGCCGTGGTATACGGCTCTTTTTATTGGTGTAACATTTATTTATTAAGTGATCACATCTGGGGATTGTCGCTGGCAACGTGTTTCAATTTCAGCAACCTCTCCGGCAATAGTAATTAATTCAGCTAAGGCCGTTTGTGTTTCTATATCATGCTGAGCACTGTCTTTGATGTAACGTTCTATATACACACGTAATGTCGCACCTTCAGTTCCTGTACCAGATAAGCGGAAGACAATTCTAGACTCATCTTCAAATATAAAACGTATGCCTTGTTGTTGAGTTGTACTTTTATCAACCGGGTCAATATAACTAAAGTCATCACACTGACTCACTTTATACGCGCCAAATTGTTTACCTATGAATGATTCTGCGTTGTCTCGTAAGTTTTGCATGAGCTCATTAGCAAGCTGTGAATCAATCGCTTCGTAATCATGACGGGTGTAGTAATGACGGCCGTATTCTTTCCAGTGTGCACGCGTGATTTCTTCAACCGTTTGGTTTTTGATGGCAATCAAGTTCAACCAGAATAGAACTGCCCAAAGACCATCTTTTTCTCGAATATGATCAGAGCCTGAACCAAAGCTTTCCTCTCCACAAAGAGTAATGCGTTTATCGTCTAATAAATTACCAAAGAATTTCCAGCCTGTGGGTGTTTCATAACAATTGATATCTAAGGCCGCAGCCACTTTATCGACTGCGCGACTTGTCGGTAATGAGCGAGCAACACCACGGATAGGGTTAATGTCTTTTGAGTAACCAGGAATTAAATATGCGTTCGCCGTCATAATGGCAAGACTATCGCTTGGGTTGACAAAAAAGTTTTGTCCGATGATCATATTTCGATCGCCGTCACCATCAGAAGCAGCACCAAAGAGAGGCGCATTCGTTTTATTCGTTGCATTAAGACGTTCAACCAATTCTTTTGCATGCGCAAGGTTTGGATCAGGGTGTCCACCACCAAAATCTTCAAGCGGTATGTCGTTGATAATGGATTCAGCATTCGCGGTACAAAGATTAACTAAAACATCTTTTGCATACGGGCCCGTAATGGCATGCATAGCATCAAAACAAAGGTAATTTTTATTCGATTGAAAGAGAGATTTTATTTTTTCAAAATCAAATATTTTAGACATACTTATCGAATAATCACTCACTGAATCAATAATATCAATTTGCATGTCACCCATCGTAAGCGTTTGTTGTGTGTCGAGTGAAATGTCATCAGCTTCAAGAATGTGATATTGATCTATATTTTTACTGAATTCAAATACGGCATCAGTAAATGAAGTGGGGGCAGGGCCGCCGTTTGAAATATTAAACTTAATACCAAAGTCACCGTCTTTACCGCCGGGGTTGTGACTGGCTGATAAAATAATTCCACCTGCTGCATTATATTTTCGAATTAAGTTTGAAACCGCCGGAGTAGAAAGCCAACCATGTTGACCAACCATGACATGCTTAACACCATATGCTGCTGCCATTTTAAGAATAACCTGAATAGCATGTTTATTATAATAACGACCATCACCACCAAGTATAAGCAAATTGTTTTTTAAGTTAGAGGCGACATGAAAAACAGATTGGGTAAAATTTTCTAAGTAATGAGTTTGTTCAAATGCTTTAACCTTTTTTCGTAGACCAGATGTGCCGGGTTGTTGGTCAATAAAAGGTGTGGTTTCTATTTTATTAATTGTCATATTTAGCCAGTAGAGAGTTAGTCACGAATAATTGAAATTATACCATTTTAAGAAATACGGAAGGAGACATTTATTTATGAAAAAAGGAAGTAGGGGGGGAGAAATAATAATGTTCGTATATGAGAGATGACTATTCGGAGTGATAATACAGATAAGTACTTAGAGAAGGAGTTCTCAATGTGATTTTAAAGTTTATATTATTAGCACCATAAATTATTAGTGACAATATGATTATTGTCACTAATAAAAATGCTTATTCTTTTAGCTCGACTTCATGTCTTGACCACAGCACATTGGAGATTTTACTTTGCCGTGCCCATCAGGACATTCAGATACATGTACTGTTTCACCGTCATTAGTAGTGATAGAGCTGTGTACTAAATCTTTATCGCAAGTACCACATGTCATTGTTCCAATACTCATTCCACATTTTTCACAAGTATACGCCGCCATTCTAATCTCCTTGATTATTTAAGGTTTTTAAAGCAAATAAGTTATTCAATCTTCGCTATAATAGTAGCTGTTTTTGGTCTTAATTAATATCGTTTTCAAGCAACGGAATCTTCTAAAATACTATAAAATTTATGAACCAATCTATCAACGTTAATATTGAGTCTAACGGACAGCATGGAATTGCTGTCGTCAGTGGTGGTGGTAAGGCTGCGCTATCGGCGGATCAAGATGCTTTATTGCCGATATACTTAACAAGTATGCGACAACGATTTAAAAATGAAATTAACCGTTTAACCAGCGGTCGAGCAATGTTTGAAATGCTGGGGCATCGAGAAGATGCTATAGAGTTAAGTTTTCCCATGAGTTATCTCTATGCTTGGTATTGGTTGCGCCATAATGTACACCCTCATTACATGCCTCAAGTTTTACAAACATTTAGAAGCGCTAAGTTTTCTTTTTTAATGGACTTATTATTGCTGGATTCAGCAGACGACTTTTTAAATGGATATATCGATTTTCTACAGCAACCTGATATCCCGCTAAAACAGAAGCAAGAGTTAGCTCAGCTATTAAATTTACGAAATAATAATACAGCGAAATTAGTTGAAGACATGAAAATGATTTGGCAGTCATTTTCTCTATTCACTGAAAACTATATGTCTGAATTTAAAAAAGTATCGCGAGATGAACGCGAACGCTATTCTGGCATGTTAGGTGATGAAGATTTAGAGCGGCTAGCTTTGGTCGACAAACTTCCTGATTATCAACTCGGTCAAGTCCAATACAGCAAATTAGGTATTATTCCTGCGATGGGCTGCCCGCAAACCTGTCGCCATTGTATGTTTACGTGGCGACCACCACGGGGAAAAGATGAACAGCCGGAGAAAGTTTTTGAGTTAGTTAACGAGCATACCGATAGCGTTTTATTTACCGGTGGTGATCTCACAAAACAACTTAATTATTTTTATCAAGCCATTAGAACCATGTCGAAGACTAAAAATTTCGCTATTTTATTAAATGGTGATTTTGCCTCTAGCATAAAAGTAACAAATGAAATTATGGGCGAGATGGCTGAAGCGATAAAGCAACGTCCTAAAAAATGGCCTAAAGCCATGGTCTTGTTACAAATAAGTTTTGATGAGTTTCATCAAGAAGTGTATGTCGATAAAAAAGGTTTGTTAGCTGAACGTATTCCAGTCGCTAAAATTGCGAATGTTGTTGAGCGTTACCCAAAATACTCTAAGCAAATTCAATTAGCTTTATTGCACAAACAAACCAGTTTAAATTTTTCGCACGATGTTTTAAATAAAGGTGTGGTGGCTCGATTAGGTAATGAGCTAGCAAACCGTGGTTTTCAAATGCAAGTGCTGGATATGAAGCCATCGCCAAGATTAAAAGCGAACCCTGCAACGCCACAACAAAAAGATAAAGTCTTAAAAGATGTGACCTTCATTTTAGATAAGTATAAGGATGCACCCATTCTTTTAACAAGTTCTACCATTGATGGGTATGGCCGCGCGGCCTTGTTGGATGAGTGGGAAACAATTAAAGAAAAAGATTTACTGCAGCAAGTCATTACTAAAGGTGCACCAGCAGGCGAAGAGTTTGATATTGATATGATGGTGTGGTTTAACGGTTGGGTCACGTTATTTAATGCGGTACATATTTGTTTAGGTGACCATTATAAAGATGGAATGGATATCATTATGCAACGCCAAAGAAAAGATCCCCTTTCAAAAGCATTGAATAAAATGGATCGTATTATTTTTGATCTTTATAAAGAAATACGCCAAGACTTAAATAAGCATATAGATGAAGCAACGGGGCCGCACCATTTACTTCATGCCTTAACAGAAGATCCCGAAGTACGTTTACACATGACAAAACGATTAATAGAAAAAAATTATCAATAGGAAAACTAATGAGTAAGAATTGGATTATTTATCTCTCAGGCGAAATACACAGTGACTGGCGAGAACGTATTAAGGCAGGTGCTGATGGAGCTAAATTAAATATCACCTTCGTCAACCCCGTCACCAACCATGAAATGAGTGATGATTGTGGTGTAAGTATTTTAGGGGAAGAAGATAACAGTTTCTGGCATGACCAAAAAGGCTCAGGCATTAATGCTATACGTACGCGTAATTTAATTGATAGTGCTGATATTGTCGTGGTGCGCTTTGGTCAAAAGTATAAACAGTGGAACGCAGCCTTTGATGCTGGCTTTGCTTCAGCTCTTGGTAAGTCGATTATTACGTTACATGATGATGCTTTGAATCATGCGTTAAAAGAAGTAGATGGTGCTGCGAATGCGGTATGTAGTACACCGGAACAAGTGGTTGAGATTTTGAAGTATGTTACCGAAGCATAAAACTATTTTTGTGTGAAATAGACACGCATTAAAAAGCCCACTGAAGTGGGCTTTTTAAATTGGGTTATTAAGTATATTGTTAAGCAGCTTGACGACGTTTGAAGCCAAAGAATCCAAGAAGTGCAGAACCAAATAAAATGGCTGCGCCAGGCACAGGTACCGCTGAAGGAGTAACCTCAAGCCCTGCTAAAGCAAAGTCACTAAAACAATCCCTATAGCCTTTGAGGAGGATGGATGATAAGCCGCCGCCTTCATTCAAACTATATTCAACTGAAAGAAAACCACCTGCAACACCTACTGCACCATTAACCGTTTTCTTAATGCCATTACTGTTAAAAATAATGGCTTTCTCATCTTTACCGTATTTTTCTTCTCCAAAGAGGTCGAGAAGGTATATTTTAGTGACGTCTACAGCTTTAGCAAACTCGATAAGCAGTCTTTCGCTACCGCTGATCTCATCATTATTATTCCATTTTCGACGAATACCGATACCATCACCTAAACACGCTAAGTCATGTACATCTGCTCCGGCAGCACAGCCCTTGATTTCACTGCTGCTGCTGTTGAAATTTAGAATGTGATAAGGGTTGCCTGTTGATAATGTGACATTACCCAACGTTGCGCTAGAATTACCTGACCCTATAGCGGCCTGCCAATTGGCATCAGTAAAATCGATAAGCGTCGCTTGAGCCATAGCTGAAAAGGCAAAGGCTGTAAGTGTGAGAGTGATTCGTTTAAACATGTAAAACTCCAATGTTCTCAATAATAATGCCGCTATTATAATATGAACTGGTTCACACTTTATATAGCCTGATCGGGTCATATTTTTGTAAGAATGTACAAATATCAATAACTTAGAGGAAAGACTAGTTGGAGATTAGCGTACGCTACTGATAAGGCTTTGAGATATCCAACCTTTAAGTAGGCTAGCGGCATGTATGGGGACTTCATCTTCATCTATAGTGCTGGCGAGAGCTTCACATAGTTCTGTGAAACTACCGCCTTGCTTTAGTACGTCAAAAGCGATGTGCTCATTTTCTTCCATTGAACGAAATTGTGTCGTGAGATTTTCACGCCATATTAACCATGTTGATGTGTCTGATTTTTGTGCCGTAATATTGTCCGGCACTTCTTGCGTGAGTGCTTGCCATAGTTCGACCGTGTTCCATTTAAATTTCAAACAATACACAGAAGAGTGAAGAACAAAGCGCATCGTAGGCCATGCTTCTGCTGGAACAATGGCCATGTCTTGTTCGGTAAAAATTTTATCATTTGCTGCATCGAATGCACGCGAGAGATGAAATTCAAACATGGCTAATTCATGTAACCATGGCGATGTATCGTCATTTGAATTTTTAATATGTTGAGCAAAGTCATCACCAAAATCTCTCAAACTAAAATAATGTGATGGAAATTGTTTTATGTAATTTTTAGCTAGGGTTTCAAAAGATTCTTCACCTATAGCATTGAGTACAGCAGGGTAGTCATTACTTAATACCTCAATTAATCGAGCACGGTATGCGTATTGATAAACAGAAACTTGTGTTGTTACCGGTGTGCGACCTTGTGCTCTGACCCACGTTAGCTGATTTTCATCTAATGGTTTTTCATCTAAGACAATATCTTGAAAACGATGCTGGGTTTTGGCTAATGAAGTCATTCTAAGCAGTTTTCGTATTTAGCTGTTGGTAGCTTTCTGTTATTGCGCGAACTTGATCTAACTCATCAATCAATTCTGATAGCGGGGGAATATTATCATCACGCTCTATCATGGTTGAAACCAATCCAAACTGTTCAACTGCAGCGGCATATAAATCAAAGACAGGATTAGACACGGGTTGATCATGCGTATCTATGATTAAATTATTTTCATGTATATGGCCGGCTAAATGAAATTGCTGAACACGCTTACTGGGCATGCTTTCTAAATAGGTAAAGGGATCAAAATTATGGTTGTGTGCACTAACATAAATATTGTTCAGGTCTAAAAGCATTAAACAGTCGGCACGCTCTGTAACTTCTCGATAAAAATCCCATTCACTCATTTCAGAGTGTTGATAACTAATATAACTAGAAACATTCTCTATTAAAATTTGTCGACCAAGATAATCTTGCACGATAGAAATACGTTCTGCCACATGATCAATCGCTTCTTCGGTATAGGGTAGAGGCATTAAGTCATGTAAGTTTGTTTTGTTTACACCTGTCCAACAGAGGTGATCTGAAATCCACTTGGGTTCAACACGGTGAATTAATTCTTTTAATTGTTTTAAGTAATCAAAATTTAAAGGATCGGTACTTCCCACAGAAAGAGACACGCCATGCATGACCATAGGATAGTTTTCACGAATACGATCTAAATAATATAAAGGCTTACCGCCGGGAACTATATAATTTTCTGAAAGAATCTCAAACCAATCTACCTTTGGCTTGTCTTTCAAAACAGCATCATAATGTTCTGTACGCAGACCTAAACCGTGGCCTAGGTAAGAAGTGTCTTGCTGGCTCATATTCTTTTTCTTTAAATATTTTTATAAAATCTAGATTGAAATAACCTGCGCCAAACGGAGATGTACGGACGCAGATTGCTCCATTGAGGAAAAGTTACTTAGTAACCTTACCACCAATTTCGTCACAAGCATGCTTAGACATAGCAACAAAACCTTGGCCTTTACATGAAGCATGACCTTTACAAGCATTTGATGCAGTTTTACAGTCATTATGACCTTTACACTTATTTACGCCGGAGCAATGTACTTTTGCATCGCTGCTTGCTTGTACTGCGGTAAGTGGTGCTGTTGCAAATAATGCTGCTGCTGCTGTTGCCATTGCTATAGTAGAAATCTTTTTCTTTATTGACATGTTCTATCCTCCAAATGGATATATTAAAAAAAATTGTTATGCTTTTAGTAAGTATTTTATCTACCGACTTGTTACTTGATAGATATTAGCAATAAACTAACGAATAAATATCACACATATATCACGGGTTATAGTTAAATGATAAACAGGTCTCAATTTGGAGTTTTGCTTGGAGAATAAAACACACATGCAGTTTTTGTTTGGGGATCGTGAGCTGATTATTCTCATGGCTGATCTATTGGCTGCGCCTGTCGAAGTTATTGTGAATGCTGCTAACGGCGGTTTGTCTCATGGCGGTGGCGTCGCAGGTTTAATTTCAGATCAAGGAGGGGAGAGTATCCAACAAGAAAGTGATCAGTTTATAAAAGAACATGGCATGCTTGAAAGCGGGATGGTGGCTTTAACAACAGCGGGAAGACTGCCGTTCGATGCTATCGTTCACGCAGTAGGCCCCAAGATGGGGGAAGGGGATGAGCAAGAGAAAATCCAGCAAGCCGTTGCAAGAAGCCTACAACTTTGTGATATGCATGACTGGGAATCCATCGCCTTTCCCGCCATCAGTACGGGGATTTTTGGCGTATCGATTGAGACTGCTGCTCGTGCATTTTTTCTTGCGATTACCTCATATTGGGATGCCCGTATGGATATTGCGCCAGAAAAAGTCATGATTTGTTTAACAGAAAAAAAATTCCTTCCTTTTATTCATGCTTTTCGAGAAATATCGCTTGAGAAAGATACGCAAGATGAAGGCCAAACATTAGCTAAACCCAAGAGCTACAATCCTGAAGATGAAACTGAGTTAGAAGCAGGTATTGTTGATTTGAGTGAAGATGATTTGTCTGGTCAAAATAATGATGAAATTAATGACTGGTTCCATTAGCGCATTATAAAAGTGGACACAGCTTGGGAATAAAAAAATTAGCTTTATTGATGACATTTATTCCATATTTTCTACCAGAGGAAAAACTTCTTCATTCTCATAAGTAATTCGTTCTTTGATTAATGTGAAAATTTCACGACTTTCATTACTTAATTCATTATGTTCTGAATCAGAGTTGGGTTGCGAACACCAATGACGAACGAAACCAGAAAAACGATGTTTAATTTCTTTTGCGCTATCATGGAATGCTTTAGCTGTATTACTGGTTTTTTCATCACCCGTGTGGAGCAGCGTGGCATATATTGTATTATCTTCAAAAACGAGGTGAACCCATACTTTTTCTTTAAAACGCTTCATCAACTCGCACACAAAAGGATTGTCATGTAATGATGGCTGTTCCATTAAAACGGATAACACATCGCATAGTTGAGAAATTTCCTGGTTTTGCTCTTTAAGTTCTTCAAGAGAATACATTTTGCATACCTTTGTATTTTTAATTTATAGTGTAAAAATCAGGCTTTATTTATCATTTGCAATAATTGATCTTTATGTTGAAGACGCTGTTTTTTCTTTTCTTCAGTATAGTCGTCAGAAGGAGTTTCAATGCCTGTTTCAATACGATGAATTTCATGATCGAGTTCATGGTACTCATCAAATAGACGGGCAAAATGATTATTGTTCATTTTTAAATTATGGATGGCTTCTTTATGTTCAGGAAATTCATGAATAAGGTCGTGTTTTTCATTTAGCATATTGTTGTTCCTTTTAAGGGGTAAGTTTTTCTTCGCAATTCACACAATGTGTAGCAAAGGGTAGAAGTTCAAGCCTTGCGGTTGGGATGTCATCACCACAAATGCTGCATGAGAAATAGTCACCAGAATCAATTCTTTTTAAGGCACTGTTGACCATTGTTAATTCTTGTTCAGACGAGTTTCCCAACGAATCAAGGACCTCATCATTTTCGCGTTCAGTTGCCTGCTCAGTCCAATTTGATGACAGCTCTTCATGTCTAATGTCTTTATCTATAGCATCAATTCTATGTGTAAGATCCTCCTTCAAAGTCGTTAACTTCTGTTTGAAATGTTCCAAATTCTTCATCTTTTAACTACCTGTCATGTTATGTACTACATTTAAATGATAGTAGATATATGGATAAAATATGATGATCTGTATCAATATAATTAAACATAATGTAGTTTTGTTCTATTATTAATAGTCGAAATAACAATGTCAGGTGAGTAATGATTGATCTTAAAGAGTTACTAAATTTAAATGATTTTAAAAACTTGGATGATGCTGCAATAGTTGATATTGCAGAAGGGGCGAGTATCCATGATTATGCTGAGAATGATCGTCTCGTTGCGGAGACCTTTTCAGAATATACCTTATATCTTTTAAGTGGTGAATTTGAATTACAATCTTCCGGCGGCATTCAAACTTTAATTTGGGCTGATACTGAACGAGGACAATCCCCCCTTTTTTACTCAGATACACCGGGGCATTATGGGCGTTGTTTGAGTGCAAGCAAAATTCTACAAGTAAAAAGATCAACAGCAGAAAAATATGGCGTCTCTCCTGATCGTTTTAAAACGGATTTAAATTACGCCGACTTTGAAACATTATTAGGCAATACCAGCCTCATTTTATTTGACGAAATTACTGAGCTCTTTAAAAGTAAATCCATTACCTTGCCCAGCCTCCCTGAAATTGCGCTTTATATTGACGCCGCATTGAAAAAAGACGATGTCAGTGTGAATAAACTCTCCAAAATCATTCAAATGGACCCCGTGATTGCGGCTCGCGTGGTGCAAGTTGCTAATAGCCCGTTATATGGAGACACGCAAAATGATTCGATACAAGATGCGTTAGCTCGAATAGGCCTTGATGGGGTACGAACAATTGTTATGGGCGTCGTGTTGCGTGATTTATTTATGCCCAACACTCAGCCGGTGATTGATGCGATGACGCAATTTTATGAGCACAGCATTCGTACTGGCGTGGTCTGCTATGCCTTGGCTAAAAAGCTCAAGGGTTTTGATAAAGACCAGGCTTTTATGGCGGGAATCCTTCACGACATTGGTGTCGTGCCTATTTTAGTGGTGGCCGACCGTCACCCACAAATTGCAGAAAAGCAGCCCACACTCAATGCCGTGTTAGGCCATTTAAAAAGCTACATTGGCGGTATGGTGCTACAGCAATGGGAATTCTCAGCAAAATTCACCGACGTGGCGAAACACGCCTATGACTGGGACAGGCAAGTTGAAAAAGTCGATTATTGCGATTTGGTGCAAGTGGCGCTGATGCACTCTCATCTCTTGGGGGGCGAAAAAATCAAAGGACCAGAGCTTTCAGCATTACCGGCTTTCAAACGTTGCGGATTTGATAAGGTGAACCCTATCGAGAATATTCAAACATTAAAAGAGCTCAGTCTGCGCGTGAAAGACATGATCAGGATGATTTGTAAGTGATGGGGTTAGTAACACTCTACCAACCCCATTTACTCATTATTCCATTAAGAATAAATACCTTGGTGAGACACGTTAAAGGTTTTTAAAATGAAAATGAACGCTTTGTTGTTTGCTGCTTGAGCAACAGCATCAAAAATTTCTCTATCACTCCAACCTTGCTTTCTTACCTTGGTCATTTCTATTTCATCAATATCATTTGGGTTTTGTATTGATTTAACCGCAAACAGTAGCAAAGCCTTTTCTTTGTCATTCAACGGGGCTGCTTCTGGTTTATTTTGAGAGGCGCGTACCTCATCTAAATCTAAACCTAAGTTTGAAAGAAAACCTTCATTTAAATCAATACAGAAAGAACAGCCCGCATCTGAAGATATTTGGTATCGAATCATGGCGGTTAAAATTGGGGAAAGTTGTGTACCGCCCATACTAAAGTAACCAATGTTACCCATCATCGTTTCTAGCAAGGGGGGACTTATACTGAATAAACGAAGACCATCTGGAACAAAGCCTAAGTGTTTTTCGATATTTTCTAAAATTCCCTTCACTTTTTCCTCTTCGCCTAAAGGTGCTTGTGGATAGATGAGTGCTTGTTCCATGTTTTTAGTTGCTGTGTTTTGCATTGTTATTACTCCAAAAATAAAAAATTCAAAATATAGATGACCGGTCGGTCAAATCGTAATGCATTAAAAGTTATTATTTCATTACAGTACTCCTTGTTATTTAGGTGGATTAGAACCGGATTTTTAATACAGCGGGCATTAACTGTTTGAGTACAGTTGGATCATTCTGAGTTTTAGCAAGTAGCAAGACACCTTCAAAATAAGCGAGCATGGCTTTTGCAGTACGGTCAATGTCATTGATACCAGACAAATCATTATTATTCATTGCTTCCTGCAAAGTTTCACTAAAAAGACTAATGAGCCCTTTAAATGATTGATCAAGCTTTGATCGCAGCCCTTCATCTTGTGTAGCCATTTCAGTGGCTAGATTACCAATGGGACAGCCATAAACTTTGCCTGTTTGCTGATGAATATTTATTTGTCGTTCAACAGATAAATCAAAAAATAGCTTTAAGCGTTCAACGGGAGCGAGAGTTGAGCTAAATGCTTGCTCAATAATGTTTTCTTTTAGATCAGCCACATTCTTTTCAATAACAGCGAGAGTTAACTCTTGCTTACTGGAAAAGAAATGATAAAAACTGCCTTTTTGAACCTTTGCCTTCTCACAGATTGCAGCAACACCAATATCCGAGTAACTGCTCGCGTGAATCAACGCTTGTGCAGACGCAATGATACGGTTGTATGTGTCAGAAGTATTTTTCATGCGATGAGTATAGTTGACCGTTCGGTTAAGTCAATTGTTATCTCAAATAAGTTTCATTGGCTTTTTAAATGGCTGAGGCAAAATTTAACGACCAAAAGCATTTATATTTACACATTCCCCTTCTCTTTCTAGTATAATTTGCGGCTATTTTTTGATGAATCTTTATTCATCACGTTTTATTTGTAGGTTTTCATTAGATTTTGGTCGTGATGAATGTAATTCTTTTCTCGTCACGTGAGATTTTAAACATTTTTAAAAAATTAGAGTAACGAGACGATGGCTGATTTAAGTAAGTACAGAAACATAGGTATTTTCGCTCACGTGGACGCGGGTAAAACCACCACCACTGAACGTATCTTGAAGTTAACCGGTACTATCCATAAAACGGGTGAAGTACATGACGGTGAAGCGACAACAGATTTCATGGATCAGGAAGCTGAGCGTGGAATAACTATTCAATCGGCTGCAATTTCATGTGAATGGAAAGACCATCGTTTTAATATCATTGACACACCGGGTCACGTAGATTTCACAATCGAAGTTTACCGCTCATTAAAAGTATTAGACGGTGGTGTTGGTGTGTTCTGTGCCTCTGGTGGTGTTGAGCCTCAATCAGAAACAAACTGGCGCTATGCGAATGAATCTGGTGTTTCTCGTATTATTTTTGTTAATAAATTGGATCGTATGGGTGGTGATTTTTACCGCGTTGTAGACCAAGTTGAAAAGGTATTAGCGGCAAATCCATTAGTCATGGTTTTACCGATTGGTATCGAAGACGATTTCACCGGTGTTGTTGATCTATTAACCCGCAAAGCATGGGTTTGGGATGACTCTGGAGAGCCAGAAAATTACGAAATTCAAGACGTCCCCGCGGACATGAAAGATGCCGTTGAAGAATGGCGTGAAAAACTCATTGAAACAGCTGTAGAGCAAGACGATGATTTAATGGAAAAATATCTTGATGGTGAAGAACCTTCAATGGAAGACATTAAGCGTTGTATCCGTAAAGGAACTATCGCTCTTGACTTCTTCCCAACGTATTGTGGTTCTGCATTTAAAAACAAAGGTATCCAACTTATATTGGATGCAGTTGTTGATTACTTACCTAATCCAACTGAAGTTATTCCTCAGCCTATTACGGATGAAGACGGTGAAGAAACAGGTGAAGTTGCAACAGTCAGTGTTGATGAACCTTTCCGCGCTTTAGCATTCAAAATTATGGATGACCGTTTCGGTGCGCTGACCTTTATACGTGTTTATTCAGGCTCACTGAAGAAAGGTGACACTGTTTTAAATACTTTCACCGGTAAAACAGAACGTATCGGTCGAATTGTAGAAATGAAAGCAGATGACCGTGTGGAACTTAATGGTGCGAGTGCGGGCGATATTGTTGCCTTCGTTGGTATGAAAAATGTTCAAACAGGTCATACGTTATGTGATCCGAAACACCCAGGCACATTAGAGCCTATGGTCTTCCCTGATCCCGTCATCTCAATTGCTGTTTCGCCTAAAGATAAAACGGCGGCAGAAAAAATGGGTATCGCGATTGGTAAAATGGTTAAAGAAGATCCTTCTTTCCGTGTTGAGACTGATGAAGATTCAGGTGAAACAATTCTTAAAGGAATGGGTGAGCTTCACTTGGATATCAAAATCGATATCATGAAGCGTACGCATGGCGTAGAAGTTATTGTTGGTGCACCGCAAGTTGCTTACCGCGAAACAATCACCAAGAAAATTGAAGACTCTTACACACATAAGAAACAATCAGGTGGTTCAGGTCAGTTTGGTAGAATTGATTATATTATTGAACCAGGTGAACCAGGCACAGGCTACGAGTTTGAGTCAAAAGTAACCGGTGGTAACGTACCTCGTGAATTCTGGCCTGCAATTGAAAAGGGTTTTGAAATGATGAGTGCAAAGGGTGTTCTTGCGGGCTTCCCTTGTTTAGATTTTAAAGTCACCTTGATGGATGGTGCTTCTCACGCAGTAGATTCATCTGCAATGGCCTTTGAGTTAGCTGCGAAAGGCGCTTATCGTCAAACGATGACTCAAGCCGGTCCTCAGTTAATGGAACCTATCATGAAAGTTGACGTATTTACGCCAGACGATCATGTTGGTGATGTTATTGGTGATTTAAATCGTCGTCGTGGGATGATTTCTGGTCAAGATGCGGGCGCTACCGGTGTTCGTATTAAAGCAGAATGTCCACTTTCTGAAATGTTTGGTTACATTGGTGACTTACGTACGATGACTTCTGGTCGTGGTCAGTTCTCAATGGAATTCTTACACTACATGCCTTGTCCGAAGAATGTAGCAGAAGACGTTATCAAAGAAACGAAAGAACGCGAAGCAGCTGCGAAGAAGTAAATTCTTTCCAACTTTTCTCTTTCATAAAAAAGGCCGGTATAAAAACCGGCCTTTTTTTATGAGTAAATAAAGTTTAATGGAATGAATCAATACTGTCAGGAAGAAAGGTATCAATGTTTCTATTTTCAGCATGCATAGCAAGAAAGCCATCAAACCAATCTTCTGTTTGATGTTTAGTCAGGAAAGGCCCCATCAGCTGTTGTTCACCAATAAGCTTATGTTTTGAACCTGTTAAATATTGCTCATCTGAACCGCGCATAACAATATACCAACCATCTTGGTCATTAAAAATTCGTGATGTATCAAATGTTGATTGCATAGGTAGTTCTCCATAATAACGTCTTACATATGAAGTTAGGGCGCGCTAACATAAGTAAAGTGATTTGATTTATTAGAATATAGCCAATTTAATGTGTTCTGTTTGGCTAATTAACAATTTTTAACAAAATAAAGTGTTGTCATATACGTCGAGTGTTTAATGTTTTAAAATTTAGGCGTGATGAAAGCATCACAATTTAAGTTTAATTATGGGTAAGTAGATGAAATATATAGATGTTTTTAATGGTGATGCAGATGGGATATGCGCATTGCATCAATTACGCTTGGCAAAACCAGTAGAAAGTATTTTAGTCACAGGCGTGAAGCGTGATATTAATTTACTTAAAAATGTTCAAGCATCGGCTAATAATGAAGTCACTGTGCTGGATATTTCATTAGATAAAAATAGAGAAGGGCTTAATCATTGCTTAGAAGCAGGGGCAAAAGTCACGTATTATGATCATCATTTCGCCGGAGATATTCCAGAGCATAAAAATCTTATTGCTAATATAAATACTGACGCGAACATGTGCACAAGTTTGTTAGTTAGCCAATATTTGAAAGGTCAATATTTAGCTTGGGCCGTTACCGCAGCATTTGGTGACAATTTATTTACATCAGCCGAAGAAGCCGCCAAGCCATTAAATTTATCTAAAGAAGAATTAGAACAACTAAAATTATTAGGTACGTGTATTAATTACAATGGCTACGGTGCGACATTAGATGATTTGATTTTCACGCCAGAAAATTTATATAAAAAAATAAAACCGTATGATAATCCTTTTGATTTTATTAATAAGGATCAATCCTATCAAGCATTACTCGCAGGGTATCAAGATGATATAAAAAAGGCAGAATCGGTTGTCGCTGAATATAAAAGTGACAGCCATGCACTGTATATTTTAGACAATGAAAAATGGGCGCGACGTGTGAGTGGAGTTTTTGCAAATCAGCTGGCACAAGAAAATGCAGACACAGCACATGCCATGCTAACCAAAAATAACGACAATGGTTTTCTCGTTAGCGTGCGTGCACCGCTGAATAATAAAACCGGCGCAGATGAATTATGTCGAAAGTTTGAAACAGGTGGCGGTAGAAAAGCGGCAGCAGGAATTAATCACCTTAAAGCGGCAGACTTAGAGACGTTTAAATCTGAGTTTTTAGCGGCGTTTAATTAAGCATTAGTATCCGCGAGAAGGGCGGATACAATTAAAAATTAAATTTTGTTTAAACTCAGTGTAGTTAGCTGACTGTTGAACTTTTTTAGTCAGCTTAGGTACTTTTGAATACTTAGCGCAATGAGACTCACTCATCTGGTACGCCTTAGAATACAATTCTTTGGTCACATTCGTGGCCGTAATGCCGCGAGGTGATTTATCAATAAATTGAATACCGGGCTCATCTACAGAAGCACATGAAATAAGTGTAAGAGTTAATAGTGGGAGTATTATTTTTTTCATAAGCTGTAGAGTATTAACATCACGCTAAAATATCAATTATTTAAGGCATTTTAAGCCAAATGGTGTATTTTAGGAACTTAGTGAGGCGAATGCACTCACTATATGGAAGAAAAGGAACTTGTGATTATTTTGTGACAATTAATACGTAGGATTGCCCCATGCCTAAGAAAAAGATACTGATTATTGAAGACCATATGGATCTAGCTAACGTTCTGATTTTGAACCTTTCTGATCTAGATTACACTGTCAAACATGCTGCTGATGGCCTGAAAGGCCTGAACTATATAGAAAATGAATCTTTCGATTTAGTCATTTTAGATTTAATGCTTCCAGGCATGGACGGCCTTGAAATCTGCCGCCGAATTCGTAATCAAAATAACTACACACCGGTTTTAATGTTGACGTCTAGATCATCAGAAATTGATCGAGTGCTGGGTTTAGAAATTGGTGCAGATGATTATGTGACTAAACCCTTTAGCGTACGTGAAGTGATGGCGCGCATCAAAGCACTGTTTCGTCGTATTGAAGCTTTTTCAAATACAAAAAATGAAGAACAAGAGTTGCAACATATTGTTTCTGGAAATTTAAATGTCGATATCAATAATCATAATGTTTCCATTGATGGGCAATATATAGATTTAACTGCACGTGAATTCGATTTGCTCTGCCACTTTATGCAAAGACCTGGGCGTGTTTATTCACGCGCGCAATTACTTGATATGGTGTGGGGCTATGGACACGAGGGATATGAGCACACTGTGAATTCACATATTAATCGTTTGCGAGCAAAAATAGAAAGTGATCCAGCTAATCCCAATTATATTCTAACTATATGGGGTGTAGGTTATAAATTTAATGAATCGTTGAGTGCTGCTTAATGTTTAAAAATATTTCTAATCGACTATTGGTAACGCAGTTTTTTTTGTTATTAATTTTATCAAGTATGTTTATTGGTATGGTTTTTTATACTGCACCTTTGTTTTTACAAGAATTAAACCAACGCTTAAATTTAGATTTAGCAGCTAATATAGTTAAAGAAAAAAAATTAATTTTAGACAAAAAAGTTAATCACGATGCAATGACGTCAGTGCTAAACGGCATGATGTTAGTTAATCCAAGTATTGAAATTTATATTACCGATCCCAGCGGGAAAATAATGGCATTCTCTGCGCCTAAAGGGGCAGTAAAAAAAAGCAGTATTAACATGCCTCCTGTACACCAGTTTCTAAATAATGAATACCATCGTCCTGTTTTAGGTGATGATCCGCGATCCATAAAGGATAAAAAAGTATTCTCTGTTGCGCCAATAAAAAGCGGCAGTCGACTAGATGGGTATTTATATATTGTACTTGCAGGGCAAGCCTATAGTTCTGTTTTTGATTTGTTAGAAAAGAGTTACTTAATTCGTAGTTGGTTTATTGTTACTATCATTAGTTTTTTAGTTGCATTAGTCATTGGCTTTATATTATTTAGGTATATAACTCGACGTATAGATATGTTGCTGTCTTCAATGGAAACGTTTAAGAAAACGGACTTCACTCATTCAATAAATCTTCCTGATGTTTTCGATGGTAAAAATAAAGATGAAATAGATCGCTTGGCGACAACGTTCTTACAAATGTCAGAAAGAATCATACAGCAAGTAAAAATACTTAAACATAATGACAGTTCGCGCAGAGAGCTCATTGCGAATGTTTCGCATGATTTACGTACCCCCTTAGCATCATTGCAAGGTTATTTAGAAACGCTATTATTAAAAGAAGAAAGTTTAACTGATGATGAAAAGCGTGAATATATAAAAACCGCATTTGATAATAGTCAACGATTACAAAAATTAATTTCAGAATTGTTTGAATTAGCTAGTCTAGAAAATGATAACGCACAGTGCCATTTTGAATCATTTTCTATGAGCGAATTGGCGCATGATGTTAGTCAAAAATTTAAATTGAAAGCGGATAGTAAGAATATAAAAATACAAACGAGCATTCCAGAAGTGCCTGCTTTTGTTTCTGCAGACATAGGCTTAATTCAACGCGTATTAGAAAATTTAATAGATAATGCTATTAAATACACGCCGAATGGTGGAAGTGTTGAAATAGCATTACAAATTAATGAGTCTAAAGTGGCAACAATCATTAAGGATTCAGGACAAGGTATTTCAGAACATGATTCTAAACATATATTTGAGCGATTCTACCGAATAGAAAAACATCGAGATCAAGATGGTTCGGGGCTAGGTTTAGCGATAGTGAAAAGAATCATTCAATTACATGACAGTTCAATTTTTGTATCAGGCAGTCAAAATAAAGGTGCTGAATTTACATTTTCTTTGCCACATGTTACTGCATAGTTGTTCAAAAAAACTATTTGTCATCGTGACAAATTCGTGATGACTTGGTGATATTCCAAACATAACTCTACTTTATGATGTGGTTTCATTAAACTTCATGGAGATAAGAAAATGAAAAAAGTAACAGGAATGTTAGCAGTATTAGCATTAACAGGATTGAGTTCATCAATGGTTATGGCGGGTGATTGGAAAAATTATCGCGTCACCATTACGAATGCAACATCACATCACGTCATTACGCCACCATTAATCGTTATCCACAATAAGAAATTTAAATTATTTAGCGTAGCAGATGCTGCCAGCGAAGGATTAGCAACACAAGCTGAAACAGGTGACCCCTCTGCTTTATATAACGAAGTAAGTGATGCTAAAGGTGTTTACGATGTTATCGTAGGCAGCAATGTTATCGTCTATGGTACGAAAAGTAGCTATGAATTTCGTGCACCTAAAGGCGCAAAAATCAGTATGACAGGCATGCTTGCAAGTACTAATGATGCTTTTACAGCTATTTCAAGCAAAGCATTACCAAAGCGTAGCGTTAGCTATATGGCGACAACGTATGACGCAGGTTCAGAAGAGAATAATGAAGACTGTCGCTTTATTCCCGGCCCTCCATGTTCAGCAGAATCTGGAAATCAACGTGCAACTGAAGGCGCAGAAGGTTTTATTACTGTACACGCTGGTATTAAGGGACGTAGTGATTTAAGTGCTGCCCATTTAGATTGGCGTGGTGCAACATCTATTGTGACGATTAAACGTTTACACGATTAATCATCATGAGACCCTGGTTGCCAGAACCAGCTTGGTTTCTGGTAATCTTAAAATATATACAAATACGATATTGAGGCATGGCAAATGGTTATAAAAACACTTCTTAATACCCTCATATTATTATTCATTACGCTTACTTCTCAATTAACGACCGCTAAAGAGTCAACACTATCTAATCAAATTAAATACGAAAGTGGAACGATACAGAATATGCTTATCGAACTTTATACCTCAGAAGGTTGTAGCAGCTGTCCTCCAGCAGAACGATATTTAAACAGTTTAAAAAATGATAAAAAATTGTGGAAACAATGGTTTCCTATCGCCCTACATGTTGATTACTGGGATTACATTGGTTGGAAAGATGAGTTTGCAACAAAGAAGCACGGTCAACGCCAATCAAAGTATGCAAGTTTACTTCGCGCTACTACGGTATATACCCCTGCATTTATGGTCAATGGAAGCAGTTGGCGTAAAGGCCTTTTTAATAACAGTTTGCCGAATGATACTGGTATAGCAGGTAAGCTTGCGGTCAATATTAATAATAAAAAATTACACGCAACTTATAACACCAAGAAAAAACCATCACCGTTGAAACTTAATGTGGTTGTATTAGCCATGAACATCGTCAGCACGATTGAGCGAGGTGAAAATGCAGGTCGTACAGCAGAGCATGAGTTTGTTGTTGTGGGATTTAGCTCAGTAGTAAGCCATCAATCTACAGAGAATAATGAAATTAACTGGCAAACATCGCTACCAAAATTACATTACAAGAAAGCTAAAAAATATGCTGTTGTGGTTTGGGTAAGCGAAACAAATAATCCTTCGCCACTACAAGTCGTCGGCGGAAAAATGCCTGGGTATAAACCGTAGGTACAGATTTAAGATATTTCAGAAGGGCAGGTTGACCATGCTACTGACCATGAAGAATCTGATTTCTCTAAACAGACTAAGGTTCCTGTTTCAAAAGTAATCGCACTGCAATAAGCGTCTTGGCCTGTGAGTTGGGTGATTAAGTTAGGAACAAAAGGTAGGTGGCTGGCAACCAAGCTGTTTTCAGTCCATGAACTTATTTCAGAGATAAGTTCTTGAGGATCATCATCAGGCGCAATACCATTTTGTAACCGTGGTGTGATGGTGGGCGCTAATACATGTGACATAATCTCTGCTGTTTCACGTGCACGTTTTTTCTTGCTATGAAAAATATGTTTAATATTTAATGACGAGCTTTGTAAATGCTGAGCAACACGTTTCACTGCTTTCTTGCCGTTATCACTAAGACCGCGTTCAGGATCAATCTGAGGTGAAAGGGCTTCACCATGGCGCATTAAATAAATTTTCATTTTTTTATTCGTAAGTACACAAGTAGGCTGTTGCTGTCTCAACTTTCAATTGAAATTTTTGATTGGCCTCTACGATAAAAACATCATTTTGCTTGAATGTTTTCCAATCGCTGGCATCGGGTAACATGACCGTTAGCGCGCCAGAAACGACCGTCATGGTTTCTTTTTGTGAAGTAGCAAATTCATATTCACCTTTCTCCATTACACCTACGGTTGCAGGAAGTGTTACGGTCTTAAAGCCAATTGATTTTACATTTCCATCAAAGTATTCATTTGTTTCTAACATGATTTATTCCTATTCTTAGTTACCCATTAAGTCGTCTAATTCATCTTCCATATGCATTTCAGTCAGCTCAGTAAAACCACCGATCCATTTTCCATCAATGGCAATTTGAGGCACCATGCGAGCATGGTTAGTGACTTCAAGCATTTCTTTTAGAAGATCACGATCTAAATCAATACGTGCTTCATCGTAGCCAATATTCCATTTAGTTAATAATTTTTTGGTCTGTTCACAAATAGGGCAAACACCCGTGCTGTATATTTTTACTCGATTCATTTTTTCATTTCTATACTTAAATACAAGGAAGGCGATTATACATGCTTTAGCGAACTACAGAGCCTTAAAATAACGGCAAGTTAAATTGAAAATTCACCAACCCATTGACCATTTTTAAAGTCAAGTTGAAAAAGAGAAGGGCGCATTGATTTTGCAGCATTTGATTTTAATTCTTTTTTGACAGGATGTGTGGCTGCAAATTCAACAGGATTGCAGGCATTAGATTGAACCGTATGATAAGCGATATGTAATTTATTATTGGCTGATAAAATGTCTATATTTTCATTGTTGTTAAACGCATCATGAAAAAGTACACGCTTTTGTACCACACAGGTAAAATAAAGTTGTAATTCAGCAATAAGTGGCTGGTCTCGCTGCGCGAGTAACCGTTCTGCACGACGTGAGGTCATAATATTCAAATTTTTACCTCGAATATCAACCTGTTTATAATGATGAAAGGGGTTCAACCAACGGTCAAAAATATCCAATGGATTTTTGATTGAGAAATAACCTGCTTGCAACTGTAAATTCATTTAAACTCTCTTGATGTGTATTAATTTACTTTAATAAATGTAGCATAAATACAAATGAAATCTATCCTATATTATATACATGATCCCATGTGCAGCTGGTGCTGGGGCTTTTCAGAGTCACTTTCAGAATTATTAGTTGGACTGCCTGAAGATATAAAGGTTCAGCGTTTATTGGGGGGTTTAGCGGCAGATTCAGATGAAATCATGCCAGAACAAATGCAGCAGTCAATACAACAAAACTGGTCTCGAATAGAACAAACGATACCTAATGTAAAATTCAACTTTGATTTTTGGCAGAAAACAGCACCTCGTCGTTCAACTTATCCTGCGTGCCGTGCAGTGATAACGGCAAGAAAACAGGGTGAAGAATTTGATGTGAAAATGACAACAGCGATTCAAAGTGCGTATTATCAAAATGCGAAAAATCCATCTGACAATGATGTTCTTATTTCATTAGCCGAAGAACTAAAACTGAATAAACAACAGTTTGCAGAAGACTTAATCTCAATTCAAGTCAATAATCTACTGCAAGAAGAAATTAGTTTTTCTAGAGAAATGTTTGTAGAAAGTTATCCAAGCTTAGTCTTTGAACATGATGACGAAGCTCATAGTATTAGAGTTAATTATACCAATAGCAAAAAAATGCTAGATGAGATTGTCGGCATTTATCAATCTAAGTAACGTTTTTGCCATTCTAAAAATTTATTGAGTACGTGTTCAGAATATTCTTGTTTATCTTTAAAGTCTTTTGGATCAAAAGCATCATAAACGTAATAATTAGCTTTATTATTTTGGCTTGTCATAAAATGCCAAAATTTTTCGATGAGTATTTGTGGGTCTCGCCATTCAAATCTATCTTGTGCTTCGTAATGTAAAAAAACAGGCAGTATTGGAATGCCTGTTTTGATTGAAATATCAAACGCACCATATTGAAACTTTTCAAATATACGCCGTCCTTTACAGCCTCCTTCAGGAAAAATCACGATGCTTTCACCGCTATCTAACTTTTTAATAATTTCATCGACAACCGCACTGCGTGATTCTTTACTATCTCGTTTTACAAACATGGTTCCAGCAGCTTCGCTGATTTTACCCAGTAGAAACCATTTTTTTACGCCCATTTTCGCGAGCGGGTGAACATCAAATAACGCAGGCACGCCAATGTCTTCAAAAGCAGAAGGATGGTTGGCAACTAAAATATATTGCTTAGGCAGAGGCTGCTTGTTTTTTTGGTGAAGTCGTAAATTAACGCCAAGCGCACGTACAAAAAATCGACACCAAATATAAAACAGTTTTGAATAAAAGTATTGGGTGAGACTGCGAGGTAGCCAGGCGAGGAGATAAAGAAATAAGGTAAAGGCAGTAAGCTCAAGCCAACAGTATAATAACCAACTGCTTCGTCCTAGAAAATGCAACATGAATAGTGTCCTTGTTCCTTATCAATATAATAAGTATAGCGGCTAATAAAGTAGCAGACTTAAGGTATTTTATATTTATTGTGAGAGCAGCTTTAAACTCATATTTTAACTATGTCCATTGTATGGAGATGTAGATAGGGATGTAAGAGTGGCAGGTTACAGAATAAGAGAGCATTAAATATTTAAAGGATTTTTAGGGTCAACATTGTCTTGAAATGGTTTAGTTCGATCAATGTTTGTTAGTTGATAGACCTTACCAATCCAATTATTGAGAATAGCCTCAGCGGTATCATGCCACGTGTTATCTAGCTTCTCTATCAGTAATTTTTCAGGAAAATCTGGAATTTTTTGAGCATTATTTTTTGCAAAAGTGACTTGGTCTTGATGCTCTTTTAGAGATGCCTGAGATTCCAGTGTAAAATAATTTTCAGGAAAGGGCGGGTAGTTATGACTCTCACCATTAGCAAAATGCTGTACTTCACGTTTGTATTCTTTCAATAAGCTAATAATGTCATATTCAGGATGTCCTTGGAAAAAAACTAAACGGAATTGGTCTTCGCTCACGGCAAGATGTACACCCGCTTCTTTACTTTCGGCCAATATTTGTAAGCCTGCATTCTCAAATTGAGCATGACTAATTTTATTATAACGTGAGTGTGGAACATCAAAACGCGTATTAACCCCATTTACTAAGGGATGTTCTCGATTTGTGACATGGTGAGAATATACTCCCCAACGTTTAAATCCGAGAGGCTTTCTTTTTTGATTATAACGAAACTCGAGTACAGCATGAGTTGCTAGGCACGAACAAAGTGTCGAGGTAACATTTTCATACGCCCAATCAATCACCTCAATCAACGGTTGCCAGAAAGGTTCGTCTGAAAGTTCATTGCCGACAACGTTTGCGCCAGTGATGATCAGCGCATCGAGACCTTGTTCTTTGATTTGCTCAAAGGTCTCATAAAATTCATCGACATGTGCGCGTCCTTTATCACCGCGTGGTAACTCAATCAGCGTAAAGGGATGCATATAAAATTGAGCAATAGAATTACTTTCACCCACTAAACGAAAGAACTGCCGCTCGGTTGCCGCCAATGCAGCATCTGGCATCATATTTAGTAAACCAATATGCAGTTCACGGATATCTTGTTTCACCGCATTATCACGGTTTAAAACCGTTTCGCCTTCGTGAGCAAGGCGTTGGAATGTAGGTAGTGATGAGTTAGCAACCAGTGGCATTTAAGTCTTTCTCTTTTGTAAGTAATGTCACGAATAGCGAGAAGCTAGATAACGGCGTTGGAAACCGCCTCAAAATACTCATGCACTTTATGTACACTCCGCTTTTTCGTTGGCTTCCGCCTTGTTCTCTAGCTTCTCGCTATCCGTGAAATCATGTTATCTTATCTAAATATTATTTCTGTCTGGATATGGCTTTTTCGATTAGCGCCATCAATTCTTCTTTACTTGTGACTTGAGATAGCTCATCTGTAGTAATGGTGTAGCCATATTTTTCAGCAATCGCATCATAACGTGGAATGCGTGAATAAAATAATTTAGAAAATATCCATTTCACAAATTCATTAGGGTCAATCATTGCGATGTATTCTATGTTATTTTCTTTCATATAAACGTTGAGCTGTTCATCTAAAAAGTCTTCACGGTAATATAAAGGTTTTGGATCAGACATCGCACGTTGAATGAGTGATTTCTCATTTTTCTCAGTGGCTTTGATATATAAAATTAAAGTATGTTCTGCTAACACTTCTAACGTTTTTTCATCATCCAGTTCACAAACACTGCCGCCGGCATCGTTAATGAAATGTTTATAGTCATAAAGCTCTTGTGCTTTTTTTATAAATGCAGGCACGTCTCGCATGGTAGAGATTTCTGCTTGACGATGAAGTTCTTGGCGACGCTTAAACTCATCGAGAGGTAAGCCACCTTTTTCAGGGCTACCTAATTTTCCAAGAAAAGTAGATACGGGTTGCAGGTTATTCACAGTAATATTATTTTCTATGTAAATAGAATCAGAGCGCAATAAATCTCGCAAAAAAGGAATTTGCATGGCCTGTTGTTTAATATTATCTAAAATTGGTTCATCAAGATAATGTGTACCGATACGGTAATCACCAGAAAAATGAAACCACTCATCAGTGGGTAGCATATTAGATAGACGTGTTTTTCCCACCCCAGACATACCGAGTAGGGTAATGCTTTTATGCTGCCAATTTTTAAATTCGTCTACACTGAGTTTCACGCAATAATTCCTGTAACTATTTAATTTTTATCTATTGTAAGGGAGTTTTACAGTAAAAGGTACCTTCGCCCATCCATCATCCATTCAAGGTATCGAGTGGTGTATTTTTTTCTGGACTCAATCTATTGCCCGTTTTATTATTGTTAATCTTAATTTTACGAGGTTTAACATGAAAATCGGCACGCCACTCTCAGCATCAGCAAAACGGGTTATGTTATTAGGTTCCGGTGAGTTAGGAAAAGAAGTGATTATTGCTTTACAACGTTTAGGTGTTGAAGTGATCGCGGTTGATCGATATGACAATGCACCGGGGCATCAAGTGGCGCACCGTGCTTATACCATTAATATGGCTGATGGTGAGGCACTGCTTGATTTAGTGAAAAAAGAAAAACCACATCTGATCGTGCCCGAAATTGAAGCCTTGGACACAGACATGCTAGCTGAAATAGAAGCGCAAGGTTTGGCTGAAGTTATTCCTAAAGCACGAGCAACACAGCTCACTATGAACAGAGAAGGTATACGAACTTTAGCTGCCGAAGAACTTGGTGTTGCAACTTCAAAATATGCCTTTGCTGAAAGTATGCAGGAAATTAAACAAGCCATTGATAACGGTGTGGGCTATCCCTGTATCGTAAAGCCTGTGATGTCTTCATCAGGCAAGGGGCAGTCAACGATAAAAACTGAAGCCGATATTCAAACTGCGTGGGATTATGCCAAGAGCGGAGGCCGAGTTGATCGTGGTCGGGTCATCGTTGAAGAAATGATAAAATTTGATTATGAAATTACTCTACTCACAGTACGAGCCTTAAATGAAAACGGAGATATTGAAACACATTTTTGTGAACCGATTGGACATATTCAAGTTGACGGTGATTATGTTGAAAGTTGGCAACCACAACCTATGACTGATGTTGCCCTTAAAAAATCTGAAGAAATCGCAAAAGCAGTCACCAGTAATTTAGGAGGTCGTGGTTTATTTGGAGTTGAGTTATTTATTAAAGGAGATGATGTTTGGTTTAGTGAAGTGAGTCCTCGTCCACATGATACGGGAATGGTCACTATGGCGACACAACATCAAAATGAATTTGAACTACATGCAAGAGCCATTTTAGGTTTACCTGTTTCAACCACTTTACGTGAAGTCGGTGCAAGCGCAGTAATTTATGGAAGTATGGACGAAAAAGGCATTGCCTTTGAAGGATTAGAAAAAGCTTTAGCTATTCCACAAACAGACCTTCGTTTATTTGGTAAGCCCGAAGCCTTTAAAAAACGACGTATGGGGGTGGCCTTGGCATACGGAAACAATGTTGAAGATGCTAGAAAACGAGCTACACTTGCTGCCAGTAAGATAATGCCAATGAAAGAGTAGCACTAAAAGCTTGTATGTGAAAATGCTCGCTATTAATTGTATGAGAAGTATCTTGTAGACAATCAGCGCTTACTTTCCAAGCTTGCATCTAAATTCAAATCATCACAAAAAGTAATAAACTCATCTCGTAATGCTCGAATAGAACTATCTGCAGGAATGCTTATCGTCATATTTAATGAAAACATGGGTGCGCCCGTATGTGCTGCAGGGTAGGTTGTTGTTTCAATTTCTTCAATGTTAAGGTCATGCGAAGAAAGAAAGTCTGAAATATTGTGTACGATACCGGGGTGATCCATTGAAACAACCGTCACTTGATAAGGCAATGCTTTTTTATCAGTATTGGATGATTCTGTTTCTTTCGCTATGAGTGTTAGGTTTAATGATTCGCCTGTTGCTTCAAGTTTAGAAAGGATATTATCAATACATTCTTGGTTGCCGCTGACTAATAACATCATGGCAAATTCACCACCTAATACAGTCATTCGACTTTCTGAAATATTGCCGCCTTGATCAAGAATGGTACGTGATAATTCATTTACAATGCCAGGTTTATCGTTACCAAGTGCTGAAATTACTAAACTTTTTATCATTTTGAGTGCCTATGCTAAGGTGACTATTGAAAATATTTTCTAAGGTCTATATTAGATAAGAAATGTCATTGATACTAGCAGTTTAGGTTGATTGCTTATAATTAGATAAAAGCACATAAGGTAGGTGAAATGATGGAAAAAGAAATTAAGATACAAGGCAAGCAAGTAAAAGTGAGCGTCACTGCGGCCGCAGAAAAAGCACTAGCTTCTCGCGACAAAACATTAGTCGCTGAGATGGAGTTGTATTTTAGTTGTTTAATACGTAAACGAGTTCGTTTTAAAGAAAATGTCGATGGCAACTTTGTCAATGTGACGGAGCAATTGGCTGTACGTTTTCGTCCAGTAATGACGAAAAGTTGCGGTATTGATTATGAAGGTGATGAGCCACCATTAGAAGATTTCCCAATCCAAAAACCTGAAGCCTTTACACCAAAATGGTTGAAAATTGATTTTAAGAAAAATGAATGGCGCGGTGAATTTGGTTTTTAAATACATTAATTTCTTTATTTTACTTTTCTAAAAGTTATCTTAATTCTGTTAAACTGGCTAAATGCTTAAGTTTACAAATTTATCTCTTCGCCGCGGTACTCGCGAGTTACTTCATGATATTGACTTCACCATTCATAACGGCCAAAAGGTGGGCGTGACGGGGGCAAATGGGGTAGGAAAATCCAGTTTATTTGCTTTGATTCTGGGTGATTTACATGCTGATGCCGGAGATATCTTTGTTCCAAAAGATTTAGTCATGGCGCATGTTGCGCAAGAAACCCCCGCTTTAGACTCTACCGCTATTGAGTATGTTTTAGATGGCGATATTCAATTACGTCAATTAGAAAAAAAGATTCAAAAAACAGAAGAGAGTGGTGATGGTGAGGCTCTGGCGCATCATTACAGTGAGCTAGAAGCCATAGAAGGCTATAGTGCAAAAAGCCGAGCTGCAACTTTATTGAATGGTTTGGGTTTTACCACAGAACAAGAAGAATCCGAAGTTAAGCAATTTTCTGGTGGTTGGCGTATGCGCTTAAATTTAGCGCAAGCCTTAATGTGTCGGTCAGATGTACTTCTGTTGGATGAACCGACAAACCATTTAGATTTGGATGCGGTTATTTGGCTAGAAACATGGTTGAAAAATTATAAAGGCACTTTGTTACTTATTTCACATGATCGTGATTTTTTAGATAATGTCGCAACTCAAATTGCCCACTTAGAACATCAAAAAGTCACGCTATACAGCGGTAACTATTCTGCCTTTGAGTTACGTCGTGCAGAATATTTAGCCACACAACAATCCGCTTTTGAAAAACAACAGCGTGAAGTGCAACACATGCAAAAATTTGTTGAGCGCTTTAAAGCTAAAGCAACTAAAGCAAAACAAGCACAAAGCCGAGTAAAAGCGTTAGAACGTATGGAACTTATTGCGCCAGCACATGTAGACTCTCCTTTTGACTTTAGTTTCCGTCAAGCAGATAAAATGCCTAGCCCATTACTGAGTTTAGTTGATGTCTCTATCGGTTATGGTGACACTGCATTACTCTCTAAAGTAAAGCTAGCGATTCATCCTGGCGATAGAATAGGTTTGCTTGGGCATAATGGTGCAGGTAAATCGACGTTAATTAAATTACTCTCAGGTGAACTAAAAGCACTTGAGGGAGACTTCAGCACAGCCAAAGAATTAAACATCGGTTATTTTGCGCAGCATCAATTGGAACAACTTGATTTTGATGCTAGCCCGTTGTTACATTTGCAACGTATCGATGCATCGGCAACAGAAAGTGATTTAAGAAAATATTTAGGCGGCTTTGCTTTTTCTAATGATATGGCAACGGATCCTGTTGCGCCTTTATCTGGAGGAGAAAAAGCACGTTTAGTATTAGCTATATTGGTTTATCAAAAACCAAACCTATTACTGCTGGATGAACCAACGAATCATTTAGATTTAGAAATGCGTCATGCACTAACTGTTGCGATGCAAGAGTTTGAAGGGGCGATGATTATTGTTTCGCATGATAGGCATTTACTCAGAACCGTCACAGATAAATTCTATCTTGTAGCAAAGGGCAAGGTTGCTGAATTTAGTGGTGATTTAGAAGACTATCGAACCTGGTTATCTCAAGAATCAAAATCACCGGTTGAAACTGAAATAAATGAACAAACAGAGTCAGATCAAAATAAAAAACAAATCCGGCAGAATGCAGCAGATAAAAGAAAACAATTAAAACCATTACAGAACAAACTCAAAAAACTAGAAAAAGAGTTAGAAAAACTAACTACGAAAAAAGAACAAGTAGAAGCTAAACTCTCAGATAGTGATATTTACAACGAAGAAAATAAAGTAAAATTAATGCTCTTGCTCGAAGAGCAAAATAGTACAGAAACAATGCTACAAGAAACGGAAATGAACTGGCTTGAAGTAAGTGAAGAACTTGAAACCATTATTGGTTAAGGCATATTCTTATTTCGTATTTTTACTACTATAAAAAAACAACAGGGATACACAATGTCATTTCAAATTGAAGAACCCAATCAAAAATCTAAAAAATCATTTTCACTTTTCGCCTTAGGGTTTCGTCCCTTTTTCCTTTTTGCGGCTTTTTTTGCACCGTTGTTAATTGCTTTATGGGCATTACAGTTATCAGGCTATCTATCAATATCAAGTTATTATTCCCCGACAGGCTGGCATGCACATGAAATGTTGTTTGGTTATACCGTTGCCGTTATTGCAGGGTTCATATTAACGGCAACAGGTAATTGGACAGGCATGAAAATGATCAGTGGCTGGCAACTTGCCTTGCTATCGGTCGTGTTTTTAGCGGGACGTTTGGCTCCTTTTGTTACCTCACTTTCCTATCAAATGATTGCCGCTATTGATTTAGCTTTTATTCCTTTAGTTGCCTTTTTAGTTGCTGTGCCTGTAATTAAAGCAAAGCAATGGTCAAATATTATATTTGTTCCACTTTTACTTGCGATGGCTACGGCAAACTTTGCGGTGCATGCTAGTGCCTTAGGCTGGAGCGATTTATCCATTATTACTGGTAGCCGTGCCATGCTTTACTTGGTTGTCTTCCTAATCGTAGTGATGGGAGGACGCGTAATTCCTTTTTTCACAGAACGAGGAGTTGCTGGTGTAACAACAAAAAAGTGGCCAGCAATAGAATGGTTGTCACCGATTAGTATTTTATTATTAATTTTATCAGATGTAATGTATGGCGATAAAATTTTTACCGCGTACGTTGCGCTCTTTACTGCTGTGGTACATGGTATTCGACTTGCTGGTTGGTACTCCGCTAAAATTTGGCAAGTTCCCTTGGTATGGGTTTTACAAATTGCATACGCATGGTTTATTGTAGGCTTCATTATTAAGGCGCTTGCTTTAATAGAGTTCAACCAAAGTTTATTTGCTTACCATGCCTTCACCGTGGGCGGTATCGGTATTATGACACTAGGTATGATGGCGCGAGTTTCTTTGGGACATACAGGCAGAGAAATGAACCTAAACAGTTGGATGGTGTTCTCGTTTATATTAATCAATGTGGCTGCTTTTTTCCGCGTTATATTGCCAATGTTTATGCACGAATATTATTTACAGTTGATAAAGGTTTCAGCTTGGCTTTGGGTTGTCGCCTTTATTATTTATTTAGTTGTGTATACACCAATGTGGTTAAAACCAAGAGTCGATGGAAGGCCTGGTTAATTTAACTTTAAAAGAAGAATAAATACGTTCTCATTTTAATTATGAGACAAAGGAAAATAAAATCATGTGCTTAATAAAAAGGAAAGAGAGATGCTAAACAAAAAATATTTTTTACTTGTTTCATTATTCATCACCGTATTTTCGAACATCTCATTTGCTGATGTAGTAACTAAGAATGTGAGTTACACAGATGGCGATATAACGATGAAAGGCTATTTAGCTTATGATGAAAGTATAAAAGGCCAACGTCCAGGCATCATTGTGGTACATGAATGGTGGGGGCATAACGACTACGCTAAAAAACGTGCTCGAATGTTAGCTAAATTAGGCTATCGTGCTTTAGCTTTAGATATGTACGGTAATGGTAAAAATGCCTCACACCCAAAAGACGCAAGTATGTTCTCAGGAGAAGTAAAGAAAAACATGGCTATTGCTGAAAAACGCTTTATGGCTGCCTATAAGCTCTTGCAAGATCAAGAGAATGTAGCAAAAGATAAAATGGCCGCAATAGGTTATTGTTTCGGTGGTGGGATAGTTTTAGAAATGGCGCGCCGCGGTGTTGATTTAGATGGTGTAGTGAGTTTCCATGGTTCTTTGGGGACAAAAGAAAATGCTAAAAAAGGAAAGGTAAAAGCTAAAGTCTTAGTCTTGAATGGCGAGGCAGATCCATTTATTAAGGCGACAGCAATCGCGGCATTTAAAAATGAAATGAGAGCTGCGAGAGTAGACTATCAATTTATTAATTACCCCAATGCGAAACATGCCTTCACCAACCCTGGAGCAGATAAGTTTGGCAAAAAATTTAACATACCCTTAGCCTATAATGCGACTGCGGATAAAGAATCATGGAATGAAATGAAAAGCTTCTTAAAAGAATTGTTTTAAGAAAAAATACGTTGTTGGAACCAAAGTATAGAAGGGTAGGCTGTTATCCAAATCCAAAAAAATCGGTTAAGACCAAATAAAAATGCATTCGCAAGATGGAAGCATGCAGCGATAACCAGTGCGAGTATTAGGCTTGTGCTGGTTATCAAGGCGAAAGGAAAGAGTAATTCAAATATCATGACAGCCCATGACATGATGAATAATACTTGAGGCCTTGCTGCCCATTTTCGATGTTCTTCACTCACAGGGTAGGCCGAGAATTGAAACACATCAATTAAGGCTTGGCCGCTTCTCCATTCAGGGTTTCTGATTTTTACCCAACCTGAAATAAAATAAGATAAAACAAGTTGTAAGGCTAAATAAGAAAAAGCCATTTCCTTCCAAAACGGTGTATTGGCGAGGTGAGCTAAAACTAAACAACTAAGTATTAATAAACTCATTTTATCCGCGCCACCATTATACGGGCCGTAAAACCTTCGTAAACTAATTAAACCAATGACGAGCAGTGCCGAGCTTACCCATAGTGGTTGTACACCGATAATAAGTAACACAGAAAATATGATGCGTATTAAAAATAGTCTTCTTTCATAAATTGAACCGACTAAATGCTCAACACTTTGCTGAATAAATGCAAAGCCGATTAATATTTCTGTTAACCGAATGGTGTTATCTAATAGCATTATTGTTTTTTAAAGCGCTAGTTTACGAGAAGTAAAAGAGATATTTCTATAGATATTCTTATTTTCTCGATTCAGATAAATTAAACGAAACTGTAAATAAGATGAAGTATCTATTTGATTGTTTCTCCTCAGAACTTGTTCGATACGTGTCAATATTTCATTTTCACTATGTAGTACTATATCTTCAGATAGATTTGCCATAATCCTTTCAGCGCAACTCACCAAAAATAATGACTCATTCCATTGAGGATTCCACAATATGCGCTTTAGCATGTTATTAGGAGATAAGCTTTTGGGTCGAGGTCTAAATTCTTGCCAGTGAGCGGTGGCTTCATTGTTATTGCTTAATAAAGAATATTCAATGCGAGGCGAGGCGGTGATAATGTCAAAAAAATTCCACGAAGGAATAATGGCGGGAAGTAGTAGTTTTAATGATGTTAAAGCATTCATCATTTATTTAATGAAACGTCCTATTAGATTTTAATTGGTCTATATGCTGTTGCTGCTGATAAATATCATTCTCTAATTCAGGTATGTGATATCGGGCTCTATCTAGCATGATTTCCCGTTCTTTTGTTTCATTTAGCAATCGACGAGCCATATATTTAGGTAGATGGCCGCTGATAATTCGATGTTCGTTATCATGAATCTCTTGTTCTAAGGAAATAATATATTCTTGTTCATTCGCAAAATCTCTTTGCATATTTTTTAATATGACTATTTGTTCATAGATAGAGACGCCATAGTTATAGGCTTGACGAAATGCTGGTTCATTATGAGCAGTGCAAACGCTGTTATAGCTATAACCTCTGACACCATGGTTATAAGCAGTATTTGGAATACAGTACTGGACTAAGCCTTTATCTCTACCGAGGGTATAGGCATTTAAATTTGGTTGTACGCCATGTTCAGCACAGGCTTTTCGATGGCCGCTTATGCGAGATGCTTTATAACCTTGTGTACCATCACCGTAGCCAATTGTTTTCCAGTTGGCTGTTTTGCATTCATCTTTACTCAGTGTAGAACACGAAATAATGGGGATTAATAAGCAAAGTAAAAGAGTGTTTTTTATTAAATAAGATTTCATATTAATTCCCTTCGTTATTTTTATATTTTATTTTTACAACAGAGATTTTAATTTTTTGATAAGCTCTGGATCATCCCATTCGATGGCTGCGTTAACGCCATATTTAATGTTGCCTTTTTTATCAATAACAAAAGTCGATGGGTAGGTAATTATGTTCCATCTTTTAGCAAAGCTACCATCTTTATCAAGTAAGACAGGGAACTCAACATTTATTTCTTTCATGAATTCAAGAATTGTTTTTTTATTTTCAGCATAGTTAATTGAGATTAATTCAAAAGGGAGTCCTTCCATTTTATTTTTTAAACGATTTAATGAAGGGATTTCCAAAACGCAGGGTGGACACCAGGTTGCCCAGAAATTAATTATTGTCACTTGCCCTTTAAAATTATTTTTTATAAAGTCTTTTCCATAAGCATCTTTTAGTTTTATAGCTATGGGTGAACTTGAGCCTGTATATTTCTTGAGGTAAATATCTATCCCACTGGGATGTTCTTGATGTTTTTTTATTTTAATAGGGGTGAACGGAACAGTTTGTTTTTCTAATAAGGGAATAATCTTTTTAATGTTGACTGACAAAGGTTTCACTTGTCTTTTCATGTCTGCTGTTGGATTTTTTTCATAAAAGACACTCATTATTTTTGGTGTCATACGGGTATAAACAGGGTTTCCATGTTGTTGTAGTTTTTCGACTAGCGAGTCAAATTGGCCAATATTGCCACCGTTTTTAGCCTGGTAAATCATAATGGGAATATTAGTTGCGGAAACAATAGGCATATATTCTGGCTGCTGACCAAGAGGAGGAATAGATGCATACATATATGGTGAAAAAAGAATTGCCCCGATTAAATAAGGTGTTATTTGTTTTCTTTGTTGCCACTGTCTCGCGCCAAGTAACGCAATGATTGTTGCATATGAATCACCTGCGACAATTATTTTTTTACCCGTAAGTTTATGTGCATATTCGATGAGATCAGCAACAATTTCACCATCTAGTCTTTTAATAGACGTAGAGCTTTGAGGCAAAAATAGTGATTCAGTAATATTGCTTTGCCATACTTCAATGTTTTGTTTAGTTAGCATTTTTGCCATTGAGCGGTGGGCTTCACGTATTCCATATTCAGGTGCTAACCAAAGCATGAGATATTTTCCAGATGCCGGAAATTTTTCAATAGTAATTTCATCACCTGATGAAACAGGAATGACTATTTCACTTTCAGCAAAACATAAATTACTAATTAAAATACCCAAAATTAAAGTATTTGAAGTTACGTGGAAGAGGAATCGTTTAAGTTGCATCATAAGTAAAATCTTTTATTAAACCAACAGATATAATATTAACTAACTTTATCGCAAAAAGTGACTTCTTGCTGTTTTCTACATTTGCTATAAAATAGCATTTATCCAGACTTTTATCTTTTATTGGAAAAATATTATGGTTTTTAATATAAAATCAATTTTTGGTGGCGGTAGCGATAAGCCCTTAGAAAGACGCAGTAAAGAGCGAGTTCAATTACCAGAAGATGCCACCATTCTTATTGTCGATGATTCACGAACAGCCATTGCCGTTTTAAAGAAAACCCTCGCACCCACAGGCTATAGCATTATTAGTGCGCCAACGGGTGAGGAAGGAATAGAAATGGCGAAAAATCACACGCCCGATCTCATTCTGATGGATGTGATTATGCCCGGGTTAAATGGGTTTCAGGCAACACGAATTCTTAGAAAAGAGCCTAGCACCGCGACTATTCCTATCATTATCATTAGTGGTAACGAACAGGCAACAGAAAAATTTTGGGGATTAAGAGTAGGGGCAAACGGTTTCTTACCTAAACCCGTTGAGAGGACAGAATTATTCCATTTATTAAGAGAACATCTCTCCAACGCAAAAGTTCTTTAATATAATAAAATCAATTACTTAGGTTCAAAATATACCCGTACATTTAAGGATAAATATACATTATTTTTCTAAAGTTTATATATTTTTTACCGATACATCATTGTAAGCTTCCTCCTAATTTCCACAATGATTGGTATTATCTTGAAACTAAATAAACCTGAAATTATTCGCTGTTTTCAGTCTCCTTATTTTTCTCTGCTTTTGGCCTTTGCTCTCTTGGTGATGGTGGGGCTTGATATGCGAGGACTCGTTATACTTCCCTTTCCGTTATTTCTATTTTTATTCATTTCATTAGCTCTTTATTCATTACGGCATTTTTATTTATCAGACTTTCATCTGATTGAGGAAAAAAATGAGTCGACAATAAGAAAAGTAAAACAAGAAAACGAAACAGAAGCTTTAAGAAAGGCATTAGAAAATAATGAATTTCGTGTTTATTTCCAGCCTAAGGTTGACGCGGCAACAGCAAACATTAAAGGTATGGAAGCATTAATTCGTTGGCAACATTCAACACGCGGTATTGTCTCTCCCCTTGAATTTATTCCTGTACTCGAAGAAAGTGGCCTAATTGTTGAAGTTGGTGATTGGGTTTTGCGTGAGTCATGTAGGCTAAATAAAGCATGGCAAGATCAAGGGTTAGATCCTATATGTGTTTCTGTAAACGTTTCCAGTGTTCAATTTCAAAAGGGTGATATTATTGAAAGAATTTCTTCTGCATTAAAGGACTCTGGCTTAGACGCAAAATATCTTGAAATAGAATTAACTGAAAGCTGTTTAATGGATGAAGTGGATAAAACTGTAGACGTTTTAAATGAGATAAAAAAACTCGGCGTGTCAATTTCAATTGATGATTTTGGTACAGGTTATTCTTCTTTAAGTTATTTAAAAAAATTCCCTATCGACACCTTAAAAATTGATCGATCTTTTATAACCAATGTACAAGATAGAAGTTGTGGAGATAACGCTGCTATAGTGACTGCAATTATGGCGTTATCGCATAGTTTACATTTAGATGTTGTTGCAGAAGGAGTAGAAACTGCCTATGAGTTAGCGTATTTGCACGCATTAGGCTGTAAAACGATCCAAGGGTTTTTATTCAGTAAACCTTTAACCGTTGATGAGTTTGGCAAAATTCAGCAAGATACAAAGAAAATGAAAAATATTTTAGAACAAGTGCGTGCAGATTTAAGTGCGTAACTTAAGCACTGGTACTAACCACCTCTTTTATAATGTTAGCAAGCTCTCGTGTGGCTGGCCCAATATTTTTAGGGTGAGCAAAACTGAGAAATAAAAATGCTTTGTAAGTAGAGCCTTGTTCCAGATGTAAAGGTTTGAGAGAACCATCACCATACGCTTCAATTAATCTATTGCTCGGCAGCCAGCCATAACCTAAACCTTTTTCAACCGCGCTCAGCGCACTGTCTATACTACTGACGGTCCAACGATCTTGGCTGCTTAACCAACCCACGTCCAAAGTTTCTATTTGTCCAGAATCTCGAATAACAACATGTGTGTGTTGAGCAAGATCGTTAGATGTTATTGGTCTATCTAACTGATGCAAGGGATGCTTAGGATTGGCGACAGCAATCAGCTCTATTTCAATGATTGGATCAGAAAGAAAACCAGATGGGGGTTCAATACCAATAATTAACTCTGCTTCTTCATTTATTAAAGCGTCTGTTGCGCCAGATAAAATAACTTCACGGAGTTGAACGCGTGTCCCTAGGCTCTGCTGAGAGAACTTTGACAATGCTGTCATTAATAAATCATTTGGAAAAGCAGCATCCACAACCAATCTAATTTCAGATTCTCGTCCTTGAGCTAAATGATAAGCAAAATTTTCAATATCGGATGCTTCATCAATCAATAGTCGTGAACGCTGTAATAAAATTTTACCTTGTTCGGTGAGGACGGCCTTACGCCCCTCTACCTTTAACAGAGAAATACCTAATTGATCCTGTAATTTAGACATCGAATAGCTAATCGCAGACTGACTACGATGTAAATATTTAGCTGCTTGAGAATAGCCGCCTTGTTCAATAATGGCCTGGAATACCCGCCATTGCTCAATAGTAACGCGTGGATATGATTTCATTTATCTAAAGTATCAGTTATTTAGATAAATATCATCTATATATTGAGCTTTTGTATCTGAAAATTGGGTATATATTGTATTGAACATCAATAATACATTACGGAGAAAGTCATGAATAAATATAACAGCTTAATAGCAAGAATCTTATTAGCGCATATTTTCGTATTAGCAGGAATGAATAAAATAATGGGCTATGCCGGTACGCAAGGATACATGGAAGCCATGGGCGTACCTAGCATACTGCTTCCATTGGTCATTGGTTTAGAATTGGCTGGTGGACTTGCTTTAGTCATCGGTTGGCAAACACGTTACATCGCGTATGCTTTAGCTGGCTTTAGTATCGTCTCAGCCATTATTTTCCATAACAATTTAGCTGAGCAAGCACAAATGATTATGTTTATGAAAAACTTAGCTATTGCAGGTGGTTTAATGTTGCTTGCAGAACACGGCGCAGGAGCGTTGAGTTTAGAAAATAAAAAATAGAATGTCCCCAGCCATTGCGAACTAAAGTCATTATACTTTTATCGCCATGACCGCTCTATAATATATAAATTGTTCAAAAAGGATTAAAAAATGAGCTTGTTAATACAGGGTGAGTTAAAAGAAGACTGGTTTGATAAGGTCAGCGATAAGGGTGAATACGTTCGTAAGGATTCACAATTTCGAAATGTGATTTCAGAAGACAACGTAGAGAGTGATCGTTATCACCTGTATGTTTCATATGCTTGTCCTTGGGCTCATAGAACATTAATTTTTCGGCAATTAAAAAAATTACAAGAGATTATTAGTGTCTCCGTTGTTCATCCTTTTATGGATAGCAAAGGTTGGGACTTCAAAAGTGATTTTACAAATGCAACGGGCGATACCTTATATGGGGTTTCACGTATGCATGAAATTTATACCAAAGCAGAACCTAAATATAGTGGTATCGTTACCGTGCCTGTTCTATGGGATAAGAAAACAGAAACCATCGTGAATAATGAATCTTTAGAAATTATTAGAATCTTTAATAACGGTTTTAACTCTTTACTAGATAATGAAACAAGCCAGCTTGATTTTTACCCCAAAGATAAACAAACAGAAATTGACAAGATTAATGATAAAGTTTATGAAAATATAAATAACGGTGTTTATAGAACAGGTTTTGCAACAACACAAGACTCGTACGAAAAATCCTATAATAGATTGTTTGGCGCTTTAGATGAAATGGAAGAAATACTCAGCCAACAACGCTACCTAGTTGGCTCGCAAATAACTGAAGCCGACTGGCGTTTATTTGTGACGCTTATTCGTTTTGATGCTGTGTATGTAGGGCATTTTAAATGTAATAAAAAACGTATTATCGACTATCCAAATTTATACAACTTTATGTTGGAGCTTTATCAATGGCAAGGTGTGGCAGACACGACGCATTTAGATCATATTAAACATCATTACTATTACAGTCATGAGATGATCAATCCAACACAAATTATTCCTATCGGGCCAGATCAAAATTTAATGCAAAAGCATAATAGAGATAGATTCTAATGACAGCTAAAACGTATATTTTACCTGCTATTGAAATGAGTGAAGGAGATGGCGTCGATGTACATCGGCTATTTCCCGTGACACAAGATAGAATGAATTATGATCCGTTTGTTTTATGGGATAACTTTAACTTAGGCCCAGCACGCGGCTTTCCTACGCACCCTCATCGTGGCTTTGAAGGGATTACCTATATGTTTACTGGTAGCATTGAACATAAAGATAACCTAGGAAACCAATCAACAGTAACCGCCGGAGGTGCGCAACGTTTTACCGCTGGGTGGGGCATTGAACATTCAGAAATGCCAGACAGCCAAATAAACAGTAACGGTATTCAATTATGGGTAAACCTCGCTAAAAGTAAAAAACAAATAGAGCCAACTTATCAACAGGTTGATAGCGACAACATTCCTCAAAAAAATATTGCAGGTGGCATAGTACGAATAATTATTGGAGAGGATTCACCTGTAGAGCTAGAAACACCAGTGAGATATTTAGATGTGTCGTTGGATGAAAGTGCAATCTATGAAGAAAATGTACCATCAGGTTTTCGTGGTTTTATCTATTTATTAACAGGAAAAATCTCAATCAATAATGAAACATTAAATAATAAAGAAGCGTATTTTTATGATGGGGTTGATACATTAAAAATAAATGCAAACGAACAATCTCATTTTATGCTTTGCATGGGGCTGCCACACGGAGAACCGATTCACCAGCATGGGCCATATGTAGATTAAATTGGTAACTCATAAATTCATGTTTGTTTTATGACGTACAGGTGGATGAGAAAATGCTAATATCATAAATCAAAAGAAAATAGGCGCTGATATATAATGGATTTCCTAACATTTAAAAGCTTTATTAGCCTTGAGGTTTTAATCGTATTTTATAACCTCGGCGTGGTTATATTACCTATAGGTTTATGGTTTATAGTTACTCGGCTTGTACGAAAATATAGATTGTTGAATACTGCATTTGAAAACATGAAGAAATTATTATGGCAATCATTAAATAATAAACAGAAATTTAAGCTTGTCGCACTATTCGTGATTTTAACTTTGTTTATAGAGTTATTTTGGCGAATGTTTTTTGAGTTTCTCATTGCTTATATGCAAATGCGAGACGCCTTAATACAAACTCAGCTTTGAATAAAAATTAAATACGTTTAAAATCATTCAATCTATCCAATTTAGACAAATTTGCATAAATTTTGTTCTAGATAGTCACTTTATTTTAGCAAAATAAATTATTAGAGGCTTTAAAATTTTTTCAGTGACAGATTTTTAGATCACTTTAAAACAGCGGCCTATGTGAGCAATGCTATAAGTACGATTACTTACTTTATTATCATGCTATCATCAATATAGATAGGGTTTACCCTAAGTGAAAGGTATGAGTAATAATTAACATTTACCTAGATTAAGAGTATGATTTTTATTGTTTAAGTAGAAATAAGGTAGTAAAAAACCGTGTTCAAACTCCCCCCGATGATCGCCGTTATTTTACTTATAACAACATCATGCCAGTCAGTTTTAGCTGAAGAACTAGATGCTTCATTATTGACAGAAAATGATTTTTTTAATGACATTCCTGTTGTTTTAACTGCGACACGTTTAAAGCAATCAAAAAGCAATTCTCCTGTTGCAACGACAATTATTGATCGAAAGATGATTGAGGCGTCCGGCTTTACAGAGATAGTGGATTTATTAAGGCTAGCGCCAGGTATGTTAGTTAACAATGCAAGTGGACATACAGGTGCGTCGGGGTATCAATTTCTTTTTGACCATTATCGTGTAAGGCAGCAAGTTCTTGTAGATGGTATGTCTGTCTATACGCCATTATTCGGTCAAATGCCCTGGACGCAATTGGGACTTACCGTCGATAATATAGAGCGTATCGAAATAATTCGAGGCCCCAGCTCAGCAAGTTATGGCCCTAATGCGATGACCGGTGTTATCAGTATTATTACCCGACATGCAGCATTAGATAAGGGGTTAAAATTTAAAGTTACTCAGGGGGCATATGGGCGAAGTGAACTATTTTTCACTCTGGGTGATACGAAAGGTAATTTTGACTATAGATTATCACTAAGTGCAAGGAAAGATGATGGTTTTAAAGAGAGGTATGATAATAAAGATTTATCTATTGTTAATTTTAGAGGCGATTATCAGGCCACAAATAAGGATGTAATAACATTTTTAGTCAGCAACAATAGTGGCATTTACCAAGAAGACTCGCCTCTAGATGATCACATGCCTGAGCACACAAAAAATGTGAAATATTCAACATTTCAAACTAAATGGACACATAGTTTTTTAGATGGCGACGATATAAGTCTAAATTACTACCACCAAGACTATAATGATAACAACACTTTTCTAGGAGATTACACTAATGATGGTTTTGGTTTTGTCACTATAGATGAAGGAGCAAAGACTAATCGTAATAATATTGAGGTAACTTACTCAACGAGTTCGGATTGGTACAGCGTGACCTTTGGCGCACTCTATAGAAAAGATAATACAATATCATCACAATATTTATATAACGTAGATAAAGACATTATTACTCAGCAAGTTTTTACAAATGCAGAATTACAGTTAAGTGAAAAAAATATTCTGAATATTGGTTTGTTACATGATGACAATGACACGGGCGGTACCACATTAGCCCCACGTATCGCCTTCAATCACCACATTAATAAAAATCATACTGCTCGAATTTCTTATACTGAATCAACTCGAAGTCCATTTGTATTTGAGGAATATACCAACCGTGTCATATATATAGATGGTTTTGGAGATTTCCCATATTGGAGCGACCTTTCTGATTTAAAACCTGAACGCATAAAATCTTTTGATCTTGGTTATATCGCCATGCTAAACAATAATTCAACCGAAATTGATTTGCGCATATATAAGAACTTTCTCACGGATATTATTTTGCTTGACACTGCTGTCAGTACAGGTGGATTTTTACAAGGTAGTGAATTTAATATAACTGGGTTTGAGGCTTCAATTTCTCATCAATTTAAAAATACACGTGTCAAGCTAAATTATGCATCAACAAAGATTGATGATGTTAAGTCAGTATTAGGAGATAATTCGGATTATGAAAGGGGAACACCTAGTGACATTATCTCATTACTTGTCATGCATGATTTTAACAGTAAGGTTAAAGGGTCGCTTGGCTATTATTATACTGGCAGCTATCAAGAGCTTTGTTGTGCAACAGGCCAGCAAGCACCAAGAAATCGTCTCGACCTAACGCTTTCTAAATCATTTGAATTTTCAGGCTACAATTCACAAATAAAATTTGTTCTACAAAACGTAACAAATGAAAAAATCAGTACTCGGTTTGATAACAATTATGATCAGCAAGGATATATAAGCTTTAGTTTAGAGCTATAAACGCAATGTATTATTTTGAATGATGATGATATTAAAATGGCATTAACGCCTTTGGTAGTAATATCAAAGTGGGCCTTGTTATGTCTATTACTTATGCCTTCGCTGTCTTATTCACAAGAACGTGTTTTAGTTGTTATGAGTGCTCAAGGGAAAATTTATCAGACGTTCTACTCCACACTAAAAAAACAGTTGCATAATAATTTTAGAGTATCTCAAGTCAGTATTTCTGATATCAATGATGATCTAATAAACAATAATGACTCAATAATCTCTATTGGCTATAAGTCAGCTATAGCCATGTCAGAACTAAAAACACAGAAGCCAGTTTTTTATTCTTTAATTCCTGATAATGAATCGCTGCAAAGTAAAATCCCCTGTAAAAAACCAACCTGTTATAAAATATATATAAACCAGCCAATTAACCGTTATATAAAATTATTCAAAATATTATTTCCGGAAGGAAAAAAGTTAGTCTTTGCAAGCACCGATGAACAAATAAAAAAATCACAGGCAATCAAAATAGCGGCTAAAAATAATGCTGTGATGTATAAAAAACTTCGTGTTCAAAAAAACAGCGTTATATCTAGATATTTTATAAGAACATTAAATCATAATGATGTTTTGTTGGCGCTACCAAACCCTGAGATATACAACGCACATAGCGCACAAAGCATTATCTTATCGACGTACCATGCAAACGTACCAATCATTGCATATTCAAAATCTTTTGCTAAAGCTGGAGCGCTAATAAGTCTGTATTCAAGCATTGATAATATAGCGGTAAAAACGGCAAATGTTGTTAATAAAATTTATAAAGATGGTCAGCAACAACAGAAAGAATACTATGCCGATGAATTTACACTTGAAATTAATTCTGCCGTTGCACGTTCTTTGAATATAGAGCTGGATTCGAAAAACATCATTAAGAGAAAAATGCAATGATAAGTCCTCAATTTAGAACGAAAATACTCTTGATTACGGTGTTGCCTGTTATAACAACCGCTCTTATTCTTGCCTACATACTTATTTCAGGAAGAGTAGATGAAATAAGTAAAAGAACAAATGAAGAAGGAAAAAACATTGTAGGTTATTTATCTGTGATGAGTGAGTATGGTATTTTTTCTGATAATTTCGAATATCTTGAGTCAACGCTGACACATACATTAAGCCAGAAAAATATTGTTGCTATATATCTAGAGGATAATAACAAGTCAATTATTCTGAAAAAACTCAATGAAAACTATAAAAAATTTAATCTAAGAAATATTGATGAAACGACATACAAAACATTTTCTTCTAACATTATAAAAACATCGATTCAAATCGATGACATCAAGAATATGGCAGTGGAAACTCGAAACACTAAAGTTCTTCTTGGTTCCGTTAACGTAGTTTTCAATCTAAATAAGACAAGGTTACTCAAGGCGGAAGTGATAAGGGATGGTGTTTTCACAACATTGTTTTTAACTTTAGCAACAATATTTATTGCACTACTTTTTTCACGCAGCGTAACAAAACCAATCAGTAAAATTTACGATGGTGTAAATACAATAAAGCAAGGTGATTTAAAGTACAGAATTCCAATCAGTTTTACAGGCGAGCTGGCTGAATTAGCTAAAGGCATTAACAATATGACTGCATCGCTTGAAACTGAACAGTCTAAAGAAAAAGAAAATAATGAAGCTCTCGTTATGGCTAAACAAGAAGCTGAAAGTGCAAATAGAGCGAAAAGTATATTCTTGTCAAGCATGAGTCACGAAATGCGAACACCAATGAATGCTATTCTTGGTTTCTCTCAACTCATTGAGCTTGATGCAAAAGATGAAATTCTAAAAGATAATGTTCATGAGATCATGTCTGCTAGCCATCATCTATTAGGATTGATTGAAGACTTATTAGAATTATCAGAAATAGAATCTGGTAAACTAAAAATATTAACTGAAAGTCATATGCTAAAAGAGGTTCTTGAGTTTTGCTTATCAATGGTTCAAAGTTCTACGAAACATATGTCAATCCAAATAGATAACAAAATTGATTCATTACCTGATATAGGAATAAATGTAGATATTAAACGATTTAAACAAGTTGTCATCAATCTTCTATCTAATGCTATAAAATATAATATAGAAAATGGGCTCGTGGTAATAGATTATTCGCTTGAAGATGAAAAAATGCTTTGCCTTTCAGTTACAGACACAGGAAAAGGAATAGACTCTAAATATCATGCTCATCTCTTTGATCATTTTGATAGAGCGGGACAAGAGTGTTCAAATATTACAGGCTCTGGTCTGGGTTTAGCTATATCAAAGAAACTAATAGAAAAAATGAATTGTTCTATCGGTTTTGAAAGTACTATTGGGGAAGGAAGTCGATTCTGGATTAAGGTACCTTTATCTTAAATACCCACTAATAGCTGGTGTTGATATTGGTTTTTAAATATCAGTTACCACATTAAATCATCGGGGACTTGAAATTCTGCATACGGATCATTTTCATCAACAACACTGTCTTTAATTTCAAATAAGATCACTCGCTTTTCATTTCTCTGTTGAATTTTTTCAGCGACAAGCTTTGGAACCAACTCATATCGACCATCTATGCGAGCAATACCAAAAGCCCCGTTAATGACTTTATTTTTCATCTCTACATCAATATAGATATGGTTTACTTTTTTGCGGTGTTCAAAGTTATAAACAATATCGCATTCTTGTTCATTACGTTTAATTAAATTATTTGTAATGAGTTGATCTATTTCCACCGATGTGGCTTTTTGCTTTGCTTGTTCTTGTTTGCGTAGGTTTAACGCTTTATCATGATCTATTTTTTCTTTAGCGGCTTGTTGTAGCTTTAGTTTGTTTTCATCAACCACAGGGGTTTTCTTTGAGCGTTGTTCTTTTTTCTTCTTACTCGAAGACGACTGCGCTTTTTTAACCTGCTGTTTTGTAACCATGCCGGCTTTTAAAAATTGATCTTGAAAAGGGTTACCCATAATGTACTCTTTTTAATTAACAGGGAGACGTGCACGAAGTTCGTCACGATCAAACCACCAGTTGTCTTCTACAATTGAATTTACCACTAAAGACAAGCGAGGTAAAAATATTTCAGGATCTTTAAGTTCTAGCTTAAACATCCAAGCATCCATTTCTTTTTGCGTTTGAACATTACTATGTCGTTTAGCCACATTACCTAAAATAGTTTTTGCTAAAAAGGTCATGCTGTCGTGGTTATCATCGGTAGAGCGAATATCTGCTATATAATACCCCACCATGGCAGCGACTGCAGCGCCATCTGAGTCGGCGGGTGTTTCATCAACAATATGGTTAAGTACGGCAACGGAAGTATCTGCTGCAATAGGGTAGGTGACCGCCATCCAAACTGCATGGCCTAAGGCCACAATAGAAGCGGGTTGTTCTGTTTGATACATCACATTACAAGCTTCAACGGCATGTTGCCATTGTTCATTGGTGACAAAAATATCAAAAGTACCACGCGCCATATTCCATGCTTCAAATTTTAGATCTAAAGAAAGCATGAGTTCAGAAACATCAAGCTGGATGAGTGCACGTTCCATTGGCGCTGCATCGTCTGCAAGGTTTTTCAACAGGGCTTGTTTTTCGGTGAGTTTCACCGCAAGTTCTTGTCGCTCTTCGCCAGATAACGCAGAACTAATTTCGTTTGATTCGCTCATTTGGAACTCCACATTCAACCATACAATTTTGGTCGGGTATTATAACGAAAAAACATCAGGATTTACTTATATATGGTGCTATTTTAACATTTTTCTGCTGTGGGTATTATGAGGTATCACATCATATTGCCTGAGTTTAACTGTATATTGAACCTATCAGTCTATATTGCTGTCATGACAGTATGATTTTGGATGAACATTAAAAACAGGAAATGAACGCATGTCTTTATTTGCAGAACTAACCGCTCAGGGTATCAATTTTCTCTCATCACTCTTTATTTTTATGGTAGGACTCACAGTACTTTTTACCCTCTTTATTTTTATTTCAGATATCACGCAAAGCAAAGATGCGATTCGTAAAAATTATCCTGTTATCGGTCGCTTTCGATCTGTTTTTAGTGATTTAGGGGAGTTCTTTCGACAGTATTTCTTTGCGATGGATAGAGAAGAAATGCCCTTTAACCGGGCGGAGCGTGAATGGGTTAATAAATCTTCACGTGCGATTGATAACACCATGGCCTTTGGCTCGACAAAAAATATCTCTCCCGTTGGTACCCCTTTATTTATTAATTGCCCTTTTCCCACCTTAGATGAACATGCAACATCCAGTCCAGCCGTTTTAATTGGCCCTTACTGTCGTGACTCGTATGAAGCCACATCGATAATCAATATTTCAGGAATGAGTTACGGCGCATTATCAAAACCTGCGGTGCGTGCTTTATCAAAAGGTGCAAAGCGGGCAGGTTGTTGGATGAATACTGGAGAAGGTGGTTTATCTAAATATCATTTAGAAGGCGGTTGTGACATCGTTATGCAAATTGGTACGGCCAAATACGGTGTTAGAAATGCAGAAGGAAAACTAGATGATGAAAAACTAAAAGAAGTGGCTGCGCACTCTCAAGTAAAAATGTTTGAAGTGAAAATGAGCCAAGGTGCTAAACCAGGCAAAGGCGGGATTTTACCTGGAAATAAAGTGACCGCCGAAATTGCAAAAATTCGCGGAATAGAAGCCGGTAAAGATTCCATTTCACCTAATCGCCACCCTGAAATAAGTAACATAAAAGAGCTGCTCGATTTTATAAAACATGTAAGAGACGTCACAGGTAAACCCGTTGGTTTTAAAGCTGTTATAGGCACAGATGGTTGGCTGAAAAATATGTGCGAAGAAATTCAAAAGTGTGGTATAGAATGTGCACCAGATTTTATTACGCTAGACAGTTGTGATGGTGGCACAGGTGCGGCACCGATGCCGCTAATGGATGATGTAGGCTTACCAATTAAAGAATCCTTACCCATGGTGATTGATATATTAACGCAATACGGTTTACGTGATAGGGTAAAAATCATTGTTTCAGGAAAACTGATTACGCCATCAAGCGTTGCGTGGGCCTTATGTACCGGCGCAGATTTCATTACCTCGGCGCGCGGCTTTATGTTTTCACTCGGCTGCATACAGGCATTGAAGTGCAATAAGAATACTTGTCCAACGGGCATTACTACGCATAACAAAGGTTTACAGAAAGGCTTAAACGTAGAAGAAAAATCTGTGCGCGTTAAAAACTACGCTGATAAAATACATTATGGTATCGGTTTAATTGCACACTCTTGTGGTGTTAAACACCCGCGTGAATTGTCACGTCAACATTGCCGTATTGTACAGTCAGATGGTAAGTCGATTGCATTGGATGTGTTGTATCCAAAACCTGAAGTGTTAGGGCAATATAAAAAACTAGCGCTATCCCGTTAAAAATTAAAGAGTTATTTATAGAACATGATTATAGAATTAAAGACAACTTTACATGTTTTAGATATAAAACATATAACTTTGTCATTGCGAGCGATAGCGCGGCAATCTTTTTTATACGAGGCTTGAGCCAGCAGATTGCCACGCTATCGCTCGCAATGACCCTTTTGGTTTTATATTAAGTCAGGTATGCGTGTTACTTTTAAGCATAATTTGATTGAATGATTTGCTGAGTAAATTCAGGCCTTAAATAAAACCCGCGTGGCAAGGTTTGAATGGTATTGCCTTCTTCATCTAAGGTTGTGGTTAATGATTTTGCATTCGCACCTTTGGGACGAATTTGTAAATAACGCCCCATATGAGATGTGATTTGATCTAACCGACCTAAACACACCATTTCCATTAACTCTTCCCAGTCGCTTTGCAGTTGTTGTGCTTGCTCTTTAGTTGGACTCCATAAAATAGCATTACCAATATGTCGCTCGCCAAGTTCAATACGTTTATCTGCTTCAATGGGTAACCACAAAACACGTTGTAACTTTTGTTTTAACCAAGAGCTTTCCCAATGTTGATCATAAAGTTTAGTAAGAGGCACAGTGCAGACGTAGGTTGATTCTTTTGGTTTGCCTGTTGCTGTTAAGGGAAGTGTTTTTAACTCTACGTTGATCAATTGAAAGTCTGGTTCGGCTTTCGATGTTGCCGTTGCACCTAAACTTATTTCCAACAACTGCCCCATCCAACCTTTTGATTTTACGTTATTGGTAGGCAGTCGTTGGTTAAAGGTTTTTGCAAGATCGTGAAGAGTTAAGCCCGCAAGGTTTCTGGCGCGAGTTAAAAGTTCATCTTCACTGGTAGGGGGGGAGACTGACATACTGCATTGTATGTCAGCTTAAAAAATTTAAAAAGATCAGCGACTAATTAGTTCAAAAGTAGAGTTGCCTTTAACGCAAGAAATTAAGTTGGAATTTTTTAAGGTACATGATAATTTTTTATCTCTACCTTGACGGCCTTTCTTAATGCGTGAAGGGGATTGTTCTATGAGGTTTCCATCACCATCTTCTACCGTAAGCATTGCAACTTCAAGCACATTGTTTCCATAACTAATATTAAAGCTTGAACTGCTTTTAATACGGATGACGCTCTCTGTATTATAAGTAATTATTTCAGAACCCGTACTGCGCTCTTGAGAGGTTGAAATGCATTTGAGAGTTTTTGAATTTGTATCAACACAGTTTGTTATATTTGAAGGCAAGTAACCCACCGGTTTTTTTCTTTTAAACCATTGCCCTCGAATAAGCCTTGTCATAAGAGCGGAAGGCGCTTTTGCTGGAACAGATGCTGCTTTAGTTTTTTGTGGGCGTTTAATAGTACCACTTGATTTTGATGCCATTAGAGCTTGGAGACGCGACAGTTTATTTTTAGAAAGATAATAGCCATTTTTTTCTGATTGTTTATACCAGTGAATAGCCAGTTTTAGGTTTTGTGGGACACCAGTTCCTAATTCATACATATTTGCCAACTGATGTTGGGCGCTGGCAACATTACCTTTAACTGCTTTTCTTAATAAAACGAGAGATTTAGCATAATTTTGTTTCACGCCTCGGCCTTCAAAATACATAATGCCTAAACGCGCCGTGGCAGTAATATAACCCGCGTCAGCTGCTTTTTGATACCACGCTGCAGCTTGGACTACGTTCGTATTAACACCTCGGCCTCGTTCATATAATTTTGCCACGCCATACATCGCAGAAATTTTGCCGGATTTTGCTGAATTGAGTTGGTTTTTAAAACGTTCGACTAAGGCCCAATCGCCCGTATTTGCGTTGGCAATATTGAGCGTTAAGCCCAGCAATAAGACGAGAAGTGCCTTAAGGTAATTTCGTCGGGTAAAGTATGAGTAAGTAAGCATTTGAATAACTCCCAATTTCTAGCGATTATTTTATCGTTTACATAGTTATTGTCGGTATATTATTAGTAAACTTTACTTTTTATTGCATCTTTTATCGTTTTAAGCCTTCCAATGGCCTGATTTGCCACCTTTTTTCTCTATAAGGCGAATATTGTCCATGGTCATGCCGCGATCGATGGCTTTACACATATCGTAAATGGTCAATAAAGCGACTTGAATGGCGGTGAGAGCCTCCATTTCTACCCCTGTTTGGCCGCGTGTTTCGACTTGGCAGGTGCAATAAATACTGTTCTCTTCTTGATTCGGTGTGAACTCGATTTCAATATGGGTGAGCATTAGAGGGTGGCAAAGTGGTATCAGTTCAGAGGTTTTTTTAGATGCCATAATGCCAGCGATACGAGCGATGCCCAGTACATCACCTTTTTTGTGATCGCCCTGAAGTATTTTTTCTAAGGTTTCGGCTTCCATGCTAATTGTGCCCTCACAAACAGCGACACGGTGCGTTTCTTTTTTTTCACCCACATCGACCATGTGGGCATCGCCTTGTTCGTTAAAATGCGTTAAATCTGACATGTGAGCCCTTTATAATCAATAAGTTAGGAAAATACTTTGTACTTTCAAAGTTTAAATCATGATAGGCTTGCGGACTAAAATACGCAATCAAGAGATGTTTTATTATGGCTGAAGCCACAATCCAAATTAAATTTTTTGCTAGCCTACGCGAACATGTGGGGCAAGGTGAAGCACAGTTAGCTGAAGCTAAAATGCAGCAAGAAAATATTAAAACGGTGTTAGATGTTTGGAATGTTTCGACCTCTAAAATGGCGATGCCTGAAAATACCTTAATGGCGATCAATATGGAATACGTTGAAGCAGATCACGCCGTTAAAATGGGTGACGAAGTCGCTTTTTTCCCGCCCGTGACAGGAGGTTAGGGCATGTTAATTGAAATTTATGATCAGCCTTTTGAGCCTTATCAACGTTTACAGCAATACCAGAGCGAGGCAAATTTTGCGGGTAAATATGGTGCGACAGCCGTGTTTGTTGGCACTATGCGAGAGTTTAATCAGGGCGATGATGTTGAAGCTATGTTGCTCGAACATTACCCCGGTATGACCGAAAAATACCTGAACAAAATTAGCGAAGAAGCGGCACAAAAGTGGGATATTTTAGATTCATTAATAGTGCACCGTATTGGCGAAATGCGACCAAACGATCCTATTGTTTTAGTGGCCGTATGGTCAGCACATCGTGCTGCAGCGTTTGATGCAAGCCGCTACTTAATGGAAGAATTAAAGTCACGAGCACCCTTTTGGAAAAAAGAAACCCTGCCAGAGAATGATCGGTGGGTAGAAAAGAATACTTAAGGTGCGTTGTACTATAAAAGGTTAAGTGCTTATAACTCGGATATTCCACGGGAAGTTAAATTAAGACGCGCCATTTTAGAAAAAAGAAACTCTGCAGGAAAATGCTCGATAGCTAGAAAATAAATTTTATATTGCAAAACGATTAGACAGGATGTGTAGGAAGGGGATTTGAATTTCGACTCGCAAAAGACTGCCATCCTTGGCTTGCTCGACTGCCACGTCCGTCCGTGTGGCAGATGGTCGAAATTCAAATCCCCTTCCAGCACATCCGAATTCAGATCACTATTCTAGGCTAGCTATGCTCAGAAATAGAAACCCGATTAACCACTAAGTTGTCATCAACGGGTACAGGAATAATTTCAAATTCCATTGTTTCAAGATCACCCATAATATAAGTCGGCTCTGCACCCACGCCACCCACGGTACCGGGGTTAATATAAAGAGTA
>JASFYW010000105.1:0-5662 GCA_045046865.1 Woeseiaceae bacterium | reverse complement strand
CACAAGCTTGGTTCAATATTATGACCGAGCTGATCTGCTGCACGAATAATTAGTGTTGTGCCATTAAAGGTCGGGAGACTTTTGAAATAAGTTTGCACCGCCTTGCCTTGTATAATTTTCCATAATGCGACTTTTCTCTGCTCACGAGCAGAAACTTTAACGGCAGGTAGGCTTGCGGAAGAACTCCTTCGAGTAAAGAATGATTTTATTTTTTTAAATGCCAATTTGGCGGTAAGTGACAATGGGCGAGTTAAAGCACCAGGAAGTATGGCATCCAATATAACAAGCCCTGATACCTTGTATTCTTTCTGCATTAGTTGCCTAGCAATTTCAAAGGCTAAAATACCACCAAATGACACTCCCGCAACGGCAATGACAGGTTTTTCTACCTTATTTGGAGTATTTTCAGCAACATGCTTAACGATTGCCTCAACGTAATGAGCGGCAAGGTAAGGAATTGTTGTGCTATTTTGTTTGTCTGCATCATGCTTAAAAAAATGTTCTTCCTGAGGCACATATATTCCATAACAGCTAAAATTTTCTGAGAGTTTTTTCGCTAAAGGACTGTACAGTGTAATGCCACATATAAAATAAAGTGGAGGCTTTCCTTTGGCGATATTTAATGGCATCACCATATTTTGGCTTTTAGCTTTTGTTTCTAATATCATGAAATCAGCAATTTCTGAAAGGCTCTTTTGCTGAATGAGGTTATGATTTAACTTGATATTGAAAGCTTGATTGATAGTGTCAATCAGGCTTGCTAAAGCTATGTTAGTGGAGAAAGAAACCGGGGTATTTAAGTCTTCAATGCTAAGCCCAAGTTTTTGATCAAGTAGTGCAATTAACTGAGATTCAAGCTTACTCTTAGTGGTGATTTCATAAAATTGATTTTCAGTGTTTGAGGACAACATGACTCCTTAAGTACATTACTTAGCCGGTACGTATTAAAGATCTAAATTTATAAAATGGACAGGGGTAATTACACATAGTACTCGCTTTTACGCTCATAACAAATAGCCCAAATTGGCCATTATTAACGATAATTTCCTTGCTGTAGATTGATTATCAGCGGTATGAGATAATTTTTACCCGGCATATGTCCGGTATATTAACTGGATGACGCCAATGCTGATAGACAAAATACGTGAAATTTTACCGACCATTCATGCGAATGCTGAAAAAGCAGAAAATAATCGCGCCGTACCAACAGAAAATATTAAGCTACTTCATGATATCGGCTTTTTTCGTAGCTTACAGCCCAAGGCCTTTGGTGGTTTTGAGTTAGGAATAAGTGAGCATGCTGAAGCCGCAGTGGAGCTTGCTGGTGCTTGTGCCTCTACGTCATGGGTGGGTACTTTGTTAGCGAATCATTCACATGGTTTAGGTTTATTTTCACATCAGGCTCAACAGGATGTTTGGGGGCAAGACTCAGACACGCTGGTCTCTTCTTCGGTCGCTCCATTAGGTATTCGTGAAAAAGCGGATGGTGGAATCAGATTGTCGGGAAAATTTGGTTGGTCATCCGGTTGTGATCATACGCAATGGGCTGTGCTTGGGTATAAGGATACGAATGAATACGGGCAAATAGGCCCAATGTTTGCTCTTGTTCCACGATCCGATTACACCATTTTAGATGATTGGGATACAACAGCGTTAAGTGGCACGGGGAGTAAAACGTTGGTTGTTGATAATGTATTTGTTCCTGAGCACCGTTGTGAATCACTTATTTCGTTAAATATTGGTGTCAGCAAGGGGTTTGGTAGCCATGCGGGCGGCCTTTCATATCTGCCTTTTTCTCCTGTTTTTTCTATTGGATTTTCTTGTGTTGCTTTAGGTATTGGATTGCGAGCATGTGAAGTATACAAAGAAAAGATAAGTAATCGAGTACGTGCGTATACGGGGGCAAAGGTTGCGGAGAGCGCACCTGCCTATATGCGTTTGGCAGAATCTATCAATCAGTTAACTGCAGCACATCAACTGCTCAGAAAAGATTGGAGTGAAATGGATGACTGTGTAAATTCGAAAAGTATGCCAGACCCTGAACGTGTTTTAGAATGGCGCGTGCATCAAAGCTACGCTGTTAAAATGTCGATAGAAGCCGTTGATAGATTATTTGCTGCTGCGGGTGGCGGTAGCTGGTTTAGAAGTAATGAGTTTCAGCGTTTATTTAGAGATGTTCATATATGCGGTAGTCACGCACAAACAGATTTTGATGTTGCATCTAAAACGTATGGACATCATTTAATGGGGTTACCTATGAACCCTGAAAATTATTAATTTATATCTGCTTAATATAATTTGTATACTGAGAAATTAATGAAAGGTTTATCCTACTTGAGCGATACAACTTTTCTAGATGACATTGTTCTATCACATTGTGTTAGCTCGCCATCAAAATTAGCGATTAGATTTAAAGATAAAAAAATTACTTACGCTGAGTTGGGGGCTGCGGTCAACAGCTTGGCACAACACCTCATTGATAATGGAGTGCAATCCGGTGATTTTGTTGTTGTCTTGCTTGCTCCATCGGAACATATCATATTTGCTTTACTTGCTATTTCACGTGTAGGCGCCATATATACGCCGCTTGACCCAACGCATCCGGATTCTCAATTAGAAGAAAGGTATAAAAGTACTAAAGCTGTATGCACAATCACCCAGCAGCAACATGTTAACCGTGTTAAAAGTTGGGCGAAGAAAACATTAATTATCGAACAACTAGAAATCCTGTCAAAAGAAAAACTAGAACATATTATTTTCCCTCAACGAAATATTGAAGCTCCGGCGTGTATCTTTTTTACTTCGGGAACGACGGGTAAAGCTAAAGGTGTATTAGGTAGTGCTAAAGCAATGCGTGATGCGATTGTTGCTCCCACTCAGTCATTACAATTTACAGATAAAGATACACTTAACTCTATTGCTCGCTATGCATGGAGTATCAGCATGTTAGAGCTTCTTGCTGCTCTTTCACAAGGTGGAACGACTTTAATTCTAGAGCCGAAACAAGCGTTGGATTTAGATTGGTTAAAAACGCAAGTAGAATCATGTACTGCATTTCATTGCCCGCCTGCTTTACTAAGAAAATTTGCCAATCATATTCAACAAAACTATCCAAATAATAACGCCTTCGCAAACCTTCGTTTGGTTTGGTATGGTGGCGACACGTTTGCTCCTAGCCATATAGATACCTTACATAGCGTCTTTCCTCATTCGGTTATTGGAACGGCTTACGGCTGTACAGAAATTTTCGGATTGAGCCACATCTACTTTTATTCGCGTCAAAAAATAGAAAAAGTCCTTATAGGTAAGCCAGTACCAAGTATAGAGCAACTAGTTTGTGATGAAGATTACAAGCCAGTAAAAGCAGGACAGCAAGGTGAAATATTATTGGCCGGCGATAGGCTTGCAAGTGAGTATTGGCAAGCACCAGAGACGAATGCAGAAAAATTTATTACCCTTGATAATACAAAATATTTTCAGACAGGTGACTATGCGTACCTACATGATTCAGGAGACCTTGAATTTCTTCAGCGTAAAGATAGCCAAGTAAAAATTCGTGGTATTCGTATAGAGCTGGGTGAAATAGAACACAATCTTAATGAAGATGAATCAGTTCAAGAAGCAGTAGTACTTGCGGTAGGTAATGCAGCAGGCGACAAAGAACTCCGTGCGTATATTGTTCTCAATGATCATAGTGCGAATATCGATACACTTAAAAATATTATTAAACAAAACCTTCCTGACTATATGATGCCAGCTCAATGGCTTTTGCTGAAGGCGCTTCCAGTCACAGAAAATTTTAAAGTTGATAGAAAGGCCTTGGCAGAGCTTGATATAGATAACGAACAGAAAACATTACTTGATGGTATAGCAGGACAAATTGCAGAGGTTTGGCAAGAGATAACAAAAAGTACACCAACATCAGAGAAAGATAACTTTTTTGAAAGTGGTGGTGATAGTTTGGCTGTTATTCAGCTTGCAGTTAAGCTAGGTCAAAAATTTAATACAAAAATAGAAGTGGCTGACGTCTATCGCAACCCAACATTGTTGGCGCAAGTTAATATAGTAAACAAAAATCATAAAGAAATAGAGAGTACGGCTAAGGGCACTACAGTTTACGCGACACAAGGCCAAGTAGGATTGTTTTTTAGAGAGATGCTTGGGCATAAGGGGCATTCAATAACATGCACACGTTATGTTTTTTCTCAAGATGATTTTAATGAACAAATTGTAAAGAAAGCTTTAATGTTTTTATTGGAGCGATTTCCTACTTTAAAAACAAATATAAAAATCAGCAGGCCGAATCTTGAGCTTATAGAAAATAAGTATTCAACGTCTGATATTGAATTTATTCGGCTGCAAAAAGGTTGGTCACTTGAGCCAAAGGCAGACTTATTTCTCACTAAAAACATGCATAAATTTGATATTTTGAAGAGTCCATTAATTTGTGCAATTGTCACCCCAATGAAAGAAGGGGGTGAAATATTACAGCTGACGGGCCATCACATTGCATGTGATGATAATTCTTTGGGGAGAATTACAAAAGAATTTGTCGCGCTTTATGATTCATATAAAACAGGTAAACAAATATCATTGCCTGAAATAACTGAAAATTATTCAGAGTTTGCACAACAACAATTCAATGACATTGCCTCTGGTGCCTATTCAGAAAGAGCAAAAACTGTTGCAGATAGACTCTTTGAAGCGCTGCCCGAATGCCAAAACAATCCCCTGTTGGTATTAAATAAAACGAAAGATATTTCTTCTGCGCATTTTGAAAAGTATCTAAAGCATGATTATAGTCATGCCGTATTTTCACATTATATCGCCGCATTATCTTGGGCGTTTTATCATGCTTGTGGTCGAACCCATGTTGTTTTTTGTGCTCATTCAGCAATGCGAAGAGATAGCGATAACTCGCCAACGGTAGGTATGTATATAAATTTACTTCCTGTAATTACCGGTTACGATCCTACGCACAGCATCACTCAACATATTCAGAGAACAACCGCAGACTTTAATCATGCTATGTCCCTAAGTGATATACCTTATGAAGTGATATTAGATGAAAACGATTCTCTTAAAAAAATTAAAAAATTTCCTTTTGATGCTTTCATTAATGAGCTTTCATTTGTCGAAGAATTTGTACAAGGTTATGAAAATGTTGTTGTTCAGGAAACGTTTGCAACAAACACCAATGAAATGAATGTGACCGTAGTAGAAACTTTAGAGGGTAAGTTTTTGCATTTAGAAAGCCCTTCTGTTGATAATATCGAAACTATTCATGATCAAGTATTCGATCTAATGAGTGAGTTTTTGTTACAAATATAATCATTAAGTAGGCTAACCCTGACAAAACCTCACGAAATTAATAAAAAACCAATTAAAACCTGTCATTATTAATAAAAAACCAATTAAAAACTGTCATTGCGAGGGAACAAAGTGACTGCGGCAATCTCAGAATGAATCGTACTTTTCTGGAGATTGCCGCGCCATAAAAAAACATGGCTCGCAATGACAGATGGGATTTAGTTTTGTCATTGCGAGGGAACAAAGTGACTGCGGCAATCTCAGAATGAATCGTACTTTTCTGGAGATTGCCGCGCCATAAAAAGACATGGCTCGCAATGACAGATGGGATTTAGTTTTGTCATTGCGAGGG
>JASFYW010000104.1:0-11147 GCA_045046865.1 Woeseiaceae bacterium | reverse complement strand
AAGTTGCGAATATTCAGGTTATTGTAGTAATTATGGTTGTGCCTCTGGCGCCAAAGGAAGTGGTCGAGCAGCGTTATTAAATCATGCCATAGCAACAAAAAATTGCACCATAAAACCACATTCTAAAGTGTATAAAATTGAAACCGATAAACACGGTAAAATTTCTGGCGTGCTCTTTTATGATCGTCTTGAGCGCAAACATAAAATTACCGCAAAATATTATGTAGTGGCTTGCCAAGCAATTGAAACATCAAGATTATTACTTGCCTCTAAAGGGGATAAGTTCCCTAATGGTTTAGCTAATAATCAGGGACAAGTAGGTAAAAATTTACTGTTTAGTGCCGGCGGTACTGGGCAAGGTGATTTTATTTTCGATCAACTTACTAGCCAACAAGTTAATGAATTGTCAAAAGTAGGGCCTTTTATTAATCGTTCAATACAAGATTGGTATCAAATTGACGATAAAGCGTTAATGACCTCGCGTGATAAAACAAAGATCAAAGGCGGTACCATCGATTTTTTGTTTTATCAAAATCCCGTTGCGAGAGCTTCTGGCAACGAAATAGCCGATGATGGCGGTTTACTTTGGGGAGAACCATTAAAACAAAAATTAAAAAAAGAATTTACTACCTATAAAACATTACGTTTTGAAGTTTTTAATGATTGGTTACCCAATGATAATTGCTTTGTTAGTTTAGACGATACCGTAACCGATAAATGGGGTGATGCTGTTGCGAAAGTACGCGTTGGTTTTCACCAACACGATTTAAAAGTTGGAGAATATATTGCGGCTAAGGGTGAAGAATTTTTAAAAGCAATGGGGGCAAGCAATGTTTTTTCTGGTGTTAGCGGCGCGCCACCATCTAATTTACAGGCGGGCGGTTGTCGTTTTGGCAACAACGCTAAAACCTCTGTATTGAATAAATATTGCCAAGCACACGAAGTAGATAATTTGTTTGTAACCGACGGTTCTTTTATGCCAACTGGCGGTAGTGTTCCTTACACTTATACTATTTATGCGAATTCTTTTCGGGTAGCTGAACATATAAAACAACGGTGGCAAAAAAACGCTTCAATATAAGCTAAATATAACTTTAAAAATATCGAATAAGAGCAGGGGCACACTTTGCCCCACTTATCATCTAGAAACTTCTTCTTCGCTCAGGCATAATCTACACACTTAATTTATTTGTTTATTATTGGAGTTTTTATGATCCACAGCATGACAGCCTTTGCCCGTATTGAAATAAAAGGCGATTGGGGAAACGCAATCTGGGAAATTCGCAGCGTTAATCAACGATTTTTAGAAACCTACTTTCGTCTACCTGAACAATTTCGTGGTCTTGAAGCAGTACTCAGAGAAAGATTTCGTCAACAGTTAAATCGCGGTAAAGTTGAATGTAATTTACGCTTTAAAGCAAATGATTCTGGCAGTGGCCAATTAACCTTAAATAAGAAGCTTGCCGATCAACTTTTACAACACGCCTCTAGCCTTGCAGAGCAAACAAATAATGCAGTTATTAACCCGGTTGATATTTTAAACTGGCCGGGCGTAATGGCAGCGGAAGAAACCGACATGTCCGCCGTGCAAACGCAATTAATGACCGGTTTTGATCAAGCATTAAGCGACTTTATTAGCGCCCGTGCTAGCGAAGGCGAAAATTTAAAAGCAATGATAGAACAGCGACTCGATGGTATTACCGCCGAAGTGGTCAAAGTAAAAGCCAATATGCCAGCCATTATTGAATGGCAACGCAATCGCATTAAAGATAAATTTACCGATGCCAATATAGAATTAGATTCAACCCGAGTAGAGCAAGAACTAGTATTACTTGCACAAAAAATGGACGTTGAAGAAGAACTCGACCGCCTTGGTAGCCATGTAAGCGAAACTCGTAAAATTCTCAAAAAAGGTGGCACACAAGGTCGGCGATTAGACTTCATGATGCAAGAATTTAACCGCGAAGCCAACACCTTAGGTTCAAAATCAATTAACACCAACATCACCGCCAGCGCTGTTGAATTAAAAGTTTTAATTGAACAAATGCGCGAGCAGATCCAAAATATTGAATGATGTTTATTAATGCCTAAAGTAATACTTTCACTACTGATTTATAAGGTTATTTTTATACTTTATTATTCGTAGACATCCATTGCTTACCGACAAAATCTACGTCGCAATGGTGGGTTAATTGGTGGGTGATGATTATTTACAAAATACTATATGGTGGGTAAACTACACTTCATGTTATAGGGAACATTGGAGAATGTATGAGTAAAATGGACAAATTGACCGTTAAGAAAATTGAATCTAAAGCGAAGAAAAGCCAGGTTGGTCGATATGCAGATGGTGGTGGGTTGTATTTTGTGGTGCCAAAGTCTGGAACTCCTTATTGGATGTTACGTTACACCTCCAATAAAAAGCGAAAGGAAATGACGCTAGGAAAATATTCTGACATTTCATTAAAAGATGCTAGGTTTGAAGCTGCTACTAAAATGAAGCAATTCAGGGATGGCGCCGATCCACTTTTAGCTCGGAAGCGATCCGAACAAGAAAACATCAAAACAGTGAACGATTTGTTTAATGATTGGTATCCTACCTTAGAAAAGCGTTTAAAATTTCCAACTATTCCAAAGCGAGTTTACACGAAAGATATAGTACCACATATTGGTGATATCAGACTCGATCAAATCACTGCTCGTGATATTCGTACCACAATAAATGCTATTAATGATTCCGGTCGTCCAACAATTGCTAATGATGCCTTGGGCCACTGCAAGCAATTATTTAATCACGGCATAAAACTAGATTTATTGGCAGGTAACCCAGCAGCAGCCTTCACTTTTAGAGATGCTGGCGGTGTAGAAAAAAGTAAAGATAGAGCATTGACTGAAGAAGAGCTAAAACAATTTTTTGATACTGTAAAAAAAAATAGCGCTAGTTTTAGTCGTGACAATTATTTAGCTTGTGCATTCTAGGTGTCCGTAAATCAGAAATGTGTGAAGCAAAATGGGAAGAATTCGAATTAGATAAAGCTTTATGGCATTTACCGAAACAAAGAAGCAAAACCAATGTTGGCTTTACCATACCGTTAGCACCTGAAGTGCTTAAGTGGCTTGAAGAGCTGAGGGTTAGAGGATTTGGCTCCGAATATGTATTCCCTAGCCGTAGGGCCAGCAAAAACCCTCATATGGGAGCTGACACTCTTAATCGAGCTATAACGAAATTATTTGGTAAAGAGCCAGGCAAAAAGAAACAGCCACCAAATATCATGGGTGATATGCCTCATTTTACCGTGCATGATTTACGTCGTACTTGCCGTACAATGCTGGCGATGCAAAGTACTCCAGGTCATGTATTGCTTAAACCATAAGCTAAAATGTGTAGAAGGAATTTATGATAGATATGATTGTTTGGATGAGCGGAAAGATGCTTTAACTAAGTTAAGTGTTAAAGTTGATATACTTATCAATTCAGATTAAAAGAGGAAGGTGAGATTGCACTAGTGGAAATTAGATAAATATGAACTACTGATCTTAGATGATATTGGTTATGTAAAGAAAAGTGATAGTGAGAGCCAGGTGTTGTTTGAATTGATAGCACATCGCTATGAACGAAATAGCTTATTGATCACCACGAACCAAGCATTCAGTGAATGGGATAGTATATTTGGCGATAACATGATGACGGTAGCCGCTATAGATCGTCTAGTTTACCATGCGGATATGTATAAAATAGAAGGAGAAAGTTATCGTAAAAAACAAGCCTTAAAACCATACCCAAAAACCGGCCAAGTTAATTGACGCCGACCGGACAAAGTAATTGACGTCTGATATATAAGATAAAAGCTACTATTCGGCAAATAGTGTCGATTTAAGAGAGGTGTTTATATTATGCGGCTTGACCAGTTCAATCAACAAATACTACTACAAAAAAAGAACAACTTACCGTTAGTAAATCACTTTCGAATTAATTACTATTGAGCCTCTTGCAAAACTGTACAATAATTGTTCGATTTTTAGATTTATATCTATATGTAGTGTTTTTTTTAAAATATAGCACAGTATATGGAGGTAAATTGGATATTAATTAGTTTTGCAAGAGGCTCTATTAATAATCATTTATATTAATCATTTATAGGGAAGAAAATGAACCAACCTGAAATTCACCGCCAACGCATAAAAGATATTTTTTCAGGCGACGCTCTTCACCAGCATCAAATTGATGCAGCTCAAAAAACTTACTCTGCTTTCAATAAAGATGTAAGAGCTGTTGTTACAGCAGCAGAGATGCAAGCGGGTAAATCTGGTATTGCTCTAGCTTTATGCTGTTTTCAAAGACTTAATTTATCAGATACTGATATCTGCGATCGTAAACAACTAAAGGACACGCTCTACCTGGTTACAATGCCCGACACTGCTTTACGAGATCAAGCTGAAGATGACCTTAAACTTGCCAAAAATGTTGTTGTTAGTAATTTTGTTAATTTTGAAAAAGCATTAGAAACTGACTTTAAAGGTAATCCACCAAAACTCATTATCATCGATGAATGCCATTATGGTTCAAATGTCAGTGGTATAAGGTATAGCAGTGTTTTTGATTACTTAGAGCAAGAAAATGACACCTGTAAAGTTGTATTTATTTCTGCTACTCCATTCGGGGCGTTATATGGTGCTGAAACTGAATACCAAGAAGCGCTAGAAATTTGCACTGAAGCAGAAGAAGATCATAACGAAGAATTAGTCCATGAAATACAGCAAGCAGCAAATGATGCCTTAAGAGATTCTATTTTACGCCGAGATTTTGGTACACGCTTAGTTTTCCACAAAACAAGTCATGAATATTACGGTGTTAGAGAGATGCTTTTAAATGGCCACCTTAAACATTTAGATGATAATTGTCGTAATTTTCTCATTGATTCAGACCAAAGATTAAGTTTTATGAATCAGTTTAAACAACATGACGGCATGGGCTGGTCTTTGGTTCGTGTCCCTGCTGGTAATGCGATGGATGCCAAACAGTTGTTTATCTCGCAAGGCATTGAAGAACACAATATTTTCATTTTAGGTAATTCACTATCAGGTGTCCCAGAAGATGAATTATCAACAATAGATCGATTCAAGAAAGAATTTGAAGACGCCCAGTTATTTGGCGACAAACTTGTTGCCATAACCGTTGCTGGTTGCCGTGCGGGCATCAACTTCGGTGCTATGATGAAAAACAATCTCATTTCAACATGGGATAGTACCGTAGCGAGTGTTGCCGCCGTAGTACAAGCAAATGTCGGTCGAGCTTGTGGCTATCATGAAAACAACACATCAATGCATTATACCAATAGTAATGCAGCAGAAGCATATGGAGCAATTCTCGATTACTTAGAACGAACATGCTCTGATCATGCGGCTTCTGATTTCGAAGGTCTAAAAGAATTTTTTGAAGATATCTGCCAGGAATATCAAGTAAATGGTTTAGACGTGGGCTTAACGATTAAATACAAAAGACGAAGACCTATTGGTGATGTTGAAACTTACGCTACCGATAGCTACGTAGCAGTACCTGCAAAATTATTGGATCACGATTTTGATTTTACTTTATTCACCCAAGACAAACATATCCTTGCAGCCATTACTATTTTACGAGAAGAGTTCACTAAAAAGGGAGCACCATCGGTTAAAGGAAATAGAGCTATGCGAGGTAAAAAGAAAAACTGGATCAAAGCTCAGTGGGTAAACGGAGATAGTTACGACAACCGTGAAAAAGCAGGTGTTGATGGTCCACAAAAAGACAGAACTATCATGCTTACCGATATGCTTAATAAAAAAGAGTTTGTTGAATTTAATCGGGTTGTCGCGCCAGGCTCGGGTGAGTTATCCGAAAATAAGCTTATCACAGCAACCGTATTCAGTATTTACAATATCTCACGCCGTAAAGTCATCAAAACAATGATGACAGAACGTGATGTGTGGGATATGTGTGATCATTTTAATATTCCTCACGACGATACCATATTTGTTCTTTATAAACGTGGTGAGTACGATAGAGATAAAAGTATTGCGAAAAAAGAACATAATAAACTACCAGAAAAAACAGGTAATTTAAGAGATGAATCTCAGTTTTCAATGAAGCAGTAGCTTATGACAAATATAGCAAATAACCACCGAGACGCAATAGAAAAGGTATTATCACAAAATACCTTTGAGCATCAGCGTAAAGCAGCACATAGAGCTTTTACACATTTCGATAACGATAGCAGAGCTGTAGTCATCGCTGCTGAAATGCAATCTGGTAAATCAGGTATTGCTCTTGCCCTTTCAGGTCTACAACGACAGAAATTAAACGATATCGCAATATGTGACCGTAAACAGTTAAAGGATACACTTTATTTAGTAACCATGGCTGATCTGTCTTTATTAGAGCAAGCAAAACAAGACTTAGCCTCATGCAATAATGTTGTCGTTAGTAATTTTACTAATTATTTATCAGCATTAGCTAGCCATTTTAAGCACCAACCACCAAAGCTTATTATCATTGATGAATGTCATTACGGTGCTGGTTCAGAGGCAGTTAGGTACTCAAAAATATTTGAGTACCTAGAAAAAGAAAATACCCTGTGTAAAGTAGCTTTTATCTCAGCGACACCTTTTAGTGCCTTGTATTCAGCAGGCTCTGATTCCATATTGCGTCATAACTTTAAAACCAGCCTTGTCTTTCATGAAACCAGTAGTGAATACCATGGCATTAGAGAAATGCATCGCAACAACCAAATAGTTAAGCTAGCCGAAGATCAACGAAACTTTTGTGATGACTCACTTTTGAGAAGACGATTCATTAGGCAATTCAATGAGCATAGCTCGGCAGGTTGGTCACTAATAAGAGTTCCAAGTAGACAAGCGCAAGTCGCTAAAGAAATACTTTTAAGTAATGGCATTTCTGAAGAACAAATAATGATAATAGGCCATAAATTGGTAGGTGTTGATGATACGGAACTAGCGAGCATTGATGATTTTAAACGAGAATATCAAATCGCTGTTATGTTTGATGAGAAATTAATTGCCATCACTGTTGCGGGTTTTAGAGCTGGCATTAACTTTGGCCATGAAATGAAGAATACATTAATTAATACGTGGGATAGTACCATCGCAAATATTGCCGCGATAGTTCAAGCAAATATAGGTCGAGCTTGTGGCTACCATACAAACACCAATGCCAAGCACTATACTAATTTAGACGCTATTAAAGCGTACAGTGATTTACTAAACCACCTAGAAAGTAATTCAGACACAAACAACTTCGATGGTCTCCAGCAAGTATTTGAAGATATCTGCATAAAATATGAAGTGAGAGGTTTTGACCGAGGGACCACTATTGCTCCGCAAGTGGAATATAAAGTTTCAAAGAAAAAGGATGATAGTCAAACGTACTTCACCGATAGCTTTTTAGTCGTACCTGGAAAGTTAGATCACCCAGAGTTTGATTACAGCCAATATACGAATAACTCGAAACTACATGAAGCGATTAAACTAATTAAAGCTGAATTACTTAAAGATGAAGGGCCTCACCGAAAACAAGGTCGAGCTTTAAAAGGTGAGCATCAAAATTGGATAAAAGCACAATGGGTAAACGGCGTAACTTATGATGATCATACCCCTAGTTGTGCAAAGAATAGAGCAATTGAATTCACATCATTATTAAAGAAAAAACAAGCTGTTGAATTTAACAAGATTGTAAATCCTGGCGGTGGTGAAGCAACTGAAGACAAGCAGGTAATGGCTAGCATATTCAGTGTCTATAACCTTTCAAAAAAAATGGATGCTTTCAAGCGGTCTATGGATGAAGAAGATATGGAAGAAGTATGTCTGATGCTAAACCTTGAGCCAGATAATACAATTATTTTGCTATATCTTCGAGGTGACTATTCAAGTGAAATTACATCAATAAAACAAGAAGAATTATCGAAAATATCATCGACAAAAATTAGAAGTAATTCTATATTTTAAATGCATTATTTTTTATCTTGGCTATGGATTGGAGTAGTAAGTGAGAAAAATTAGACGATTCAAGCAAAGACTAAAGAGTAAGTTTAAGAATTGGTTCTACTACGACTGTTTTCCTAGTTATATCGACAGCTTTACAAAATTCACAACGAGAAAAGCTAGACAGATACTCAAAGTCCAAGAAGTACCTCATATCTTGGTTGATACTCAAATTTTCTTTCACTCTATCAGCCATCTAACATGCAAAATTTCGACAGGAAAAAAGATGTGGGGCGGTACTGATATTGATACTTTTACAACAGTTCGAGTGCCTGTTCAGTACGAGCAACGTGAATTAGACTCTGTTCAATACTTGCCTGGTATTGTCAGCCTTGCTAATCAAAACTTAATTCAGCTTTGTTCATCATGGGAACTACGCGATGAACAATGGTCTCAGCCCACATCCCGTTACAGGCCATTAGGACTTGCTGATTATTCGTTGATGCATAATGTTGATATCAAAATATTTGACGATAAAGACTATAAGTTTGACTTTGGAAGTTGGATTGACAGACCTGAGAAAACACCTAAACAGCAACGTCAGGAACGGCTATCAAATAAAGATGACCCTTTGTATTTAGGACTGTTATCTATTCTTGGTCAAAATAACTCTCAGGACATTTGGCACATAGTGACAGCTGAACGAGAAGGATGCTATTGCTTGCTGACTATGGATTACAAGCTGATTAGATCTCTTGAATCACAGAAGAATAACAAGTTTGTGAAAGCACTGAAAACTAAAGTTATGACACCTGAGCAATTAGGCAAAGAATGGAAATTGAGGCCAGTTAATTATCTATTATTTTCGTATCATGAGGCTGGTACTCCAGTAAGAACTGATTTACGTACTAAACGCGGTTAATGCGTTAATGATCCGCCTGTATTTAATTTTGTATAGGTGATAATTAGTACAACTAAAATAACGTTCACACTCAAGCTTCTGTTATTCAATAATTATTCGTTCACAAAGTTATATTTCAAATGGCAAATGTTTCTTTTCATTCATTTGAGTCAGTCACTAACTTACAGAAAACCTGGCAGATTTTAGTTAAGCTCTGATATTTAGAAAACCTAGATCAAGTTTGAGCTACTACGGTTCCAGACCACTATATTTTAAGATCAAAAAAGCCGCATTATTATTAGCGGCTTCGTATCTTCAATAGTTAACAATAAAATCAACTACAAACTTTAGACTCTTCAATCATAGCGCGTTGTACAGCAACGGTTTCCTTAATAACTTTATCAAAGAATTTACGTTTATCTTTAGCTGAGCTGTTGCGAACGAATTCAGAAAAAGGCGTAGACTTAACTTTTTCACGTGAATTAAACATGTCTTACTCCTAATTTAATTATGTAGACTGAGCTATACCAGCAATGGCTTCAAGCGAGGCGCGATTATACTTTTTACCGAGTAATACGTCAATGTCACTTACATTAAAGTAAGGCTTTTCTCTTGTTCCATCAAGGTTTTTTTCCATAAAAATAATATCTATTTGATTAGTAAATAATTTTTTAAGTTCACTTACCACTCGTTGAGACTCTAAAAATTGATTTACAAAAACCTCAGGAGGAACGCGTCTTCCTTCGACAATTTCCCTTGCCTTTACCAAGCACCAAGCTTGTTCGGGATCTTGGTAAACAAATATAATTAAAACATAACGATCTTTTTTCAAAGACCGTTCAATATTAGATTTTGCTTTCTCAAAACTAGAAAGGGTAGAATCAAGTAAGAAACTCACCTTCTTCTTTAATGCCCTATCATGTATTGCCTCTACTAAAAGTGAAGCTGGCCTTTGGAAAAGAGGCGAATTTAAGCCTTGGTAATCTTCAAACTTCTTCCTTAGTTCATCATTTTCAATATGCACAACCTCAACACCGTGCTCTTGTCTAAATTTAGAAATGATACTTTTAGCTGTTTCAGTTTTACCTGCACCGGGAGATCCTGCCATAAAAACAGATACAGCACTTTCTTCTTCAGGCAAGTGGTCAATCATCGCCTTAGCTAACTTCTTTTTTATTGCTTTGGCATGAACTGTTGCCTTTGCGGTTATTTCATCATCAGTAAGAGACATAATTTCAGCCTAGCTTTCATTTCTAATATTAATCACAGGCGTTAAGCATTCCTGCAAGCTTAAACCGCCATGGTTGTAATAATCACCCGCAACATAACCAGATATACCAGGAGCCATAGCTACAGACACATTTTCATTCCAATGCCATGGTACTTTTAATTCAGCGGTATCAATATTATCTTTCAAAATAGCACAGCGAGCTAAACGCTTTTTTACAATATTTTTTGAAATATTGGCTTCAGCTAATTTATTTGGTACCCATAACCAACCGTGATCAGTAACGATACGAATATTTTTCCAACCCGCTTTTAACAGCCCTTCAACTCTAGCGACAACATCTTCTAATACCGCATCAATATTAAGCGGCATCTTCATTTGTTGCTTATGACCCATATTATCTAAGTCGCCAGTTTGTACCCACGCAGTACCTGCCGGCTCGCCTGTTTCTAAACCCTCTAAATATTGCCAGCCTTTATCAGCTAACGACTTTTTCAAATGATAAGAACTAAACTCGGAGCCAGTAACAGCAACCATAGGCGTGAAATTATCATTTTCTTGTGCACCGATGAGTAATTCAGCCACAGGAGTAACCGCTGCTTTTGCCGTTGCCGTTAATGACGGAAGTGCACACCAATTGGTTTTTAAATTGGTAGAAACTGATAGCTTGTTTAATTTTTGCTGTAATGTTTTTGCCGTATCGAAACGTAAACCATCAACAAAGAAAACTACCTGACTGCCAACATTATATTGTGCTGTTGATTCTTGAACTTCTCCACTGCCACTTGTTTTACCTGGGTAACCTTCTGTTCTTACTAAGTTTTGAAAATTCAAGGTTACCTGTTCTAACCAAGGGGAATAGATAACAGCCAAAATATCAGCGACAACTTGTTGCTGATTAATATCTTTGGTAACAGCCATCGTTTCTATCGCAGCGGCATCTGCTTGCCAAAACCGTTCTTGATACGTATTTGCCATCACTTCAACAGTTGGTCCTGTAAAGGCAATATTAGTATGCTCTACCACTAAAGTTAACTGCTCTAA
>JASFYW010000103.1:0-27359 GCA_045046865.1 Woeseiaceae bacterium | reverse complement strand
AGACTGGCGCGGTGGTCGTGGTATTTTAGAAAATATCATCCCATCTTCAACAGGTGCTGCTAAAGCAGTAGGTGTTGTACTTCCAGAATTGAATGGCAAATTAACAGGTATGGCTTTCCGCGTACCGACTTCAGATGTTTCAGTGGTTGATTTAACTGTAGAGTTAAACAAAGAAGCAACATACGAAGACATTTGTAAAGCAATGAAAGATGCAGCAACAACAGGCGAAATGAGTAAGACGCTTGGTTACACAGACGAAAAAGTTGTTTCAACTGATTTCCGTGGTGTTGGTTTCTCATCAATCTTTGATGCAGGCGCAGGTATTGCGTTAGATAGCACATTCGTTAAAGTTGTTGCTTGGTATGATAATGAGTATGGTTACACTTGCAACATGATGCGTTTTGTAGAGCACGTAGCAGCTAATTAAGCGGATCTTTTTCCCGCTAGCGGCGTTGTCGGAAAAATTTGATAGCTCACGTACTTATTGTACGCTTCGCTCTCAAATTCCCCCTCCGCCTTGCTAGCAGAAAAAATCTCTCGCTTAATCTCTTTTAACTAGCTTTCTGTTATTAGAGAAAAAGATTTTGGAACGAAGCCTAACAATTTAGTTGGGCTTCAATTCAAATTTAAGAAATAGTAGTAAGATTTTTAACGCACCGATATTTTAATAAGTGTCTCTGCGTTAAATATTTTAATTTAGGAGTTTTACATGTCTTTTATCAAATTAACTGATCTTGATCTTGCGGGTAAGCGCGTTTTAATTCGTGCTGATTTAAATGTACCTGTTAAAGATGGCAAGGTTACTTCGGACGCACGTATTACAGCTTCAATGCCATCAATAGAGCATGCTATGAAAGCGGGGGCTTCTGTTATGGTCATGTCTCACCGTGGTCGCCCTGTAGAAGGTGAAGTGGATGAAGAAAACTCATTAGCGCCTATCGCTGAAGTGATGTCTGAAAAATTGGGTGTCAATGTTAAGTTGGTTAAAGACTACCTTGACGTTGCACCTGATGTCAGAGGTGGTGAGGTTGTTCTTTTAGAAAACGTGCGTTTTAATGCAGGTGAAAAGAAAGACGACGAAGCTTTATCTAAAAAGTATGCAGCGCTATGTGACGTCTTTGTTATGGATGCATTCGGTACTGCTCATCGTGCACAAGCATCGACTCATGGTGTCGGTGTTCAAGCACCAACAGCATGTGCGGGTATTTTACTTTCAGGCGAATTAGATAGTCTTGCTAAGGCACTCGCTAACCCGGCTCGTCCAATGGTAGCAATTGTGGGTGGTTCTAAGGTCTCTACAAAATTAACAGTATTAGAAGCGTTATCTGAAAAAGTTGACCAACTGATTGTTGGCGGCGGTATCGCAAATACGTTCTTAGCGGCTAAAGGTTTTAACGTTGGCAAATCTTTATATGAAAAAGATTTAGTTGATACAGCAAAAGTATTGATTGAGAAAATGGAAGCACGTGGTGCGAGTATTCCAATCGCAACAGACGTTGTTTGTGCAAAAGAATTTGCAGAAACTGCGGAAGCGACATTAAAAGATGCAAGTGAAGTGACGGATGACGATATGATTTTTGATATCGGTCCAGACTCTGCAAAAGTAGTAGCAGATATTATTGCTAAAGCAGGCACAATTGTATGGAATGGTCCTGTTGGTGTTTTTGAATTTGATCAGTTTGGTGAAGGTACTAAAACTGTTTCAATGGCTATTGCTAATAGTCCTGGCTTTAGTCTTGCAGGCGGTGGTGACACAATTGCAGCAATCCAAAAGTATGATATTTTTGATAAAATAACTTATATATCTACGGCAGGTGGTGCATTCCTTGAGTACTTGGAAGGCAAAGTATTACCAGCGGTTGCTATGTTAGAAGAACAAGCAAAATAATTAAGCGAGAATAAATTAAAAAAATATGAGACGCACAAAAATTATAGCCACATTAGGCCCTGCAACAAGCGATGCAAAAATGTTGGATCGTATTATTGAAGCAGGAGTAGATGTTGTTCGCATTAATTTCTCTCACGGTAATCCTGAAGAACATATAGAGCGCGCTGAAAAGTTAAGAAATCGCGCTCGCGCACATGGACGTCAAATTGGTGTGTTGTGTGATCTGCAAGGTCCTAAAATTCGTATTGAGAAATTCAAAGATACAAAAATCATTTTAAATGATGGTGATTCATTTGTGCTTGATACCGCAATGGATCCCAATGCTGGAACAGCAGAACGTGTTGGTATGGCATATAAAGCATTACCGCAAGATGTTAAGCGTGGCGATACATTGTTACTTGATGATGGTCGTATTAGTTTGTGGGTCGACGAAGTTGAAGGCACCGAGGTTCGCTGTAAAGTGGCAATTGGTGGCGAGTTATCTGATCGTAAAGGTTTAAATAAACAAGGTGGCGGTTTGTCTGCCCCGGCATTAACCGATAAAGATAAAGCTGACATTATTACAGCAGCTAAAATGGAAGCGGATTATTTAGCGGTTTCTTTTCCTGTTACAGGGCAAGACATACACGACGCGCGTGCCTTAATGAAAGCGGCCGGCGGGCATGCTGACATTGTTGCAAAAATTGAGCGTGCTGATGCTTTAGATAATTTGGATGATATTATTGAAGCATCCGATGTCATTATGGTTGCTCGTGGTGACTTAGGTGTTGAAATTGGTGATGCCGCGTTACCGCCAGTACAAAAAATGCTAATTCAAAAAGCACGTAAAATGAATCGCATTGTTATTACTGCAACACAAATGATGGAATCAATGATCACAAGTCATATTCCAACACGTGCTGAAGTCTTCGATGTTGCCAATGCTGTATTAGATGGTACGGACGCAGTCATGTTGTCAGCTGAAACGGCAACAGGAAAATATCCTGCAGAAACAATTGCCGCAATGGATAGAATTTGTCTTGTTGCAGAAGCGGAACGCATTGCAAAAAAATCAGATCATCGTATTGATTCACATTTTTGTCGTATCGATGAAGCGATTGCAATGGCGTCAATGTATACCGCAAACCATCTCGGTGTAAAAGCAATTGCAGCTTTGACTGAGTCAGGTTCAACACCACGTTGGATGTCACGTATTAGTTCAGGCATTCCAATTTATGCATTAACAAAATATGTTGAAACACGCCGTAAAGTCACTTTATTTAGAGGTGTCTATCCGGTGAGTTTTGAAGTTGCTGACGATGAAGATCGCGCAACGATAATGAAAGAAGCAGTCGATGAATTACTTCGTCGTGGTGCAGTACGAGATGGTGATTTAATTCTCGTAACACGCGGTGAAACAATGGGGGATGCTGGCGGCACTAACACGATGTCAATCGTACGTGTTGGTGGCGATTTAGATCAAACAGTAGAACTCGCTACATAATTAATATTTATAAAAAAACTTAACTTTTAAACTGAAATCTTAAGGAGGTCATCATGGCCCTTATATCACTTAGACAATTATTGGATCATGCAGCTGAAAACAGCTACGGAATGCCAGCTTTTAACGTAAATAACATGGAGCAAGTTCATGCCATCATGCAAGCAGCTGATGAAGCAAACAGCCCTGTTATCATGCAAGGTTCAGCAGGCGCACGTTCATACGCGGGCGAGCCGTTCTTACGTCACTTAATTGCTGCAGCAATTGAAATGTATCCACATATTCCTGTTGTTATGCATCAAGATCATGGTTCAGAACCTTCAGTATGCTTACGTTCTATCCAATCTGGTTTCTCATCAGTAATGATGGATGGTTCTTTAATGGCTGATATGAAAACACCGGGTTCATTTGAATATAACACTGGCGTAACTGCTGAAGTTGTAAAAATGGCTCATGCTGGTGGTGTTTCTGTTGAAGGTGAACTCGGTTGTTTAGGTTCATTAGAAACAGGCATGATGGGTGAAGAAGATGGACATGGAGCAGAAGGCGCTCTTGATATGGAACTACTTCTAACATCTGTTGATGAAGCGGCTGACTTTGTTGCTGCAACTAATGTTGATGCTTTAGCTATCGCTATCGGTACTTCTCATGGTGCTTACAAATTCACTAAAGAACCTACAGGTGAAGTTTTACGTATTGACCGCATCCAAGAAATTCATGAAAAATTACCTAACACTCACTTAGTTATGCATGGTTCATCATCAGTGCCACAAGAATGGTTGAAAATCATCAACGACTTCGGTGGTGATATGAAACAAACTTATGGTGTTCCTGTTGAAGAAATCGTTAAAGGTATCAAGTCTGGTGTTCGTAAAGTTAACATCGATACTGACTTACGTATGGCGTCTACGGGTTCTATCCGTCGTCACTTACAAGAAAATCCTTCTAACTTTGACCCACGTAAATTCTACAAAGAAGCAACAAAGGCAATGAAAGAAATTTGTAAAGCACGTTTTGAATCATTTGGTTCAGCGGGTAATGCAGATAAGATTAAAGTTAAATCATTAGAAGAAATGATTAGCTTCTACAAATAAGACAAATTCTTAATGTAGTATAAGAAGGCGGGTTATTTAACCCGCCTTTTTTATTTTCAAAAATAGTTTCTCACTATCCTTGAATATTGTTTATAAAACTATGTGACCGTAGGTAAGTTCATGTCAGACTCAATTTTAGAAAAAATCACGCAAGTAATAACAAGTGATCCACGTTCAGGACAGTCATTATTATTATTTGCTTTAGTGGCAACGCTTAATATTGAAAAAAGTGGGCATATGTACCTATTAAGTAAACTTAAAGAATTCACGCCTGAAAATAGACAGTTAGCCTATGCAGCCATTGAGTTAATGGCGGTAAATGAATGTAGTCGTGAAGAATGGCAGCACGCTTTTACAAAAATGGAAGCGGTAATTAGAGGCTGATAATGTTTAGAGATTCGCTAGATAATAAGAAAGAAGTTCAGCTTTTATTAAAAGCATTTATTATTGTTTTTATTATTCGTTTAATCATCTCTATTTATTTACCTATTACAGGTGATGAAGCCTACTTTGTTGTTTGGGGTAATAATCTCGATTATGGTTATTATGACCACCCCCCTTTTGTTGGTTGGCTCTTAGCTGCCTTTCTAACAATTTCTGATGCACTATGGTGGTTAAGATTACCTTCAACACTATTACCTATATTCCTATCGTATGGAATTTATCATATTTTAAAATTACAGCAACCGAAAATTGCAGTATGGGTTGCTTTAACTTTTCTTGTTGCCCCCGTAAACATTATTAATATTTTAATTACGACAGATACACCATTAATGTTTTTTAGTTTTATTTCTGCATGGTCTTTTTACCTTGCGCTCTCATCTTCTAACGAAGGTGAAAATCAATACAAATTATTTATGTTGGCCGGACTTTTTCTAGGTCTTGCATTTTTCTCTAAATACTTCGCAGTATTTTTGGGGGTTACCTATGGTCTCTATATTGTTATATTTCACAGAACCAGAAAAGGCTTTACAGGGTTGGCAGTCATATTGTTAATGGCGTTGCCTTTTGTGGTTATAAATTTATTATGGAATTACAATAATTGTTGGAGTAATGTTGTATTTAATTTATACAATCGTATTGGCGGAGAAAATAACAGCTTAACAAATTTATATAAATATGTGATTGTATTGGTATATTTATATTCACCAGTACTGATATATTTTCTTATTAGAAATAGAAGTAAGTATTTCTTACGAAGTAAAAGTAGTCAGGTTTTCTTGTGGTTAACTGTGATCCCATTAGCTTTGTTTTTAGTGGTAGCTATAAGAAAAACAATAGGATTACATTGGCTATTGAGTTTTTATCCCTTTGCCTTTATTGCTTTTTCATCATTTTTAAATATAAAACAGTGGCGTATTAATTTTTACTTTATGTTGTTTATAGGTAGTATACATTTGATTGGCATTGCTTCGATCCTTATATTACCGGTTACAACATTCACATCAGATAAGTTTTTAATGCAAGATTATTATTTTGGTATGTATCCGTCTAAATTTTTAGAAAAATTGAAAATATATGAGAAAGATTATACGTTTGGTATGACTAGTTACAGCAGGGCATCGGTTGCGTCTTATTATTCAAATAAGCGATTCATTGTCTTTTCAGAAGGTTCCGTACATGCGCGTACAGATGATAAGCTAACCAATTATAAAGATCTTGATGGAAAAAACATCATGCTAATAAATCGCTCAAAAGAAAACATGGAAGTGCACGAGCGATATTTTAAGTCATCCGAACGAAAAGGTTTAGAGGTGGATGGCGTTAGATTTGAGTTGCTTCTAGGGCGTGGCTTTAAATACGATTTATATAGAAAAGAGATTTTACCTGCCATAAATAAAAAATATTACAATATTCCCGATTGGTTACCTATTGGACAGTGTCACATAAAAGAAAGGTATGATTTAGAATAAATAATTAGTTATGTTTAAAAGAAAAATATTTATGCCCAAAATAACTGGAAATGGCAGGGATGCCAAGGGCAATGAAGTGAGCAACTTCATTAGGATAAAATATATATGAAATATAGGGAAATAAATATTCAGCTAAGCCTATACTAATTAGCCAGACTTGAATAATTCCAAATATATTAACAATGATAAAACCTTTTACTTCTTCCATATAATGGCGGCTGCTTTTTTCAAAAACATAATGTTTGAATAGGGTGAATGCGATAACCATACCAACGATATAAGCCAGCACGATTGATATACGGTAAGAGAAAAACTCACTAAAGCCAATTCGGCTTATAAAATTTATGCCTGCAGCAATACCACCAACAAACAAAAACTGAAAAAATTCTGTATGAGTGGCTTTGCTCATAACTTTAAATGTTTAAATATTTTCTCAGGAATTGATTTAATGATCGTCATGATAAATAACCAGAAGAAGGGCAGGTATACGGTTTCTTTTTGCTTCTTCAATGCATTGTAAATACCTTTGCTTATGACTTCAGGGCTGACCCATAAAAAACCTTTTTTGAAGTCTTTTGTCATAGGCGTATCTACAAAGCCTGGTTTAATCGTTAATACATGCACATTTGATTTAGATAAACGATTACGTAGACCTTGTAAAAAAATCGTCAATGCCCCCTTTGCTGTGCCATAAATATAGTTGCTTTGTCGTCCACGATCACCAGAAGGGGATGAGATAACGGCAATACTGCCGGAACCTTGTTTTTCTAATTGGTTTGCTAAAATTGTTAGTAAAGATATAACACTTAAACAATTCACTTGCAGCTCATTAAGTGTGTTCTCATAACTTTCAGCACTCTTTGATTGATCAGCAAGTGTTCCATAGGCAATAAGTACAGTATCTATTGTCCCCATAGATTCCGTTGCTCGTTGTATAAGGGCTAAGTGCTGCTCAACATCTGCGAGATCAAGCATTTCATAGTGAACCTCTGGCGCTCCGCGTACCAACATGTCTTGTTTCATTGACGAGAGCTTATCTTCATTGCGTGCTACTAAATATAATGAATGTTCATCTGCGGCAAGTAAACGAGTGGTATGTTTTGCAATGGCTGAAGTAGCACCTAAAATTAATATATTAGACATAACGGACTTCCTATTGTTCTATAATTATTTATATGGTGATTTATGTGTTTATTTAGAAACTCTTTTTCTAAAATCAGAAGAAAAGAGTGGATCAATATACTGCTCAAATTTTTTCCAGTTAGGATAATATTGTTCAAATGATGTTGAACTCATACGAGCATCTTTTGCAGGATATACGGAACCAGAATACTTTAAGGTAATCACATCTAATTCATTTAATAAATCTAATGTTGTTTGACCTCGATTAGGAAAATCTAGTGCTAAGGTTGTTCCTTGGCGTGGAAATGAAAGTAGGCCAGGTGATTGTATATCCCCAAATTCTTTTAATACACTAAGAAAAGAGGCTTGGCCACTTGAAGATATAAGGGACAGCATTTCAAGCATAGCTGTTTCGCGGTGTTCTTTTGGTATAACGCACTGGTATTGCATAAAACCTTTTTTTCCATAAAGCCTGTTCCAATGTAAAATCGTATCTAAAGGATAGAAAAAAGGATCATAATCAATTTCAGAAAATTGTTTCAGTGGTTTTTTGAAATAAAGATGATTAAAGGCATTAACCGTGTATTTATTTAATAAAAACCCTGGGGCATGGAAAGGTACAGATATTTTTGCGGGTTTAAATTTATGTTTTTTCTTTGCTTCACTATGATTACCGCGCATAAATAAACCACGACCAAGCTCATCTCCTTTAGCAAGGCAATCTATCCAAGCCACGGTATATTCCCAGTCCTTATCGGACTCATCAGATAAAGAGAAAAATTCTTTTAGGTTATTGAAGCGAAAAGATTCTTGAGAGATATTGCTGCCTGGGATTTTCTTTAGCGAAAATTCCACCCAATTGATTAATCCGGTTAATCCTAAGCCACCAATGGTTGCATTAAATAAATCGGAGTTTTCTGTTGGGCTGCAAATAAATTTTTCACCGTTCGAACGCAAAAGTTCGAATTTAAGAATATGTCTGCCAAACGTGCCTTCTTTGTGATGGTTTTTTCCGTGCACATCATTTGCCACTGCACCACCGACACTGATGTATTTTGTTCCAGGTGTTACAGGCAAAAACCAATTGTGAGGAATAATTAGTTGTAAAATATTTTCAAAGGTGACACCTGCTTCACAACGCAGAATACCTTTTTTTCGATCATATTCTATAAAATGATCAAGATGATAAGTATCGAGAAGTATACCTTCTTGATTCTGACAAACGTCGCCGTAACTTCGACCTTGCCCATACGCTAAAAATGATGGTGTATCCGTAGCATCTTCGTTGTAATCCGGAAAAGAAAATGAATCAGGGTATACATGATAAACCTCTTGTTTATCATTATCTATTTTTGGGTAACGTCCCCAGGATTGATAGTTTTTCATTTTTTTCTTACAACGCTAAATATAAACTGAGAGCAACAAATAGGCTAAAGATATAGCTATTACGATCATGTAATGCAAACAGTACAGGATCTTCATTCATTTTACCTCTGAATGCGAGCAACCACATGCGACTGATCCAATATAAAACTGCGACAGCAACAAACCAAAGCCAGTCAGGATATGAATAAATATTTCCTGCTTGTAAATCATGTATATATAAAACAAGTACAAGTACCGATATATAGCCGCTGCTAATACCAAATAAACTTACCGCAGGTAAATCATCTGTATGGTAACCGCGAGATAATGAACTTGTTTCGCCTTGTTGGATTAAGTTTTTTAATTCAGAGAAACGCTTTATTAGTGCAAGAGAAAGAAAAATAAACATGGAGAAAGCGAGCAACCAATAAGAGAGTGGAACATTAATAGCGATTGCGCCAGCAATAATACGAATGGTATATAATGTGGTTAGTGTAATGACATCAAGCAATGCGATAGGTTTTAAAAATAAAGAATAGGCAGTGGTTAAAGTAAGATAAAGACTCAATATGATAATGAAATCCATATTGACTTGGCTTGCGAATAAAAATGATAAACCTAATAGAATAGGAACCAATAATACTGCAAAAGGTATTGATATAGTGCCAGCTGCGAGAGGTCTGTTTTTCTTAATATGATGTCTCCTATCAGCCTCAAGATCAATTAAATCATTAAATAAATAAATAGAGGACGCAGAAAAACAAAATGCAAAAAACGCATAAATACTTAATTGAATCGAAGTAGTATTAAACCAACTATGTGAAAGAATAAGTGCAGTAAAAATGAGTATGTTTTTTGCCCATTGATGAAGACGTATTGCCTTTAATATCACTTTTAAAGATGTTTTATTTCTTCTAGGAAATTCTTCTTCAATAAGGGTTATCTTTACAGCTTTCTTGTATAAAGCATCTGAACCATTGATTACAATTGCTGCTGCGGCATGTTGCCAGACATCTAAGTCGACATTGGCATTACCCGCATAGACAAATCCTTTCTCACCATATTTATCTACTAAGGCTTTTGCTTTATTTTTACCTGATAAATTATGAGTGTTATCACTTGCAATAATTTCATCAAATATATTTAAATGAGCGCCAATGGCCTCCGCTATTTTTTTATTTGCCGCGGTTACCAAAACAAGGTGACGGTTGTTTAAACGCTGATGAGTTAAATATTTTAATAAGTCTGTATTAAAGGGTAATGAGTTGGCAGAAAGTTCAACGTGCTGACTTATTTTTTCTTTAAAGCCTGCTTTGCCGAGTAATAACCATAAAGGTATTAATAAGAGCATAAGAGGTTTCTGGCTGATTAAACGCAGACAAGATTCCCATAAGGAGTCTGTTTGAATGAGAGTGCCGTCCAAATCAACGCAAAGGGGCAGTGAAATGTTGCCAAGTGTTTCAGATTTAGATTTTATCATAATTTTAGTTATTTTTAAGATGAGTAATTCATTTTAACCCTATGATTTTAAAAGGCAAATAAAAAAGCTAAAGACTGAGTCAAAAGGGTCGCTAAATTTAACAGGAACATTTGAAACGGAATTCTTCCACTCAGGAGGATGTCTAAATGCGATTAAAAAAGATAGAAACTAAGGCAAAAGCTTTACCAAGAAATAATTCGTATCGTGAGATTTTATTTTCTTTAATGATCCTTTTGATGCTTTGCAGTTTATTCGTTTCACAATTATCGTTTGCATCAAATTCAACATTTAAAACCTCAGATATTCATAAAATCGGTTATGCGCACCAGTTTCAGAACGTGAATTTTTCTCAAGCTCAGGTGGCATTTGATAATGAGGATTATGCATATTCAGCAAGGTTATTAGCCGTTTTGGCGGAAGGAGGGCATGTACAAGCCCAGTATTTATTAGCGACACAATACGATGCCGGTCTTGGTGTGCAAAAAGATGAGAAATCTTCTTTTTATTGGTATAAAAAAGCAGCCAATGCAGGGGTTAATATTGCTCAACATAATGTCGCTGTCGCGTATGCCCAAGGAATTGGTGTAGCCGCAAGTTTATATAAGGCGATGACGTGGTGGGAACGTGCTGCAAAAGCAGGAAATACAGACTCTCAATATAACTTAGGAATTATTTATGCATCAGGTCAAGGAGGAGTGAAGCCTAATATAAAGAAAGCTTTGAAGTGGTGGCGTATGGCGGCAATAAATGGAGACGCTGCGGCACAGTTTAATCTAGGGGCTTTATATGCCAATGGCATTGGTTTTTCTAGTCGGACATGTGAAGCCTCTCGTTGGTGGAAAAAATCAGCAGCAAACGGTTTTGTACAAGCCGAATTGGCATTGGCTGTATTAGAGCATAAAATTGATTTTGATATTTGTCGCTGAAATATTCCTGTTATAAATAAAAAAGCCCGACTAAGAGATTAGTCGGGCTTTTTTTATTAAATGGTTATTAAACTTTAATGTTCTTCGTTACCGTGTGCATCTAATAATGTTTTAGTCATAATGCGATCAGTAACGGCCATCGCTATAGCAGAAAAAATGAAAACGACGTGAATAATTACCTGCCATTTTATCGTCACTTCAGATATATTTTCTGCATTAATAAATGTTTTCAGTAAATGAATAGATGAAATACCTATGAGCGCCATAGAAAGTTTTATCTTCATGGTTGCTGCATTAACATGAGATAACCACTCAGGTTGATCAGGATGTTCTTTAAGGTTTAAGCGGGAAACAAATGTTTCATAACCACCAATGATAACCATGATCAGCAAGTTAGCGATCATGACCACATCGATTAAGCCTAAGACAATCAGCATTATTTCAGCTTCGCCAATTTTATTAGCGACAGACACAAGGTGAACAAGTTCGATCATAAAGTGATAAACGTATACGCCCTGAGCCACAATTAAGCCTAAGTATAATGGTGCTTGTAACCAACGACTCGAAAAAATAATGTACGAGATGATGGAGAGTGATTCTTTACGCGTGGTTGTGTTATTTTGTGTATTCACTTTAACCTCTAAAATTTAATTAATTTATTCTTTAATTGCCATGGCAACAGTATAACTAGGACCTTGCTTTAGTTTTTTATAGTTGCCGAAAACGTCTTCAAAGTTGCGTTTTATATATTTTCTTAAGCCGGTAATGGTAACAACATATATTTTTCCGCCATGCTTCATTTGTTTAAATGCATCATGCAAAAATAAGGTTAACATTTCATTGCCGACTTTAGCGGGGATGTTTGAAACGATAACATTAAACTTTCGTTTGCTGATTTGATCAAAACCATTACTCAGTAGTGCTTCGGCATTAGTAATTTGATTAAGTTCAGCATTAATATTACTGTATTCAACGGCTTTAAAGTCTTTATCAACTAAGGTTGTAGTTCCTTTTGGTGCAAGTTTTGCCATAGTTAGGCCGAGTGGGCCGTAACCGCAACCCAGATCTAAACAATCATCGGTCTCTTTAATTTCAAGGTACTTAAGTAACATTTTTGTACCGTCATCAATACTACGAGGAGAAAAAACACCCCATGTAGAATGAAAAACAAAAGGAATATCTTTTAACGTTTCACTAAAGACAATGTCTTCGCGTATTTTTTTAAGTTCTTTATCTGTAAGCATCGCTATATTATATCCGTTAGTTGAACATTATGGTAAATCAAATGGCTGCCTAAAGAGTCGTGCTTAAGTCTCGAAATACCGGCGTTATTCACTTTAATACGATAAAGACCAATGGGGGCGCAATGTAAGGCATGGGCTATAATCGCGCGGTTAACACCAGCATGTGCAACAATTAATATATGTTTACCTTGGTGTTTTTCAATGGCGTTGGTATAAGCTGTTGTAACACGGTTAATGAATTGATTAAGGTCTTCAGCGTCCTTAGGTCGTGCGTTAACAGGATCGAGATAAAAATCTTGATACTCTTTTAAATTCGTTTCTTTAATCTCGTCTGGTGTTTTTCCTTCCCAACAACCAAAGCCTACTTCTTTAAAATCATCTTCTATTTCATAAGGGATTTTGTAACCATCCATCAGTGCTTCAGCAAAAGCTTGGCAGCGTTCTAAAGGTGATGTGATGATTTGATCCCAAGGTAAGTTTTCACCAATGGCATCCCACATTTTTCGCCAGCCTTTTTCACTCAAAGGGTCATCGATTGAATGACCGCGAAAAGTGCGTCCGCCTTCAGGTTCTCCGTGACGAATAAGATCGATTGTGGTTTCTGGAGTTTGCATGCAATAAATATGAACTCTATAGTCTTGTCATTGCGAAGGAACAAAGTGACTGCGGCAATCTAATGGTGGTTCGCCTTTTTCTGGAGATTGCCACGCCATAAAAAACATGGCTCGCAATGACAGTTAATTATCTTTACTTAATTGGTCCTTAAGGTCATTGGCTAACCTTAAGGCATCATCAATATTTTCAGACAAGACATTAAAGTGCCCCATCTTACGGCCGGGGCGCGCTTCGTGTTTTCCGTAGAGGTGAAGTTTAACATTTGGATGCTCGAGTAGCTTTTGCCACTTGGGTGCTTTACCGTCGTGCCAAATATCTCCCAACATATTGATCATCACCACAGGTGATAACAATGTCGTGTCACCTAAAGGTAAACCACAAACGGCTCGCACTTGTTGTTCAAACTGATTGGTCACGCAGGCATCTAAAGTAAAGTGGCCACTATTATGTGGGCGTGGTGCAATCTCATTCACTAACAACTCACCGTTAGAAATAAAGAATTCAACAGCCATAAGGCCAATATAATCTAACTTGATAGCAATTTGTTTTGCCATGTCTGTGACTTTTACTTCTAATGCTTGATCGATTCGAGCAGGGACAATGCTGACATCTAAAATCCCAGACTCATGAATATTTTCAGAAAGTGGGTAGGTGGACACTTCATTATTAATGCCGCGCGCCAAGACAACAGAAACTTCAATATCCAAAGGCATACGTTGTTCTAAAACACAGGCTTCACCTTGCAGCGTTTGCCATGCTTTTTCAATATCAGATTCTGTGTTAATTCCAAACTGGCCTTTGCCGTCATAGCCAAAACAAGAGACTTTTAAAATAGATGGCGTACCAATGTCTTTAATATTTTTTTGTAAATCTTCAAAAGAACGAATTACAGCAAAGGGCGCAGTGTTAAATCCATTTTCTTTTAGGAAGTTTTTTTCCTGAATACGATCTTGAGCAATCGTAACGGATTTTGCACTAGGACGAACAAGGACATTTTTTGCCAAAGCGGCCAATGTAGAGGCGGGAATATTTTCAAATTCAGTAGTGACCACATCACAGGTTTTAGTTATTTGCGCGAGAGCATCTTGGTCAGCGTAATCGGCACAAATGTGAGTTGTCGCTAACTTACCCGCGGGGCTGTCTTTATCTGGGTCGAGAACGACCACTTCATAGCCCATCGTGCGGGCAGCAATAGTGAACATACGGCCTAATTGCCCGCCACCAAGCATGCCTAAAGTGCTGCCGGGAAGAATTTTTAAAGCATCATTTTTCATACTTTGGGTAGCTTCATCGCTCGGACTTTAGTGCGCTGTTTTTTACGGAAAGTATTGAGTTTTTTGGCATATTTCTCGTCGTTATTCGCCAGCATTGAGACCGCAAACAGCCCAGCATTAGCCGCGCCCGGTTCGCCAATCGCGAAGGTGGCAACAGGAATCCCTTTCGGCATTTGCGCGATAGAAAGTAGGGAATCTAAGCCTTTTAAAGCGCGAGATGTCACAGGAACGCCCAATATCGGCACAATGGTTTTAGAGGCCAACATACCCGGTAAATGCGCTGCGCCACCGGCTCCAGCAATAATCACTTGAATGCCACGTTCAGCAGCTGTTTCAGCGTATTCGAATAATAAATCTGGAGTACGGTGAGCAGAGACCACTTTGGACTCAAAAGGTACACCAAAATCTTTAAGTATTTCACAGGTTTGGCTCATTACCTTCCAGTCACTGTTACTGCCCATTACTACGCCGACGATTGGTTTTTTACTCATTTTTAGCCTTCTAAATTCTGTTTTTCACTTAATGAACCGCTGCGCGTTTCGTCAGTATTACCCTACGCGTGTTCCACACGTTCTGGCATCGAGGGAATCGGTAATTTTACCAGTTTATTTAGTTAATACCATGTATTAATTTGATCGAAAATGTCGGGTGGGGGGAGGATTACTGGATTATTTTTCTAAAAGAATTCACTAAGTGGTGCTTCTGCTGTGGCAGCTGGAGTGGTGTCTTTTACTCCTAGTTGATATGCCTCAAGCAATGCCTTTTTTAATTCGATATGTTGATCAAAATCTTTAATATTCAAGTGTTCTTCGGCAATGATTAAAAGCTTTTCGAGTGCTTTATTTTCATTCCATGCTGCTTCGAAAGCTTGTATATCAAGTTTCCCATCATTGATGAATTCAGTTACTAGCCCTTTCGCATCACTGTATATTATCTCTTCTGCTTGCATCATTTCATATTCATAAGAATACAAATCATGATTATTTTCTTTGGCAATTAACATGCAAAGGTCAGGCAATGTTCCGCCGCCGATAAGGTATCGATCTAATTCAATGGTGATTGAAGGGCTATGGTTTTCGCCTTTAAACGAAAAGTGAATAGATGCTGTAACAGTATTTTTCATGAGCTTGGTCTTATATGTGGTTAAGCCGTTAATGACATAAACAATTTAGGTAGTTTTTCAGGCAACTTATCAACATTATCAATAACGGTGTAGCCATTGCTGCCAAATATATCGGCGATATAATCATCTGCCTTTTTATCAAGGCTGATACAGTGAGTATAGATACCTTTACTTGATAATTCTTCCACCGCTTTATGTGTATCTTCAATTAGCAATCTATCATCGTTAACATCAATGTCAGCGGGCTCACCATCGGTAAGGATCAACAATAGTTTTTTATCAGCTGTTTGGCCTTCTAAATAATGCGATGCATGACGAACTGCTGCCCCCATGCGTGTTGAATAGCCTGGTTCAATAGCGGCTAAGCGTGCTTTTACACCATCATCCCAGTGTTCCGTAAAACCTTTAATGTGATGGTAACGTACGTTATGTCGAGTATCTGAATGGAAACCGGCAATGGCAAATTTATCACCCAATTGTTCGATAGACCAACCGAGTAGCGTGGATGCTTCACGGCTTAATTCGAGAATGCTTTGCGTGCAGCCATCAGGTATTTCATTGGTTGATGCTGATAAATCGATTAACAGTAATACTGCAAAATCACGACCATCATGTTTATGGCTCATATTAATGCGTGGATCAGGTTGTGAACCGCTTTTAAGATCGATTAATGAACGAATAGCAACATCTAAGTCTAGCTCGCTACCTTCTTCCTGATAACGTTGGCGCACATAATGCTGAGGTTTCAATAAATCTAATAGTCGTTTTAAATAATTTGCTAGTGCAGAATGTTTGTCTAAAATTTTATCAATGTCAGATGCATTACCTGGTGTGTGTAATGATTCATACAGGGTCACCCAGTCAGGTTTATAACTTGAGGTATTGTAATCCCACTCTTGATAATGACGTGGAGGTAGACCATCAATCTCTGGATCTTCTTCTTGTACGGCCTTAGGCTGCATATCTTCAGGCTCATCATCTTCTTCAATGAAAACCCACATGTGACGATTGTCATCACGGTAGTCCACTTCAGTATTTTCAAAATGAACCTTAGGCAATTGATCACTTTGTAAACGCGTGCGCGCGGTGAAGGTAATTGCTATTTGTAGCATTTCTTTACTGCTGGATTCTCCGTCTTTTAAAGCAGCATGAAATTTTTCTACACAGTCGAGAATTTTTGGATTTTTATAGCCATGATTTTCATCAAGTATGGCGCGAGACAACATCGCTAAACGATGACGTATACAAGATTCTTTTTCATTGTCGCAAGCACCTTCGATAGGAATGGGATGCAAGGCAAGTAAGTATTTTTTAAGCCCCGGATATTCGCGTAGCGTTAATGCTTCAATACGCGAGTCTTCCAAGACTTCAACAGCGATGCGTTGAAAAGGCGAAAGGTTATCTGCAATTTGTCTTTCCGACCAACGTTTATGGCCGGCCATATGTGCAAGAACAATGCGATAACGGTTAATACCTGAAACACCATTTTTTTCATCAAATACATCAGGGATGCGCATGCCTAATTGATCGTAATAAGGTTGCGGTTTACGTAGTTCATCGAAGCCTAAAGAGTAAGGCACTAAATATTCATCTGCTTCCCACATGCTGCTCAAATACATATCAAGTTGACGTTCATTATCCATGTATAACGTACCATGACGTTCACGTTGCAACATAGCTTTACTATCAGCAGACTGTAAAGTGAAATAATCTTTTTGACGTTCAGGGTGATCGTTGTAATTACGTATCCCATATTCTATCCAGTTTTTTAAACCTTCAAGCGATAACTGGCTAAGCAGGAAGGGAATGCGTTGTAATAAATCGGGTAAACCGGGGCTGGGAAACGTTGTGTGGTGTCCATGAATAGATCCCGTTGTCGTATGCATCATCTCAAAAATTATTTCGAAAAAATGCTGCATTTGTTCTTTGCTACCAAGACGACGTGCCGCTTCTGGCAAGCACTGCATAAACGGAGGAATTGAAACACCGTTTGGTGTACGTGACATATCCCAAACCGCTTGCGAAACCATCTTAAGCATTTCTTCACCAAGGTCGCGTGCCATGTTAGGCATTTCTTCGAGGTAAACTAAAACAGGTTCATAGCCACGACCAATCATACAAACCATGGACGCGCCTTTTAAATAATCTTCAACACCTTGATTAGTTAAATTGCGTAAGACATCTTTCATGTAGTCATCAAAGCAATCTTCAATTTGCTCAAAACTACATTTTAGTTTTTTACGATATTCTGGAAATTCTGTTTTAACTTCAGTCGTCATAATTTATTTTGCCACGGTAAATTTCAATTAAAGAAAAACATGTCATTGCGAGCGATAGCGCGGCAATCTCCAGCTACGGAGTTTTCGTCATGAGATTGCCACAGTCACATTGTTCCTTCGCAATAACAGTGAGTTTTTTAAGCAAAGATACTATCAATAGAATGAACTAAAGTATCGCGTATATCTTTGTCATCAGTGATAGGTGTAACTAATGCCATTTTACATGCTTCTTTAGCTTCGATACCGTTGTTCATTAATGTTGCTGCATAAACTAGTAAACGCGTTGAAATACCTTCATCAAGGCCATGGCCTTTTAAGTGACGCGCGGAGTGTGCAATTTTAACTAACTTAGTTGCAATGGCTTCATCAATACCGGCTTCTTTAACGACAATCGCAGTCTCAACTTTTGAATCAGGGTAATCAAAATCTAAACCAGTAAAACGTTGCTTAGTTGATTGTTTCAAATCTTTCATCATGCTCTGGTAACCAGGGTTATAAGAAATAACTAATTGGAAATCAGGGTGCGCTTCAATCAACTCACCTTTTTTATCTAAAGGTAAAGTACGACGATGATCGGTTAAGGGATGAATAACAACCGTGGTATCTTGTCGTGCTTCAACAATTTCATCTAAGTAACAAATTGCGCCAATTCGCGCAGCTGTTGTTAAGGGGCCATCTAACCAACGCGTACCATTAGCATCAAGCAAGTAACGACCGACTAAATCAGATGCTGTCATATCTTCATTACAAGCAACAGTAATTAATGGTCTGCCAAGTTTGTAAGCCATGTACTCTATAAAACGAGATTTACCACAACCAGTTGGGCCTTTAACCATGACGGGCATACGTGCGGCATAAGCGGCTTCGTATAACGCAACTTCATTACCCATTGCTTCATAGTAAGGCTCGGTTGTTACTTTATACTGTTCTATGTCAATGCTTTGATCTTGATTGCTCATCAGTCTTATCCTGTGTTGTGATAATTATTCTAAAATTATTTAAGCTTTGTGAATATATAGATTTAAATAACTTGAGAATAACCATTAAGGTTATTCAATAATGCTTTAGTAAAAGTATAAGGTTTATAAAACTTAGAAAAAAAAGCCTCCGTCATTTTTACATGAGCAGAGGCTGTTTTCTAACTAAACGTTCGACTTACTTATGAACGCCTAATTTTTCTCTCCAACCAGGATACAAGCCATCTGCATCACTTGGGAAAGATTCGAATGCACGAGCAAATTCGTTATGCTCTTTTGCAAATTCGATTGGGTCTGCACCAGCTGTCCAACATTCAAATGCTTGACGTAAAGATTTAGCACCCGCTGCTGGAGAATCGATATGACCGTAAGAACCACCACCAGAAGTGTTGATTACATTACCGTGACCTAAGTTTTCGAAGAAACCAGGAAGACGTAATGCATTCATACCACCAGAGATAATTGGAGTAGTTGGCTTCATACCGAACCATTCTTGATGGTAGTGTGGACCATCTGCGCTATCACGTTCGATCATATATGCGATGTTACGATCGTCTGCGCCACCTTCCATTTTACCGTAGCCCATAGTACCCACGTGGATACCAGAAGAACCCATAAGACGTGAAAGCTTAGCTAATACAAACGCTGTGTAACCACGTACAGATGAAGGTGAAGTAATCGCACCATGACCAGCACGGTGATAATGTAAGTATTGACCAGGATAGTTACGACGTGCAGTTGTAACCATGCCACAACCACCAACATAACCATCAACCAAGAAAGCAACGTGATTAGCATTTTCGCCAAATGTTTCTAAGATGTAGTCAGCACGAGCACACATTTCGTGATGATCATCAGCTGTGATGTTAGCAGAGAAGATTTTTGCTTCGCCAGTTTCATCTTGTGCACGTTTCATTGCGTCAGCAACTAAAGGTGTAACGTCTTTCATGCGAGCGTATTTTTGGTTACCTTGAGGCTCATCATTTTTGATGAAATCTCCACCTAACCAGAACTGGTATGCAGCTTCAGCGAAAGGCTTAGGACGTAAACCTAATTTAGGCTTGATGATAGTACCTGCGATGTAACCACCGTTTTCACGTGGACGACCTAACAAGTTCCAAAGATCAGTGATGTCCATAGAAGGGCCATCAAAAATATCAAGCATTTGCTTAGGTACATGGAAATCTACCATTTGTGCACATTGAACATCACCCATGCCTTGGTTGTTACCAATAGCAAGAGTAAGGAAAGAAACAACCATTGCACGGCCATCAATTACGTTACGGTCAAATAAATCACAAGGATAAGCGATTTTCATGATGCCTTTAGCTTCATCAATTTCGTATACCATTGCATCTAAATCTTTAGTGAAGTCATCTGTAGTAGAAACTTCAACGTTAGTACCTGTTGATGATTCAGCTGCAAAGTGAGCTGCAGTTTCTAAATAACCACCAAAACCTGGCATAGGTGTCATAGTGTAAGCCACTAAAATATGGTTACCTTCTGCTAAAAGCGTATCTTCATCCAGACTTAAGTCTGCATACCGTGCTGATTGATCCATTTTTGATTCCTCATTATTGTAAATTCGGTCTGGCCATATATTCGAAATATTTATCTCAACTTTAGCGATAAAATATGACAAATAGCGTTCTTACTGCCAGAAAGTTTTGCGACTATACTCAGGATCATTCATAATTGATATTCAAAGTTATTGATGATTACTATAAGTAAAACCTTATGAATATAACCCTACGCCAGTTAGAAGTTTTTGAAGTTGTTGCGCGCCTTTTGAGCTATACCAAAGCCTCTAAAGAGCTACACCTCAGCCAACCCGCAGTTTCTATGCAAATCAAACAGTTAGAGGAGAAGGTTGGGCTAGCTCTGCTTGAACAGGTGGGGCGCAAAACCTATTTAACCGAGGCTGGGCGGGAAATGTACCACTATTGCCGTACCATTTCGCAGCAAATGGAAGAGGCTGCCGAGGTCTTTGAGCAGTTAAAAGGCCTAAAGTCAGGCCGTTTGGAAATTACCGTGGCCACCACGGCAAATGCCTTTGCCACGCGAATGTTATCAAAATTTAATAAACTCTATGAAGGCTCCACGGTGAGCCTAAATGTAACTAATCGTGAGCGCTTACTTCGTCAATTAGCGGATAACGAAAAAGACATTGCAATTATGGGACGGCCTCCGGAAGATGCCGATTTGGTGACAGAGCCCTTTGCTGACAATCCGTTGGTGGTGGTGGCAGCGCCTGATCACGCTTTAGTCGGGCAGCAACCTATACCTTTAACTATGTTACAAGACGAGACTTTCGTGGTGCGCGAAAAAGGCTCGGGTACACGAACTGCAATGCAACGTTTTTTTGAAGAACATAATTTACGTATTACCTCGAGTATGGAAATGAATGAAAACGAAGCGATTAAACAGTCGGTTCAAGCAGGCATGGGCTTAGGCGTCGTTTCCATTCATACTATTGAGTTGGAACTAGAAACAAATCGTTTGGTTATTTTAGATGTGGAAGACTTTCCGATTATGCGTCATTGGTATTTAGTGCACCGAAAAGACAAACGCCTATCACCGATTACGCAGGCATTTAAAGATTATGTACTCAGTGAAGGTCGTGATTTAATTCCACACATGTAATTAAAGCGACTTTATTAGTCTGTTGGTTATATTCATTGAACTTTTTTGGTGGAAGTTTTTCATAGTGCAAGTTGCAAACCTTTTTGCTGGATATATCCTGAGAGCTTGCATGGTTTATTAAATTAGATTACGCTAATACTTATGATCAGAAAAACATTGACATATTTAACCATCTTAGCAATCACCGCATTGCCAGTGCAGTTAATTAATGCCGATGTTGAAGTGATCAGCATGAGTCATCAAATGTCTCAGACAGAAAATCAATGCATGTTAGACGAGATGACGCAGCAACATGATGCTAATTCTGAAATAAATTCCAATAGCATGGACAAATCATGTTGTGATGATGAATCGCACACCTGTCAAAGTTGTGATAATTGCCCACAAGCTATTACAGCAATGTTTTTATCAACGGATAATGTTAATAAGCCATTAGTTTTAAAATCTCATAAAATTTATGTTAGCTATTTATCTTTAAACGGCATTTCTCAAAAAAATCCTCAAAGACCTCCTCGAACTTTAATTTAATATCTATCCTATATTTTATATAGGATTTTTTGCCGGGTTTAATTAATTATCTAAATTAATTAACTATCATGGTCAATAAATTAATAGTGAGGACAATCCAATGGCATTTTTAGCCAAGCTTTTTCAAATAACTACAATAGTTGCATTAGTTAGTAGTTTTGCAGTGCAGGCGGAACAAACCGTAAGCATTGAACTTGCAGTGCAAGTTGCATTAGAGCGTGATGCGTTAACACATGTTTACCAATCTCGTCGTGATGCATATAAAGATCAATCCGTAGCAGAAGATACGCTGCCTGATCCCAAAATTAAAATAGGTTTCATGAATTTACCTACGGATACTTATGCTTTGGATCAAGAGCCGATGACTCAGATTCAGCTGGGGATTCAGCAAATGTTTCCACGTGGTAATAGCCTAGAAATAAAATCTCAACGTGCGCTTAATATGTCAGTTGCAGAAGATGCGAAAACTGAAAATCAGCGCCGTAAAGTAGCACGTGAAGTGCGTGAAACATGGTTAGAGCTTTACTACTGGTTACAAGCTGATTCAGTTATAAAAGAAAATCGAAAATTATTTACAGAACTTGTTTCAGTTACCAAGCAGCAATACGCAGCCGGTCGGCAAAAACAGCAGGATGTTATTCGTTCTGAGCTTGAATTAGGTATGTTGGATGATCGTGAAATGAAAATCCAAACACGTATCGAAACAACGCAAGCAAAGCTGAATAAGTATTTAGGTAGCGATTTTTCCACTATCGAAATCAGTTCAGAGCTTCCGGTGTTTTCTGTTCAAAAAAAATCCACCGCATGGTTGGAAACGCATCCAACAATACGTATACAACAAGCGATGATCGCAGTTAGTGAAAAAAACGTAGGCCTAGCAAAACAAAGTTATAAACCTTCATGGTTGCTTGATATAACTTATGGCAAACGTGATGGAAAAAATCCAAATGGTTCAGAGCGTGCTGATTTTGCCTCAGCAATGGTGATGTTTGATTTGCCATTGTTTACTGCTGATCGTCAGGACAAAAAGGTGGCGGCAAGTAAATCTCGACTTAATGGCGCATTAAATTCTCGCGAAGAACAAAAACGTACGTTGAATAAAATGTGGCAAGCCGCGTTAGCAAAAGAGAAACGCCTGTTACAACGTATAAAACAATATGATGATTTATTATTACCTAAATCAGATGAGAATATTAAATCTGCATTATATGCGTACCAAAGTGGTCGTAGTGATTTTACCGCATTAATGCGTGCACAAATTACCGAGTTAGAAACACAGTTGCGTGCACTACGATTAACTGTTGAATATAAAAAAACTCAAGCCTTATTACTTTATCTAGTTGGAGAAAATAGCTGAGGTTTAATGCCTTGAGCTAAGGAGAATTAAGATGAACAAATTAAATATTGTTGCTGCTTCACTCGTTGCTGTTTTATTAACAACATACAGTGGGAACGAAAGTAACGCCGAAGAAAAAGAAAAGAAAATTTTATATTGGGTTGCGCCAATGGATGCAACTTACCGTCGAGATGAGGCGGGAAAATCGCCAATGGGTATGGACTTAGTCCCTGTTTATGATGATGGGGGTGATGGTAGTACTGTAAAAATCTCTCCTGCAGTTGAAAATAATATGGGGGTGCGCACTGCAGTTGTTAAGAAGGATAAGTTATGGCGACGCATTGATACCGTAGGTTATGTCGGTTTTGATGAAAATAAAATATCACATCTTCATTTACGTACCAAAGGTTGGATAGAAAAACTTTATGTAAAGTCAGAAGGTGAGCGAGTAAAAAAAGGTCAGTTATTATTTGAAGTGTATGCACCTGAGCTAGTTAATGCACAAGAAGAATACTTACAAGCAGTACGTAGTAATAACAGAGGTTTAACTGCTGCATCACGTGAACGTTTAATTGCTTTAGGCATTTCTGCATCACAGATAAATAAGTTAAATAAATCTCGAAGAGTGAGCCAATACGTAAAAATTTATGCAAAGCAAGATGGCATTATTGCCAAGCTAAGCATTCGTGAAGGCATGTTTGTTACACCATCGAAATTGGTTATGAGTCTTGCTGATTTGTCTAGTGTCTGGTTATTAGCCGAAGTTTTTGAAAGTCAGACAAATTGGGTAAGAGTAGGGCAGTCGGCTGAAGTCACCCTCTCTTATCTTCCCGGTCGAGAATGGCAAGGAAAAGTAGAATACATTTATCCAAGCCTTGATCCGAAAACAAGAACATTAAAAGTTCGTTTACGTTTTGATAATAAAGACGAATCGTTAAAACCAAATATGTTTGCCAAGGTTGCTATTTATGGTGGCGCAAAACGTGAAGTGCTTATTATTCCTCGCGAAGCACTAATTCGTACTGGAAACGATCAACGCGTTATTATTTCAATTGGTGAAGGTCGCTTTCAGGCGCGTGAAGTGAAAGCAGGAATTGAATCCGGCGAGTTTATCGAAATAATCCAAGGCTTAAATGAAGGCGACAAAGTTGTTACTTCGGGTCAATTCTTAATTGATTCTGAAGCGAGTTTAAAAGCCAGTATTGCACGCATGTCATCAGTTGATGATAAAAAAGATGACATGGCTGGCATGGACATGGATAAAAAGATCACCGGCACGGCTGTTCTTAATAGTGTGATGCCTGCACATAACATGGTGAATATGGTACATGATCCCATTCCAGCCTTAGACTGGCCAGCAATGGAAATGGATTTCACGGTTAAAGAAAGTGTATCCCTAGAAGGCTTAAGTAAAGGCGATAAAGTTGAATTTGAACTTGAAAAAGTAGATAGCGGTTACATTGTTAAATCAATTCAGAAAACTAATAAATAGGAGTGACTTAAAATGATTGAAAAAATTATTGATTGGTCACTATCGAACCGCTTCATGGTTTTATTGTTGACTGGCGTTTTATTGGTAGGTGGACTTTTTTCTTTAAAAAATACACCGCTTGATGCGATACCTGATCTTTCTGATGTACAGGTTATTATTAAAACAACTTATCCTGGGCAATCACCTCGTGTAGTTGAAGATCAGATAACTTATCCATTAACGACTGCGATGCTGTCGGTACCGGGTGCGGTAACAGTACGTGGTTATTCCTTCTTTAATGATTCTTATGTATACATTATTTTTGAAGATGGAACGGATATTTATTGGGCGCGTTCACGCGTACTTGAATATTTAAGTCAAGTCGCAAGCCGTTTACCGCCTGAAGCGAAATCTGCACTTGGCCCCGATGCCACGGGTGTAGGTTGGGTTTATGAATATGCCTTAAAAGATCCTACCGGTAAAACAGATTTATCTCAGCTACGCAGTTTGCAAGATTGGTTTTTAAAATATGAATTGCAAACGGTTCCCGGTGTATCCGAAGTGGCAACACTCGGTGGCATGGTTAAACAATATCAAGTGGTGGTTGATCCCGATCGTTTACGCGCCTACAGCATTCCATTGCAAAAAATACGCATGGCAATCAAACGCGCTAACCAGGAAGTGGGTGGTTCTGTTATCGAAATGGGTGAAGCTGAATATATGATCCGGGCGACGGGGTATATAACAAAGATAGATGATTTGCGGCGAATCCCATTAGGTGTGAATAAACAGGGCACACCAATTTTACTAAAAGATGTTGCAGATATTCGTTTAGGCCCCCAAATGCGTCGAGGTATTGCCGAGCTTGATGGTGAAGGTGAAGTGGTTGGTGGAATTATCGTTATGCGCTTCGGTGAAAATGCGTTAAAAACGATTGATCTGGTTAAGAAAAAGCTCGAAGAATTAAAACCGGGTTTACCAGAAGGTGTTGAAATTGTTACTACCTATGATCGTTCTACTTTAATTAATAGTGCGGTTGATAATTTAAAAATGAAACTCCTTGAAGAGTTTATTGTTGTTGCAATCGTTTGTATGGTGTTCTTGTTTCATATGCGATCAGCTTTGGTTGCTATCGTCAGTTTACCAATTGGTATTCTGGTTGCCTTTATGATCATGTATCAACAAGGTATGAATGCAAACATAATGTCATTAGGTGGTATTGCGATTGCGATTGGTGCAATGGTTGATGGTGCTATCGTCATGATAGAAAACGTGCATAAACATATAGAGCGAACACCTTTGACCGATGAAAATCGTTGGCAAATTATACGTGATGCCACGATGGAAGTCGGGCCACCGTTATTCTTCTCGTTGTTAATTATCACATTGAGTTTTTTACCGGTGTTTACCTTGGAAGCACAAGAAGGAAAATTGTTTGCACCATTGGCTTTCACCAAAACATTTGCTATGGCTGCATCGGCTGGTTTAGCGATCACCTTAGTCCCCGTGTTAATGGGTTATTTTATTCGAGGAAAAATTAAGCCTGAACATGAAAATCCGGTAAATCGTTTCTTAATGAAAGTTTATAAACCCATGATTCATTATGTGTTAGAGAAACCGAAAAAAGTATTAACAATTTCGTTATTATTTGTATTGGTTGGTATTTGGCCTTTGTCACAAATTGGTTCAGAGTTTATGCCGGACTTAGATGAAGGTGATTTGATGTATATGCCAACCACTTTCCCCGGTATTTCTGTGGGTAAAGCACAAGAGCTGGTACAACAAACAGATAAACTCATTAAAACGATTCCAGAAGTAAAAAGTGTGTTCGGTAAAATTGGTCGTGCGGATACCGCAACCGATCCCGCACCATTGACCATGATGGAAACAACCATTCAGTTCAAACCAAAAAGTGAATGGCGTGAAGGCATGACGATAGAAAAAATTAAGCAAGAATTAAACGAGCTAATTAAATTTCCCGGTTTAACAAATGCCTGGGTAATGCCAATCAAAACACGTATCGATATGTTAGCAACGGGGATTAAAACACCTGTCGGTATTAAAGTTGCGGGACCGGATTTAAAAGTTCTGCAAGATATTGGTAAGCGGCTAGAAGAAGTGGTGATGAAGGTACCCGGAACCGTTTCAGCCTTTTCAGAACGTGTTGCCGGTGGACGTTATATCACGATTGATGTTGATCGTGTTGCCGCTTCTCGTTTTGGTTTAAATATTGCTGATGTGCATGACGTTGTTAAAACAGCATTAGGCGGCATGGTGGTCGCAGAAAGTGTTGAGGGTTTGGAGCGTTATCCTATTAACGTGCGTTACCCACGAGACTTACGCGATTCGATTGAAGATTTGCGTAACCTGCCTATCATCACTAAAACAGGTGCACGGATTCCATTAAGTGAAGTAGCCAATATTAAAACTGAAATGGGGCCGGCAGTGATTAAAAGTGAGAACTCACGTCCTAATGGTTGGACTTTTGTCGACATTGCCGGACGTGATTTAGGTTCTTATGTTGAAGAGGCGCAACGTGTCGTGGCAGAAGAAGTAGAGCTACCTCCCGGTTATTCTATTGCATGGTCTGGTCAGTATGAG
>JASFYW010000102.1:0-49774 GCA_045046865.1 Woeseiaceae bacterium | reverse complement strand
TTGATTTATAAGGGAGTACGATCTAACTTTTAATCCATTGGCCCCGCGTTCGAGTCGCGGACGGCCCACCATACAAATAAAAGACTTAGCAGAGATGCTAGGTCTGTTTTATTTTACGGAAAGATTAATTGTTCTGACATTACTTATAGCGAAAAGAGCGCCTACATCTGACAGACTGCTTACAACCCAAAGCGTCATCTTTTAAGTGCGGTTTCAATCGGTCAATGCAACACCTAAACTCTAACGATAGAGAGGAGGATGTTGAAAATGAAGTACCGACAACGAAAACATTATACTGATGATGATAAAGCCCTCATGTGGGATCGCTGGCAGAAAGGTGAAACACTGGATTCTATTGCAAGACTCTTTGGTCGATATCATTCATCCATTGGTCGTATCATCGCTGAGTCTGGTGGTATTCGACCCGCTCCACGCAGTCGATCATCACGTTGCTTGTCGTTATCCGAACGAGAAGAGATTTCACGAGGCATAGCTCAAGGTCAATCAATCCGAATCATCGCAACGTATCTGGATCGTGCTCCTTCTACGATCAGTCGTGAGATAATCGTAATGGTGGATTAAATCAATACCGCGCTAGCCAAGCAGATAAAGCCACTTGGGATCGTGCGCATCGCCCCAAAGTTTGTAAACTCGTTGAGCATCGATCGCTTGCATATATTGTTGCACGTAAACTAAAGTTAGAGTGGTCACCAGAACAGATTGCTGGGTGGTTAAAACAAACTTATCCTGATAATGAGAACTATCAATGTCACACGAAACTATTTATCGCAGTCTTTATATTCAAGCTCGCGGGGCTTTAAAAAAAGAGTTATTACAACATTTAAGACGAACACGCGTCATGCGTCGTTCACGTCACCATACACAAAAGACGGCCGAACATGGGCGCATCACCGATGCTGTATCGATCAGCGAACGTCCTGCATCGGTTGAAGATCGTGCTGTGCCCGGTCATTGGGAAGGTGACTTGATAATCGAAAAACTGAAACGGTTGTTAATGTATTAATCAAGAATGCGCATAAATTAGCACAAGAACTTTATAAATAATTAACGTGGGATAGAGGTAAAGAATTGGCAGCGCATAAACGATTTACCTTAGCGACGGATATCAACGTTTATTTTTGTTATCCGCAGAACCCTTGGCAACGCGGCTCCAATGAAAATACAAATGGTTTGCTAAGACAATACCTTCCAAAAGGAACAGACTTATCCATGCACTCACAATCAAAGCTGAATGCTATTGCAAGAAGATTAAACGAACGCCTAGGAAAAACGTTACACTATGAAACACCAGCACAACGTTTTAATGCATGTGTTGCGTTGACCAGTTGAAACCGCAACCCATTGCTGCCATTCAAATTCTAACGTTATATCATCTAATGATTTTCAAAGCAGACGTTTAAAGTATTATTCTGAGTGAATTTATATATAGTCTTGTCTAATTTTTATCCAGAAAATCATTAATATCGCATTAAGCTATGGAAATAACGAATATTAATTGGTTCCTGTGATTTTGCTGGAATTATATAATGTAAATATCAATCTTCTACGGTACGAGAAACGAGTGATAGTTGTCGAAACCTTAAATAAACTTGGTTCTCAACTTTCATTAGCATAAATATTTACATTATCTAAATTATTATTTGTTTTTCAATTTATACGTCTAGTCGTGTAACAAATATGTCATATAGCTAGCCTATAATCTATATGTCTTTTCACTGAAATACACTCCATATTATTCATATCTCTAATTTGGGTTCATATGAAATCATATTCTGTTGTTAATAGTTTACGTAATCGTTATATTTTTGGTCTGGGTTTGCTTGCGATTCTTATTTCAGTTTCATATATGACTATGCAAAACATCGTCTCTCAGCAACGTAACTTTTCTCAATTGATCAATATTGCTGGACACCAAAGTGGACTTGTTAACCGTATATCTTATTTCTCAAGTCTCATGACAATAACAGATGACCTCAGTGAATTTGAAATGGCCAAATCCCAAGTAGGTCGTGGCATCAATAAGATAAAAGAAAGTCATTATATTCTTCAGAACGGTTCTGAAGAAAAGAGTATTCCTTTCGTCACAAATGAAAATCTAAAAAACATATATGATGATCATCAGGTCGGTATAAATATTTCGCTAACGCGGTTTTTGAAACATGCACAGAAAATATATAAAAGTGATATTAATAAACTAAATGCTAATTCGATAGATTATATTTACCTTACTTCATATGGGCCTCATATACTTGAGCCTATTTTGGACAGCGCGGTAAGTGAATATGAAAAAATTGGGAATGCGTCTATTTATGAAATAGAGAGGATTGAATTGATTATCTGGTTAATCACTCTTCTTGTTCTTATAGTTGAAGCTATTTTAATTTTTAATCCACTCGTCAAAAAAGTAAAGCTGTCTATAAATTCATTGGAGAAATCAGTGGCGGCGCACGAAGTCAGCGAAAATAGATTGCTCGAAGCACAGAGATTGGCATCATTAGGTGATTGGCAACTAAATTTAAATGAAGGTACTCTCGTTTGGACGGATGAAATTTATAGAATTTTTGGTGTTACTCGAGAGACTTTTACTCCAACTCTTGATGCTGTCTTGCAACGAGTACACCCAGATGATTCTGCAAGAGTAAAGGAACATCTTAATTATACAGATTTTAATAGTGAGTCAAGTCATTTTGAGCATCGGATCATACACTCTGATGGATCAGAGCGCGTTGTTAATAATCAATTTACCGTGCACATCTCTGATAAAGAAAAGATCACTTCACTTACAGGAACAATCCAAGATATTACAGAACAGAATTTTGTACTTCAAGAACTAGAACTTTATAAAAATGATTTAGAAAAGTTAGTAGATGAGCGTACTACTGCGCTACGAGCTGCTTGCGAAGAAGCTGAGCAGGCTAATAAATCCAAATCTCAATTTTTATCGAATATGAGTCATGAATTGCGTACACCACTTAATGCCATCATTGGATTTTCAGAAATGCTTCAAGACTATGGTGATGATATTACACCAGATGAAAAAGAAGATTATATTCGGCATGTGATTAAAGGTGGTAAGCATTTACTTAGATTAATAAACGAGATTTTAGATTTATCATCTATAGATGCTGGACATTTGGATATTAATATACAACCTACTCATATTAATAGCATTATTAATGAAATAGTTTTTGATTTGGAGGTTGCTCTTGCCAACAAGAGATCTATTAACTTAATCAATCAACTTGGCGAACAAGCGCTTACAGTTTTGGTTGATCCTTTACGATTTAAACAAATTATTATCAACCTCATTAGTAATGCAGTAAAATATAATCACGAAGGTGGTTCAGTCACGATTAGAGCTGAGTCGCTAGAAAAGGAAACCTTACGTATTATTATTACCGATAATGGCTATGGTATATCTGTTTCTAATATGGATAAATTATTTGAACCATTTGAACGATTATCTTTTAAACACGGAAATATAGAAGGCACTGGTATTGGTTTAACTATTACTAAACAACTAGTTGAATCTATGAATGGAGATATAGGGGTTGAGAGTGTAGACGGAAAAGGATCGACATTCTGGATAGAACTTCCCAAGACTCAATTGAAAGTCCTTCCTAAGGAGATTGATACAGCTGGTTTGCTAGATATAAAGAGACAACCTAGAAAGATACACAAAGTATTGTATATTGAAGATAATCCAACAAATGCTCAGCTTATATGTGATGTATTAAAATATCGAGGTGGTTACGAAGTGTTGACTTGCTTAAATGCTGAACAAGGTCTTACTTTAGCAGAGGAAGAAGAACCTGATATTATTCTTTTGGATTTAAATCTTCCTAGTATTGATGGTCTTACAGCATTAAATGAATTTAAAACGATTGATACGACCAAGAAAACTCCGATCTTCGCAGTTACTGCTTATGCTATGGCTTCCGATATTCAAGAAGGACTTCGTGTAGGCTTTGATGAATACATTACTAAGCCCATTAAGTTTCAGGAATTATTTCTTACGCTGGATAAATATTTATCTATTTTATGACTAATGTTTTAAATTAAATAATTCACGTTAGTGTATTAATTTTTTAACATTGGCATGTCAGCCTTCATATTTTGCGTGTTAGAAGAAAAGCTATTTCTGGATTAAATTGATTTTCTCATATTATGAGGTTTAATTATGTTACGACAAGTATTCGTTTTTTCAATTACTATTATGGCTTCTGTTACCATTTACGCTGATTCAATGCGTGAACATATTAGTATTGTTGGTTCTTCAACAGTCTATCCATTCGCAGAAATTGTCGCTGAAAAATTTTCACAAAAAACAGGATTTAAAAAACCAAAAATAGTATCAACAGGTTCAGGTTTTGGTCTGAAATTATTCTGTTCTGGTGTGGGGAATGAATATCCTGATATTACAAATGCTTCTCGAGCAATCAAAAAGTCTGAAATCACTAGATGTAATGAAAATGGAATCAAGGACATCATCGAAGTTAAAATAGGTTATGACGGCATTACAATAGCGAATGATATAAATGCTGTCGATATTAACTTTACTTTGAAAGATATTTTTCTTGCTCTGGCTAAAGAGGTTCCTAGTTTAAAAGGGCGTAAACAATTTATTGCTAATCCATATAAAAGCTGGAAAGAGGTTAATTCGAGTCTGCCTGATCTTAAAATCGAAGTATTTGGCCCACCACCAACATCAGGTACTCGCGATGCATTCGAAGAGCTCGTTATGGAAGGTGGCTGTAAAAAAATAGGCTGGATAAAAAACATTAAGAAAGTTGATAAAAAGCAATACAAGAATGTTTGTCATACACTTAGAGAAGATGGTGTATATATTGAGGCTGGTGAAAATGATGATTTTATAGTACAAAAATTAATAGAAAATCCTAATGCATTTGGTATTTTTGGTTATAGCTTCCTCGATCAAAATAGAATGAAAATTAAAGGTTCGACAATTGAAAGTGTGAGCCCAAAATTTGATTCCATCGCGTCTGGTATTTATCCAATTTCACGTCCCTTATATTTTTATGTAAAAAAGGAGCATCTTGAATTGATTCCTGGTATCCATAAATTTTTGAAAGAATTCACCAGTGAGAAAGCATTTGGCGAAGGAGGTTATCTTTCAGTGAGTGGCTTAATCCCAATGCCAAAAGACGAGAGAAAGAAAAATAGAAATATTGCGGTAAGCTTTAAAAGAATGAAATAGATTTTACTATTCCTATTATTGGTTTGTATAGAGAAACCACCTGTTCGTATTCCACTTTATATTGCTATAGTGGCGATATATGATTCTTTCTATGAAAAATGAGGATACATTAAGAGTGCTTAATCTCGCTGGAGCTATACGCATTCTTGCTCTATCGTAACTGGCAAATCGATATGGGCACACTAAGTTTCCATATGACAATACAACAAATAGCTAAGTTGTTCAAAACAGACGCTATAAAGCGTCGCGCATTTTAACTCTAGTGTTGAATCTCACTTTTAAAAAATATAAGTTATCCAGAATTTTTCTGTTATTAAAATTTCGAGTTTTTCAACAGTATCGGTCGAAAGTTGCCTGCCACAGTTAATTAAATAACCTGTTAACGTAATCAGATTAGATAGAGTCAGTTATGTAAATACTGCAAACTGACATAAAAATCTCCGTAAAATAGATCGCTAAACTATTAATATTATTGGGGTGTAATCGCTGTTTTACGTAAAATAGAGATAGATAACTCATTGATTTATAAGGGAGTACGATCTAACTTTTAATTCATTGGTCCCGCGTTCGAGTCGCGGACGGCCCACCATACAAATCGAAGGCTTAGCAGAAATGCTAGGTCTTTTATTTTGTAGCAATAAAATATCTCGATCTAACTTAAGCAATCTCATTAGTTTCCTCGCGTATTGAGCTGTTAAAAATGTATATTTTTCGTGGAGTGTAGCTTGTGTCATAACAAGATGATGGCATGTACACATTAGTAGGGAAGGGATAAAACGTTTAGATACAAAAGATGGGCATGCTATCATTGAGATGAAAAATGGTGTGTATGTCGACTTAACTAGTTCTGGATTTAAAAGAAGTTGCTTACATTAGTGATTATGTAAATGAGTGGCGTATTCTAAATATTATTGGCTTTCCGGCTGTTTTGCTTGTATTCGTAAGTTTATTGAAGATATAGGCTGTAATTTAAATCTTTTAGTTTATAAGGCTAAATCAAACCATATATGAATATTATAATTGTCGATGATCATAAATTATTTTCTGATGGATTTTGTCTTCTTCTGAAAAAATTAAATCAGGATGTAGTTATTAGCGCATTTGAACGAGGTGAACTTGCGCTGGAATCACTTAAAGGTTCATCTGATTGGGATCTGATAATATTGGATATTAATCTTCCTGATATTGATGGTATTAAGATTTTACAAGTAATTAGAAAGCAGGGAATATTGATCCCTATTGTTTTTGTTTCTGCTACTGAAAATATTTATAAAATTTCATGTACTTACTATCATGGTGCGAATGGGTTTATTCCAAAAGTAAGTGATACTGCAGTTATGTTATCGGCGTTGCAGTCAGTTGTTGATGGAGAAATTTATTTTTATCCAGATTTAAAAATATCAATTGAAATGCAGTTAAGTAAATTAGTAAAAAACTATGATGTAAGTGAAAAGCTTACTAACCGGCAATTTGAAGTTTTAAAAATAATGGCAAAGGGAGCATCTAATAAAGAAATTGCTGAAACATTATTTATTTCAGAGCCAACCGTTAAATCTCATATTAGCATCATCTATCAACTATTTGATGTAAATAAGCGTGTGGAATGTATTCGAAAGGCTGAATGGTTTGGTTTAGTTTAAAGCTTAATTAAAGTTAATTACTTTTTTTTAAAGCCTTTGCGTATGTTTGTTGAATTGCCATTCGAAGTTCTGCTGGCTTTATGGGTTTGTGTAATACAGTGTGTCCTGCTTGTAAAAACTCCTGGATTTGTTCAGTCGCAGTATCGCCTGTAATCATTAATCCAGAAATACTAGGATCAATTCTATTAACCTCTTTTAATAACTCTATCCCTGTTTCATGTTTTCGTAAACGATAATCCGTAATAATAAAGTTTATATTTTTATTTTTTATTAAGGCGATAGCATCTTTAACATTATCTACTTGCCATACAGTACATCCCCAGCGATTGAGTACAACTGCAAGGGCTTCACGAACATCAATTTCATCCTCAACAAGTAATATTTTCATGTCAGCAAGAGATGTGAAGTTTTGGATTTTAGATGTAACTTCTTTTGTTGCTATTTGCTCTGGGCTAGCAAGGGGTAATCTAAATAAGAAACAACAGCCTGCATTAATTGATGATTCAAGTTCAATTTCGCTATTAAGTAAAATAGATAATCTTTTTACGATAGCCAGTCCTAGGCCTAAACCTTTGTTACGATCACGTTCAGGATTATGTAATTGGTAAAACTCTTGAAATATATGGTTTTGTTCTTCTTTAGGAATACCTGGGCCATTATCTTTAACGTTAATAAGCAAAAAATCATCTTGAATCTTTGTTTCGATAATAATAATCGAATCTTCCGGTGAATGGTTTGTTGCATTCGCGATAAGATTTTGTAAAATTCTCTTTGTGAGTATAGGATCAGAAAAAACAAAACATGATGATTTAGATATGGCTAACTGTTGATTTTTTTGTGAAGCAATAGGTTGGAATTGGGAATACAGTTCATTTGTAACTTGGGAAATATCAAATGGTATATTATTAATTTCAACACTACCAGCATCAAGTTTTGATATGTCTAGTAATGCATTTAAGAGCTCTCTTAAAGCATCATGACTATTTGTAATTCGGTTAGCTAAGTCAATATTTTCTGCGTCCTTAAGATTTTCTTTTAATGCTTCGGTGAAAAGTGTCATTGATTGCAATGGTTGTCTTAAATCATGACTGGCAGCAGCTAAGAAATTTGATTTTGCGATGTTTGCAGATTCAGCTTTTTCTTTTTCAGCTTGAAGATTTTCAATTAATGCTACATTTTCTATACTTAGCTTTATGCCATACATATTTGATTTGTAGGTATTACGACTAAAAAAGCTGCTTGCGATAATGAAGACGATATACATATATGCGAAAACATGAAAGTCAGTATTTCCGCTATTTAATAATGTATACAACATATAGATTGAAATAGGGGCAGTAAAGGCTACAAATGCCGCTGGGATTATAGATAATGAGCCGACTGCTCCAGAAATCATCCCAAGCATTATGACAATTAAAACCGCTACATCAATGGTAGATTCTGGATGAAAAAATATTGCTATTGATACAGCCCATTGAATACCGGATATGAATGATAAATTAATACCAATTTCAGCAAAACGTTTGAAACTTATAGATGAAGCTGCTTTTTTCCACTGCAAAAAATAGTAGAAGCGTATAAATGAAATTAGATAAACACTGAATAGCCAAATTAAAGTGTAGTTTAGTTCTCCCTCATAATTTAAAATATGCTGAGGGTTCCCCTTCGAGTAGAATATCGCCGCCAAACTAGATGAAATAATGATAACAGGCACTAAGACAATAGGTATTTGCCTGTAGAGTAACTCCACCTGTTTTTTAAATACATCTTCATCTAAATAAGATGTAGATGTAAGCTTCATGAACCACTCAAGAAAGCCCCTATATATATTAAATAATCTTTCCATAAGCTATTCTAAGATAGCCATGCTGATCTTAATACCATTCTAAAGTATGAAATTTACGAAGATACCATTCCTGTTTTACTGTCAATTACTCATCGATCATTTTCATTGCGCTAACAAGGCTGCGTCGCATGCGACTCATTGAGTGTGATAGCGAAGCAATTTCATCATTACCACTTGCAGTAAATTCTTCAGCATCCATGTTGCCCATGCTTACTTCTTCAGCATTTTTAGACATCTTTCTAATAGGCTGAATTACGATAGCGTTTAATAAAACATTCAAAATAACAATAGTGAAAATAAAAATAACAAACATGGATAACATGAATGTTTGAAATTCCTTATTGGCACGTTCAAGTGGTAGTGACATAGGAACCTTTACTATCTGGGTACCAACTATTTGATTTAGTTCCCAGCCGAAACCATTTGCCGAGCCATAACGTGCAAGCATAGCGGGTGGGGCATCTTCAACTGTACCGTGGCAAGCTAAACAACCTGCTTTCGTTATTTTTATTGGTCGAGCAATATACAACAAACGTTGATCATCTTCTCCATGTTCGCCAATAATTTCTTTTACATCTTCATTGTTTTGGAAACGTTCAACAATGGCTGTTTCCCAATCTGTTGCCCGTGATGAAGGGTTGGTCGGGTTTATGGTTGCCTCTTTGTAAGAGTATTCAGGATAACGTTTGTGTAAAAGGTGAATATTCTGGTTTGCAGAATATGCTGGAACCATTTGTGGTAAGAAGCCTTTATCCAACTCTTTTAAAAGAGGTCGAATTTCATTAATAGTGTAGCTACGATTGGCTTTTGCGCTTTCCATAATAATGCCAGCAGTGTGGAGTATTTCTTCACGTGCATTCTCTTGTAATAAATTATAAGAAATAAAACCAGATGCTGTGATACCAATAGCGGCAACTAGAAATAATGATAAGTTGAACTTTGTTCTTAAACCCATTTGTTCGATCTCCGAATACGATAAGAAGTTTTATATTTTAAATAGATATGATTTTTAGAAACAATTTTTAGCCGTTTTAATAAAGCTATTTTTTTCTGATTCGCTATCAATATGTTCAGCAAGCTTTTGCGATAAGGCGTCACTAGTGTCTGTTTGTTTACTGTATTTTTTCACCAATAATTTTGCCATTGGTCCGACGAATGATGTTGTTACACTGATCATACAATCAAGCTGTTCATCAGTGAAATTAGCCCGTTTTGTGCTTACCGTTAGAGGCATTGTATCTGTAGAGCTTAATATATCGAATTGCTGACGCATTCTCTGACGTGTTTGATCATCCGGTAAATGTTTGTCTAGATGTTGGCACAGCTCAACATAATTTTGACTATTTTTGACTGCTTTGTTCACTAAAACGGATGCCATTGGGCCAACATGTTCTGTTAGTTGATGGATTAAATTTTTAATTGTCTTTTGGTCAAAATTTACGGTTGTTAGATCAAGAGCAGAGACTTTCTTATCAGAACTTTTTTCAACATAAGTATGAGGTGAAATAGTTTCATTATTGGAAATTTTACGTAAATCATCCATTAGTTCCTGTAATGATGGGTAGCGCGCATCCATATCACGGGTTATTGATTTCTTTAAGACCTGAGTTAATGCTTCGGGTATATGCTCGGGCAAATTAAAATCAGGCAAGTCAGCATACAGTACAGCATGAATAATGGCGGGAGCCTGATCACCTTTAAATGGGCGTTCTCCCATTAGCATTTCATACATTAAAACACCGATTGCCCAAATATCTGTTCTTGCATCGATCTTTATTCCTTCAAGTTGTTCAGGTGACATGTAAGCCACCGTTCCTAAACTGACACCAGTAGAGGTTAAATTTACCCCGGTAATTTTAGCGACACCAAAATCCAGTATTTTGAGGATATTCTCTTTAGTAATAATGATATTGGCAGGTTTGATATCACGATGAACAATTTCATTATGATGAGCATGATGCAGCCCTTCACTTATTTGCAGAGTAATTGCGATTACATCCTCATGCGGTATCGGGCCATTTGCGATACGTTTGTCTAATGTATAGCCCTCATAAAAAGGGAGAGCTATATACAGTTCTTTATCATCGGTTTCTCCAATTTCATATAATGTGCATATGTTTGGATGATCCAGACGCGATACCGCTCGAGCTTCATTTAAAAAACGTTCACGATTCTGGTTATTAATTGTTAAATGAGGAGGTAGGCATTTTAGGGCAACAAAACGGCCGAGCTTAGTATCTTTTGCCTTATGAATCATACCCATACCACCAGCGCCAATAATGCTTTCGATTTTGTATTGACCAACAGTTTCACCAATAATTGAATTTGCACTCTCCGGTACATTTTCAGGTGTTTCATTATCTGACTGGGTTAATAAAACAAGAACATCCTGTTTCAATTTTTTATCACCGGCACAGGCATCTTCAATAAATGCATTGCGTTTTTGAATGGGAATGTTCAATGCGGAATCAACAATAGACTGTTTAGATAGACTCATGGATTATCAATTACTCTTAATTTATTAAAATTTCAAAATGCTGTGTCAAAGGCGACTGGGGATCTTTTCTTTGGAGTTTTCATTTCAAGGTACTTTAGTGTCGCAAAAAATGTAATAGTATAGTTATAATTATTGAGTCTATTTTAGCAACAAATACTCAAACTGTAATAGTTTTAGTATTTGAATTTTAATCGCCTAAAAGTTTCATTACAACTATACAAAAGTACGAGCCTCAGAAGGCATTAATAGAAATTGATTATCTTGCATTAGTTAATTATTGATTTCTAATATATATAAGATGAAAGTAAAACCATACTTTTGGGTAGTGTATTTAATACTTTATTCTCATACAATGGCTGAGTTATTAAAAATGATGGGAAGTCAGTTATTTTTAATAATAATAGTCAGATTTAGAACTATACATATTCGGGGAAAATTTTAATGTTTAAAAGTCGTGTAAAGCAACTTGGTCAAGGTATGACAGAGTACATCATTATTGTCGCATTGATCGCTATTGCAGCAATCGCTGTATACAGTATCTTTGGTGAAACTGTGAGAACTCAGGTAGGCAATATGTCTAAAGAGTTAGGTGGAACTAAGGGTGATAAAGCGACACCTACCGTTACGGATGAAGGTAAGAAAGGTTTAGATTCATTCAGTAATTAAGTTAATTTAGTCTCTGTGTTCTATCAGAGACTAATTATCTCTCAAAACAATATTTTTTTTAAGCTGACGTTCAAAAAAGTGAGGGTGAGTTAAGGGGCTATTTCGCCTCAAAATAATAACAATATGATGTCTCAAATTAAACGACAACAAGCTTTAACTATGAAGTACCAGTCTGGTCAGACGATGGTCTTTGGTCTGGTTTTTATTGTTGTCATTTTAATAGGGCTAATTATTCTCTTTAACACAGGACAGTTAACCCGACATAAAATGGAAGTACAAAATGCAGCCGATGCTGCAGCTTATAGTGCTGGAATTTTAACCGCTCGTGAACTTAATTTTATGGCGTATACCAACCGTGCCATGGTTGCGAATCAGGTAACGATTGGTCAGTTTGCTGCTTTTCAATCGTGGGGTAAAAAATATAAACTTGGTTCTACGGGTTTTACATCAGGCTTTGCTATCCTCACTGCAGTACTGACTCCGATACCGGTTATTGGGCCAGGTTTATCTACCGTTATAACAAGAGTATTTCAGTTCACTTTAAAGGGCTATGATTTATTAAATAAGATAGTTTCTCAAATTATGATGAAGCTAGGTAAGGTTGCTAATGTATATATTCCAGCGATGCAAAAACTGTATGTCTTTCATCAAAAATCCTTAACCTTGGGCACGTTAGCAACTCAGATGGATATGATTCCTAAAGTGATTGATGACAATGCGAAAGGCGCAAAATTATCAAATTTTGGTGCATTAGCTGTATTTTTAAGTGCAAAAGAACAAAATTTATTAACTTCAGATTTAACGTCAAAAGCAATTGGTGAAACTTTTTTAAGAACAAGTGACGATCAAAAGGGCAAAAGACGTTTTGCGGCTTTTGTTAATGATTCAAGAGATGGCTGGACTAAAGATCGACGTCGAGATCTTGGCTTTGATCTTAGTTCAAGTACAAATCTTGGGTTTGGGACATTAAATACGGAAGGTTTTGTAGGATTCAAAAATATACGTGGCGGTACAGAGTTACGTTTTTTGGGGAGTAAGGAAAAATATAATTGGTCATCATTAGATACGGTAGAAGGTCAATTAACCTTTGGTGCAAGTTTTCAGTTTGTTGAAATATGTTTACCGCTAGTGGGATGTTTTACCTTGCCTACAATTATGATACCTGAGCTTGGTATACCAGATTTATCGTTTGCAGGTGCAGCAGCTGAAACCATTGAAAAACAATCTCCTCAGAGATTATTTAAAAGTATTCCAAAATGGAAACAAGCACCATATGGCGGCGCATGGAGAGATACACCGCGAGCGGCAAATGAAACACATGTAAATCCAGCTGGATACCAGTTACCCAATCCAAAATTTGGTGGTATACCAGATTTTATTGATATTAATCCGGGAAAATATCCTGGAGTGACTTCTGCGCCAACATTTCTTATTAGTGTCCGCAAAAATGGCGATAAATTACGCACCAGTGATGAGTTAGATATATTTGATAATAGTGGAAGTAATAGTGATGGCCAATTTGCAATAACCACTAAACTCTCGGGTGGTAAAGATGGTTTTGGTGAAACGGTTGAAGGTGATCCAACAAACATTCTCCCTAATCAGGTAAATAAAATGGTGGATGCTTTTAAGCAAAATCTAAAGGCTTCTGGTGCGACAAGTAGTATAGGGGCTGCCGCGATAAATACGCTGGTCAAACAGTTTGAAACTATGTTAATGGAAAAAGTCGATCAATTGCAGGCGATCTTACAAAAAGCGTTACCCAATTCAGCAGATGATAAAGGTGGTGTTTTTGCTATGGCAGCAGCTGAAGTTTATTTTAAAAATCCAGATGGGTCAGATACGGTTAAAGGCAGCACCTTCAGTCCATATTGGCAGGTTCGATTAACTGCAGTTGATAATGATATTCGGCGTTGGTCTGTTATTAGTCAGGGACTGCTTGTTGATGAGCCTTCTTCACCATTAAGCAAAGATGAGCATTTTAACCTTTTAAAAATAATGAGTTTTTAAAGTATCAAAAATGAAAACTTTAAATATTAACAGTAAGTACCAGGACGGTCAGGCTATAACAGAGTTTAATGTTATGGCTGCTTTTGTTCTGGTTCCTTTATTCATTATGATTCCTTTATTAGGCAAGCACATTGATATGAAGCATTCTTCTGTTCAGGCTGCTCGTTACATGGCATGGGAACGGACTGTTTGGTTTGAAGATAGGACGATACCTGAATATACAACAACTGCCCGAGTGAAATCTCAGAGACAACTTGAAAAAGAAACACGGCATCGGTTTTTTGGTGAAGTGAATACCGACAAGCTAGGTAGCGATACCATTAATCCATTATGGAATGATCGTGGTAACGCAATAATAAAGTCGCAAGATGATGTTGCATTAGAGTTTTTAAATGGTGGAAATGAAGCTGTCTTAAATATGAATAATAAAACGTCAGTTTTTTATAAAGCAATTGAAATATTTTCAGAAGGGATAGGTATTGCAGCAAACGCTGCGGGTACGGCTTTAAGTTTGGGGATTCAAGGGTTTAACTATCTTGCTAGTATGGTTGGATTTCCCTCTCTACCTGTGCCGCCACTTCCTGATGTGATCGATAAATTTCAGTTTAAAGGGTATTACCGTTCAAATGTAAAAATGAATATTGATAGTAATCAATATGAAACTGTTTTTGGAATTAAATCTGTGCCTATTGAAAGTCACGCTTCTGTATTAACCGATAGTTGGGTTGTACAAGGTGATGAGCAGTTTTCGGAGTGGACCAAAAGTTTTGTTCCGTTTTCTCCATTAAAGCCATTATTTGAACCGATTAAAACGGTTGCAACATTTGAAGTATTAGGTATTGCACTTGCACCGGAATTTAAAGACTTAAATTTTGGCCATGTTGATACTGATCCAATGACAGATAGCTCAATTGCAATAACAGATATTTTAAAAAACAAATATTGCCCTGGCGGATTATGTTCACTTGATAATTACGATGAACCGTAAATATCTACTGTTTATCGCAATATGTTTTTATAGCCAATTAGTTTTTGCTTTTTGGCCAAATGTATCTGCTCCTCCACAGTCAGATGAGACAGAACTTGCAGATGAGATTTATGTAAATGGTGTTGCTTTACGTATCAGACATTTTAACAGCCGTTTATCAACGCGACAGGTGTTGTCTTTTTATAGAAACAAATGGAATGACAAATTTGCAGAGTCAGTATCGGGTCCATGGCAACAAATTAGCAGGATTGATGAAAAATATTTCATTACTGTGCAAGTACAGGACAAAGGTTATTCTGGTTCAGAAGGAAGAATAAGTATTTCGGAAGTACCGAAAAATAAGCCCGAAGTTGGAAAAGGTATTCCAATGATGAACAGTACACAAATATTGAATGAAGTGATAACAAAAGACAAACACACTATTTCGACCGTAATATTACTGTTGAATAATTTTACAACTGAAGACAATATGAAGTTTTATGAAGAACTCTACAGCCAAACGGGTTGGAAAACAGTAATGAGCAAGGACTTGCAGGAACAAGGTATAAGTTTAGTTTTTAAAAAAGAGAGAGATGAAGTAACTATAACGGTTAATAAAATCCCTGAAGGGACTTCAGTTCTTATGAATAAAATTGAGAAAAGAAACTGGTTTAATTAAGTATATAGAATTTATAAATATGAAAACAAACAACATACAAAAATTAAAAAAGCAACGAGGACAGTCCATGGTGGAATACCTTGTAGTTACAGCAGCAATCATTGCTGCACTGTATTCTGGTGAGGATGTCATGAAAGCAATGCAGGAAGCCTGGAAAGGTTCGTATGAAGGCTATTCTTATACACTTTCAATCTCAGAAATGCCTGATGAAGATAACTAAATTTATTAATCAACTTAAAAATATAATTCAATTTTTACATTAAAGAAGAAAAAATAATATGAGTCAGACAAATCAAATAAAATCTTTTTTAGCTGTATTACGAGCTAACCGACCTTTACGATTATTAGTGATTGCGATTGGTGTAGGCATACTTGCAGCATTTTTAGCGATGCAATATCTAAAGTTACGAGAAGCAGCGTTAAAAGCAGAATATCTAAAATCAGATAACAAAATGATTATGGTTGTTGTGGCAAAAGCAAATTTACCTGCTGGAACAGTTTTGAACAAGTCGAACTTAGCTGCACGTAAAATGCCAAGCATGTATGTACATAAGCATGCTGTACGACCAGGGAAATTTGAAGTAGTACAAGGCCGTCGTTTATTAGAATCATTGGGCAAAGGTCGCCCATTACTCTGGAGTCATGTGACGGGGGATCAACGTCGAGATTTTTCTGATGTAGTCGTAGTAGGAAGACGAGCAGTGACGGTTCCCGTTGATCAACTATCATCAATTGAAAATATGATCGAACCGGGTAACAAAGTTGATTTATATGTCACCTTACCTATGAATTTAACAGGTGGTTCAGGTGAAGGAGATGTTGTTTTTCCGTTATTACAAAATGTTGAAGTATTAGCAACAGGACGGCGTTTAAATCCAAAAGTTCAGGCTGCAATGCTTGCTTCATACGGACAAAGGAGTCGTAGTTTTAATACTCTGACTATTAATATAAAAGCTGAAGAGGCATCTTTACTTTTTGCTGCTTCGACAGCAGGTCGTTTATCGGCATCATTACGAAATAGAAATGATGGCGATTTTATTTTTACCAGTGTTAGACCAAATGAAATTATTGCTTTAGCACAACGTCTTTCACAAAAAATAAATACAAAAACACAAGTTGTGCGTGATAAAGATGGGAAAGTTATTGGTAAGGTCGTTAACGGACGAGTTGTGGATGAGAATGGAAAAGTAATCGGAAAAGTGAACTCAGACGGGACAGTAGTAAATAGTTTAGGCGAAATAATTGGCTCAGCATCACCTGAAACCATTCTCACTGAAAAAGTTATTCGTGATAAAAATGGAAAAATTATCGGTAAGGTTGTTAATGGGCAAGTTATTGATGAAGACGGCAATGTTAGAGGTAAAGTGAAAGCAGATGGTTCTGTCGTTAGTAAGACAGGCGAAGACATGGGGACTGTCAGCGAGAAAATGATTGATAAAGTTGAAGTTATCCGAGACAAAAATGGAAAACTAATTGGTCGAGTGGTCAACGGTAAAGTAGTTGATGCAGATGGGAAAGTTATTGGCAGGGTTAATGATGATGGTTCAGTTGTGAGTAATTCTGGAAAATCTTTAGGTATTATATCTAAAGAACAGGTTACAGATGAAATCGCAAGAAAGTTTAATGCGATGAATAAGTCATCTGGTGGTACAGGGCCGGGCAACTTACTAGTGGATTATCTGGTTGGCGGAAACAGTAAAGATGGTGTTGCTGTTGTTAATAAAATACCTATCAAATAAGCAGTTTTAACTTAACTTAATTTAAATACTTAAAAGAGATTTATTTATGAAACGTTTAATTTTATTTTTCTGTTTTTTTCTTCTGGCTCAAATGTCTATGTCAGGTGCTGCTATGGCAAAGAAAAAATTCATCTTGAAAAACCAATACCTAAAGCTTTATAGAGGGGAAGTTAAAGTTATTAGAATTGGTGCAATAGAACGGGTTGCCGTTGGTAACGGTAAAATTCTAAGTACCTCTATTACTAAAAAAGGACAATTAATCATCTTAGCGGAGAAATCCGGTGAAACCATTGTTCATATATGGGGAAAAGAAGGCTGGGAACGAGAATTAAAAATAAAAATATCGGAATCCAATCCGAAGTCGGCAGAAAGTGAAATAAAATCATTATTGCGCGATGCACCAGGGCTGAGTGTCCGTACGGTGGGTGGACGCATAGTAATAGATGGTGCTGTTGGTCCTGATGATGCTGCAAAGATTAAGGTAATTAAAAAATATTATCCTAATATTTTACTTTTGGCGAAAGAAACTGCAGCAAGTTTTCATGACAAGATGATTCATATGAAAGTACAGATTACAGAATTTAGTAGTAATGCACTTGAAGAAATTGGTATTAACTGGAGTACGTCAATTAATGGTCCTTATGCAGGGATGTTAGCGGCACCTAATTCAGAATATATTAATCCAGTAGATGGAACATTTGTTGCTCCGGCACAAGATACACCAAACATCAATCCATTAGTTGATGTAAAGCCTTTTGGTTTTTTTGGTATTTTAACCTCAATGACTTCACGAATAAATTTTATGCAAACTAATGGTGATGCATTAATTTTAGCTTCACCAACATTGATTGCTCGAAGTGGTGGTGAAGCAGAATTTTTAGCTGGAGGACAAATACCTTTACCATCTACTAGTCAAAATGGAACATCGATTGAATTTAAAGACTACGGTATTAAATTAAAAATTAAACCTGTTGCTGATGATGAGGGAAATATAACGGCGCGTGTAGAAACAGAATTAAGTGCCCCTGATCTTTCTACTGCAGTAAATGGTATTCCTGGATTTTTATCTAGAAAAGCACAAGCCGATCTTAGTATGAAAGATGGTGAAACCATGGTTATATCGGGTTTAATGAATTCATCGGTAAGTAAAGACACCTCGGGAATTAAATATTTGAGCTCAATTCCATTATTGGGAGCATTATTCAGGAATAAAAAAACTATCGATAAAAAGACAGAATTAGTTATTTTTGTTACCCCTACGATAATTAATGCAAATTCTAGAATTAATAAAGAAGGTGTTGAACAGCATAAGGTACTTATTAAAAAATTCAGAGAAGCGGTTGATCTGGAAGATTGGATGGATGAGGATTCTGGTAATGCTGATTTGTTAAATGATGATGAAACCAGTGAACCTGCTATTAAAGGAGTTCAACAGAATATTGAGCCAGAAGTATCGTCTATTAATTCTGAAGCTACAGAGTAAGGAAGTACTTTATGTTTAATATAAATATAAAAACAAATACTGATGTCGAAGTAAATGATTTGCGATGTATTTTGACCCATTGTTCAATAGGTAAAGATAGAGACAATCTGGTACAGCTTCGTGGTTGGAGCATAGCTTCGGTACATGCTGAGATTTTACAGCAAAAAGAAGGCTTATTCATTGAAGATAAAAGTAATGGTGCAGGTACTTTTGTCAATGATGAAAAAATTACAGAACGTTATGGGCCTCTATCTAAAGACGATGTGATTAGTATTGCTAATTACCGAATTGTCTTTGACGCCAGTGAATATGAAGAGCAGGATAAAAAACGTAAGCAACTCGAAAAAAGTGAAATAAATAGTACCCAGGAAATTCGAGATGTAAAAAAAATATTGCGTGATGAATTATTAATGTGGCGTGGTCATGTGCATCAGGAACTTTTAAGTTCGATGGATTTAAATCGTACCGACATTGGTAAGTGGACTGAAGAAAAATTGCGTACAAAAGTTCAAGGAATGATTAACGAAATCATTGATGGCATTGTTGATGGTTTACCAAGTCACATTAATCGTGATGTGCTTGCAAAAGATGTGCTCAATGAAACAGTAGGTTTGGGCGCATTAGAGGAACTGTTGGCTGATGAAGAAATAACCGAAATCATGGTAAATGCCTTTGATGATATTTATATAGAGCGTGCAGGAAAACTTGAAAGAAGTAATGTTATATACAGTGATCATGATGCCGTTTTATCAACAATTGAAAGAATAATTTCACCTCTCGGTCGACGGATTGATGAAAGTTCCCCGATGGTCGATGCCCGATTGAAAGATGGCTCGCGTGTAAACGCAATTATTCCACCACTTGCATTGCGTGGACCATGTATTACGATTCGAAAGTTTTCATCAAAGAAATTAACCGATCAAGATATGGTTAATTATGGTTCTGTTACTAGTGACATGATGCGATTTTTAAAATCAGTAGTTATTAATAAACAAAATGTAATTATCTCTGGTGGTACTGGTTCAGGTAAGACGACTTTACTTAATGTTTTATCGAACCATATACCTCATGGTGAACGAGTAATTACTATTGAAGATGCAGCAGAATTACAATTGCAACAACCTCATCTAGTGACTCTTGAAGCACGCCCCGCCAATATTGAAGGCACAGGCATGGTGAGTATTCGAGATCTAGTAAAAAACTGTTTACGGATGAGGCCGGATCGAATTGTAGTTGGTGAGTGCCGTGGTGCAGAAGCATTAGATATGTTGCAAGCTATGAATACGGGGCATGAAGGCTCGTTGACCACAGCGCATGCGAATACGCCTCGCGATATGCTTTCACGCATGGAGGTGATGGTACTTATGGCCGGTATGGATTTACCGATTATGGCGATTCGCGAACAAATTGCCTCAGCCATTAATATCATTGTGCAACAAAGTCGTTTCCCCGATGGTAGTCGAAAGATCACCTATATCACAGAAGTCACAGGAATGGAGTCAGGCATTATTCAGATGCAAGATATTTTTCGTTTCGAGCAGGATGGTTATGATGAGGATGGAAAAGTAACCGGAACATATAAGGCGACGGGACAGGTTCCTGAGTTCTATGAGAAAATGCGAAAGCGTGGCTTAGATGTTGATATGACTTTATTTAGTAATCAGGTTTAATTGATCGGTAAAAAATTATGGAAATATCTTTATATTATTCTTTTATTATTTTAGCTGCAGTATCTGCAGGTATTATGGGGTGGGTCGCTGCAACAGCATTTAAAAAATTCTGGAGTGAGTACCAATCAACCTTTAGTGAAAGTGCATCCAATAATTTGGGTGATATGTTTATGTTTGTCGATCCTCACCGACTATTTATGTTTAATATTATCGGTGTTGTTGTTATTCCCATTATTGTTTGGTTGATTTCACGAAGTACAATAGCCAGTATTGCAACTATTATTGGCATGGTCGCCTTACCATGGTTTATCTATAAAACAATTAAACAAAATCGTTTTAAGAAATTTGAACAACAACTGCCTGAAGCATTAATGGCTATATCAAGTAATTTACAAGCGGGAGCCAGTTTACAAATGGCTTTTGAAGGATTAATCACTGAACAGCCAAAACCCTTAAGTCAGGAATTTGAACTATTAATGCGGCAAACACGAATTGGTGTAGACATGGAAACTGGCTTATCAAATATGGAGAAACGGCTTCCAATCGCTGATTTTATTGTTGTTGTTTCTGCTATAAAAATTTCAAGAGAAGTAGGTGGTAATTTAATTGAGGTAATGGAAAAATTGGCGAATACATTACGTCGTAAATCTACTATGGAAGGTAAAATTGATAGTTTAACTTCTCAAGGGCGGTTGCAAGGTAAAGTTATGACTGGGTTACCTATATTATTAGGTGTCATTCTTATGCAGATAGAACCCAAGGCTATGGGGATGATGTTTACGACTCCAATGGGTTGGGCAACACTGGCAGTAATTGTTGTTATGGAAGTGTTGGGTTATCTCACTATTGTAAAAATCACTTCAATCGATGTTTAAAGTAATATATTTTTGAGTATTTAAAATTATGGATTCAATATTATTATATTCTGTTGCAATTGGCTTTGGTATTAGTGTTTTACTTTTATTGATATCAGGCTATTTATTTAATGGTGCTATTCCAGAAGACAATCGTGAATATATGGATCCTTTGCCATTTTTCATTAAAATTATTTGGCCCTTGGTTCGCATTTTTTCATACTATATATCAAGTAATCTCTCTATTGATACGCTGACAAAACTCGACAAACGTTTACAAAAGACGGGTGTTGCCTATTTAATGAATGCAGAAGAGTTCATTGGGTTACGAATAGTTAGTGCAATATTTCAGATGCTAATTGCTATTATGCTTATGGATATGCTCCAGAAATATAATGTTTTATGGCCTCTTTGTGGTTTACTGTTAGGTTATTATTTTCCTGAAATCTGGCTAAATGATACGCGTAAAAAACGTGAAAAAGATGTTATAAAAGCATTACCTGCATTTTTAGATTTTATTAGTATGTCTGTTGAGGCTGGATTGAACTTTACTGGCGCGTTAGCTCAAGCAATGGATAAGGTTCCTAAGAGTGCTTTATATAACGAATTTTCTATTGTTATGCGTGATATTCGAGCTGGCTTAAGCCGAGCGGACGCTTTACAACGAATGGCAGATCGAATCGATGTTAAGGATGTCACAGTCTTTATCAGAGCTATAATTACGGCCGAACGTTTAGGTTCCAGTATGAAAAAAACATTACAAGTGCAATCTGAACAACGAAGGAGTGAACGTTTCCAACGTGCAGAGAAAATGGCAATGGAGGCCCCTGTTAAACTGATTGGTCCGCTAATTATGTTTATTTTCCCTGTTACCTTTATTGTTCTTGGTTTCCCTATCGTAATGAAGTTTCTTAATGAAGGTTTGTTATAGGTAAAGTTATTACGAGAAAATATATAAATGTTATCAGGAAGTGTTATTGATATTAATAAGCAGGATTGTTTATTAAGTGATGTAAAAAAAACAAATAATGTATTTGAACGAATGCGTGGCTTATTGTTTCGAACAAAACTTAGACCAATGCAAGCCTTATGGATTGAACCATGTCCTTCTATTCATACTCTTGGTATGAAATATTCTATTGATGTTGTGTTTCTGGATAAAAAGGGCATAGTTTTAAAAGTTGTTACGAATATTGCTCCAATGCGTATGGCGACTTGTAAAAATGCAAGGGTGAGCCTTGAATTACTAGCTGGCGAAGCTGAAAAAGCAAAAATACATACTGGCATGCAATTAAACTGGAATAAAAAAGAAAATAATTAAATGAATTTTAAACATATTTTAAAAATAATTTTTATATGTGGCCTTTTAACATTGAGTGCATGTGCGACACAAATGCAAGAATCTGAACGATCACAAGGACAATTATACGATTTAGAGAAAGAAGCAGCTAAGGCATATAAAAATAAAAACTGGAAACTTGCAGAAGAAAAATACGGTCTTCTTATTTCTGAATCGCCAAAGATTGCAGAGGTCTGGTATATGCTAGGTAATATATATGCTCGTACTGCAAGACCTGAAAAAGCAATTGTCGCTTACAAAGAAGCTGTGGTACGCCGAGCAGATTATAAACAAGCCTGGCGTAACTTAGGGATTATATCTTTAAGAACGACTGCACACTTTTATATTGAAATGCTTTTATATTTAGATCATGAAAGTGAAGTTTATATTCGAGCTAAAAAAACTAGTGAAATATTACTTAAACTTATTAGGAGGAATCAAGCCGCTACAATGAAACAAAAAGTAGGCAAGGCTGATTTAAAATGAAAGACCAAAGCGGCCAGAGCATGACGGAATTTCTTGTTGTTATGCCTGTTATGCTGCTGCTTATATTAGCTGCTATTCAATTTGTCCTTATTTATCAGACTAAGTCCACATTAAATTATGCTACTTTTGAAGCTACACGAGCAGGTTCCTTAGAAAATGCGAGTCGAAAGGCTGTCGATTATGGTTTTACACGTGGATTTGCGCCGTTGTTTGCTCGCTTTTCTACAACCAGAAAAGAAGCGGGTGATGATAATTACGCCAATCTAGCAAATAAAGTTGTTATCGCTCGAAAACTTGCTCGAAAAGAAGTTGCAGAAGGGCATGTTACTATTGAACTAATAAATCCTACTTCTCAAATGTTTCAGGCTTTTGATAATAATACTATTCCAAATGATCATCTGTCTTTTCGACTTGAAGAAAATGGAATAAACTTACAAGAAGCAAACTTGTTAAAGCTCCGTATTACTTATTGTATGAAGCTCATTGTACCGATGGTTAGTAGTCTTATAACAACCGTTGCGGGTGGAAATTGTGATACTACTGAGCATCGTTTTCCCATTATGTCTCAAGCTATCATTAGAATGCAGAGCCCAGCTATACAGTGTAAAGCCAGCCCATGTTTTGATTAATAAATAATTCTATTTTTTCATACAGCGTTCAATAGCAGTTTGTATGCTCACACCATCGGGGTATCGTTTTTTAGGATCCTTTTGTAATAATTTATCAACAATTGTTTTTACGCAAGTCGGCAATCTTTTCCTAATAGAAGTAATTGAAGGATGTTTCTTTGTTGTGATTTGGAAAATCATTGCAGGTAATGAATCTCCTTTGAAGGGTAATTCGCCGGTTAATAGTTCATACATAGTTACACCAAGTGAAAAGAAATCTGAAGAGCCTTGTACCTTTTGTCCAGAAATTTGTTCAGGTGACATGTAAGAAGGTGTTCCTAGAGCTGTGCCTGTTTTGGTCGTACTTGAATCGATTACACGGGCAATACCGAAGTCCATTATTTTAACCGTACCGTCCTTGCTGTACATGATATTTGCAGGCTTCACATCTCTATGGATAATCCCTTTGTCATGCGCATAATCTAAAGCCCCTGCCATGTGCCAGATAATATCTAGCACCCAGTCAACCTTAGGTTTCTTTTTACCTTCTATATAGTGTGTGAGGTCGTGTCCGTCTAAATATTCCATTGCCATGTAGGTTAGATCATGTTCCTGACCAGCATCATAAACGGTTACTATATTTGGATGATTTAGTTTCCCTGCTACTTGTGCCTCATTGAAAAAACGTTTTTTGACATCTTTTAGATTAGTTCCTGAAAACTCCTCTGATAACGCAAGTGTTTTTATTGCGACAGTACGATCAATTTTTGAGTCATGTCCTAGGTACACTACCCCCATTGCTCCTCTACCAATTTCTTTCTCAATTTCATAATGTCCAAGCTTTGGCATAGTATCAATAACATTTGTAATAATTGAACTCGAATGAAGCAGTACAGCATTATCAACATTTTCAGCACGTTTTTTTCGTTCAGCGGTGTCTTTGAATTTTTTATTATGCCCAAGAATATAATCATAGACTGAAATAGCCTTGTTAAACTTACGTTTGCTTTCATAATCTTGAGCTATTTCATAAGCCAGTCCGAGTACAGCAGCATCCGTTTTGGGAATGCTGCGTAATTTTTCCATTGCCATATCAATCTGCCCTTGTGCTTGTAACGTTGTTACTAGCATGCGTATAGAATCAGATGACTCGGTTAAAAATTGTCGCTTACTTGATGATAAGAAATGGTACGCGACAAATAATATGTGGCCAAATAATAAAACAAATGTTGCACTGATAATTTGTAGCCAGATATGTTCTATGAGTAAAAAATATTGGTTTATTGCTATTAATATTGTAATAAAAAACAAACTAATTAAAGCCGTGATAGTGGAACTGAAATGAGGGATTACGAGAAACAAATAAATAAGCACAGCTATAAATATAATCGTTTCGAATGATTTAGCCCAACCGGGTTGGCTGTAATAATTTTGATCAATTAAGCCATTAATGATATTTGCGCTAATAAAGGGAGCAGGTAATTGATCGGTAACCGTTGTAAATTGGTTAGATGTTACGTCAGAAAACCCGATTATTACAATTTTATTTCTAAATTTTGATAAATCGATATCACCATTAAGAACATCAATAAAGGAGTAGCTACTATATGATGATTGATGGGAATTTTGAGGTAAAAATGGAGGGTAAAATTGTTTTTGACTATTCGTTTTAATATTTCGTTTCCCCAATTTTACACCCGAATTAGTAACACGAATTGATGAAACGGGAATGCCTTGACTGCGTGCTGCAAGTAACAAACTAAACGAGGGTAAATATTTTCCTTTATATTTTAGAACGAGAGGTTGACTTCGTACTGTACCATCATGGTCTGTTGTAAAATTATCATGACCAACGGCGCGTGCACTTTTCGCAAAAGATTTTAGTGGAAATAAAACATCAGGAAGTTCTATAATTCCTTGTGTAGCGGGTATACTTTTTTTCCCTTTTATCCTACTTTTATTTAAGTAATTAGGTAGAGTACTGCTCTCATTTGAATATAGTGACTGTGGTTGCATTGTCAGTATAAGGTTAGGAGCATTGAATATACTTTTTGCTAATTGTCCATCAGTATCTAACTCCTGTTCTACTTGGAGTAATAATCTTTTTAATTTCCTTGCTTGTTTTCTTTTTAGTCCTTTAGTGTTTTCTATATATGCTTTTAACTGATTGAGTTTTTCTTGATTTTGATTGTTTCGCTCACCGACTAATGAAAACTGTAAACCAACTGTTTTAGCTTTCGCCAATGTTAATTTATTGAGCATGTTAGCAATGACCGAGCGTTGCCATGGCCATTGTCCAAGTTTTTCTGAAGATTTTTTATCTATTGTGATAATAGCAATTCTGTCATGCGTATCTGTAAGGGTACGGTTTTTGTTAACACTGAAATCATAACTAGCTGTTTCTAATGATTGTAAAAAATCAGGTTTGAGAGCAGTTGTAATGGCAAGGATATTTATGATGATTAATATGACAATGGATTCTGTCGAAAAAATTATTTTTTTCATTATTAAAAAACTCAGGCTATGACTATATGAAATAAATATATGGGGTTGTTAATGGGATAACGACACAATATATGCTTTATATAAGTATATATTGTGTGGGGATTATGTCTAGAAAATAGATTTTTAATCCATTGGTCCCGCGTTCGAGTCGCGGACGGCCCACCATACAAATAAAAGACTTAGCAGAGATGCTAGGTCTTTTTTCTTTACGTGAAGTGTATCCAAAGTCTGATCGCTACAGCAGCGCAAGGCATTTATTGATCAATCATTGCAGCATATCGAATACTATCAATAAGCCCGTGATTAGAGGTTGGCTCGGGTTTGACTGTAGGGACGAGTTGAGGGCCTTTGTGCTCAATAGATGCACTATTTTCTTTAATATCTGTTTCTAAAGCTATTTGCTCGTCTTGTTGTAATAATTGTATAAGAAGCTCAGCTGTTTCTTGTTTAAGGCTGTTTGCTTTTGGATAAGGTGTTTTTGTTGGAACATCATATGCTGTTCCATATTGATCTTTATATAGGCCGTGGAGCGTTAAAAGTAAGTTTTGCAGGGTTGTTTTAGAAATACGATCCATCTTTACAGCATGATGAAGTACCTCTGGCAAATCTAAAGCATAATCACCAAAGCGTTTGAGATAGGCATTGTTTATGTGCTGCAACATTTCTTTTAGGGCCGCCTGGCCAATTTTTTCATCTTTAATATTTCTGATTAACTCTATTTTTAGCTTTTCCTTAGACATTTTTTCAACAGCCGGTTCTTGTTTATGGGGATGATATTTATCATGCTCCATCGCACTGCTTGAAAAGTTAGGTTGTTGTGTTTTGGATTGATGCTCTACTGGTTTGAGTTTTTCAACCGAGTCTTGTTTTTGCAGAGAGGCTAGTTTGACACTTAAACTATAGTAGTTACGGACCGATGGAGAAGTTGGGAACTCTAATACAACAGGGTTTTGTAAACAAACTGATGTAGCGATCTTTGGATCTGATACAACATAGCCTAGGTAATTGAGTTGACAGCCAATGTGTTGCTCTACAGCTGCTGAGAATCGTTTAAAAATCTTGCCTGCAAATTCCTCATGGGGAGCGTTGTTAACAATAATGTTTAATAATTTTTTACTCCCTCGCTTATGTAATACACGAACTAAGGCAAAAGCATCGGTTAGAGAAGTCGGTTCAGGGCTAATTACAATGACACCATGATCGCTGTAGTTGATATACGAAAGAATATTTTCATTAATACCAGCTGGATTATCGATGATTAAATAGTCATACTTTGTTTTTAAATCTTGCATTGTTTTTAGCAAGCGTTTTTGCTGCGCGGAAGTAAGGCTAAAAAAATCAGTGAGACCGGAAGCACCCGGTATAACCTGAATTCCATTTTTAGTTAGAGTAATGTCACTTAATGATTTTTGTCCAGAAATAACATGGTAGAGAGTGAACTCAGGGGCGAGCTTAAGCATTATATTGATGTTTGCTAAGTTGGCATCCGCATCAAAAAGACAGACTTTATAACCTTGCTGAGCGAGGAGTAATGCAAGATTTACAGAGGTGCAGGTTTTGCCAACGCCACCTTTTCCGCTGCTAATTGTTATTATTTTGGTTTTTGTATTCACGTTATGGTACGTAAAAATCCAGTTTATATAAAATTACTATTTTTAGTGATGCTACCACTTATTTCATTTATTGGGTTTCAATTTTAACTGGTTTAGACCGCTTATTGAGAGATATTTGTGCAGATTTTTATTTTAAGTGGCAAGGGATTACCCCTAAATAGTATTTAAATCATACTATTTTAATCAAATACGCATACAATTAAGACATATACGTTGACTTAATTATAAAAAATACCAATAATATTAAGTAGATGCAGCATACTATAAATAAATTACTTGAAGAAGCAGAGCTAACTAAACTTCCCTCGTTACCTCATGTTTTGATTAAGTTACTAAATGCCTGTGAGCAAGACACGGCATGTTTCGACACGCTTGCAGATATCATAACTAAAGATGCCACCTTGTCAGCAAAAGTACTTTCAGTAGCAAATTCTCCCGTTTACGGTAAAACCCACGAACTTACTTCACTCAAACAAATTCTCCTATTTCTTGGATTGGATACGATAAAGTCCATTGCCATTACGGCTACAGTGCAGCAGTTTTTCTCACGCTATAGCAAAGAAAAAAGTCGCTTCCTAAAAGGTTTTTGGGAGCATACTTTAAATACGGCACTGGTCGCTAAATCACTTGCTAAGTTAACCTCATACCATAATCCAGAAGAAGCATATCTTGCAGGGCTGTTACATGATATTGGCCAATTAATTTTTGAAAATTATTCACAGCATGAATATAGCATTTTGGTGTATACCGATACTTCAAGTGATGAATTATTAAAGCGTGAAAATGAAAAATATAATGTCACTCATGATGATATTGGTGCACGTTTGCTTGAGTTATGGGGAATAACAGATGTTATTAGTGAATCGGTTAAATACCATCACACTAAGATGCAGGATATTCAAGAAGCACACCAACTTGTAAAAATCATTAATCTTGCAAATAGCATAACCACGCACAATCAAAGTCATGATGAAATACGATTAGATTATAGTCATAGATTATTTGATTTATCTGATTCTATTTTGATCGATATTTTAAACAATGCAAAATATGAAGTTAAAAAGATTGCCGCATCAATGGATATTGATATTGGGAATTCTGAGCTATCAGAAAAAAATGATGAAGATAAACAAATTCAAATTGCCGAAAAGATTCGAGATATTAGTCTAACTCAGGGTTCGATGCAGTTGTTAACTGAAGGTGTCAAAGGTATTGATTATAGTGCTATACAAAAGAGTACCAAGATTTTATTTGGTTTAGATAAAAGTTGTTTGTTTGTATATTATGAAGAGAAAAACACATTAGTCCTCGAGCATACGACGGCACAAATTAACAAAAACATCCTTAATGGTTTTGAAATTAAGTGTGATTCAGCTAGTTTAATAGCAACAGTGATTAATGCAGGTGAGCCTCGGGCATATTTTCCAGATGAGAATGAAGCTAATCACCCAGTAATTGATAAACAAATTACAAGCGCGTTTAAAACTGAAGGTATTCTATGTGTCCCACTAATAAAATCAGGACAGTATGTTGGCGTTGTAGTAATAGGAATAAATCATCAGAAATATGATAAATTAATGGAAAAAACAACATTATTGAATATGTATGCTGCGGAAGTAGCGAGTAGGGTCTCATCAGTAAATAAAGGACAAAAACTTAGAAAAGATTCTATTAGTGATAGTGAACAACACATTAAAATGAAGGCTCGCGAAATAATTCACGAAGTAAATAATCCGTTGGCAATAATAAGAAACTATTTAAGTGTCTTAGGTAATAGGCTAAATGATAATGATCCGGCTCAGAACGATTTGTACATTATTAGCGAAGAAATTGATCGTGTAGGTAGTATTATTCTTAAGTGTGATGAAGATATTAACCTGCTTGCAGAAAGTAATAAATTACATGAAGTTAATTTAAATGAATTAATTTCTTCTACAAATAAAATTATGTCGTCATCACTTTATGCAACACACAATGTGAAGTCGCATTTAGATTTAGACTCACAAATTGGCATTATTGTTACAAATAAAAATTCATTAAAACAAATCTTAACTAACCTCATTAAAAACTCAGTAGAAGCAATGGATGAGAAAAGAGAGATATCTATCGCAACTAGAAAAATTAACATTGGCGGTAAGGGTTTTGTTGAGTTAGAAGTTTCAGATACAGGTCCAGGCATACCAGAAAACATACTGAAAAATATATATAAGCCCGTTACAAGCACAAAAGGCAAAAGTCACTCAGGTTTAGGTCTGAGTATTATTAAAAATTTACTTGATGATCTTGGCAGTACTATCACATGTAAAACAGGTAAACATGGAACAACGTTTAGTATCCATTTTCCACTAAAATAAAAATTTAAAAAATCATAACCAAGGAAGAATACTGTACTAAAAAGGATGTAAAATTATCTAAACTGGGGATAGATAAATGCAACATTCATACTACACTGAAAATATACTTATCGTTGATGATGAGTTAAATCATTTGAGCAGTCTTAAAGAACTGATCAAACTAGAAAACTATAATGTAAATACCGCTAATAGTGCAGAAAAAGCGATTGCATTAATAGATAAAGAAGATGTCGATATATTACTGCTTGATATGAATATGCCAGAAAAAAGTGGCGTAGAAGTGATGAAATATATTAGCAGTAATGAGATTAATACAACTATTATTGTCGTTAGTGGAGAGTCTACATTTGAAGCTGCAGAAAATGCACTTAAATATGGCGCTTATGATTATATTAGAAAGCCATACGCTATAGATAGTTTGCTAAATGCCTTAAAGAATGCCCTAAAAAAACGTCAACTTGAATATGAAAATAAAGCTATGAATCGACGTTTACTCAAATCAGAAAATCTACATCGCTATATTGTGAATAAATCTCCAGATATTGTTTATATGCTTAATGGTGAAGGGAACTTTACTTTTGTAAATGAACGCATGGAAAAGGTGCTTGGGTTTAGTAAGAAGGATGTTATAGGTAAACATTACTCAAGTATTATTCATGATGATGACCTTATGAAAGCAGAATACACATTCAATGAGAGAAGAACTGGAAAACGCGCTACAGTTAATGTTGAATTAAGACTCAAGTGTAAAGGTCAAAATAAGCCTGAAAAATATTTTGACACCCGACTTTTACCAATAACAATTAACTCCTTTGGTATTTATAAATCGAGCGGGACAGATGATGAAGAGTTTATGGGGACGTATGGTATTGCTAGAGATATTTCAGATAAAAAGAAATCTGAAAAAATCATTCACTTTCAAGCTTATCACGACACGTTAACGCGTTTACCAAATAGAACATTACTTAATGATAGGCTAGTGCAGGCAATATCACACGCTAAAAGAAATAACCAAAAACTCTCAGTTATGTTTTTAGACCTTGATCGATTTAAAAACATAAATGATAGTTTAGGCCATATGGTTGGTGATAAATTATTGCAAGCAGTAGCCGTTCGACTTAAAAAATGTTTACGTGAGTGTGACACTTTAGCAAGAATAGGTGGGGATGAATTTACAGTATTGTTACCCGAGATTCATAGTAAAAGTGATTCAGAATTCATAGCGAAAAAAATTATTGATACGTTAAAAAAACCTTTCCACCTTAGCAATCAAGAAGTTTTTATTAGTACGAGTATTGGTATAGCACACTATCCTCAAAATGGTGAAACAAAAGAATCGTTACTAAAGCATGCTGATATAGCGATGTATGCTGTTAAAAATAAGGGAAAGGATGGGTTTCAATTTTTCACAGATAATATGCAACAAGAGTTGTCAGATAACCTTTCACTTGAAAATGATTTGCGTCATGCATTAGAAAAAAATGAGTTTCGTATACACTATCAGCCTCAAGTAGATGCGAACTCTCATGAAATTGTTGCAGTTGAAGCACTATTACGTTGGGACCATCCTGAACGAGGTACTATTCTTCCTTCTGAATTCATTCCTTTTTGTGAAGAAGTTGGATTGATTCAGCCTATAGGAGATTGGGTTTTAGATTGTGTATGTAAGGATTTAAATGTTTGGATAGCTATGGATCTAGAATTACCTCGGGTTGCTGTAAATATGTCGGCTAAACAATTAGAGCATCCTGATATTGTTGATAAAGTTAAATCAAAATTAATTGAATACGGTATTAGTGGAGAGATGTTGGAGTTTGAAATTACAGAAAACGTATTAATGGAAGATATTGAAAATGTAATTTCTGTTCTTAACGAGTTCAGCTCTATGGGAGCTAAAATTGCAATTGATGATTTTGGAACGGGGTATTCATCGTTACAGTATTTGCAAAAACTGCCCATTGATACATTGAAAATTGATCGCTCTTTTATTGCCGCAATGGAATATGAACAAGGTGCGATGTCAATTATAAAAGCTGTTATTGCTATGGCAAAAGGATTGAAATTACATATTATTTCAGAGGGTGTAGAAGAAATAAGACAAATGGAACAACTTAAAGCGCTTGGTTGTTACAATATGCAAGGTTTTTTATTCAGTCCTCCAGTGTGTATGGATTCAGTGACTGAATTATTGCTGAATAATGATATGAAAGCGTTAACTTCTATGTAAGTACAAGCAAAGAAATACAATCTCAATAATAACTGGGGTAACAAGTATTTTCTAAAGCGGAAGCACGCTCATTGCGAATAAACTTATCATTTAACGACGTTAATATATGTAGTTATTTATGTTAGAGGTACTTTACATAGTGGAGCACGATATTTACATTTTTGAAGTTTCAAAAAGTAATTTCAATACGTCAGTTATTTTAAATTCTCATAAATTACCTATTGTGGTTGAGTTTATGGGCGTTTGGTCTGGGCCATGTATCGCAATGTCAGACAACCTATCTAAACTGGCAACGGAATTCTCTGGCCAATTTATTTTCGCTAAGGTTGATATTGATGAACAGCCCGAATTGATGAAAGAGTATGGTGTTGAAAATGTACCAACATTAAAAATTTTTAAAGATGGTGAAGTTGTATTAACAGAAGAAGGTTTGCAAAAAGATACTGATCTACGAGGGCTTCTTAAAGCTCAAGGTATTTATAATCAGTCTGATGAGCTTAGAGTCTTAGCTCGTCAGAATCACATGAGTGGTGACACCATGGAGGCGATTGAACTACTGACAAAAGCCATTCAGGAAGATCCGAAAAATTCACGGGTTGCTATGGATATGGTGCAAGTGTTTATGGATGTTAATGAATTGGAGCAGGCTAAAGGTTTATTTAATCGCTTGCCAGAAACGGATAGAGTAAGTGATATGGGTAAGTCGTTAATGGGACAATTGACCTTTAAAGATCTGGCTGCAAAAACTGAAGGAAAAGATCAATTACAAACTAGGTTGAACGAAAATGCAGATGATTTTGATAGTCGCTTTGATCTCGCGATTTGTTTTGTAGCAGAACATGACTATAAACAAGCGATGGATAATTTGTTTGTTATCTTTGAAAGTAACCCAGAGTATAAAGACGGTGCGGCTAAAGAAATGATTATTAACCTGACCAATATGTTGTCTGTTAATGAACCTGAGTTAGCTAAGGAATTTCGTAGATGTATGGGAAGTGCAATTAGATAAATTCTTAACATGTTGCTATTTTAGAAATATAAGTAAAAAAAATACCTGCTTTGGCAGGTATTTTTTTATGAAATGTGTTCAGTAGTGAACACTTCCATTATTTTTTTTGTTCATGCAGTATTTCATCTAATGTTAATCCAGTCATACCATGGATAGTGCGCCACAAGTAATAAAAAACACCTATCAGCATTAGCATCGAAGGAATAACAATAACTGGATAACTGAGTAGAGTCATTTGCCCAAGTTCTTCATTAAAAGCGGCGCTACCTGCTGGACTGTTTACAATCCACTTAGCAAGAATATAGTTCATTATTGCTGAGAAGAAAAAGGTACTACCTAATAAATAAGTGGCATTTAGCAGACGAGCCTCAAATGCCTCAGCAATATTATGTTCATCAAGTTTTTCTTTGATTTTATCTGTATTAATAATTTTTGGGTTATAAACCAGAATTTTAATCAACGGGTAGCGGGTTTGTGTGGATACAAGTACCGCAATACCGATGACTGCTGGAATTGCGGCTTCTTTAATCGCTAACCATTGTGTATCTAGTTGCAATAAACCTATACCACCTGTAAGTAACACGCTGACTAAGCCGAGCAGGGCGATAAAATTAAATTTTCTATATTTAACTAATTCGAATAAGCCCCAGCCTAAAGGGAAAGATAACGCAAGCACTAGGGCAGCTGTTGCACCTAAATCACTGTCACCACTTAGTTTCATTAAAATAATTGAAGGAATAATTATCCCAAATGCCATATCAATCATTGGGCGTGGTTTGTGTGTTGATAAAGTTTTAGTCATTTATATAACTCGATGTTAATTTGTAATTCTAAGGCTCAATTTTAACATTTTTCAGAAAAATTTAATAAGTCGTATATTGCATGATTAATGCTCGGTTTTTTCGAACCTTATGTTGAGATAGATAATAAAATATAAAAACTATTCAAGTTTGAACAGTTCTCAGTCAACAGCACTTATTCTTTTTTTAAATTTAATATGTTATTACTCTCGGAAATTATGAAATCATGAAAAGTACGCGCGACTAAAGAAAGTTTTTTTCCTTTCATATGTACGGCAAACCAACGACGTTTGAGTGGAAACCCTTCTACATCGAGCACCACGAGTTTTTCTGCTGCTTGTTCCAATCTTAGACTATGTAATGACAATATTGCGAGTCCCAGCCTAGCCATTACCGCTTGCTTTAGTGCTTCACTGCTCCCCAGCTCCATATAGGGCTCTACACTTAGTTCATTTTTTTCTAGTAAGCGGTCAAATACAAGTCGTGTTCCCGATCCTTCTTCACGTACAAGAAAACGTTCTTTGACGAGTTCTTCCAATGTGATTTTCTTTTTGTTAGCTAAAGGATGTTTTGGGTGAGCAACGGGCACTAAAATATTTTCCAGAAAGGGAGATGTCATCAGTTTATTGTCCTCAGGTACCTGTCCCATCACGACAAAATCATCTTCATTATCATACAAACGTTGTATCACTCTGGCGCGATTGGTAAACACCAGCTTTGGCTCAACCTTAGGATATTGGTTTAAAAAATTGCCAAGTAGGTGGGGCATGAAATATTTGGAAGTGGTTACCACAGAAAGTCGCAAAGGGCCCTTTACCACACCTTTAAGTTCTTCAATCGTATTTTTGAGTTCTTCTGCTCGATTGAGAATATCCACACTGGCTTCATACAAGGCTTTTCCCGCGGTGGTGGTGAAAATTTTCTTACCCACGCTTTCAAAAATGGGCAGTCCACATTGTTCTTCCAGACGTTTAATCTGAATAGAAACAGCAGGTTGCGTGATGTGAAGCTCTTCCGCCGCACGGGTATAACTGCTGTTGCGAGAGACTGCCTCGAATAACTTTAGTTGTTGTAGGGTGAAATGCATGTTTATCCAATCATTTACATTTGTTTATGAATTTTATAACAATTATTCATTATTATAAATGATTATCTCTCGTTATAGTGCATTCCGTTGAGTAATTAACGAGACCCAGATAACGACTATATTAAATGGTCATATCATGAAATTTTGGGACTGAGGAGATAATCTCCTCAGTCGATTTTAAAGTATAAAAGAGGATGCTAGAAATGGCTAAGACTTATAACGCTGGTGTTAAAGACTACCGCGAAACGTATTGGACTCCAGAATACACTGTTAAAGAAACAGATTTACTTGCATGTTTCAAAATCACTCCACAGGACGGTGTTCCTCGTGAAGAAGTAGCAGCAGCTGTTGCCGCTGAATCTTCAACGGGTACATGGACTACAGTTTGGACTGACCTTTTAACTGACCTTGATTACTACAAGGGTCGTTGTTACGCAATCGAAGATGTACCTGGAGATGACACTTGTTTCTACGCTTTCATCGCATACCCAATCGATCTATTTGAAGAAGGTTCTGTTGTAAACGTATTAACTTCTTTAGTGGGTAACGTATTCGGCTTTAAAGCCCTGCGTGCACTTCGTTTAGAAGATATTCGTTTTCCAATTGCTTACGTTATGACGTGTAATGGTCCACCACAGGGTATCCAGCAAGAACGTGACATCCTGAATAAATATGGTCGTCCTTTATTAGGTTGTACTATCAAGCCTAAGCTTGGTCTTTCTGCTAAAAACTACGGTCGTGCTTGTTATGAAGGCTTACGTGGCGGTTTAGATTTCACGAAAGATGATGAAAACGTAAACTCACAACCATTTATGCGTTGGAGAGCTCGTTTTGATTTCGTACAAGAAGCTATCGTTAAAGCAGAAGCAGAAACAGGTGAGCGTAAAGGTCACTACTTAAACGTTACTGCACCAACTTTCGACGAAATGATGAAGCGTGCTGAATACGCTAAAGAAATCGGTACTCCGATCATCATGCATGATTACTTAACAGGTGGCTTAACAGCTAACACTGGTCTTGCACAATGGTGTCAAGATAATGGTATGTTGTTACACATTCACCGTGCAATGCACGCGGTATTAGATCGTAACCCACACCACGGTATTCACTTCCGCGTATTAGCTAAAGTACTTCGTTTATCTGGTGGTGATCACCTTCACTCAGGTACTGTTGTTGGTAAATTGGAAGGAGATCGTGATGCTACATTAGGTTGGATCGACTTAATGCGTGATTCTTTCATCAAAGAAGATCGTTCACGCGGTATCTTCTTCGACCAAGATTGGGGCGCAATGCCTGGTGTTATCCCAGTTGCTTCTGGTGGTATCCACGTATGGCACATGCCAGCACTCGTTAACATCTTCGGCGATGACTCTTGTCTTCAGTTCGGTGGTGGTACATTAGGTCACCCATGGGGTAATGCTGCAGGTGCTGCTGCTAACCGTGTTGCAGTTGAAGCATGTGTTGAAGCACGTAACATGGGTCGTGAGCTTGAGAAAGAAGGTAAAGACATTCTTACTATGGCTGCGAAACATAGTCCAGAGCTTAAGATTGCGATGGAAACTTGGAAAGAGATCAAATTTGAATTTGATACGGTCGACAAGATCGACGTAGCCCACAAATAAGCGGCGTCTTTCGCTGTGATACGGCGTTAGTTACAGTTTTTCATTTGCTTACGTATTTACATACGCTTCGCAAATGAAAAAAAGTAACTGCCTTGTCTCACAACAAAATACTTGCTTATTAATATAAACAAATTTCGGAGTAAATCACATGAGTGATGTACAAGATTACAATTCAAGCTTGAGCGATGCCGCTGTAAGCCGTAAATATGAAACGTTTTCATACCTACCGCCTTTGAGCAAAGAGTCAACTCGCGCTCAAATTCAATATATCGTTGATAAAGGTTGGAATCCTGGTATCGAGCACACAGAACCAGCTAATGCAGTAAGCAACTACTGGTACATGTGGAAGCTACCTATGTTTGGTGAAACAGATGTAGACGCTATCCTTGCTGAACTTGCAGCTTGTCATAAAGCACACCCAGAAAACCACGTTCGTCTGTTAGGTTTTGATAACTTTGCACAGTCTGCTGGTGCTTCTATGGTTATCTACCGTGGCGTTTCTGTATAAGAACGACAAGGTAATATCATAAGTAAGACTAAAAGCCTCTGTTCGAGATTTCGGTCAGAGGCTTTTTTTACTTTATAGTGAACAAGACTAAGCCTGACAATATCAGCACATCAATTAAATTATAAAGAGTAAAGTATGAGTAAACGGCCAGCAAGTTATGTAGGATATAACAATGAAATAGAGGCGGGGATGACTGCCATTGCTAAAATGATACGTGATGCCTGGGTGTTCGGACTTATTGAAGAAACAGAAACATGTGAAGGTTGGAATTTTGCGGGTATTGATGCGCTACTAGATAAAGTGAATAAAGAGTGGGATAAGTACGGCTGTTTAGTCAGTTATTTACCACCTGAACTGCGCGAAAAACATCAGCGTATCCATGATAAAGCCATTGCAGAAGCGAAAGAGATGGGTTGGTGTGGAGAAGATGAAACCGACGACGAGATTTAATAGAATTTTTATCTATGCTGTAATTTAAAGCTTTGTTATAAATTACGGCATACATAAAAGATTTAGAGTTAGACGTTTAAGAATGGTGCTTTGTGCAAATTATATCATTGCACAAAGCTCAAATATAAATAGTAAGCAAACAAAAGAGAGTGTGACCATGTCCGTTACTGAAATTGTTGTCGATAAAGAACAGTATATGATTAAAGACGAGCCATATTATGAACCCGTCGGTGATGAAATAGGCTTATACGAATCAGCATATGAAGTGCGTATGCCGATGATGATTAAAGGCCCAACAGGTTGTGGTAAATCTCGTTTTGTTGAGCACATGGCTTGGAAATTAGGTCGTCCTTTAATCACCGTCGCTTGTAATGAAGATATGACGGCCTCAGATTTAGTCGGTCGTTTCCTTCTGGATAAAGATGGTACTAAATGGCAAGACGGTCCTTTAACTACTGCTGCTCGTATGGGTGCAATTTGTTATTTAGATGAAATCGTTGAAGCACGTCAAGATACAACGGTTGTTATTCACCCGTTAACGGATCACCGCCGCCAACTACCCTTAGATAAAAAAGGTGAGTTGATTCAGGCGCACCCAGATTTCCAGTTAGTTATTTCGTATAACCCAGGTTACCAAAGCTTAATGAAAGATCTTAAGCAATCTACCAAGCAACGTTTTGGTGGAATGGATTTTGATTATCCTATTGAAGCAACAGAAATTGCTATCGTTTCAAAAGAATCAGGTGTTGATATAGATATCGCCGAAAAACTGGTTCACATCGCACACCGCGCGCGTAACCTAAAAGGCCATGGTTTAGACGAAGGTATTTCTACACGTTTGTTGGTTTACTCAGGTCAGTTGATTGCTAAAGGTGTTTCACCATTGGCTGCTTGTAGCATGACCATGGTGACTCCATTAACCGATGATCCTGATATGCGTGATACTTTAAATGCTGCAGTAGAAACATTCTTTGGTTAAAAGTTTTAGAGATACTCTCACCCTAACCCTCTCCCAAAGGGAGAGGGTTAGGGTGAGAGACTTAACACGAAGGTATAATAATGAGTATAAAACTCGAAGACTACGAAGAATTTCTCTCTGAAGCTACACCAGAAATTCGTGATGTGTTGGAAAGCACTTTCCAAGAAGCATCTCGTGTTATGTCACCCACTGGTCTGCAAGAATACATGGACGGCGCTAAAAGTTTATGTAACTTAGGCCGTGGACATGGTGTCGTAGTTTCTTATCTTCAAGAAATGCCCTTAGTTGCAAAAGAATGTGGTGAAGATGTTATTAGTGACTGCTTAACCGCAGCTATGAAATTATCTTCAATGACCTCTGCCGAAGTCGTCACTTTATTATTTGGCAGTATGCCAACAGCCGCACGTAATTTGGGTGATGCAGAACTCTTTCGTGGTTACCTCACGCTTATTCATCAATTGGCATCAACGGCATCTCGTGGTGTGCGGCCAATGCTTAATCATATTGATGAGTTATTAAGTAAACTGACCTTAAGTGGCTTGCGCCGTTGGTGTAACTTTGGCGCACAAGCTTATCGTCGTGACTTTAATAATTTAACTGCATACTTTAATCTTGAGTCGGCAGACAGTCGCGCGGTGTTGCAAAAAGAACGCCGCGGTATCCTATTCATAAAAACACAACGTAAACTCAATTTTTATTTACGTGCCTTATGGGGGCGCGATTTTTTCTTACGCCCAACCGGCGCAGATTTTGCAGATTTTCGTCCCTTTATTGAACACCGCGTTTTTCATTTACCCGATGCCTTAGATGACTGTGGTGATGTTCCCGGTTTAGAAGTTTACCGTGCGACTGCTGCGCATATGGCAGCACACATGCAGTATTCAACTTCCGCTATCTCTGCCGAAGGTTTGAGTCCTGCACAGATGTTTTTTATTGGTCAAGTTGAAGATGCGCGCGTCGAATATAAAGCGATTAATGAATTTCCCGGTTTAAAGAAACTTTGGCGTTCACTCATGGATGTAAGCCATGATGACGAGGACAATAAAAAAGTTGAACATCCAACGATGCCAATACTCGAGCATTTTTCTAAAATGTTACTCGATAGTTCGATTTCATCAGATGACGAAGAGTTAAATGCGATTGCAAAAAAATTCCATGACGAAATATCTGACAAACAAGACGATAATCAATTTTGTTGGCTCTTGGGTTTAGATATTTTCAACTTGTTTATGAAACGCAAAGAAGTGCCCAGCTTACGCATTCTTGAGCGCATTGATATTGTCTACCGTGATGACAATCGCTATGTCTGGGAGTTTGAAGAATTCGATGCAAATGTAGAGTTTGAATATGTTTCTGCTAGTCAACGTCAAGTTCGTCGCGAAGTCAGTGTTATTGAAATGGCCCATGAAGTTGACTGCGAGCTTGCAGGTGATGATGCGCAGGAAATATGGACTTGTTCAACCAACATGCGTCCATATGAAGATGATCTCACTGATGAACAAAAAAGCTTCAATGATATGTGGGGTAAAGAGCCTGTTTCTGATCCATTCCATTATCAAGAGTGGGATTATCAAATTCAGTTACATCGTCCTGATTGGGCAACGGTTTATGAGCGTCGTCAGCCTTTAGGTCATGTTGAAGATATACAGGCAATCATTGATGAGTATCGCCCCGTTGCGCATCGTATTAAACAAATTATTGATTTATTAACGCCAGCAGGTGTACAACGACTACGTAATTTGGAAGACGGCGATGAGGTTGATATAAACGCTGCGATTGATGCCATGATTGCGATTCGTATGGGCGAACAACCTAGCCCACGTATTACCATGCGTAATGTTTTAAAAACACGTGACTTATCTATTGTTATTTTATTAGATTTATCTGAGTCGACGAATGAGCCAATGAACGGATCAGAAAAAACCGTATTGCAACTAACCCGCGAAGCGGCAACGCTCGTATCCATTGCAATGGAAGGTATTGGAGACCCTTTTGCGATTCATGGTTTTGCATCCGATGGTCGTCATGATGTGCAATATTATCGCTTTAAAGATTTTAATCAGCATTTTGATGATGAGGCAAAATCACGATTAGCCGGTATGAAAGGTGGTTTATCTACGCGCATGGGGGCAGCTTTGCGTCACGCTGGTCAGCACTTATTAAAGCAACCAGAAAAACGTAAGCTCGTATTATTGCTCACCGATGGTGAACCAGCAGATATAGATGAACGTGATCCACAGCACTTACGCCACGATACAAAAAAAGCGGTTGAAGAATTATATAGCACAGGAGTTTTAACCTATTGCTTAACGCTTGATCCTAATGCTGATGATTATGTAAAACGTATTTTTGGTGCGAATAACTACACGGTAATTGATAACGTCGATAAATTACCCGAACAGTTACCAACATTGTTTGCTAGTTTAACCGCTTAGGTGATTTATGAGTCGGGTAGAAGGTATGCCTGTATATGCTCAACGCGATGAAATGCTACCCGCCAAGCTCTATAATTTATGGCGGCGTTTAAAGTTACATTTTGATTTGCCAGTACGTATACCGCTTGAAGGTTATCGTAGCTTAGTTATGGTACTTGAAACACACGAATGGGTTTGTGTTGATGAAACACAAAATGACATGCCAGTACTGGCTTGGATAGAGTTTGAAGATCAGGGACGTAAAAACATACACCTCCCTGTTAAGTGTAAATTAAATCATTATCATTTTGCCGCAGATAAAGTGCGAGCAGCTTCATTGGAATTAATGGAAGCCGCTCTTGAGAAAAAGCTATTTAATAAAAAATAATTTATTCTATTAACAAAATTATAATTTAAAAATGTTAACAGCTCTCTTTTTAAGGTACTAACGGGAAAATTATTATGCCATTAGTTAATATGCGCGACATGCTCAACCATGCTTATGAAAACAACTATGCTGTTGGTGCATTTGATCTGGTTAGCCTTGATTTTTTAGAAGCAGTTATCGGTGCCGCGGAACATTGTCGTGCGCCCGTTATTCTTAGTATTGCTGAACCTCATTTTGTACATTACGATTTTGAATTGATGCTGCCCGCAATTGAAGCTGCTGCAAAACGTGCATCTATCCCCGTCGCTATACAACTTGATCATGGACATAACATTGAATCCGCTACTAAAGCAATAAATCTTGGTTGCAATGGGATTATGCTCGATGCCTCAAAACATGAATTAACAGATAACATAAAGCTCACAAGCGAAGTTGTGGATATGGCGCATGGTTGCGGTGTCCCTGTTATTGGAGAGTTAGGTTACGTCGCGGGCATGGAAGGCGAAGGCGCCGAACTACATCCCGGTGAATCGGAATTCACTTTGCCAGCTGAAGCAAAGTTTTATGTAGAGCGTACTGGTGTCGATTGTCTTTCTGTATCTATCGGTACAGTACAGGGGCGCATGAAAGGCCGTGCTAAACTCGATTTCAAACGTCTCAAACAACTTAGTCAGACCGTTAATATACCGTTATCAATTCATGGTGGTAGCGGCTTGAATGAAGATCAGTTCCGTCGCCTAACTTCTATGGGGGTTGCTATAATAAATTATTACACAGCCCTGTCCGACGTTGCGGCTAAAACAATGCGCTTACAAACAAAACAAAACCCAAATGGTAGTTTTACTGAATTAAAAACAGGAGTTAAAGAAGCCATTGGAACAGAGGTGGAACGATGCCTGCGTCTATGGGGAAGTGGAGGCCGTGCAGCAGAAGTATTAACTCAATGTGAACCATGGACTTCAATTGAACAACTTACTCTTTATAATGTAGATAATATTTCTGAACAACAAATTCAGACTATGATTGAAGAAGGCCATAGAGTTCTATCTAATATTCCTGGTATTCGTGAAGTCTTCTCTGGTGACGCTATCAAAGAGGGAGAAAAATTTCGTTTCTGCTGGCGAGTACGTTTTTGTCATAAAACAGTAATAGATACTTACCATGAACACCCAGACTACATCGCATTTACTAAAAAACTTGTTACTACGGATAAAATTAATATCGACTTTCAAGATAACCAAAATATTTTTTGATGCATTTAATTAATGCTATAAAAAAGTAACCTAATTATCTGTTTAGAAATATTTTTGCCATTTACAAAAATATACGATTTATTTGTTATACGTGTAGCAAGTTATATGTTTTGAATGCAAAGTTAAGCTAAGAAAAGTAGGCTTATTTTCTTTCGGTAATGATTTTTTTAGCATAGTTTAAAGCTGAGAGCCGGTCAGTGTGGATAAACTTTTCATCTAATCGTTTTAATATTTGTTGAGTTTTTAAAAACTCTTGAACCTTAGCTCGCATGCCAACGAGAATAACTTTTCCTCCCTTAGAATCTAGAGTATTACGAATCATATCTTGTAAAGCCATCGCGGCAGTAAAATCAATCATCGGCACGGCACTTAAATCTATTACCAATACTTGGAAATCATTAAATTGCGCTAAACGACGAACCATTCCTTTTGCAGCACCAAAACTTAATGGGCCTTCCATGTGATAGAGTAAAATTTTTCCATCAGCATTCTGCAGAATGTCTTTTTCTTCCACATTTAAAGGAAGCTCTTCTACCGGTGAATCTATTGCTATAGTATTTTCCATTTGCAAATCGGACATACGTTTCATAAAGATCATCGAAGCCATGACCATGCCTGTAGCTACTGCAATAATGAGGTCGATAAATACGGTCATCAATAACACTGTCATCATTATAGCAATGCCCGCTTTGGGTGCTGTACCTAAACGCTTTAGGTAATCCCAATCGATAATGTCAGTGCCCACTTTAACTAAAATACCGGCTAACACGGCTTTAGGAATGGTAGATGCAAGTTCGTCTGCACCAAGTACAATCATTAATAAAATGACAGCATGTAAGGCACCAGATATCGGTGTTAAACCACCGGCTTTAACATTCACAACCGTACGCATGGTTGCACCCGCACCGGGAAGGCCACCAAATAAGCCGGAGATGGTGTTACCAATACCTTGGCCGATGAGTTCGCGATCTGATTTGTGGTAAGTGCGTGTCACATTATCAGCAACTAAAGATGTTAGCAGTGAATCGATTGAGCCGAGAGCTGCGAGTATCAATGCAGATTTAATCATGTCTGGAAGGTATTGCAATATAATCGTAGGTAATTGAGCTTGAGGAAATCCGGTTGGAATGGCGCCAAGTATAGGGCTTCCACTGTTTGGATAAATAAAGATGTAAGCAAATGTTCCTGCAACAAGTGCAAGTAAAGGAGAAGGTACCAGTTTATTTAGTTTAGGTATAAATTTAGGTACGCCGTAGACAATCACTAAGGCGATTAAGGCGAGTGTCAGTGAAGCGCCGTGAATATTGTTAAAAAATTCAGGCATTGATTGCACTGCTTCGAGTGGTTTAGCTGATGATGCGTGGCCGAGTAAGGGGCCAATCTGAATTAATATAATAATGACACCGATGCCGCTCATAAAACCGGAGACGACAGGGTGGGGAACAAACTCAATAAATTTTCCAACTTTTAAGAAGCCAAATAGAATTTGGAATAATCCACCCATCATAACAACGGTAAATGCGAGGGCCGCGCCTGTTTCGGGATCACCTGGAAAAAGGGCGGTGTATTGGGTAAAAATGAGCGCCATCACCACGGTCATAGGGCCGGTAGGCCCAGAAACTTGCGCTGGTGTGCCACCGAAAATAGCCGCGAAAAAGCCAACAAAAATTGCACCGTAGATACCGGCAATAGGGCCAGCACCAGAAGCAACGCCCATGGCTAATGCTAAGGGTAAAGCCACAACCGCTGCAGTTAAGCCGCCGTAAATATCACCACGTACGTTATTGAAGTGCAGGCCATTTACAAAACTCATTAGTACTATCCTATTTATTATATGTGGTCATTGCACTAATGAACCGCTACGTGTCATTGCGATGGAACAAAGTGACTGCGGCAATCTCATGATGATTAACCGCTTTCCTGGAGAAAAGATACGGTCTCCATAAAAACGGGCATTGATTAAGATGCCCGTTTCATAAGTCATACATTAAATATAATATTTAAAGCATATCTTGTATCCACATGTGGACTAAAATACTTAATGCGTAACCTAAACCTATTGCCCATGTCCATTTAAGGTGAGCAAAAAAAGTGTATACGCCGCGAGCTTGCCCCATAAGAGCAACGCCTGCTGCTGAACCAACGGAGAGTAAACTTCCACCCACGCCGGCAGTTAAAGTGACAAGCAACCATTGGCCATCGCTCATTATGGGATTCATGGTCAATACGGCAAACATAACCGGAATGTTATCAACAATGGCAGAGAGTAAACCCACAGCAATATTGGCTGAGGTTGCCCCCCATGTGTTGTACATCACATCTGAAGCCATGGCGAGATAACCTATAAAACCTAAACCACCAACAGCAAGAACAACCCCGTAGAAGAATAACAACGTATCCCACTCGGCACGTGCAATTTTATTGAAGACATCAAAAGGAACAACAGCACCAACAGGAGGATTAACTTCGGTTGTTTCGTTGCTTGATAGTTCATCAATGATATGTGTTTTTTTCAAGTAAAAACCAAAGAACTGTAAGTACGCTAAACCAGTCAACATGCCAATAACAGGAGGGAGGTGTAAGAAGTTATGATAACTAACCGCAGTCATAATCGTTAATAAGAATAATACAACAATCGTTATGGCTCCACGCTTCATTGCAACGGTTTCATTAACCGCAGCAGGTTTTTCATTTGGAACCGCAAAATGCATAATTGCAGCAGGCACTACAAAGTTAACGACTGCCGGGATAAATAAAGCGAAGAACTGATCAAACTGTAAAATACCTTTTTGCCAAACCATTAGTGTGGTGATATCACCGAATGGGCTAAATGCTCCACCGGCATTTGCGGCAACAACAATATTAATTAATGAGAGCACAACAAACTTTTGATTATCAACACCGACAGCCATAACAACAGCAGCCATTAATAAAGCGGTTGTTAAATTATCTGCTACAGGCGAGATAAAGAAAGCGAGAGTACCGGTTATCCAAAATAATGAACGGAAACCAAAGCCTTTGTTTATTAGCCATGCACGTAAGCCATCAAATACTTTACGTTCGGCCATTGCGTTGATGTAGGTCATAGCGACTAATAAGAACAACATAAGCTCGGCGTATTCTAATAAGTTATGACGAACTGCCGCTTCTGCTGCGTGATTCATACCATGGCTAACATAGGTATAACCAATTAGCGCCCAAATAATACCTGCCGCTAAAATAACTGGCTTAGATTTACGTAAGTGCGTAAATTCTTCTGCCATAACAAAGAGGTAAGCAATAACAAAAATAGCTAATGCTGCATAACCTACGGGGTGACTTGTTAAATCAAGTCTTTCACCTGATGCCGTTGCGGAAGCCATGGTTATACTAGGCAAAAACATAAAAGCCAACGCTGTTATTAGATATGATAAAAATTTATTCACGTGATAAAGCCTTTGTAGAGAGTGTAGTGATTAATGTTGTTAGAAAATAATATTCATCATAACCATTAAGACGATTAAAAATAGTATGGTCATGATGCCACCCGCTTTCATAAAATCAGCCACTTTATAACCACCTGGCCCCATGATTAAAGCATTAACCTGATGCGTTGGAATCAAGAATGAGTTAGATGTTGCAAGTGCCACCGTTAATGCAAACACAGCAGGATCAGCACCCGCACCAATGGCAATGTTAACGGCTAATGGAACAAGCAATACCGTTGCGCCAACGTTAGACATAACCAGTGTAAAGAAGGTTGCTAAGATAGCGATAGCGAGTTGAATGACCCAAATTGGGGAACTATCCATCACAACTAAGGTTTGATCAGCAATCCATTTTGCCGTTCCTGTTGATTCAACTGCAAAACCAAGTGGAATTAAACTGGCTAATAAGAATACTGTTTTCCAACTAACGGCTTCATACGCTTCATCAATAGTGAGTACTTTTGTAAGAATCATACCAATCGCACCGGTTAATAAAGATACTGATAAACGTAAGTCTGTAAATAACACCATGGATAGAGCAATGCCAAAGAAGATTAATGCCGGCTTTAATTTATTAGGACGACTTTCTTCATGAGGATATTCTGTTGTGACTAGAACAAAGTTTTTATCTTGTTTTAAACGAGTATAAGCATCCCACTTGGTATAACAAACCAATGTATCACCCGCTTGAAAAGGAATATCACGAACACCGCTTCCCTCACGCATTGTTTCTCCACCACGGTGAATAGCCATAATAGATAAACCATATGTTTTTCTCATCCATACATCAGCGGCAGATTTTCCTATTAATGATGAGCCCGGTGGAATAACAACTTCAGCAATACCACTTATAGATGAATCAAATAAATCTTTAAAAGAATCAAGGTTAGTTGATGTCGGTGTTTCAGCTGCATCTGAAAATGCTTGAACAGTATCTGTATCAGCAACAATACCCAAGGTTTGTCCTACCGCTAATTCTGTATCACGGTTTGGCCAAATCGGTAAACCACCTCCGGCAACAATGGCAACGATACGTACTTTATAAGCACGCTCAAGAACCATAAGGTTACGTCCAAGTAGTGGGCTACCTTCAACTACTTTAGCTTCATGTAGTTCATAATGTACGCCGTAAGTATCTTTTAAATAGTCATCCGCACTTGTTGCTTTTGTCGTTTCTTTTTTTACGGTAGGCAATACAAAACGACCGGCAACAACAAAATATAAAATACCAACACTAATCATAACAACACCAATCGGTGTAACCGAAAATAATGACCATGTTTCCATTTGTTGCGCGGCTGGAAGTGCAGTGTTAGATGTCTTGATGAGATCGTTCAGTAAAATTAATGGACTTGAGCCAACCATCGTCATGGTGCCACCTAATATAGCGGTGAAACCCATAGGCATGAGTAGGCGAGACATGGGTAAACCTGAACGCGCAGAAATGCGAGCAACAACAGGTAAGAATAAAGCTGCGGCGCCTACGTTTTGCATGAATGATGAAATAAAGCCAACTGTCGCAGAAATAATAGGAATGATACGTGTTTCAGTCGTGCCGCCGACTTTTAAGATAAAGGAAGCCACTTTACTCATTAAGCCCGTTTTATCTAAACCAGCACCAATAATCATAACGGCAATGATTGACATAACAGCGTTACTGGCAAAACCATCAAACAGTCTTGAGGTATCAACCAAACCTTTCTCAAGTCCCATGTAAGGTGCAAGCAAAGAGGTGAGACCGAGTAAAACCATGATAGAAATAGCAGCAACATCGACGTCGACTATTTCAAAAGCAAAAAGGTAAATGGTCAGTAATAAAATTGCTGTCACCCAAGCAATCTCAATCGTTGGTACTGCAGAGCTTATAGCAACACCCATAATAATGAATATAACCGCCGCAATTAGGCGCTTTATAGTTTGCTTATCAATAGCCAAAAGTTCTCTCCAGTTAGATTAAAAGTCGTAAGGTATTTTTATTAGGACATGCAAGCTGTGGTGTGATTACAGAGGGCTGTCATTATTAATTCTTACTGATTTGGTCGAAAAATTATATACCAATCGACTAATCTGATAAAGCGAATGGAGGAAAATTACTCTAAATATTGGTCTGAACGGCATTATAAATCAATGACTTACCAGTGAATCAGGTTATGTACATGAACTTAAGAAAAAGGGCTTTTATTTTGCTGGTGCTTTTAGTGTTTTACATCAAAAATAACAGAGGCGTTACGTTAATGTTGTGCGTGATCTAGACATTATTGCAGACATAAAAAAAGCCCAGCAAATGCCGGGCTTTCTTGAATCAAATTAAACAGTCTTACTGACGAACAGCTGGACCATTGATTTTGATACCGTTACTCATATAAGTATGGAAATACTCAAGAGCAACGTACTCTGGATGCTGCTTACCTTTCTTACCTTTCAAAGGTTTTGCACGCACTTGCTTGTTACAACCGCCGTAACGACGTTGAATTGTACCAAAACCATCAAATGGACCAGACTTGCCTTTTTTCTTAGCAGTTTTTGCAGCCCATTTACGACGCCATACCGGGAAGTGCGAAGTATGACCTAGTGCAGGTGATAGTAAGTTACCACGAGCCATCATGCCATGGTTATACACGTGACAATCAGCACAAGAGAAGTTCAATTGACCACGTTTAGCGTAGAAATGACGCTTGCCTTGGTTATAAACTTTAATTGATTTACGGCTTTTATTAATTTTTACATTAATCGCCTTACCTTTAGAAGTACTGGTCATATAAGCCGCGATACCTGCAAACTTACCTTTACCGTACTTTAATTTTTCTTTCTTAGTGTTTACGCCATTCTTTTTCAAGCAAGCCATAAGGTCGCCTTCTAAAGTATGTACTTTTCCGCCTTTCCACTTAGGATAGTTTTGGCGAATGCCTTTACCACCGTTAGGGAAACACTTAGCTACGCCATATTTTTTGAATAAACGTGCGCCAGCATCGACACCGTCTTCATATGGAGGAAACTCTTCGATATTTTCCCATTCTGCGCGACGGTTTTCATCAAGTGCATAAATACCGTTTGCATAGTCCTGGGTCTTAACTCCTGGGTTCATTTTTTTGAAATAAGCACGAAACTTATTTAAATCACCTTTAGGAGAAGCGTCAGCGACTATCGGAGATAAACCGATAAGTAGCGCTGTAGCTGCCATGATAATTTTTTTCATTTTGAAACTCCTGTCATACCTTCTAAATAATAAGGAAATGTAGTTATTATTATTATTAACGAACTTTAGTAGAAGCCGATTCAGAACCGCCTTTATTATCAGACCAAGTTAATTGAACAGTATCGCCTTTTTTAGCGCCTGCAAATTCAAATGATAGATAAGGGTTCTTAGAAACAGCA
>JASFYW010000101.1:0-3653 GCA_045046865.1 Woeseiaceae bacterium | reverse complement strand
GATAAAAATATTAAGTTTATTGTGAGAGGTTTGTCTTTTGTTTTTGTGTACGATGCTAGGGATGATTATCAGCCTCCAACAAATATAGAAGGTGTTGAGCAATATATTATTGGTTCTCAATCCATTGTATCTATCATTGAATCTCTTCCAGAATTTAACTTGGTTTCATCTGAACTGACTTGGCCAAAGTTTATGGTAAATACTTATCAAAATGTGGTTATAAACTCACAGTCTGATACTAAAGATTTATCTCAATCAAAGAATAATTCAATATTTATTCCTGAAAAAAATATTGAACTTGAGAGAGAACAAGGGCAAAACTCTAATCAACAAATAGTTATAGATAATGAGCAAAAGCCAGACAACTTAATTGATCAACAAGCGATAAAAAATGAAATTATTAAACTTGATGATGAAAGCGAAGCAGAAGAAGTGAGTACAGCAGTAAAAAAAGTAGTTCATTATCATAAACAACGGGCTAAAGTATTAAAATTCTTATTTACACCTAATGCGGTTCGAATATCCTTAGCCGCAGAAATGGGCTGGAATCCTAACATCTTTTACAAAATGACTAATGATTTTTTGGCAGTCGAGAGATTAAAATTATTAAGGGTTGAGGTTGTTCCAGGGTCATATGACTTGGTTTTTGCTAGGAAACATCGACAAGTTATTTATTATCAGGATTGTTTAGCTAATAGAGAACTGAGTAGTGGGGGAGGAAATACTAAGATTCTAATTGGTAGAAATGAGCAAAATAATGAAATTGTCTACTATAACCTTGATAGTGAAGATCCCCACGCTCTTATAGCAGGAATGACTAAAAGTGGTAAGAGTGTTTTATTGAATATCTTTATTGTTGATTTAATTAGAACCAATACAACGAATGAGTTAAAGCTAATTCTGGTTGATCCCAAACAAGTTGAATTTACTCGTTATAAAAATATTCCTTATCTTGATGAAGATGGAATTATTACAGATAAAAACCTTGCCATCGAAAAATTATTGGGGGTTGTTGATGAAATGGAAAGTCGCTATACACTTTTTCAAGAAGCAGGGGTTAATGATTTAACAAAATATAATGTCTGTACAGTTATTAAAATGCCAAGAATTGTATTAATTTTTGATGAATTTGCTGATTGGATGCTTGATGATGATTTTAAGAAAAAAGCCAGTGATGCCATTCAACGCCTAGCAGGTAAGGCAAGAGCTGCAGGTATCCATCTTATTGTAAGTACACAACGACCTGATAATACCGTTGTACCAGCTATACTACGTGCTAATCTGGGTGCAAAATTTGCTCTACGTGTTGATACAGAAAAAAATTCAAATATTATTATTGATGAACCTGGAGCTGAGAAATTATTAGGCTATGGCCATTTAATTGCCAGATTTGCAGGTGAAAAACTGTATGTTCAATCTGCATTTATGGCGGATGAATATATTGATAAGATTTTGGCAGAGATATAAATGTTAAACCTAAATAGCCATCTACAAGTGAAGGAAAACCAAGATATTGAGTTCAAGCAGTCATGGCGAGATGAATATATCAAATGGATTTGTGGTTTTGCTAATGCCCAAGGTGGAAAAATTTATATAGGTGTTAATGATAGTGGCGAGATTGTTGGAATAAACAATGCTAAAAAGCTACTTGAGGATATTCCTAATAAAGTCAGAGATATTTTAGGTGTCGTTGTTGATTTAAAAATGCGGGTAGAGGATAAAAAAGAGTACCTTGAAATTCAAGTTGATGCTTACCCTTATCCCGTGAGTTACAAAGGGCAATATCATTATCGAAGTGGCAGTAGCAAACAAGAATTAAAGGGGGCAGCCCTTGATAAATTCTTACTCGCTAAACAAGGTAAAAAATGGGATGGTGTTCCTGTACCTTATGTTGCTCTTAGTGATTTAGATGATAGGGCTTTTGATACTTTTAGGCAAAAGGCGGCTAAGAAAAAAAGGGTTGAAGCGAATGTTTTAGATGAAAATAATGAGTCTCTAATTGAAAAGCTCCATCTAATGGATGGTGATTATCTTAAAAGAGCGGCTACTTTATTATTTTATTCAGATCCAGAAAAATTTGTGACAGGCTCTTATATTAAAATAGGTTACTTTAAGTCAGACAGTGAACTTATCTATCAAGATAAGGTTGATGGCAATTTATTTGATCAGGTAGATAAATGTATAGATCTTATTTTTAGCAAATATTTAAAAGCTATAATTTCTTATGATGGAATTCAACGAGTAGAAAGTTTTCCTGTATCTGAGTTAGCCTTTCGAGAAGCAATTATTAATGCAGTTGTGCATAAAGATTATTCAGAACTTACGCCGATACAAATTAGTGTCTATGATGATAAATTACTGATTTGGAATACGGGTGAACTACCTCAAAACTGGACGGTGGAAACACTTAAGCAGAAACATCCCTCTAAACCTTACAACCCAGCCATTGCCAATGTCTTTTTTCTAGCTGGGTTTATTGAATCCTGGGGACGAGGTATTGATAAAATAACTCAGGAGTCTGAAAAATTTAATAATATTACACCTAATTTTAGAATGGATAATGGGCTTTGGGTAGAATTTAATTTTAATACAGAAAATGATAGGTTGGGAGAAAAGTTGGGAGAAAAGTTGGGAGAAAATTTAACAAAGAATAGGTATGCAATTATTGAATCAATGCGTAAAACTCCTTTAATAACAATTGCTCAATTGTCGAGTCTTATAGGAATTAGTACAACGGCCATTGAGAACAACCTTAATTATCTAAAAAATAATAACTATATAAAAAGAGTCGGTGGTGATAAAGGGGGGCATTGGGTCGTTATAGAATAATATCCAGTGAATATTATGTTAGGTAAAAAAGTCTTCAATGATACCTATTGGCACTATAGTTTAACTCCTGAACAAGATAATTCTATTCGGCAGCAGATTTATATTGCTGAAAAACTGGCTAATATCCAAGCTGGAGAACAATACAATGTGATTAAATATACGCCCAACAATAATAAATTCTCACTCTTAAACTACCCTGACTTTTTTGATACAGCTTTCCCAGAGTTAGCCTTTAGCTGGCGGGTTGATACTGTTGCTGAAAAAGTTGAAAAACGTAATTACCAAAATTCTCTAAATCCTCCTATCCTACATCGAAAAGAGCTATTTCTCCCTCCAAACCATCCAAGACAAGAAGAATATCAAGCTTTAACAAAAACAGCTGAAGAACTTGGTCTATTTGCCACTCAATACGATAATAAAATTCCTATTGGGTTTAAACAGCCTTGGTATAGTTTAATTCACTCCATTGGCTATCAGGTTAAAGAGCATCTAATAATACCTATAGGAAATGATACCGACTTTACAGAAAGTGAAAGTGACTCTAAAAATACTAATACGCCTGAAGTTGAAAGATATAGAACAGCAATTTCTAGGGGTAACCTTTCTGCACCCGTACAGTTTTTAGCACGATATGGTTTTTTAAATGGAGAATACTCTGTATTTGATTATGGCTGTGGCAAAGGAGATGATTGTCGCAATCTTTTAGAAAATGATATTAATGCCCAAGGCTGGGATCCTCATTTTGCTCCTGAGAATGACAAGATTAAGTCTGATTTAGTAAATATTGGTTTTGTACTTAATGTAATTGAAGATCAAGAAGAACG
>JASFYW010000100.1:0-25637 GCA_045046865.1 Woeseiaceae bacterium | reverse complement strand
TTTAGACTTAATTAAAAATTTTTTGATATAAAAATTCGCTTCGCAACAAATTCACAAAACACTCTGATATCATACTTATGCTGAGTCCCCGTAGCTCAGCTGGATAGAGCGTCTCCCTCCTAAGCGAAACCTAGCCACCTAAATAAAAAATAAAACCCAATAAAATCAATGTATTACAAGTTAAGCGTTTGTCTATTTTATTATTTGGGACAATTATGGGACACCAAATAATAACTCTGATATAGTAATTGCATGGCAACTATAGAAAAACGTGGTGATGCACAATGGAGAGCAAAAGTCCGTAAAAAAGGATTTCCAACTCTCACTAAAACCTTTGCTAAAAAGGCAATAGCTGAACGCTGGGCTAGAGATGTAGAATCATCAATGGACAAAGGTGTTTTTATTGATCACAGAGAAGCAGATCAAACAACTCTATCAGACATACTAGATCGCTATGAAAGAGAAGTCCTACCAACAAAAAAATCACAAAAACCTGTAAAATTTCAAATTAAGCTTATTAAACAAATGATAGGCAACCATTCTCTATCACGATTAAATTCTTCCGTTATTGCTAAATTTCGAGACAACAGAGCTAAAGAAGTTTCAGGTGAGACAATTAGAAAAGATTTATTACTCATAAGAAGAGTAATACATGCGGCAGTAGTTGACTGGGGTATACAATTGCCAAATGGTAACCCTGTTGCGGTGATTAGGTTACCTAGCCCATCAAAAGCAAGAGATCGAAGACTAGAAACAGGCGAAGAAAAGAAACTACTTAAAGCTGCTAAAGAGTACGGTGGAAATCTCTACAATATAATTGTATTCGCGATTGAAACAGCAATGCGTCGCGGTGAGATTATTAATATGAAATGGCGTGATATAAAGTTTGATAAAAATACACTGTATATTGATGAAACCAAAACAGATAGTCCTCGTACAATCCCTCTTAGTAAATTAGCAATAGAAGTTCTGAAAAAAGAAGTCAGAAATATTGATGGGTTTATATGGAATATCCAACCAAATTCAATCACACAAGCTTTTAGACGAATATGTAAGAAAGCAGAAATTGAAGGTTTACGTTTTCATGACCTAAGGCATGAAGCAACAAGTCGATTTTTTGAGAAAGGTTTTAACATAATGGAAGTTTCAAGCATTACAGGGCATAAGGACTTAAAAATGTTGAAACGCTATACTCACCTTAAAGCTGAAGACTTAGTTCACAGACTTCAATAAAACTTGATACAATTAACACAATGTCCCCGTGGCACAACTGGATAGCGCAATGCCCTCCTAAGGCGTAGGTTACAGGTTCGATTCCTGTCGGGGACACCATTTTATTTAAAATAATAAATTCATAACGAAATAATACCTCTACATTTCGGAAATTTTTTACATCCCCAAAACTCACTTCCTGCTTTGTCGCCCTTTTTAGATAACCGCTTAACCATTTCCCCATCACATTTAGGACATGTTGGTGTACTGTCATCTGAAACACTTACTTGTTCAGCATTTGGCGAGACTTCTTTATTTATCGTAATAACGCCCCTGCATTTTGGGAAACCTGAACATCCCCAAAATTCATTACCAATATTTTTACCCTTTTTAGCAGAACGCTTTATCATCGGTTTTTTACATTTAGGGCAATCAGGTGCGTTAACATCATACTTTACGTCAGGTTCTTTAATAGAAGGAGTTTTAGTGGGTGCCGTTTCATCAAGGCCAAATTTAGCTTTATAATTTATCGTAATAGGCTGGTGATGAAGTGAGAGTTTTTCTGCAAAAAGCTTTAAATTATCTTTAGATATAACTTTCGAAATACCAATGACACTTTCAACAGCACTATCAGTAGTCAGATCTTTTTTAAACCGCTCTAAGAACTTATCCCCTTTCATAACTGAGCTACAGTCATAAAGTCCTTTTTTAGGTTTTGTTAATCTTGAAGTTGGAGAAACTAAAATAATATTTCTGTATTTAGGCTTGATAGTAATGCCTAAACGTTTAGGCAGTAGTTCATTTTCAGCCAAAAACCTACCTAAAAATCGAATATGCCGTTCATTCTGTGCAATAGGAGAAGGTATTGCAAAGGGTCTATTATTATAAAAATAACTAAAATCACCCTCATCCGAAATAGAGACACCATAATTAAAGTTTTTAGACTCAAGAACATACACATCCATCATACGCCCAATAATCAAATGATCTATTTGAGCCACATCACCATCATATTCAAGCCGTAGATCATGGATCACCATCCAATTCTTTGTATTCTTAAAATCGAAATCTAAATAGTAAGCTGAACTATCTTCACCTTTCTTACCCGAGTAAAGACATTTAAGCTCACGCTCAATAAGGCTCTTTTTCTTATCAGGAAAATCTCGATCAAGTAGATCAGACAAATAATCTATTTGATCCTGAGAGTCATCTTTATTTTTTATTATCATTTAAAATTTACTTTTAGATACCTATTATTCTAATATTAGAGGAAGTTGTGTTCTAACCATTTATGACCTTTAGATACTGTCATTTATAATTTTTTATTAATCTATCTTTCAAGTGCTCTGCCCCTTTGATTAGTGAACTACTCCCTTGATTTATAGTTATTTCCAAAATCGATTAAAAATAGAGATAAATACTTTCTTTAAATCTATATTTATACCGAATGCACCAGGTTTAATATTTAGTCCTTCAATAACAGAAGATAAAATTGATTTATTTTTTTGTTCTAAAATATACCATTCATAATATCTATTAATTATCTTATCGAAACTTTCACTCTTGAGCGTTGTTTCACATGTTGTAATAGAAGCACTCTTGCCATTAGGAAAACCGAGCCCAAAAGGAAAAGGTAATGTATGCCCACAGGACCAACTGTGTCCATCATCCATATATAGAAATGTTTCTGTAATATCGAAATAATCTTTACTAAGATCATATGCAATTTTAGCGATTTCTATACTTTCGCTTAATTTTTCTATATATCTAGAACGCAAATAAGAAATAATCATGTTTGACTGCTCCAGTATTTCACGACTACGTGAATGTTTCAGCAAAGGCAATGCATACAATGTTGGTCTATATAGTTTCTTTTTATCCCACTTATCAGTTAAAAATCCTTTGTTTGTAAGTGTATCTAACAAATCTAAATCACTATGATGGTCTGCTCTAAAACGCTCTGCATCAACACCTTCCACTGAACTTCTTGTTACTTCAAACAGCTCTTCTAATAAAAAAAGTCCTCTATCAGTAACAATATTTTGTGCTTTATCTAAATATTTAATAGTCACTATTTATCCTTAAGTACATTTCCACATTACAGAATTCCTAGAGAATTTTAAGAGTCAAGTTTACATTTGACATAATTATGAATGAGGTAATAAAAATGTAATTTGTAAGACGCGACCCCATATTTATTATTAAAGAATTTTTAAAATATGCCGATACTACTTATTATGCCCTGATGGCGAAATTGGTAAACGCGCTGGTTTACCAATGAGTATTTTATTAAATACTCATTGGAAACCAGTGTTATTCGTAACTTGTGGGTTCGATTCCCGCTCAGGGCACCATTATTCTCTTACTCTAATATCATACCAAGCTGCTTTGACTTGTTTTGTTCAACCCACTGATATCTCACAGGCTTCATTAATTTTTTAATATGTTTTTCTTCAACTGCCAGTTTCATCCATTCATTAACTTGAGTCTTATGTAATTTTAATTGCTCGCAAACATCTTCAATTGTCACAGGTGATTTTGCAGATACCCTCTGTAACTCAATTAAAAATAATCGATAGAAATTAACTGGATCATATTCAGGCACAGCTTCTGTTATAAGTTCTATATCTGTAATCTTTTCACTAGCAGACTCATTTTCTTTTTTCAGTAACGGGATATCAGAAGCGGTAAACAAATCATCGGTGCTATCTGTAAATGTTTTTTTCTCAAATAAAGAAGCAATTTTCAATTTATAAACAGTTTCTTCACACCAGTACGCTCCCTTATCTACAATCTCAGCATTACCTGCTTGCTTATCATTACTGTGTTTCACCCAGAGAGGTACCCAATTTTTTTTCAAGTTTTCTAATGCGCCATTCCAAGTTCCCCCAGAACGACCAGAATGAACTACGACTGCTGCATCAGACAAGCAATAGATATACTTGTTACGCGCCATAGCATTACCAACATTGAAACCTGCTTCTGGGTAAAAGGGTGAGACTAATACCGTATTGTTATTCATCAGTCCCTGTCGCCATTTATTGGAAGTAGCCGCCCTTAACAGACTATCTGCAAGCACGCCTACTACCGTTCCTTCAACTTCAACTGCTGCTAGCATTGAAGTTTCATCAATACCACGTGCACCGCCAGAAATAATTGAATAGCCTTCTTTAGCTACTTTCTGACCAAGCTCTTTAGTAAACTGTAAATCCTCGTCCACTGCTTTCCGTGAACCAACAACAGCTACACCACCACTATTTAACAAATTGGCATTACCACAGCCAAATAATACTGGCGGCGCATTAGTATTTAATCTCAATTTAAGACGGCTCGGGTAAGCCGCATCAGAACGAGTTAACACCCAAAGTCCAGCACGGCTCCACTTCTCTAGAGCCAACGCCATAGCGTGACCACGACTTAAAAGTTCTTCTATCCGCTCTTTTGAAATCTTTGCATCATGCCAACCTTCTAATGCCTCACTTGGCTCCACTTTAAGTAGACTTGCAGGTACACGATTATTTTCCTTCAACCATAAGGCAAACCGCCCCCATTCAGTTGGTGTTAGTGGTTTAACTCCACCTTTTTCTGGCTTGAAAAAGTGGGTAGTTAATAGCAAAACAGCTTGTGCATTTTCTGTAAGATTCATTATTCTTTTATCGCTGATGATGCCAGTGCTACGGGATATACCTTTCCGCTACCGGCTTGTTGTAACAAAGCTGCCAGAACCGTCAATGTCCAGCCTGATCCTATAATATCATCTACAAGTAATACACTACCTGTTTGGATACCTTCATTAATTGCAAAAGCACCGTCCAGATTACGGCACTGATGAAATCGATTATTTTGATTTTTTTGTGATTCAGTTTGATGAATCTTGCTAATAACGTCAACAAAGGGGAGGCCCAATATATCAGCTAAGCGTTTAGCAAAACTTGGGACAAGTTCTAAGTGGTTAAGAGAGGGTACACAACAAACCCAGGTTGGGAAATCCTCTGGCTGCCAGCGGTCGCGAATCATTTCTGCAGCAGCTACGACTAGATCATCTCTAAAATGGTTGTTGTGTTTATCATCAGCGACCATCTTCCCCCAACCTGCATCATTCCAACGAGATAACACACGGCCATTCTGGGATCTTAACTCCATAGGGATATTACCGCTGAAGTCATAAACGTTAAAGGCACCCGAAGCGAACTGCTTTTTGTGTTCTATAATTGTCTCTGCATGTTTGATAAAAGTAGCGCCTTGATGAATCAGCTCTGCTTGCAGTTGCAACCCAACAATCGGCTGACCAATACAATTGGCACATTTACCACAGGGTACATCATGCTCATCATCCAATGCAGATCTCAGGTAACTCATCAAGCATTGGCTAGTTTCCAAGTAGCCAAGCACCTCTTCCCACTCTTGTTCACGCTGGCTTGTCAGATGTTCAATCCGTGCATGATCCATAGCAAAAGGAACTGGTGTTCTGTGCCATTGACTTCCCATTTTTATTACAGTTGCGGGATTATCAACGCTTAGAAATTTAAGGACATGCTGTATTTGCCCATGTCTCAAATTTGTAGATTCTTCGAGTTGCCTCAGTGTTGCTCCATCTCTTGCAGAAAGCGTATCTAGTATTTCAGTAACTTGTTCAAAACTTGGAAAGGCACCACTACGAAAAAATTCATGAATATCATCATCTTCTTTACCTAACATGAGCACACCAACCGCGTAATCTATACCACGCCCCGCACGACCAACCTGCTGATAATACGCAACGATTGAACCTGGTGCCTGATAGTGCACAACAAAACCTAAATCCGGTTTGTCATACCCCATGCCAAGAGCCATAGTTGCGACTAAAACCTTTATCTCGTTTCGGAGCAACAAGCCTTCTAAGTATTGCCTGTAAATATTGCTATCAGGATTTCCATTAGCACCAACAAAACCAGGATCAGTGATACTGCCATGATACGCTTTGGCGTTGATACCATTCATGTTAAGCCAGTCAGAAACTTGTTCGGCATCACGAGTTGTTAATGTATAAACGATGCCCGTGCCTAGAAGTTCTGGCACATGAGTTGCGAGCCAAGCCAAACGTGAAGCTTGATCTGGCAATGATAGTACCTGCAATGCGAGACTTTCACGAATTAGCGACCCACGTTGAATTTCTATATCGCCAAGCTGAGATTGAATATCATCGACTACTCTGTTATTTGCAGTTGCTGTTGTGCCAAGTACTGGCGTATTAGGAGGTAGTTGTTTCAATATATTTACGATGCGACGGTAATCAGGTCGAAAATCATGTCCCCAGTCCGAAATACAATGCGCCTCATCCACCACCATTAGAGCGATACGATCAGCAATAGGTCGTAATACCGTAGCGACAAATTCATCATTAGCTAACCTCTCAGGTGAAATAAGCAAACAATCCACCTCATTATTGAGTATCTGTTGTGTTATCAATGCCCATTCTTCAGTGTTACTGGAGTTAATAGTTTTGGCGTTAATACCCAACCTCTGCGCTGACTCGATCTGATTTCGCATCAATGCTAATAGCGGTGAAATAATAATGGTTGGGCCCAGTCCCCTGTCACGAAAAATACGTGTACTGATAAAATAAACCGAACTTTTTCCCCAGCCTGTACGCTGCACAACAAGTAGTTTTTTATTTCTATTAACCAGAGCATCAATTGCTTCCCACTGACCATCACGAAAACGAGCTTCAGGTTTAGCTAGTGCTATTTTGAGTAACTCTTCAGCTTGATCCACATTCATAAAGGCTCATTCCTTGAATTCTAATAATAAATACATTTTGAATCAGAGTAATAATTTTCATAAATTACAGTCCCATTTTTCTGGCTATGATAAATAATTGTTATAATTAATTTGTTCCATAAAGTCCTCGAACAATAGGAGCATGAATTTCATATTTAACTATAATTGATTTAATTGCATCCATATACCAACCTGGACTATCTGGATGGATAAGTATTTTTTCAATGAAGCCATTGAGAAAAACGGGAAGATAATATCCATAAGGTTTCTTCTTTGTGGGATTATTTGTCGAATAAGTATCTAAACTGATTCTTACCTCTTCTTCATATGAAAAATGTGGCCTCTTTATAAAAAAGCAATCCTCGTATGGAAGAACTTCGGAAATCTCATCCGCGCTCTTATAAATGACGTTATTTAGTTTAAGCGAGTGTCCTGCAATATTCGAAGTATCAATAGAATCTTTAAACTTTTCAACAGTAGTTTGTATTGCTATAGCATCTGTACCTTTACCGTATATCTCCCACATAACCATGCTTTCATCAAAGTTTTTGTGCCAACAATTAATGAATGTATTTTTCCGTAAAAAATCTTGGAAATCATCCACATTTTTTATTAAAGGTTTATCTTCCTTTTCAAAATCTATGTAAGCTTTATCAATTAACTTTCTCATATCATATGGAAGACGACCTTCATGCTTATCTCTGAAAGTGTCCGCTCTAGCAAGCCATAATGCATTTTTTTCTAGTAAAGAGATAAATTTTGATAAGTCCATATAACGCCATAGAATCTGATCTTCAGCAAGGTTTTCTTCAACCTCTAAATAAACATTACCCATAACTTATACTCTAGTTAAAATCATGAAATTGCAGATATTTATTAGATTAACTTCATTTATGGTAGTTTCTATGCTTCAATAATTTCAAGAACCATATTGAAAGCATTTTTAATAACCATATCTTTGTCAACACAACGTTCAGCATTATTAGTCAAACAAATCTTCTTGCATATAACTTCATCACCGTAAACAACAGCAATATAAATCTCACCAACTTTTGAGCCTGTGTTATTCATATCTTCACGGGTAAAACTTCCCGTTATACCAACACTGACTTCAGAACGAGTTGATTTCCATATACCTGCTCTTGCCATAGCAAGTGCTGTTTCCTTTGAATAAACTGTATACTTATCAATAACAGATTCCGATACTCCAAGTGATATTTTCTCTTCAGTAGAATACGTAACTCTAGCACCTTTTATAACTTCACTTGCTCTTGGAATATTAGTAATATAATTTGCCATACCTCCACCAGTACATGACTCGACCGTTGTTATACAGAGTTTCTTTTCTAATAAAGCTTCGACGACCCTTTCGGCTAGTTTTAACAGCTCTTTAAACTCACTCATTGAGTTAACTCATGTTTAATAAACCACTCATGAGGAATATTACAATTTTCACTATTTGGACTTGGGTTTGATTTATGAATTTTTAAATGTAGAGGCATAGAAACACAATTACCAAACACCAATGCTTCACCAGGTATGGATTGTTTTATTTTATTTGTAAAATCTTCAGAAAAATATGGAAGTATAGCTTGTATATAATGCATATCTTTTTCGTTTTGCACTCGATGAATGATAAAATTAGAGCATTGCGAAAGTACTGTTTCAGATAACTCCGATGGCCGTTGCGAAGAAACCAACAAATAAAAAGAGTATTTTCTCCCTTCACGAGCAATTTTTTCAAAGATATTCTCTTTTAGTAAGTACTCATAATGCTTTTTAATATATCGATGAGCCTCATCCAAAACCAAATGCACTGGGTTCTTTCTTCTATCATCTCCAGTTAACTTTTTTCGTTCATCAAAAAGTAACCTAGATGTAACGCTAGTTAAAGTCTCTAAAATATCAGGGCTTAGTTCACTAGTATCAATAATAACTAACTGCGTCTGTTTACCCTCATTACTCCAAAGATCTGTTAAATACTCATCAGCAGCCTTAATATTATTTGATTCACGCATAAAGACACAATCAGTGTTTTCCAAGAAATAATCCAGTCTTGTGAGCATTGTTGCTGTATAGCCTCGAATTTGTTTATTTCCACGCGCATCTTCTTCTAACAAAATTAACTCGGCTGCAATTTTTAAAAATTTATAGTCAAAATATTCACCATTTTTTATTCTTGAGTTTATAATTTCTTCAACATTTTCATAATCAATTTTATCAGCCACCAATGATGCCGCCTTCTCTAAAGCATCATTATTTGAGCCGTACGAAATAGCGCATGAATCATGTAACTCTTTAATATCCTTTACTAATTCACTTGATGCGTGACGGAGATTTGAATCACTATTAATAATACTCGTAATACTTCCTAGTATGCTAGCTGCAGTTGTGATTCTTGCTGTATCAGTATCACCTTGTCGTAACGTACTAAATATCAAAGCGCAAACTCTGTATCGTAAATAGTTAACAAATTTTTCCTTTTCATCCTTACTTGAATGCCCAATCCTATAAAAACGATAGCTTTCTTGTAGTACTTTATTCCAAAATGGACGTTGCGTTGCATCTGTTGCCAGTAGAAAAGCACTCCATTCATCCAATGACATTAAAAAATGCGGCAGAAAAAATGGCTGATACCCATCTACTTCTTTTGTTATATTAGGCTTGTAATATTTAACAGATATATTTTTATTGAAATCACCTTTGAAAGCATCTTTATATTCGCCGTTCACATCAAATATTAATATCCTAGACCCAACAGCAGAATTACCTTCCTTTTTATGAATTCCCTGAAGAATATGAGCAATCGTATTTGATTTTCCGCTGCCTGAATTACCCAGGATTGCTGTATGTATATTAAAGAAACTATCTATACTTACATCAATAGGATAATTAATTAAATTTTTACTAACACCCAAAGAAAAGGACTGATGAACCACGTTACCTTTTTCACCGGTTTCTGGTGATTCACAATTTGTTCGTAGTATTAATTTCATATCTTCATACGTAACAATACTAACATCGCTATATAAGCTTGGAAAAACTCCTACGCCTAATGTAAATTCTTTGTCTTTGTTAATGGTGCCAATAGGTTTAAGAAGTAACTCCCTATTACTTTCAACATCATATGACAAGTTTTCTTGATGCAAATCAGAATCGAAGATAGATATAACTTCACAAACAATCACTTCATCAACTGCATTAGAAATTTTCAAATAGCTACCAATATTGCCGAAATAGTATACATTGCCATGCAAATTAACTGATCCACCTCTAATTTCAGAAGCGATTTTCACTTTAAGTTGGCTATAATTTATGCTGACCAATTTACCGATTTTCATTAAGCAGTCTCAACATCAGTTGCAGTTTTTAAGGCTGATGCAAATTGATCCAGCAATGTCTTTTCTTTATTTTCATCTGAATTCGGCAAAAAATTGTCGACTATATAGTCGAAGTAATGAATCTTTTCATCTGATTCTGTCTTTCCATATATTCTATAAATCCTACTATCATTAATTTTCACGAGAGGACATTCGCTATACTCACCAAATATAACAACCGAAATTGCAGAATTAGACGCCATTGTTTGATAAATAATATTATTTAGGTGTTCATCACTAAAACTATAACCAATAATGAATAACACAGAATTAGGTTGTGCTAATTTTGTTTGGAATTCCCTGATTAAATCAGAATATGGGGATCCTAGACTTTGGCTTTGTTTTAGTGGTGTAGGATAAATTAAAACATGATCAGAATTAGACTTCTTGCTGCCATAATCAACCGGTGTTTCTTGAATATTGAATAAAGAGTTACCTTCTTTTTCAACCCAGCTTATTGAGCCGTGCAATTTATACAAATACACCATATTTTCTAATGGTTCAAATTTCTCTAAATTAGCATCAATTTTTTTAGAAAAAGTATAATGGAACCTTGCTGGGTTAAATACTTTTTCAATACCACCACCAAAACCATTATTGTAATTTATATTAAGATTATCGAGTGCCTTTTCGTTAAACAAATCATTGTTTGTTGTAAACACACATGCACGCGAAAGATCTTTATTCCTTAATGCCACTTTTTGATAAAGTCGCTTGTATATATTCAATGTTTCAGCAGGACTTTTCTCGGTCAAATCAATGTTTATTTTTGAGAACATCTCATTCTCAATATACTTTACCAAAGCATTTACAGCTTCCTTATCATCACTTTCCGTATCCTTAGACCCATTCAAATAATCTTTATTAGCATATAAAATATTCAAAACGTCTTCTAAGTTATCTTTATCAACATTTGCATATAATTTTTTTGATTTTTCATTTAAAACTGTAGAGGATTCAATCTCTTCACTTATTTCCTTATACATAACCTTCATGCTTGGAATTGATCCTGAACTAGTCCCAGCACCAAGTAAAAAGCTGACATTTTTTACATTAGACAATTCCGATATTTTTTGTTTTATCGCTTCCAGTGGTTTATCTCCACCTAATAGCTCATTCCCTTGATAAAAACAAACATTATTACTATCATCTTCTTTATCTGTAGTAGTTTGAGTAGTACTCATTGTTCTTCCTTAGTTTATAGTTTTCTCTGTTATAGCATCAGCTAAATATTGTTGGGTTGTTTGCGCCTCAATAATATTTGATTTTAGTTGTTTGCATATTTCCATCAATACATCTACTTTAACAACAATCCGTTCTTGTTCAGCTAGTGGTGGCAATGGAGTTTTAATTGAACCCACTTGAGCTTGATTGATTGACGCCTGCCCAACAGCTTCTTTTGCAAATGAAGATATTGATTCTTTCGCCAAATTAGTCATCATAAACAAATTCAAATAATGCGATGAAACATATCTATTAAAAGGCTTGGCTCGCATATTCATACTTTCATAAAGCAGTGGCTCAGGAAATGATGGAATAATCGCTGTTTTTCCTACTAGCTCTTTACTGTTAACTCTATTGATTAATAGATCATCTTTCTCCAACAAAAATTGCTCTAACTCTTTTGATTCTACCTCAACACGTCTTACTCCATCAAAACTAACCAAACCGTTTTGTATGTTGTACATTCTTAACGAGACAACTCCATTATCCGTATAAAATTTCGCTGGTTTATATAATCCATTAGAAAATGATTTAAACAGCAACCCAAACCGAACCCACTCCCATCCATTTGGCAAGTCAAACGGTTTATCTTGAACATTAATTTCATCAAGTATCTGTGGTTTTTTAATTATTTTATTTTTAAATAATTGTTTTTTTTCAATAGCTAATTTTTTCAATAAGACAGCGGCAGGTTCGTCGTTTTGATTTTGTGGTACTAGTTTTCCCATGACGGCAAGTTGGATTATTGTTCGTTTGAGTTGATCAATACTCCATTCCGTGGTGAATAAGGTGTCGAAATTTTCTGCGATTCTTGTCCAGGCCTGATTAAAGCCATCACGCTTACTGGTTTTTGTTAGTGTATCAAGCAGGGTTTGTACTAGTGTTTGGTGAGCGCTGATGCTAGCTTCGGTTTGTTGTTCTAACTGGTCGCAAAGGGCCATGAGTTCATCGACTTTGGCGACTATGCGATGTTGTTCTGCAAACGGTGGAATTGGAATTACTTTTGGAGCGATATCATCTTTACTAAACCCCGCTTGTGCTGACCGAGATATTCCTGTAAAAAAACTTTTACCTATAGGACTAAGCATTAGATTGTATAGAAATGCGTTAAAAAAAACTTTCGTGTCATTGTGCAATTTTATTAATGCAACATTGTATGCCCCATCCTTACCCCAAAACACTTTTCCTACAGATGCACCGTAACGACCTATCATTATATCATTTGAGGTGCATAGTTTTGTAACAGTATCCTCTGGCACATAAACAGGCTGAGGCTTAGGTCCTAAATCTCTTATTTGTATTAACTGCACATAACCATCTAACTTTTCTTCTGAAAATGTACTTTTAGGTGGTTGACTACCCCCACTAAAATCTAAAACATCAATAAATCTTGCAAATACCCAACCATTCGGTAATTGAAACGGCTCTTCCTTTCCTATAATCTCAGGTAAGCTTTTTGTTTTTTTTGTTTTTTCTTCTTTGATCTTTTCAAACAATACATTCGCTGGCTCATCATTACGATCTTGAGGAACCAATAAACCACAAACAGCCAACTCTAAAATTAGTTCACGAAGCTTCTTAATTCCGAATAATTCAAACTTTTTACTACTACCCCGTCCTACGGTCGGTTTGGCTTTAATCGAAGATGACCAAATATCAATATTATTTGTAATAAGTTTTTCTACCTCCGCCATTACTTGTTCGCTCCAACAAGAGCATCTGACAATATGATTTTTAACTGTTCACGCAGTTTTTGAATTTCTGCTTGTTGCTTAGAATAATTCGTTAATAACTCCTCTGGATCGTAACTGACTACTTCGCCTACATGAGGGTTTTTGATGTCTAAATTATAATTGCGTGCAATGATGTCATCAATACTCACTTTCCAAGCTAGTTCATTCTCTTCACGGTTTTTACGTTTGCTTTTAGCATTTATTTTTTTACCTTCGCCCCACCACTCTGCACATAGACTAAAATCTTCTAGCTTCATAGGTTTGGTTTTATTAAAGGCTTTTATACCTTCTGGCAATGGCACTTCATAATACCAAACTTCTTTTGTTGGTTTACCCTTTTCGAAAAAAAGAATATTGGTTTTTATGCTGGTGTAAGGTGCGAATACTGACTTAGGTAACCGAACAATCGTATGTAGATTGCATTCATCTAACAATAGTTTTTTAATTTTTGTTTTAACACCTTCTCCGAACAAGGTGCCATCAGGCAAGACAACGGCTGCACGGCCTTTATCTTTTAAGACTTCTATAATTAATTGTAGGAAAAGATCAGCTGTTTCTCTTGTACGAAATTCAGAAGGAAAGTTTTTTTCTATGCCGTCTTCTTCTGTACCACCAAAGGGTGGGTTGGTAATAATAACATCGACCTGTTCATCATCATCCCAGCTTGAAAGTGGTTTGTTTAGAGTGTTGTCATGACGAATTTGCACTGGTACTTCTATGCCATGTAATAACATATTGGTGGTGCATAACAAATGCGGCAATTGTTTTTTCTCTACACCATGAATTTGTGATTGTAATATCTGGTGATCATTCGCGCTTTTAACGTAGTTACTTTTTATATGATCAAACGCGCAAGATAAAAATCCACCAGTACCACAAGCAGGATCAAAGATTGACTCACCTAACTTTGGATTAATCATTTGCACGATAAAACGTGTTAATGCACGAGGTGTATAAAACTCACCGGCATTACCGGCACTTTGTAAGTCTTTTAAGATTTGTTCGTACAAGTCACCAAACAAATGCCGTTCTTCAGATTTGGTGAAGTCGATTTTATTAAGTTTATTTATAACCTGCCGTAACAGAGTGCCATTTTTCATGTAATTGAAGGCATCACTAAATGCTTCTTTGGCAACAAACCCTCGCGGGTTTGATTTTATCGGTGCTACCAAATTTTTAAGCTTTGGAAATAACTCTTCGTTTACAAAGTCAAGCAGCTCATCACCTGTTATACCTTCATTGTCTGCAGCCCAACTTCGCCATAGATATTTTTTTGGGATTGGCGTTTTGTAGTTATCTTGCTCAAATTCTAAATTCTCTTCTTGCGCATCGTATATTTTTAAAAATAACAACCAAGACATTTGACCTAAACGTTGCGCATCACCGTCTACTCCAGCATCTTTACGCATAATGTCTTGAATTGATTTTACTACACCTGATATGGACATATTTTCTCTTTAATAATTAATAACACTAACGTGCAATTTTATGCACTTTCTTGCTCTGTTGAATATAATGCGATTTCCATTTCGGATATTGCTTGTTCGTAATTTGTTTTATTGCCAAATGCTTCTTTCACTATCTCCATAGGTGTACCTAGTTCATCTAACGGCTTTACTTTTAGAACATGGATAGACTCTATTTCATTGACGCCACCATCAGCATATTTATCTAGTAAGGTATTCAAGACTGTTTGTGCTGTTTCTGAATACTTTGTGAAATAATTTCGTTTCTTAACATTATTCGCACGCTCTTTACGTGTAAGTGGTGGTTGGTCAAAAACAACATGACAAATAAGATCAAATGGATCCATATCTTTGCCGACTTCTTCCTCTAATGCTTGCCAAATGACACCTTCACTTGCCAGTTCATCAATGATAATTTGTTTGCGCTCGCTATCTTGCCATTTTCGAGTAAAGTCATCGAGAGAGGTGAAACATTTTTTAACAGTATTGCGGGTATAGTCTTTAAATGATTCAGTGACTAACTTGCCATCTGAACCATAGTATTGAACACGCTCTGCAATTTTTTTAACTGTTACACCTGATACACGGTATTTGACGTAGTCACTTTCATTGTCATCACCACTGCCGCCAAGACTACCATCGATACCAGTATCGTTTTCATCAAAACCATCTCTCTCATTATCTTGACTGCTATCATTTTCTGCGTCTTCGCTGTTGGCATTATCAAGTTCAATATCGAATTCAGTATTTTCAATATCAATTATTCCGCCTGCTCCAGTATTCATAACTTGTACTGGAGGGCCGTCGAAATCATCATCTGCGAATAGCTCAGTGGCTTTTTTAAAGTCCAGAATGGTGAACCAGAGTTTATTGTAACGATCGTCTATACGGGTACCACGACCAATAATCTGTTTGAATTTAGTCATTGATTTAATATTTTGATCTAGCACGACTAGCTTACAGGTTTTAGCATCTACCCCTGTCGACATAAGTTCTGATGTTGTGGCGATAACAGGATACGCTTTTTTCGGGTTAATGAAGTTGTCCAATTGTGCTTTACCTATTGCATCATCACCCGTAATTTTCATTACATATTTTTCGTTCTTTTTTACTTGCTCTGGATTGTGATTGATGAGTGCTCGACGCATACGATCTGCATGGTCAATGTCATTACAAAAAACAATGGTCTTGGCCATTGGGTCAGTTCGCTGAAGATAAGCGCTGATGGTTTTTGCAACTAAATCCGTACGTTCATCAATCACCATAATGCGATCAAAATCTTTTTGATTGTAGATTTGATCTTTAATAACTTCGCCATGGTTATCCACTTGGCCTTTGGTAGGTCGCCAGCCTTGCAAGTCGATATCTAAATCTACACGCACAACTTTATAAGGTGCGAGGAAACCATCTTCGATGCCTTCTTTTAACGAATAGGTATAAACTGGAGCGCCAAAATAATCTATATTGGATACTTCTTCGGTTTCTTTCGGTGTGGCAGTCATACCAATTTGTGTCGCTGAGCTGAAGTATTCGAGAATTTCACGCCAAGCGCTATCTTCAGCTGCACTGCCGCGATGGCACTCGTCGATAACAATTAAATCGAAGAAATCAGGCTTTACCTGTTTGTAAGCTTTTTGTTCTTCTTCGGGGCCAGTTAAGGCTTGGTAAAGTGCGAGATGAATTTCAAAGGCAGGATCAACGGTACGGCCAGTGATTTTTGTCATGGCCGGACCAAAAGGTTGGAAATCGTTATTACGAGACTGATCTATTAATACATTACGATCCGCCAGAAACAAAATACGTTTTTTCTGTCTAGACTTCCATAAACGCCAGATAATTTGAAATGCAGTATAGGTTTTACCTGTACCCGTCGCCATAACTAAAAGTATACGGTTTTGGCCGCGCATAATTGCTTCTATGGTTTTATCGATGGCCTGTGATTGATAGTAACGTGGTGACTTTCCTGAACCATCATCATGGTAAGGTTCGGTAATAATAGGTAGCTGCGCTTCAGTGTACCCTTTCCAAACACAAAATTTTTGCCAAAGCTGTTCAGGTGATGGGAATTCACTTAGCTGAATCTCAGTTTCTATTGGTGAACTACCACTCGCAGTTTTATCGTGAAAAATGAAACCATCACCATTAGAGGCAAAGATAAAAGGTACATCGAGCAATCGAGCATAATCTAACCCTTGCTGCATACCTTTGCCTATTTCATGCTTATTTGCTTTGGCCTCTATGACGGCTAATGCTCTACCTGAAGTATGGTAGAGAACAACATCTGCTGATTTAACGGTTTTGCGAACACCCAACTGACCACGAACAATTACTTTACCATCACGGAGTTTTACTTCTTGACGAATTTGAAGCATTGAATCCCAGCCAGATTGTTCTACCGCTGGAAGAATATACTTCGTAATTATATCCGTTTCTGTGAGTTTTTTTTTATCCATAGTTTTCATTCTTCAATATTAATCTAGCAATTTAATCTTCTTAATATCGATTTGTTTTTTTAGTAGGCGCTGTAAGTCATCTCGCTCTTTCAAACCCTGAGTTGCGAAGTTTGTTTCCTGAATCGGTGAGATGTCATCACTATTAATTTGATAAATGGCCATTTTTATCTCAAATTAACGCTATTGGGGGAGAATAGCGAAATGTAGTTCAATATTGGTGTACGAGTAGAGAAAATATGCCCGTAACGCCCTGTTATTCTTATATTTTATCGATCAACTATAACAAACAAGACATACAGAACATAGAGTCTTTCTCCCGTAACCTGACCATTTATTCACCTATATTCCTTCTTGCCTAGACTATTTAAGTACTCTACCCTTTATGGAGAACATTTAGAGAACTCTAGTTTGTTCTAAGCCCCTTAAAATACTAAACAATGTAATTACTATGCCAAGAAGCCGTATGCCTCACACCATTGCTTTGATGGATATGAATGCTTTTAGTAACAAAGTTTAATATTGTATTTCACAATCAAGTAGACAAATTAACCTATTTGGTTAATAATTAAGCTGTATGGACAAACGCACTCCCACCTATGATTTAGAAGCAATCAAGGACTCAGTTAGAAATAACGGAGCGCGTACTACCCTCTCCGCAAAGAGGAGTATGATCCAATTACGAATTAATATAGCAGATGTAGAAAGCTGTATATTAATGCTTGATAGAAGTAATTTTTACAAATCCATGACAACACATAATGACCATAGAGTTTGGCAGGATGTGTATCACGCAAGTTATTTAGGACATGATTTGTATGTAAAAATCATGGTCGATGATGAAGGCTATTTAGTCGTTTCATTCAAAGAATTATAAAAACTATAAAAATAGTAATAAAGGGTAGATCTGGCGCAAGCCAATAAACGAGGGCTTAGACGATGAGTAAACAATGTCCGTTCTGTGGTGGAACAATGGAACAAAAGACCATCAAAACAATTTTTGAATATAAAGATCAGTCTATTGAAGTTGATCAACCTGGTATGTATTGTGATTCTTGCGAAGAAGGTATCTTATCTAGAGCAGATCACAAATCAACTGAAAAGGAGATACACGACTTACATGCTCGTGTAGATGGTCTTCTTGTGTCTGATGAAATTAAAACAATTCGCAAGAGCTTAGAGCTAACTCAACAGGAAGCATCTGAACTTTTTGGTGGTGGAGTAAATGCATTTAGCCGTTATGAACGTGGTGAAACAATGCATTCAAAGTCTCTAGATCAATTATTAAAAGTTCTTAGAAAACATGGAAATAATATACTGGATGAAATTAAAGCTGAAGAAAATAAAGCAGCCTAATTATAATAATCCTTTAGGCTTTTAAGAAAAAATACATGCTCAATTGCCGAATTCGGTACTTCCTACTTTCAAAAATCAAACTTCCCATTTATCTGGACTATCAACTACCGAATTCGGTAGTTGATGCCTTTAAAATATAAACTTCCCTTTAATCTGGACTATGAATTGCCGAATTCGGTAGCATATTCATTTAAAAATTTAACTTCCATTCAATCTTGAATACCAACTACCGAATTCGGTAGTTGGTACCTTTAAAATATAAAATCCCTTTTAATCTCGACTATGAACTGCCGAATTCGGTAGTTCGTCCTATCTCATCACATCGGATGATTTTTCAATAAATCTCAGATAAGTAGTTGATTCATATTGGTATTTTCATAAAAAATACTCTACGCTTTATACCAGAAGCTAAGTAAATATAAGCAAGCCGTGTACGGTATGACCATGGTCATACACGTACAGCTTGCCAAGGGGGAACCCCTGTGGAACCCCTATAGGAGATAATAATGGTCAGTAACAAGAGAAAACAGAACAAAGTGATTTCAGTTCGGCTCGATGAGGATGCACATAGTTTAATTAGAGAAATTGCGGCTTCCTCATGTATTTCCATCAGTGGTTATGCAAAGGCATGCATGCTTGGCCAAGATGCTCTTCGACTTAAACACCAAAAGGCAAAACCAACTCCCGACCTTATTCTGTTGAGTCAAATTTTATCTCAGATAGGAAAGATAGGAAGCAATATCAATCAAATCGCAAAAAAGCTAAATAAGGGTGGGCTAAGGCCAAATCAGGCTGAATTTATTAAAGCAAAAGAGGACATGATGTATATCAAAGAAATATTAGAAAATGCCTTAAACTTATAATTACGAGATGATAAATAAATGATTTTTAAAAGCTCTCAGCGTGAACATGAAAAAGAATTAGCTTCTCATTTATTAAAAAATGATGAAAATGAAACTGTATCCGTTATTCAGATACATGATCTTGCTTCAGAAACCGTTCATGATGCACTCATGGAAATGAAGGCCTTATCAAGAAGCACATATTGTAAGCAGCATATCTATCATGTATCTGCATCACCTGAACCTGGACAACGCATTAGAAAAAATGATTGGAATAAAATATGGAAAATATATGAACATGCTCACAACATAACAGGACAGCCTTTCGTAGAAGTTGAACACCTTAAAAACAGAAGGATACATCGTCACCGAGCATATAGCCGTATCAATATTTTAACCGGAAAAGCGATTAATCTAGGTCATTCAAAAATAAAGAATGAGCGAGCCTCAAGGCAAATTGAAATTGAGCTTGGTCATAATATTATCAAAGGAAAACATGATTATGCAGTGATTAATCGCTTCAAAAAAGAGAAGTTATTTACACATGCAAACCTTATTGAGAACAATAAAAATAGACCTTTGCCTATTGGCGAATTCACGGAAAAAGAACTTCAAAAAAGTAAGCGACTTAATATAAATACAGATGAAGTGAGAAAGGCAATATATACTGCATGGGATAAATCAAGTTGTAGTGGAAGCTTCCAAAAAAAACTCGCCGAAAGCGGGTATCTTATTGCACAAGGTAATAAAGCGCTTGTGGTAATAACTAGTGATGGAGATGCTTACCCAATATTGCGTTCCATCAAAGTAATAAAGAAAAAGAAACGTGAAAAAACTCTTAATAAACCTGAACTACTGACGCGCATATCAAATAATGTTTTTGACATTCCTTATATAGTCGACAACTTTAAAAATATTATTAAAGATAAATTATCGTGGCAAACTGCTAATATTTCTGTGCTGCTAGAGATTCATAATAACTTTAAAAAACCACAAAAGCAGATACTGACGAAAAACTATACGCCAACCACACCAAAAAGAACTCTAGGGATAAAAAACAAACTGCAATCAGCAAAAAACAATATAACGCCTGCAGCTAAGTGGGTATTTTTGAAAAAAAATATACTCAATAAACATTATAATACTAAACTAAACACAGAAGATATTGTTGAGATTACAAAACACTGGTATGTAGAAAAGCTCTCAAATAAAGTATTAATATTAAGAAATAATTCAGGAAGAATTTATGACCATGGTACCCAAATAATTTCAAATTGCTCAAATCATGAGAAAGCAGCAAAAGTTATGATTGAATTGGCGATTGCTAAAGGCTGGGGGAACGTAAATATAAATGGTAGCGATGAATTTAAAATGGAAGTTTATAAGCAGTGCATTAAAAAGAATGTCACTTGTAATATTGATGCCAATGACATTGTATTGTGGCAAAAAGTAATGAAGCAACATACCAAACATCCGAGGTTATCTTAAAAACCTTATAGATCTAAACCCACATCATCTGTTCCGCAGTACTGAAATCTATTACTGGCCGTTATCAGATTCCCAATATTTTTTAATAATCTCCATTCGTTCAGACTGTGATATTACCCCTGTAAACGGGCTTGATGAGCGTAAGAGTATAGATCCATCATCCATTCCATCTAGAACATCAACAACAGCGGTTGTCCCTTTCTCGATTATTTTATTCCAGTCAGTCATCCATTTAGGTACATCATTATAGTTTTTACGCCATCTTTTTAGGTTGTTTTTTTTGCAATCGTCAACACTCGCTCAGGTTCAGATAAAAGATCTCGCTTTACGGCAGCATGAAATGCTAATGATAACTTGTCATGTTTATTAAGTTTAGTTGTCATTGAAAGTTAATGAATTGATTCTATGCGCCCATTGTTGGCTATAAGTGTCTCCATTATCACACTAGGTGACACGCACATAAAAGCTGCCGCCATAACTGCATAATCATTTAAATCCACCTGTTGATCTGCATATTTATCAAGATATGAATGGTAGTCTTCTGGAATTTCAATCCCATTTTCTTCAACCGATTTGAATTTTTTACCGCTTAGCGTGAGCTGAACCCAGTTATCTACAGTCATATTATTTTCAATAAGAAAATTTTGATTAACTATCTTTGGAATAAAATATTGCTCTGACTGATATGTGATTGAATAGTCATCACTAAATGTATAACAACCAATATCTATTTCCTTTTGTGATTGGAAAAATTGAGCTAAAGAATAAGTCACAGGAATTGCGATTGTTATTATTCTATCATCACCTTCATTAGATTTAATTGATTTACAAATAAGAACTATCGAATCATTGTACATATGCAAGTCATCATACTCACAATTAATTATTGGTGTAAAATTAATAGGAAAATTTATTTGCATCCCTGACGAACCTTGACATATTGTTATTGAATCCATTAAACGTTCATCTAATACAAAAGAAAACACATTGTCGCATTGAGTATAAGTTGCCAAGTTATCTTGTGTAAGAACATATAAAAAGCTGCAAAGTTCACCTCTCATAGCTGTGAATTCATCAATCGCTTTTTTTAACTCAGAAGACATTATTTCCCCTTTTCTCTCAACCGGTCTAAATTTTGATAGTTATAAAAAACTCTCACCTATATTTCATGCTTAATTCGATTTACTATAAAGATTTTACTATGACAAGTATTTAAACATAAAAAAAGTAAGAAACTTACTTAAGAACTCACCTGACCTCCAAAGCCAAGGCGCACCATTATAAATAACGAAACCTAACGGCCCAGACATAGCTATTAAAACAGTTATTGTATTAACAACATGAGCAACTAAAGCAGCCTGAATTCTAGTACCGCCTTTCCATTCATGATCTAAATCTAGAACTATAAGATACAGTTTATAGCTAATATATAAACAAATAAATACACCAACCAACTGAACATAAAACGTACCCGAAGCAAGGGACATTTTAATATTATAATAAGGGTAGAAATCCATATTAAACCTCCTTTTTTCTTTATAAATATCATTTAAAAACTACAACTAAAATAATAGATACACATTACACTATTGAACCTGAATATAAGCTGAACGAGATATTAGCCAACGTCATTTAGTCTGCAGATATAATAATACACTTTAAATATATATCAACATCAAACCCATTCAGGTTTATACCTTTAAACTGAACCACCTAAAAAATAAAAATTGTTAATTTATAAATGATTATGAACTTTATCTTAGCATCGAATTATTTCAAGCCCTTTCCTTCAGCATCAGCAAGCTCTTTTAACTTCTTGCCTATATCAATGCTTTTGGCTTGCTCTAGTATATCCTTGTCTTTTATTGAGCTGTCTGTATTGCTCGGAACATTTCCTCCACCACCACCACCACCTCCTCCTCCGCTACCATCACCACCACTGCCGTCATCATCATCGTTAATTTCTTCGCTAAAAATAAAATAATTATACAATGACTCATTTATCAAACCATAAGTATGCAACATAACAACCTCCTTTATTAACATTTAAAATCTTCACTCATTCAAATATTTTTCTGAAAAACACAATTTAAAATTCTCAAATAAAGTAGGGAACGATAAATCTCCAATAAAAGAAAAATGAAACACTATACATTTTTCTTCCTACTTCTTTTTTTTACAATGCCATTAAGAATACAGATCTGTTCAGCAGAGGAAAGTTTCATTTCTAAAACTGTCGAAGCATTCAGCTTAATCTGTTTCAATCTATTTTCCTCTTCACGTTTTTTATTTACCTCCCTTGCCTCAGTGATAGCTAAGCCTAATTCAGGAACAAATCCTTCATTATCAGTGTTATTTAAAATCCCCTTCACATACCCCACGACATTTAAAACATCCGTTATTTTCATCCGTCCAGCTAATTCGTCCACAATTAGTTGTGCATCATCCGGATAATTTAACAACAGCTTTGAAATTGATCTTTGTTGTGCTGGAATGATTTTTGATGGAAAAATTAATTTAAAATTATTCTTACCACCACAATAATCATTTTTTGAATTTATCGTCTCATCAGTTGTTGTTGTATTCTCTGAGGTAATCTCTGAAGAACTCTCTGTATATGGCATATCGTTTTTTCCTTTATCTAGAAATCTAATTTTTAACAGTGCTAGATGTGAATTACTAACATATTGAAAATATGGTTATATAACTAATTTTCTTCTGTTTTTTGTTCAATAATTGCAGCATAAATAACATCAACATTTAGTTTGTAGTGCATATCCGCCCCTGGCCGTTTGCCTTTCCTTGACTCTTCCATAAATCCTTTCTTTACTAATTTTTTTCTTGCACTTTGTAGCTGGTATCGTGTTAACCCTAATTCTTCTTCCCATGCGGACATCGACTTCCAAAACCAACCATCTTTAAGTGATGATCTTGGTGTCCAATAAAGACATTGAGAAAGTAGCAGTCCAGAATTTACGCAACCTGTTATGTCAGCAAAAGTTTTATAGTAGGCAATTGGTTTACCTAAACCATCATTTTTAATTTTTGTAATGTCCATAATCATCTCCTAATAGCGTTACATATTTTTTCATTGAGCCATTCATCTAACTCCTTCTCAGGAAATAATCTGCGCCTACCAACAACAATTGACGGAGGCATATCTTCCCCCCTAGAAAGACGATTTCTTGATGTCCCAACATTAATCCTTAGCTTTTGTGAGACTTCTTCAATAGTAAGTAGATTCATATAACGTAACCTAATAAATTCAATATCTATATAATATTGAATAACTTAAGGAAATAAAATACGATAAATAGATAGAATATTTAAATAAAACGGATAAAAAAGGTGGCGTTTATGGGCAGAAGTCCCCGGAAATTAAGTGAACAACCTGCAGACAAGTTTAGAAGACGTATCTGGGCAAGAACTATCAAGAGGTTACTGCTTCCGTCAAGTGATCACACTAGGCCTCAAATTTCAGATATTAATAACGTATTAGAAAGAAGACTAAAAAAACAATTTAATGAAGTACCAAGTAGTAGATGGTCAGATTGGTGGAATGGAAAATCGGGAATATCCGAGCATTATAAAAATTATTTTAATAAAGTTATTCCTAACTCATCTATATGGTTTAACAATGAAGATATATATTCACAGCTACACCTATTATTTTTATCCCTTGATTTTTCTGGCTTAACTGTTCTTAAAAATAAAGATCTAAATGGTTTAATACGGTTCAAAGAAGAAAAATCTTGGTGGGTTTTACGATACCTTCATCAAAAATGGGAACCTGATGAATATGGACGAATTAGCCCAGACCTACTAACTTTTCCAACCAACTGGACAACAAATTTATCAAATACCCAGAAATTAACGATGGAGGACTGGATATGTCCTGTCACATCAACATATATACATAACGATACTGAGCCATTTTATCTGCTAAAAGCACCTGCTAATGCGAATGCCGTTTTCGACTATGAATCACCCAAAACAATAATACCTTACTTAATAACCTTGCTTAATGATTCAACAATATTTGCCCCATCACAACTTAATAGTTCTAGAATATTTACAACAACATCACTTTTAAATAATAATCGTCAAGATTTTCATTCTATTACTGATCTAGTTAATCGTATTGTTTTTGAAAATATAACTCTTGATTTGTTAATTGCCGTAATTGCAAGAAGAACAATTATTTATTGTGCACGAAAAAAATTCGGAATGAATTATTTACATTATGTACGCGATGACAAATTATTTGAAATTATCGGAAATATTTTTTTCAGCAATGAAGAGAGCTTATATCGACTACTTCAAAACTTAGAACATTCTGTATTTGTAGACGAAGAAAACATTGAGCTTGTATTACATATTAAGAAGCTTGCTCCACTAATGAGAAATATATACAACAAACTGTTACTAGATATTGGAATAGAAGAGTCAGATATTCTAGAGAATGAAAATGCATTCCCTAATACTTACCCTGTCACATATTCTTAATGGGACTTTTATGGGACACTAATAGATAGATTTAGTATTATTTTAAATTATATTGAATGATCTTAAGTTATTGATATATAAGCATTATACCTTTAACCTATTGATTTTAAAGAACCTTTAATCTCCCTCCTAAGGAGAAAGTCAGCCGTTCGAATCGGCTCGGGGACACCACTTCTCTTTATCAAAATAATCTCAACAAATCAGACGCAATAACACCTTA
>JASFYW010000099.1:0-96320 GCA_045046865.1 Woeseiaceae bacterium | reverse complement strand
TCCGGCCCTGGCACCATCTATAAAATGGAAGCAGATCTGCTTTCATTTTTTTTGTCTAAAATTAATTCTCTATTAAAAACAACTAACCATAAACTGCAACACATTCAGATATCGTTTGTTGTTTCTTCAATCTATTTTTGCTTCTATACGTCGGCGTAAGTGCATGGCAGTTAGGACACAATAATCGAAGGTTAGATAAACTATTATCTTTGTTATTACCGTTAATGTGATCAAGCTCTAGCGGGATAGGCTCACCGAGCCAATCTGAAGAATGACAATTAAAACATTTAGCTTCGAAAAAAATTTCTTTTAAAAGCCTGTTTTTAAGTTTTTAAGTTTTTAAGTTTGAAAGATTGGATAGGGACTTCATTGCAAAGATATCTGTCAATTGAAACTCTGGGCGAAAGAGTTTTCCCCTTATTCCATGCTTGCCCAGTAAAATGAGAAGTATCTAAACTAAAATAATTAAGTGACTTTCTTAAAACATCATAGTTACCACCGTAAGGTGCAACATTAACCTTTATCAATACCTGTCGCATTGAAGTCGATGTTTGAACTGCAGTCTTAAGTTGTTGAAGAGAGTATTTGTGTAAATTCATAATCAGATCCTTTGAAAATAAAGAGACTTATTGCTTCCTACTTAAGTTTTAGTGAACCTCATAGTATGGTAATGTGAAATATCAAACTGGACTTAATAACAAGCATGCTGTGCTTAGATTTATGACTGTAATGTTCTCGTTATTTGTATTATTTGGATTTGTTTATAAAGTAATGAAGCACCTCATTTTTATTTCCTTTAAAAATAACACGTTCTTGTTTTTTACTTAGTTGGTAGTCATACATAGGGTCATAATAATCTACTAATAAAACCTTTATCCAGTCTTTGAAATTTTCTTCGTTACCATTTTTTTGTTGCTGAATAGCGTCAGTTAATTGTGATTTTAGTTGTTTGTAACGAACACCACCTAAACGGCGTTGAATTTTATCAATAGACTCATGTAGCTGTTCAGTCCATTTTTGATGCCCTAATTCTTCTCTGTAAAAGGATTGATATTCTGCCAAGGCTTCGGTGACATATTCTTGGTATGTAATATTAATACGCTCGTCGATATTTTCTTCCAGTATAATCACAGGAGATTGTTTCATTTTTTTGATTAAACATTCAGGTAGTCTTCGTGATCCAATGTTTCCACCTTCGTCTTCTAATACTATGTTTTTTTGGTCTTTATGCAGATGTTTAATTAACTCTATAGAGAGTATGTTTTCGATATTTATTTGTGTTGGTTGTGGTGTAACATGCTTGCCAAAAACAGAGCCCCGATGGTGGAATAGCCCTTCAAGATCAATTTTATTGGCTATTTTATTTAATACAATCGTTTTACCTGTGCCGGTACGACCACCAAGAATAAGAGGGTTGATACTCTGTGTTGATACTTCGAGTTCATCAATTAAATAACGGCGGAGTGCTTTATAGCCACCATCAACCCTAGGATAAACTATGCCGGTTTGATCATAAATCCATTGTTGGGTAATTTTAGATCGCATACCTCCACGAAAACAGTAAAGTATGCCTTGTGGATGTTGCTGAATATATTTTTCCCAATTATCGACTCGATCAGATTTTACTTTTCCTTGTATTAATTCTTGCCCTAGTTTAATCGCTTCTTCTTGGCCATTATTTTTATATCGTATACCAATTTCGGTTCGTTCTTGATTGTTCATTAACGGAATATTTTCTGCTCCTGGAAATGCACCTTGATCAAATTCAACAGGCGCACGTACATCAAGCAGGGGAGTATCGTTTAAAAACAGTGAACGATAGTTGTCAATCTGAGGTAAATCAATCGTGGGTTTAAAGGTCATTCTATTCTTCGTTATTAGTTTATTTTTATTAGTGCTTCTGTAGATGTGTCTTTATTAATGAGCTGGCCTATCGACTCTAAAGATAAATCAAATGTTTCAGCGAACTTTATAAAATCATCAGTGTGTTGTTTTTCGACAGCGACTAACAAGCCACCTGACGTTTGGGGATCACACAGAATTTTTCTTTGTAGTTCAGTCATGTCGCCTAAGTGGTGGCCATAACTATCAAAATTTCGTTGCGCTCCACCCGGTGAACAACCCAGAGAGATATAATTTTCTACTTCAGCGAGTTTAGGTACTGCTTGATAATCTATGACGGCATGTAAGTCACTGCCTTCACAAATTTCAATCAGGTGGCCCATTAAACCAAAGCCCGTTACATCAGTCATTGCAGTTACATAAGGTAGCTTTGCAAATTCAGCACCGGGTTTATTTAATTGCAACATAGTTTCAATTGCAATGCGGGCGTGTTCTTCCTTAAGTACTTTATTTTTTTCTGCAGTAGTTAATATTCCTATGCCTAAAGGCTTGGTCAGGAATAAATCACAATTAGCCTTGGCATGGCTGTTGCGTTTCACCTGTGAGTTTTCAACATGGCCAGTGACGGCTAAGCCAAAAATAGGTTCGGGAGCATCAATAGAATGTCCACCAGCTAATGCAATGCCTGCTAATTTACAGGCGTGGCGACCACCTTCAATGACCTGTGCAGCGATTTCTGCACTGAGTTTTTTAATTGGCCAACCAAATATTGCGATGGCCATTAGCGGTGTGCCACCCATGGCATAAATATCACTGATTGCATTGGTCGCAGCAATTTGTCCAAATTCGAAAGGGTCATCAACGATGGGCATAAAAAAGTCTGTGGTGCTGACAACAGAAGAGCCATTACCTAGGTCATACACAGCTGCGTCATCCTTGGTTTCATTGCCCACAAGTAAGTTAGGATCATGAAAAGGTGCTGAGGATGTTTTGAGAATTTGCTCCAGTACGCCAGGGGCAATTTTACAGCCACATCCTGCGCCATGGCTGTATTCTGTAAGTTTTACTTGTGACATATTATTTGACTATCCAGTTGTCTAAGATAGCTCTATTCTACTCTTATTTCTGGGCTTGCTGCTTGTTATGGTGAAGATGATTTAGCAAGACTGGAAATATTTCAATTCGCATGTTTGCATGAACAACTCTGGTAAGAACACAAATATTAACTAATATACTATTAATTCGGCCAATTAGTTATGATTAAGTTTATACATTTGTGCTATCTTTTATTTTCATCATCGTGTCCTTGTCTTACGGTATAGATGATCTGAGGAGTAATTATTATCAATAAATTAAGTTTCTTCATTTCAATATTTTTTTATAAGTAATTAAATAAATGAAGATAAATGTCACCCAAACTTATTTTTGAAAGTAATTGAAACATAATGTTGCTACTATAGTCACATCTAATAACATTCTATGAGGTTTTCTTATGTCGTACACAGCTGGGTTTATTGATGAACTTAATGTATTAAGATTATTTGATTTAGCGAATCATCAAGAAGGTATCAAAGTTCACAAAGAAGCAGGGGAGCAGTCCATTGAAGCTGCCCAACGTTTATTTGATAAAGGTCTTATAGACCAAATTGATGGTGGTTATTTAACGGATATAGGTTTAGAAGCAGCTGAACATGCTCAAAATTTGCTGATGATTTTAACAACCAAGTAATTATATTAAAGATTCATGGGTAGGATAGGGGGGAGTTATTAACTTAACTTACGTATTTTAAACTTACGACCTTTTATTTTACCTTCAGATAATATTTTCAATGCTTGCTTTGCTATAGGTCTTTCTATCGCAACATAAGAAAAGTTATCAAAAATATCTATCTTACCAATTTGTTTGCCTTGTAAATCTGTATTAGATGTTAATGCACCCAATATATCACCCGCACGCACTTTGTCTTTACGGCCACCACTAATATTTAATGTTGTCATCGGTGGTGATAGTTTAAAATTATCTTTACGTTTTAAAGTGCTAACTTTATTTATTTTAAATGTTGTTTTTTGGTATTCTTCAATTCGATTCACTCTATGTGTTTCCGAAGCCATAAACATACTTAAAGCCAAGCCTTTATTACCAGCACGGCCTGTTCGACCAACGCGGTGAACATGGATATCTGGATCAGGTGAAAGTTCAAAATTAACAACAGCGGCTAAGTCTTTAATATCTATACCACGTGAAGCAACATCAGTTGCAACGAGTATAGAGCTGCTTTTATTTGAAAACTGAACAAGCACACGATCTCTATCGTTTTGTTCTAAATCACCATGTAATGCCATGGCATGAAAACCTTCTTGCCAAAGGGCTTCAGATAACTCTTGAGCTTGTTGTTTACGATTACAAAAAACAACCGTTGATTCTGGTTTGAAATGGTGAAGCATAGAAATGAGTATTTGAGTTCGCTCGCCTTTTTCTATTTCATAAAAAATTTGTTCTATTTTGTTTTCATTGTTAGAGCTATCTAAACGAATATCAACGGGGTCTTTTTGAATTTCATCACTGATACCTTTAATTTCTTCAGGATAGGTAGCTGAAAATAATAATGTTTGTCTGTTTTTCGGCGTGTTACGAATAATATTAGTAATATCTTCATGGAAGCCCATGTCTAACATGCGGTCAGCTTCATCTAAGATCAGTGTTTTTAAATTTGAAAGGTTTAACGATTGCTTGTCGATTAAATGTTTAAGAACACGGCCTGGTGTACCCACAACAATATGAGGACTGTGTTCAAGCGAGGCAAGTTGCGGCGCAATAGGTTTGCCTCCACACAAGGTCAAAATTTTTGTATTGGGGATTGCTCTCGCGAGTCGGCGTATTTCTTTACTGACTTGGTCTGCAAGCTCACGTGTTGGGCAGAGTACAAGCGCTTGCGTTGTATACTGTTTAACATCTAAATGGTGCAGTAACCCAATGGCAAAGGCGGCGGTTTTGCCACTGCCTGTTTTGGCTTGGGCGAGCAAGTCTTTCCCCTCTATGATGATAGGAAGCGCTTGGGCTTGAATAGGCGTCATTTCGTCGTATCCAAGAGACTTTATATTTGAAATTTGCTCTACAGGTAAGGGGAGGTTAGAAAAGTCTAAATTTGACACAATTTTGCTCTTATTTAATAAATAAATGTGGATGATAGCAGGTTCTCATGTAAATCAGTTGTTTAGCGGCTCTTTGCCTCGTTAATATAAGCAAATTACGATATAATACCTGCTTTAAATGCCTGATCTTTCCAAAAGCATTTCTCAAACACTTAATACCTTTATAAAGAGATAACCCCAGAATGACATTACGTTCAATATTTCCATTTCTACAGTGGTTTAATTTAATCACTAAAGACACGCTAAAAGCAGATTTAATCGCGGGTTTTACTGGCGCAGTTATTGTTTTACCTCAAGGCGTTGCTTTTGCAACTATTGCAGGCTTGCCGCCTGAATATGGACTATATACTGCAATGGTCACACCCATAGTTGCCGCTTTATTTGGTTCATCTCGTCACCTTATTTCAGGCCCAACAACAGCCATTTCTATCGTCGTATTTGCTGCAATCAGTAACCATGCTGAACCGGGTAGCCCTGAATTTATCTCATTGGCTTTAACACTGACATTTTTAGCAGGGCTTTATCAACTTGGCTTTGGTTTGGCGCGTTTAGGTTCACTGGTTAATTTCGTTTCACACACGGTAGTTATAGGCTTTACCGCAGGAGCAGCAATCCTGATAGCCAGTAGCCAAATGAAAAATGTTCTTGGTATAGACATCTCTAGAGGTGAATCATTCCTCCACACATGGATAGAAATATTTGGTCAACTTGGAAACACCAACTATTATATTTTAATCGTTGCGACGGTTACTTTACTCTCAGCATTATTCGTTAAACGTTTCTTTCCTAAAATTCCTAATTTATTGATTGGATTAGTTTTGGGTAGTTTTGTTGCCTTATTTTTTGCAGGTTATGATGCAAATATTAAATTGGTTGGAGAAATACCAGCTCAATTGCCTCCACTTACGATGCCTGACCTCTCGTTCGCATCCATAAAAATGTTAGCCCCTGAAGCGTTTGCCGTTGCCTTATTAGGCTTGATTGAAGCTGTCTCAATTAGTCGTGCCATTGCAACAAAATCTAATCAACGTATTGATTCAAGTCAAGAGTTTATAGGTCAAGGCTTATCAAACTTAACGGGTAGTTTCTTTTCTAGTTACGCGGGTTCAGGTTCATTCACACGTTCTGGAATAAATTATGAATCAGGTGCCAAAACACCTATGTCAGCTATTTTTGCAGCGATGATATTAATGTTAATTGTTCTATTAATTGCACCTTTAACAGCCTATTTACCTGTTGCAGCAATGGGCGGTGTTATATTAATAGTGGCCTATAACTTAATTGATGTTCATCATATTAAGCAGATTTTAAAATACAGTAAATCTGAAACATCCATATTACTGACAACATTTTTAGCAACACTTTTCCTAGAGCTTGAATTTGCTATTTACCTTGGCGTTTTACTTTCTCTTGTGATATTTCTTGGACGAACATCTACGCCTGAAATTGTTACTTTGGCGCCGGATTTCGATAAAAATAAAAATAAAAACAAACTCATTAATGTTACTAAAAAACCTTTATTAGAATGTCCTCAGTTAAAAATTATTCGAATTGATATGTCGATATATTTTGGCTCAATCAATCATATTCAAAATAAGCTTCATAATTTAATTGAAAACGGAAACGTTAAACATATTTTGATAGTCGGTACCGGCATTAATTTTATTGATTTAAGCGGTGCAGAAGCGTTAGTGACTGATGCAAAACGTTTAGAACAACAAGGTGGCGGTTTATATTTTGCTGAGTTAAAAGCCAGTGTTTATGAATACATCAGTAAAAATTGCTTTGTCGCTAAAGTGGGTAACAAACATTTCTTTGACTCTAAAAAAGAAGCTATACAAAAGATTTACCAAAATATTGATAAAGTAAAATGTGAATCATGTACTGCCAAGGTGTTTTCAGAGTGTAATAGCTAATATAACAGTCATATACCTGACTGTTATATGAAGACAATCGCAACAATAATCAGCCCCAAAGACATCGAGCTTTATTCGCATTCCTGATCAGTACTGACTTAGTTACGCTATTTAACATAATATACATTATACCGTTTCTATGTTAAATGTGTATATCAAGAAGATTCAACAGATTGTTCTAATATTGGTGTTTCTAACCAAGAACTCACCTTATTAGCTGCCAGTGGTTTACTGTAAAAATATCCTTGAATAATGGAACCATTAAGATTTTTTACGATATCTAATTCTTTTGAATTCTCGACACCTTCAAATATATTTTGTAAACCCAAACTTTCACACATGGTTACAATTGCTTTTACAATATTTTGTAAGTCATTATTATTGTGAATATCAGTTATAAAACTACGATCAATTTTTATAGTATCAATCGGTAGTTTTATAAGATAACCAAATGAAGTAAAACCAGTACCAAAATCATCCAACGCAATGGAGCAACCGATATTACTTAGATCAGTCAGAAACATTTGTGTCTTTGAAAAGTCATCTATAAGTAAAGATTCCGTAATTTCGAATCCTACTAGCGAAGGTTTTATACCTGAATCAACGATAATACTTTTAATTTTTTTAGATAAATTATGTTCACTGCATTGTAACGCTGATAGATTAATAGAAACTTTTTCGTCAGTAAATTTACTATCTTTTATGAATTGTATGACTTCTCGTATTATCCATTCGCCAACTGAATAAATTAGTCCTGTTTCTTCTAGAATAGGGATAAAAGTGACTGGAGAAATCAAACCTAATTCAGGATTACGCCAACGTATTAATGCCTCAAAACCTGTCGTACGTTTTGTATGTAGATCTACCTGTGGTTGATACATGATAAAAAATTCATTATTTTCTAATGCCGTATGTAGTGCAGTTTCAAGTATAATACGGTTATTAATTTGATGAGACATACTTGCAGAATAGAACTGGAAATTGTTTCGCCCTGCTTTCTTTACTTCATACATGGCTATATCAGCCATTTCTATAAGGTTAATTTCATTATCTGCATCAAGTGGGTATAAAGAAACACCAATACTACAACCTATATGTAAACTATGACCATCAACAATAAAAGGTTGGTTTAATGATTTAATGATTTTATTGGCAACATTAAATGGCTCAGTGACAGATTTCATATCTTGTATCAAACAAGAGAATTCATCGCCACCATTGCGTGCTACAACATCACTATTACGAAGCAAGGATCTCAATCTGGTTGCAACTTCGAGTAATAATTTATCACCAACTAAATGACCATGGCTATCATTAATATTTTTAAACCTGTCAAGATCTATAAATAAAACACTTAATAAACAGTTATTTCGTTTTGCTCTTTCAATTGAGTTTTTAACATTATCAATAAATAAATTTCTATTTGGAAGCCCCGTTAGTTCATCATAATAAGCTAAAAATTCTAATTGCTTTTCAACTTTACTTCTACGTTCTATTTGTGAGTATAAGTTATCATTAATAATTTCTAGATCGCGAGTTCTAATATTAACCTTATCCTCAAGCTCAGTTTGATATTGTTCTAATTGATTTTGTACATTGATGCGTTGCCTTATTTCTTGTTCCATATTAGAAATTAAATGTATATTCTCATTAATTAATAAGCGCCCTTCTTTATATTTTAAATTAAAATTATTCGCTATTTTAAGCATAAAGGCAGAATATATAACAATAGCAAATGCGACGAAAATACTGTCATTTATAGTGTAAACATAGATAAGAGCAATAAGCTGAGGAGCACTGAAAGCCAAATAGGCATTTATCCAAATTGAAAGTGAGCCAATTGCAGCCGTAATTAATCCAAAACTAATAATCGTCAACAAAATGGTTAAATTATGTATTCCAGTAGACGAATATAAAACATTAAGTAATGCGAAATCTAGACCAATGGCAAATGACACCAATACATAATAGTTCGCATAACGAATTAAGTGTTTATGTTCAATTTTTAGACCCGCTTGACTAATAACATGCCTAGCAGATAACAATACAATTAAAACGATTAAAAACCATATTGCATAAGACGTATTATCAAAGTAATGCAACGCTGTGAATATAAGTATGCCAAGGGCTAATATTGCAATATTAGCTGTTTGTGAAAATGAAAACAGCATTCGTGCCTGACTGTATTTTATATTTGTTAAATCATTCATTATCTTATTTTTTATTTTTTAAAATTCAATATTTACTTTAGATGAATTAATTCTTGCAAGAATTTTAGGGTCAATGTCAGACAAGCTATTTGGTTTACTCTTGTTGTTATATTTGTGCTTAATAACCCATTCCTTTAACTTGCTAAATGATAATCACGCTAATAGTGCTAATCTATAGTCATTTATTCTTACAATATATCGACTCTTTTCAACTTTTCTTTAGACTAATAGTGATTAAATATATACATCATTAGTCTATTATTGAACTATATTTAATTAAAGTTTTCTTTATACACTGACGATAGATTATATAGCACTGTTATTTTCATAACCTAATAGGCATACAAATAGTGATTCAAAAAGTAAAAAATCGTATTACGGAGAATCGATGAATAATAATAATGAAAACTTTAGGCTCAAATGGATTAGTGCACCTTTAATGCGTCTTTTTAGAAAGGTCACGCCAACGATGTCCAGCACTGAACAAGAGGCCTTAGAAGCCGGCTCTGTTTGGTGGGATGGTGAGCTTTTTAGTGGTAAACCCCAGTGGAACAAACTTCTCTCGCTACCTGCTGCCAAACTATCTAAAGAAGAACAAGCTTTCGTGGATGGCCCTGTCAATACCCTGTGCAATATGTTGGATGACTGGCAAATTACACAAGAAGATAAAGACCTACCTGAAAATGTATGGCAATACATCAAAGACAATGGCTTCTTTAGTATGATCATTCCTAAGCATTACGGCGGAAAAGAATTTTCTGCCTATGCACATTCTCAAGTTGTAATGATGATATCCACACGCAGTATTTCTGCCGCGGTGACGATAATGGTGCCAAACTCTCTCGGCCCAGGTAAATTGTTACTTGAATATGGGACAGAGGAACAAAAAGATCATTACTTACCGCGTTTAGCTAAAGGACAAGAAATTCCTTGTTTTGCATTAACCAGTCCACAAGCAGGTAGTGATGCTGGGGCAATCCCAGATTTTGGAATCGTCTGTAAAGAAAAGTTTGAAGGCAAAAAAGATGTTCTAGGTATGCGTGTGACCTGGGATAAACGCTATATTACCCTTGGGCCTGTCGCTACTTTATTAGGTTTAGCGTTTAAACTTTATGATCCTGAACATTTGTTAGGTGAGACAGAAGAGCTGGGTATTACACTGGCACTTATTCCAACAAAAACGAAAGGCGTCAATATTGGTAACCGCCACTTCCCTCTTAATATGGTGTTTATGAATGGGCCTAATAGTGGGGATAATGTGTTTATTCCAATGGATTGGATAATTGGCGGTGAAAAACAAGTTGGCCAAGGCTGGCGTATGTTGATGGAATGTTTATCTGATGGACGCGCTATTTCACTCCCTGCATTGAGTACAGGTGCAGGCAAATTGGCCAGTCTTTCAGTTGGCGCTTATTCTCGTGTTCGACAACAATTTAAAATGCCCATAGGTAAATTTGAAGGTGTTGAAGAAGCCTTAGCACGTATTGGTGGCCTTACTTATATTATGGATGCTTCACGCTCACTCACCTTAGCTGCTTTAGATAATGGTGAAAAACCCTCGGTGATTTCTGCTGTTGTTAAATATCACTTAACCGAATCAATGCGTAAAGTGGTTAATGACGGCATGGATATTTTAGGTGGCGCAGGTATTTGTCTTGGGCCTAAAAATATTATGGGCCGTGCATACCAAGCGATTCCAATAAGCATTACTGTTGAAGGGGCAAATATTTTAACGCGTTCAATGATTATTTTTGGGCAAGGCGCTATTCGCAGTCACCCCTTCATATATAAAGAATTAGAGTCATTATCAGAACATGATGAAAATGAAGCCTTAGAACAATTTGATCGTGCTTTATTTGGACATATACATTTTTTCTTTAGTAATATAATACGTTGCTTTTTTAATGGTATTACCAATGCTCTATTTATACGAGCACCGTCACGCGCACATTCAAAAGTAAAACGTTATTACAAACAAGCGACAAGAATGAGTGCCGCCTTTGCACTTGTCACTGATATCTCATTAATGGTATTAGGCGGATCACTTAAACGACGTGAAAAAATATCAGCTCGCTTGGGTGATATTTTAAGTCATCTTTATTTATTGTCTGCGGTATTGAAACATTTCCAAGACCAAGGCGAGCATGAGTCAGACTTACCTTTTGTTCATTGGGCATGCCAATATAACTTGCAACGTATTCAAACCGCCTTTAATGGTTTTTTACATAACTTTCCGAACCGCCCGATTGCATTATTATTAAGGTGGATCATTTTTCCATGGGGACGTTTGTATGCGCCACCGAATGATGGAATTGGTCACCAAATTGCAGAGTTATTAATCAATCCTTCTGAAATGCGTAACCGTTTAACCAACGGTGTCTTTATTCCTGAAGATCAAAATCAATCTATCTCGCAGCTAGAAAATGCGTTAATAAAAGCAGTAGATACAGCGCATTTAGAAAAACAAGTCCGCCCTTTTCAAAAAACATTTAAGCCTGAACACGCAGGTTATAATGCAATGTTAGCCGCAGCACAGGCAGAAGGCATCATAGATAAAGATGAAGAAACTGCGTTACGTGAAGCGAATGATTTACGATCAAAAGTGATTGCTGTTGATGACTTTACCTTTGATCTTAAAATGAAATAAATTTTTAATATAAACTAATTAGGCACTAAATTATGGACAAACCAGAACAATCAAAAAGTATTCCTAAACCCGTTTACATTGTTGATGGTAGTCGTACGCCTTTTCTAAAAGCAAAAGGAAAACCTGGTGACTTTACCGCAGTGGACCTTGCCTTAGGCTGTGCTCGCCCTCTTATGGCAAGACAGAAAATATCTGCGAATCAATTAGATGAAGTTATTATCGGTTGTATGATGCCTGGCCCAGACGAAGCTAACATTGCACGTGTCATCGCACTCCGTTTAGGCTGTGGTAAAAAAGTCCCTGCGTGGACAGTGCAACGCAACTGCGCATCAGGCATGCAATCCATAGACTCTGCTGCCGCAAACATTTCTTTAGGACGTTCTAACTTAGTCTTGGCCGGTGGTGTTGAGGCGATGAGCCATGCACCTGTGTTACTCAACAATGCTATGGTGGGTTGGTTAGGACGCTTAGCCATGTCTAAAAAACCATTAGACAAATTAAAAACCTTTGCGGCATTACGCCCACATTTACTTAAACCGATCATTGGTCTTTTACGTGGATTAACTGATCCCGTTGTAGGTCTTTCAATGGGACAAACAGCAGAGAACATTGCTCATCGATTTAAAATAGACAGATTAACGATGGATACTTTTGCAGTACAAAGCCATCAACGTCTTGCTGCTGCTCAAGAAGCGGGCTTCTTTGATGAAATAGAAGCATTGTATGATCAAAAAGGTCATTCCTTTTTAAATGATGATGGCGTAAGAACAGATTCCTCTGTCGAACGTTTAGCTAAACTACGCCCAGTTTTTGATCGACAGTTTGGTAATGTTACCGCCGGTAATAGTGCTCAAATAACAGATGGCGCAGCCATGTTATTACTGGCAAGTGAAGAGGCTATAAAAGAATATAAATTACCTGTGTTGGGAAAATTAATTGACAGCAACTGGGCAGGGTTAGAACCAGCGCAAATGGGATTAGGCCCAGTGCATGCCATTACACCAATACTTCAACGCAATAATTTATCTTTAGATGATATAGATTACTGGGAAATTAACGAAGCTTTCGCAGCACAAGTGTTAGCGTGTTTAGCTGCATGGCAAGATAAAAAATACTGTAAAGAAGAATTGGGACTTGAAGATGTATTAGGAAAATTAGATCAATCGATACTTAATGTAGATGGTGGCGGTGTAAGTATAGGCCACCCAGTTGGTGCAAGTGGTGCTCGTGTCGTTTTACATTTACTCAATGTTTTAAAAAGAAATAAAGCAAAACGAGGCATAGCGAGTTTATGTATTGGTGGCGGTCAAGGTGGTGCAATGTTGCTTGAGGTTGAATAGTCAGCATAATTTTATTAAATAATAATCTATAACAGAATCGAGATAACAGATGGCACAAGAAAAATACAAAAACTGGAAAATTAAACAAGATAAAAATAGCATCGCTTGGCTACATCTTGATGTACCTAGAAGCAGTGCTAATACATTAAGTGAAAAAGTATTAATTGAGCTGGGAAGTATCATCGATAATTTTAGTAATGATCTTCCTAAAGGAGTTGTGATACTTTCCGACAAAGACAGTGGCTTTATCGCAGGTGCAGATATTAATGAGTTCACAACCTTTGAAACTGAAGCCGATGCTTTAGTGAATATACAACGTGCTCACAGCATATTTAATAATATTGAAAAATTACCATGCCCTACTGTCGCTTTGATTCATGGCTTTTGTTTAGGCGGCGGCATGGAATTATCCCTTGCGTGCAAATATAGAATTGCAGAAGAAGAAACATCACGCTTAGGGCTACCCGAGGTTAAATTAGGTATTCACCCAGGCTTTGGCGGAACGGTTCGCAGTATTGAACGCATGGGTAGCTTTGCCGCTTTAGACTTTATGTTAACAGGGCGTACCTTAAAAGCTCGCCCAGCCAAAAAATTAGGATTAATAGATTTTTCTGTACCTAAAAGGCACTTAATCAAAGCTGCGACTGAAACCATATTGAATCCACCCAAGAAAAGAAAATTGCCATGGTGGGAATCTGTCGTGAACCATTCACTCATAAGACCTCTCGTTGCAAAACTTTTAATTAAAAAAGTGTCTCAGCGAGCTAAGCGTGCTCATTACCCTGCTCCTTACGCCATGATTGATTTATGGAAAAACCATCTCAACAATCGTACGCTCATGCTTGAGGAAGAAGCTAAATCTATTGCGCATTTATTATTAGGTAAAACAGCCCAAAACTTGATTCGTGTTTTTAAATTGACTGATGAACTTAAAGGCTTAGCAAAAGATAAAGCAATTTCCATAAATCACATCCATGTTATCGGTGGTGGTGTAATGGGTGGAGATATTGCTATCTGGTGTGCACTTCAAGGTTTTCAAGTGACATTACAAGATCAACGCCACGAAACCTTGGCAGCCGTTATAAAACGAGCCGTTAAACTTTATAAAAAAATATTAAAACAAAAAATATTGGTCAATGATGCATTAGACCGATTAACACCTGATATAAAAGGTAATGGCCTTGTTAAAGCAGATGTTGTTATTGAAGCAATTTTTGAAGACGCTGAAGTTAAATGTAATCTGTATAAAGAAATTGAACCTAAGCTTAAAACGACAGCCATTATTGCAACTAATACATCAAGTATCCCTTTAGAAAAACTCACTTCGTCGCTAAAAAAACCAGACCGACTTGTCGGACTTCATTTCTTTAACCCCGTATCAAAAATGCCATTGGTTGAAATAGTCGTCGGGAAAAAAACCAGTAAAAGAGCGCAACAGGTTGCTACCCTGTTAACGAAAAAAATAAAAAAATTACCTTTGCCTGTCACCAGCACCCCAGGATTTTTAGTAAACAGAATATTAATGCCCTATTTAACAGAAGCTGTCACTTTGTTTGAAGAAGGCGTACCGATTACTGTCATAGATAAAATTGCATTGCAATTTGGTATGCCTATGGGGCCAATTGAACTCGCAGATACCGTTGGCTTAGATATATGCCTACACGTCGCAGAAAACTTAGCGGAGTCTATGCCATTAGACGTCTCTGAACATTTGCGAAGTTTAGTTAATCAAAAACTATTAGGACAAAAAACGGGGCAAGGTTTCTATCAATTTAATAAAGGTAAAAAAGTTAAACCAAAAACTGATAAGAATTATATTCCACCACCAGATATTGAAGATAGAATGATATTACGGCTATTAAATGAAGCCATGGCTTGTTTACGTGAAAAAGTGGCTGATTCAAAAGATTTTGTTGATGCAGGTATTATTTTTGGTACAGGCTTTGCGCCTTTTCATGGTGGGCCTCTGCAATATATTAAAGATCGCGGTCAAGACCAAATATTAATGACACTAGAGAAACTAGAAACATCTTATGGCAAACGTTTTAAACCCGACGAAGGTTGGAAAACAATCACTATAGAGTAAGGTTATGTACGGAAAACAAGACTATATTACCCCATTAACTGCACATAACTTATCTGAGTTATTTTATGAGCGGGTTAATCGTTCAAGTGAACGCGTTGCTTATCGATATTTTGATAATAACGAACAACAATGGTGCGATTTAACATGGCAAGATATTTCTGAAAAAGTCAGATTATGGCATACCGCTTTTAGACACGAAGGCTTAGTAAAGGGTGATCGTGTTGCCATTATGATGAGGAACTCGCCAGAATGGGTCGTATTTGATCAAGCCGCCTATAGCTTAGGGCTTGTCGTTGTTCCAATATATACAAATGATCGTCCTGATAATATAAGATATATTTTAGAAGATGCAAATGTAAAAGTCTTTTTATTAGAAGACCCTGAACACTGTAAGCAGCTAATATCAGAAAACTTAGCTGACACTTCTCAATTTAGCGACCTCCTTCGGGTTTTAACATTTTCCAATATTTCAGAGTTTAACTTAAAACGATTATCAAACATTGATAACTGGTTACCTTCTTATGCAGAAACAATTCAATGTGTAGACCTTAATGAAAATGATTTAGCGACTATTGTTTATACCTCGGGTACAACCGGTCGTCCTAAAGGTGTCATGCTCAGTCATAAAAATATATTTTCTAATGCACATGCGGCTGCATCTGTAGAACATTTTGATAATGAAGATGTCTTTTTATCTTTCCTACCTATGTCACATATGTTTGAACGAACCGCAGGCTATTACATGCCCATGATTTGCGGTGCAAAAGTTGCCTATGCTCGCTCAATAGAATTATTGGGGGAAGATTTAGTCAATATTAAACCGACTGTTCTGGTGACTGTACCTCGTATTTTTGAACGTGTTTACAATAAAATATTTGATCAACTTTCTCAAAAATCTCCTATTGCTCTAGTTTTGTTTAAGCAAGCCGTGAAGGTTGGCTGGCATCGTTTTCTGTATCAACAAAAAAGAGAAACATGGCATCCACGCCTTTTATTTTGGCCAATACTTAAAAAACTTGTAGCAGGAAAAATCCTAGCAAAACTAGGCGGAAATTTGCAGCTCGCTGTTTCTGGGGGTGCTGCTTTATCACCTGAAATTGCAAAAACATTTATCGGTTTAGGGCTCACTATATCTCAAGGCTATGGTTTAACTGAAACAAGCCCTGTGGTTTGTACAAATAAACTCGCTGACAATGATCCTTTCAGTGTAGGACAAACCTTGAATGGGGTAAAAGTGAAATTAGGTGTGAATGACGAACTAATGGTTCAAGCACCCAGTGTCATGCAAGGTTATTGGAAAAATGAAGCCGCAACGAAAGAAGTGATTACTGAGGATGGCTGGTTTCATACCGGTGATAAAGCAAAAATTGAAGGTGAACATATTTATATAACCGGCAGGATAAAAGAAATTATTGTTTTATCAAACGGTGAGAAAGTGCCTCCTTCTGATATAGAATTAGCTATAGCAACAGAATCTTTATTTGAACAAGTTATCGTGATTGGTGAAGCTAAACCGTTTCTATCAGCCATCATCACACTTAACGAAGATAATTGGAAAAAATTTATATCTAAACAGAATATTTCTAATAACAGCAACGCTTTAGAAATGAAATCTATACAAGAAATTCTATTAGAATTAATCAATAATAAACTATCGGCCTTTCCTGGTTATGCAAAAATAATACGCGCTCATTATGTTTTAAAACCATGGGAAATTGAAAGTGGCTTGATTACTCCGACGCTAAAATTAAAACGTACAGAAATATTTAAACAATACTCTGATGAAATAGAAGAGCTTTATGTCGGCCACTGAGTATACTAAACAACCTGAAATTCGTGTTTTAGCTATGCCAAGTGACACAAATGCTGCCGGCGATATTTTTGGTGGCTGGCTAATGTCTCAAGCAGATATTGCTGCGAGCATTGCTGCTCATCGATATGTTGGAAGTCGAGTTGTTACTGTTTCTGTCCACGAATTTTTATTTATTAAACCTGTGGTAGTTGGCGATTTAATCAGTATTTATTCAGATATAGCTCGTATTGGGAATACATCAATACGCATTGCTCTTACTATATTCGCTGAACATGAACGAGGATTCTCTGATTCTAATAAAGTGGCTGAGGGTGAAGTAACTTTCGTATCAATTGATGAAAACATGAAGCCTCAAAAAATAAATAGGCATGATTGACCTCTACAATGCTTATCTACTTGAAGGTGGAGTAATGAGCCTTAGCCACGAAGATGTAGCTTAAATAAAGGTTTAACCTAGCTTTCCAAATAATTCATAATAATTTTTAGTTGTGAGTTCAGCTACTTCTTTAACATCTATCTCACGTAGTTCAGCAATTTTTTCTGCAACTTGAACGACATAGGCAGGCTGGTTACTTTTACCTCTAAAGGGAACAGGTGCAAGATAAGGTGAATCTGTTTCAACAAGCATTTTATCTTTAGGTACATTCTTTGCCACTTCTTGTAATGCTTTTGCACTATTAAACGTCACAATACCTGAAAAAGAAATAACAAAGTTTAAATCAAGCGCCCGTTGCGCTGTTTCCCAATCTTCTACAAAACAATGCATGACGCCGCCTACTTCATCGGCTTTTTCTTCTTTTAGAATACGTAATGTATCTTCTGTTGCATCACGCATGTGAATAATAAGTGGTTTTTTGGTTTCTCTTGAAGCGGTAACATGCCGGCGTAATCTGTCATGCTGCCATGTTAAATCACCTTCACTACGAAAATAATCTAAGCCTGTTTCTCCAATAGCAACAATATCTTTATCATCTGCTAAAGCAATGAGTTCGTCAGCACTGGGTTCATGCCCTTCTGTTTCATTGGGGTGAACTCCCACAGATGCAGAAACAAAGTCATATTTTTTTGCAGCACCTATAACTGCTCCAAAGTTTTCCATATTAATGGAAACACAAAGCATGTGACCAACGCCCACATCGTTGGCGTAAGTTAATGCATTTGAAAGTTTATTGTCATAAGGTTCGAGATCTAAGCGATCAAGATGGCAATGAGAGTCTATTAAAAACATATTTTTCACTTATAAATTGTTAAATAAAAATCGGGCATAAAGCCCGATTATTAAAGTATTTTGGTTTTCAAACAATTACATTGTATGCGTTTGACGATCTGATTTTAAAGCTCCAGCTAAATAGGTTTCTATTTTTGTTCTCGCTGCTCCACCGTCTTGGTCACTGAATTGAACACCTATACCTGCTGCTCGATTGCCTTGTGCACCTTTTGGTGTAACCCAGATGATTTTACCCGCAACCGGTAATTTTTCTGTTTCTTCCATCAAGGTTAACAACATAAAGACTTCATCACCTAATCCATATTTTTTATTAGTAGGAATAAATAAACCACCGTTTTTTACAAAGGGCATATAAGCCGCATACAGTGCGCTTTTATCTTTGATAGTTAGCGACAAGATGCCTTGTCTTCCAACGGGTGCAGCCATTTTAAATTCCTATTCTTTGTTAATTAGTTCAACGGCGTTTTAAGCCAGACCAGTGTAATAATATCGCTTCTATTAACATCAACTGATTAGCCGGTGAGCCTTCTAGTCGAAGTGTATCATTTAAACGATCTAATAAACCGTACAATGCCTTTAAGTCTACCTGTCTTGCCAAATTCTGCAAGGCTTCAGAATAATCGATATTAGTGAAATAGCCGTCACCACTCTGTAAATATAGAATCATGTCATTTATCCAACTACTTACCCAATATAGCGGCAGATTATTGTGAATCCTGAATCCATCTTTGAGCCAAAAAGCAGCACTCTCAAGCGCATCTGCCTTGTTATTTGCTAAGGCCTGCCAATTTTCAAAGAGTTTAGTGCGTAATGCCAGCCCATCCCCTTCTGCGAGTTTTAAGGATGCCAACGGAGCGCCAGCACTTAGCTTTAGAGCAAGTTTTGCCTGAGAATCCTCTAATTTGTTGTCCTTAAGCCAGTTTAAGCTTAATTGCTCATCAGGAATGTCAAATCTCACCATTTGAGTTCGGCTTCTAATGGTCGGCATGAGTTTAGAGCTTTGATCTGTGACTAATATAATGACTGTTTTATCGCTCGGTTCCTCAAGAGTTTTTAAGAGACTATTACTTGCGTTGATATTGAGACTATCCGCTGGTGAAACAATGATCACACGGTATCCATTCGTATGGTGACTTAACGACATAGTTTGAATGAGTTCACGGATTTGGTCGACTTTGATCGATTTACCTTCTTCTTCAGGTACCAAATTCACTAAATCTGGGTGACTTTTAGCTTGAACGAGTAAGCAGGATTTACACTTACCACAGGTGGAGCTCTCTGAAGGCTGCTCACATAACAACCAATTAGCAAAGCTTGTTGCAAAGACATTTTTACCTATTCCTTTTGGCCCATGAAATAAAAGACCATGAGGTAGTCGATCATCAAAATGATTTTGGGTTAAAGATTTCCAAGTCGATTCTTGCCAATTAAACATATTATGAGAGTAATTCTTTTAATACTACTTGTATTGAAGTTTGTACTGTTTCAATTGAAGGCGACGCATCAATAATGCGATAACGCTTTGGATATTCAGCTGCGCGAGATAGAAACGTATTACGAACTTTATTAAAAAAATTATGTTTTTCTAATTCAAAACGATCTGGCGTGCTGCGTTTTCCCGCTCGTTCAAGTCCAACATCAACGGGTAAATCGAGAATAAAAATCATATCCGGGCGAAGATCACCTTGTACCCATTGTTCTAAATCCGCAATACGTGCCATATCAATACCACGCCCTCCTCCTTGATAAGCAAAAGTACTATCTGTAAAACGATCACATAGTACCCATTTACCGGCATCTAAAGCAGGTTGGATAACTTCTTTTATATGTTGCGCTCTAGCAGCAAACATTAAAAGTAACTCGGTATCATCACACATAGATTGTTCTTTAGCATCTAACAATACAGAACGTAATTTTTCACCCAGTTCAGTACCTCCAGGTTCACGAGTAACAACCAGTTCTTTGCCAGCTTGTGTTAACGAGTTTTCAATGAAGGCCATATTTGTGCTTTTACCCACACCTTCTGTACCTTCAACGGTTATGAATTTACCTTGCTCGATTTTATTACTCATTGTTTTTTCTTATGTTTGTATGAAGAGAAAGAACGCGCTCTTCCTTTTAACTGATATTTTATAACTGCGTTATTGTGTTCTTTTAATGTTGCAGAAAATTGATGACTACCATCGCCACGTGCAACAAAGTATAAAGCATTTCCTTCTGCTGGGTGTAATGCAGCATGTATCGCAAGTCTACCTGGTAATGCTATCGGCGTTGGAGGGAGGCCATGACGTCGATAAGTATTGTAGGGCGTATCACGTAATAAATCACGTTTACGAATATTACCTTTGTATTTATCACCCATACCATAAATAACGGTTGGATCTGTTTGCAATCGCATACGTTTTTCAATGCGTCGAATAAATACGCCTGCTATTTGTTGCCGTTCATTTGCTTGTCCTGTTTCTTTTTCAACAATTGAGGCCATCGTTAAGGCTTCATATGAGTTCTTGTAGGGTAGGGTTACATCGCGTTTATTCCACTCTGTGTTTAAAACAGATTCTAAAGCCAGATGAGCACGTTTTAAAAATTCAACATCCGTTAGCTGCTTTGGAAAGTGGTAGGTATCTGGTAAAAACTGACCTTCATAGTGAGTCCCCGCCAAACCTAATTTAAGCATGATCTCAGTTTTCGGTATATTGGTTAACGTATGTTTAATTTCTGAATGTTGATTTAAAGCATCCAGTAACTGAGTAAATGACCAACCTTCGATAATGGTTAATGAAAACTGAATGACTTTCCCTGTAAAAATATTATTAAGGAAGTCTTTTGCAGATAATGAATTAGTTAACAGGTAATCCCCTGTTTTCATTTTATTTGAAAGGCCGTGGGATCTTGCATACATGAGCAAGTAACGCGGGTGTTTAATTATTTTTTTATTTGCAAGTTCATAAATAACCGAAGACAAAGTACTGCCTGATTTTATTGAAAAATCAAGCGACGAAGTTTGAATATTTAATGGTTCTTTTAATGCATCTTCATAGGAAGACCAAAACCATGCAGTAAGTATTAATACCGCTAATACAGAAACAAAGACTATTTTTTTTAGCATTAACATATTTTATTGATTTCTTTTTGTAGTTGTTTGGTCACGTCGCCCACTTGAGTGAAACGTTTATTAGCTATTTGTTTAATCGGCCAGATCCCAACCACACTGTTTGTCAAAAACAATTCATCTGCCCTTTCAAGTTCAACTTTAGTCAATGATTTTTCATGTACTGTAAATTCAAGCGCCTTCGCTATATTAATTACTGTTTTTCGCATAACACCCGACACACCACATTTAGATAGTTCTGGAGTAAAAAGAGTATTATCTAAAACTGCAAACACATTACTCATTGTCCCATCAATAACGTGCTCTTGTGATGACAACATCAAACCTTCCTGGAACTCATCATCCCATTCATTTCTCGCTAATACTTGTTCAAGACGATTAAGGTGTTTAACACCTGAAAGCTTTTCATTCTCTGATAGCTTAGTATTGCAATATCTTACATCAACACCCTTTGTTTGATATTCATCAGGATACTGCGGCCAAGGATGTAAGCTTAATATTCTTGTTGCCTCACGGTTCTTCGTAAAACGATAACCACGTTGTCCTTCTCCACGCGTAACGATTAACTTCATCACATATCTAGATTTATTATTACTTTCACATAACAACGTAATTTCATTTTCTAATAATTCTTTACTCGGACAAGTAATAAAAAGTTTTTCGCATCCTAAACTTAAACGTTGCCAATGACTTTCCCATAAAGGTATTTTACCTTGATGTACGGCCATTGTTTCAAATAAACCATCTCCATATTGCAAACCACGATCATTGATGCTGATCGTTTCAGATACTTTGCCATTGATTAGAATATTGTTCATATTATTTTAGTGCCAATAATAAACCACGTGCTTTATGACGTGTTTCTTCGAGTTCAGATTCTGCAATAGAATCGGCCACTAAACCTGCCCCTGCTCTAAAGGACAGTGTATTATTTTCTAGCGTCATTGTTCTAATCAATATATTTATATCCATATCACCATTATGATTCAAATAGCCCATGGAACCGGTATAAGCACCACGGGCTTCAGTTTCTAGTTCTGATATAATTTCCATACAACGCACTTTTGGACAACCCGTGATAGTCCCCCCAGGAAAAACGGCTTTTATTACTTCCCCAGGTAAAATATCTTCACGTAATTCTCCACAAATATTAGACACAATATGATGAACATGTGCATAAGATTCTATTACCATGAGTTCATCGACCTTAATTGTCCCTGGCACGCAAATACGACCCAGATCATTACGCTCCAAATCGATCAACATAATATGTTCAGCGCGTTCTTTTGGATGCTCCATCAACTCTTGTTTTAATGCATCGTCCTTTTTTTTGTTTGATTCACGCTTTCGTGTACCTGCAATGGGGCGAGTTTGTGCTACTCCATTTTTTATACTGATCAATCTTTCGGGAGATGAACTAATGATAGAAAAATCTTTATAAGTGGCTAAACCAGAAAAAGGTGCAGGATTTGTCACTTTTAATTTTTGATAAAGTTTACCTGCACTGATATTTATATTTTGTTGTTGCCAAAGGCGTGAAAGATTTACTTGAAATACATCACCATCAACAATGTATTGTTTAACCTTTTTAAGTGAATCTAAATATTGTTGTTGATTTTCTTCTTCCAGATTTCCTACTTCAGTATTTTCTAATTCAAAGGCTATATTTTTATCTTGAATTCCAATATTTGAAATATCAATCTTAATTTGTTTAAGATAATCGTCTGCTTCTTCACAGAAGCTGTAGGTACAATCATTGTTATGGTCGTAGATAATTGCTGCAGGAATACGCGTGGCATAAGCGATAGGCGTAGAAGATTTTTTCAGACTAAGCAACGGTTCAACTTGTTTCGCTAATTCGTAACCTAGATACAAAAACCATCCTCCGCTAAAAGGAAGTGATTTACATTCAACTAATTTATCTCGTTTTGATTTCCACCATTGACTGACATTGCTTAAAAAATTACTGCCGTTAATTTCAGATATACCATCGAGTTTATAGATATTAGATAAGCTTAATGTTTCTTGAGGAAAAGCAAAGAGGATATCGAAATTTGAAGATTCACCTTCACCAGAAGAGTTGGCGACACTTTCAAGTAAAAAGGGATAACGTGTTGGATTTAATTGATGCAAAGCCAACAAGTTTTGTCGACCCTGCACACAATCTATTTTCAGCCCCTTTGATTGAATCATAATAGAGCTGATATTTTTTGCTTTAAACTTTACGGAACACTAACGTCCCATTTGTACCACCAAATCCAAATGAGTTTGATAATGCGATATCAATTTTCATTTCTTGGGGGGTATTCGGTACAAAGTTTAAGTCACAACCTTCATCGGCATTAAAAATATTAATCGTAGGTGGTGCAACTTGGTCTTGGATAGCAAGTACTGAGAAAATAGCTTCTATACCACCGGCAGCACCCAATAAGTGACCGGTCATTGATTTTGTTGAGCTCATGGCTAACTTATAAGCGTGGTCACCAAAGGTAGATTTTGCAGCTTGTACTTCAACAATATCGCCAGCAGGTGTTGATGTACCGTGCGCGTTTACATAATCAACATCATCAGGGTTAATACCTGCGTCATTAAGTGCATTTTTCATACAACGACTTGCACCTTCACCACCCACTGATGGTGTTGTCATGTGGTAAGCGTCGCCACTCATACCAAAGCCTAAGACTTCAGCATAAATTTTAGCGCCACGTGCTTTAGCATGTTCATATTCTTCGATAACCATAACGCCAGCACCATCACCTAAAACAAAACCATCACGGTCTTTATCCCAAGGACGACTTGCTGTTGCAGGATCATCATTACGTGATGACAATGCGCGTGCTGCAGCAAAACCACCTAAACCTAATATAGAGGTCGCGTTTTCTGCGCCACCTGTAACCATGACATCAGCATCGCCATGTTCAATCATACGTGCTGCATCACCGATACTGTGTGTCGCTGTTGCACATGCCGTTGTGATTGCATAGTTAGGCCCTTTATAACCATAACGGATAGAAAGATTACCTGAAATCATATTAATGATGGTTGCTGGAATTAAGAAGGGAGAAATTTTTCGTGGGTTATCGCCCGCTGCTGAATACTTTGTATAATTTGCTTCGATCGTATTTAAACCACCAATGCCTGAACCAATTGAAACACCAATACGGTGTGCATTTTCTTCTGTGGTTTCTAGTCCTGAATCTTCAATCGCTTCAATTGCTGCTGCGATACCGTAATGAATAAAAGAATCCATCTTACGCGCATCTTTGGCAGACATAATACTCGTCACATCAAAGTTTTTAACTGATGCACTAAACGTCGTTGAAAAAGCAGAAGCATCAAAAGAAGAAATAGTTTCTACACCACTTTTTCCTGCAAGGATATTCTTCCAACTTTCTTCAACTGAATTGCCAACTGGAGAAAGCATCCCCATTCCTGTTACAACTACGCGACGATTAGCCATTATTTTATCTCTATATTATTTATTAAATCTTATTTCTGCCATCTCAAAAAGCAGAGAATAAAAAACCGCTACCACAATGCATTTCTGCATAATGGTGCGGTTTCATATTACGATCAAACAGAATTAGCCGTTAGCGTTAATATAGTTAACTGCTTCTGCAACCGTTGTAATTTTTTCTGCATCTTCATCAGGAATCTCAGTTTCAAACTCTTCTTCAAGAGCCATAACTAATTCTACTGTATCGAGAGAATCAGCACCTAAGTCATCTACGAATGAAGCATCTTTCGTTACTTCTTCTTCCTTAACACCCAATTGCTCAATTACGATTTTTTGTACACGTTCTTCAATGCTACTCATTTGGTCAATTCCTCCAAGTTTTTTATTCGATTGACGCTGCGGGCGCTATTGTATTGGAAACACCCGCTAGATTCTACTTTCATGGCTCATTTAGCCAAATTAATCACATATTTAGTCAATATTTAATCATTTAAACACCGAAACTAAAACGGATAGCGAGAATCCAGAGAACAAGGCGGAATTGCCTGAAAAAGCGGAGTGTACGGTTAGTACACGAGCATTTTAAAGACTATTCTAACGCCGTAATCTGGCTTCTCGCTATTCGCAACCACTCTAAGACATGTGCATGCCGCCGTTGACGTGCAGCGTCTCGCCTGTAATGTATCCTGCTCCTGGCGACGCTAAAAAGCTTACAGCATTTGCAATCTCAGCCGCTTCACCCAGTCTACCGAGTGAAATCTGACTGATTAACGCTTCACGCTGCGCTTCTGGTAAAGCGCGAGTCATATCCGTATCAATAAAGCCCGGAGCAACAACATTAACGGTAATCCCACGAGAACCGATTTCACGGGCTAGTGACTTGCTGAAACCAATAACACCCGCTTTAGCGGCTGCATAGTTTGCTTGCCCTGCGTTACCAGTAACACCCACAACTGAGGCAATACTGATAATACGGCCCTTTTTGGCCTTCATCATGCCACGTAAGCACGCTTTGCTCACTTTGAAGATAGAACTGAGATTGGTATCCATAATGTCATCCCATTCTGCATCTTTCATACGCATAACTAGGTTGTCACGAGTGATTCCGGCATTATTAATGAGGATACTTGGTGCACCAAACTCTTCAGAAATCGCTTTAACTGTATCAGTGATACTGTCTTGGTCTGTGACATTCATGACCATACCAGAACCTTTAATATCGTTTTCTTTCAAATAGTTAGAGATGTTATCTGCACCATTTTCTGAGGTTGCGGTACCCACCACTGTCGCGCCTTGAGCGCCTAGTGCGAGGGCGATTTCTTTACCAATTCCACGACTAGCACCCGAGACGAATGCAATTTCATTTTCTAAAGACATATTCTATTCCTTCTCATTTATAACGCAGCATCAATGGCTGCTGTATCTAGCAACGCGGTTGAAGTCAGCGTTTTATTAATTCGTTTATTGAGACCAACCAAAACTTTGCCGGGGCCACATTCGTTAAATTGATCGGCACCATCAGCCGCCATTTTTTCAACCGTTTCTACCCAGCGTACAGGACTGAAAAGTTGACGTTTTAATGCTTCACGGATATCTGCTTCAGATTCTGCGGCGACAACATCAACATTATTGATAACAGGGATAGAGGGTGTTTTAAATGAAATACCACTTAATACTTCGGCTAACTGATCTGCCGCAGGTTTCATTAGCGCACAATGAGATGGCACACTGACAGGCAATTCGATGGCTCTTTTAGCGCCCTTTTCTTTAGCAAGAAGACAAACACGTTCTACAGCTGATTTATTACCTGCAACAACTACTTGTCCGGGAGAATTATAATTTACCGCTTCTAACACTTCATCTTGCGCTGCATCTAAACAAACTTGGCGAACGTCGGCATCATCCATGCCTAAAATTGCAGCCATTGCCCCTGTTCCAGCAGGTACGGCTTGCATCATAAATTTGCCACGTTGTGAAACAAGTTTAATTGCATCAACAAAATCTAGACTACCTGAACAAACTAATGCTGTGTATTCACCTAAGCTATGACCTGCCAACATCACAGGCATCAAACCACCTTTTGATTGCCATGCACGCCATGTTGCAACACCTGAGGCTAACATCGCAGGTTGAGTCACATCAGTACTATTTAATTTTTCTGCTGGGCCATCTTGAATCAGTGACCATAAGTCATAACCTAAAGCATCGGATGCTTCTTGAAATGTTGCTGAGACTTCTGAAAAATTTTCATTCAAGTCTTTTAACATGCCGACTGATTGTGAACCTTGACCGGGAAAGATAAATGCGAGAGACATTTGTGATCCTTTATAGTTTTTGAACATTGTCATTGCACTTAATGAACCGCTACGCGTTTCGTCAGTATTACCCTACGCCTGCTCCGCACGTTCTGGCATCGAAGGAACAAAGTAACTGTGGAAATTTCATGTTCAGTATTATATCTAAGAGATTGCCGCGTTATAAATAAAAACTGTGTTTTTATTTATTCCTCGCAAGGACATGTATTTATGAATGGAACGTGGTTAATACTAGTATTTAATTAAAGCCGAACCCCATGTAAAACCACCACCGAATGCTTCTAATAAAATAGTCTCACCACGTTTAATTCTTCCATCACGTACCGCGACATCTAAGGCAAGTGGTACAGATGCAGCCGAGGTATTACCATGCTCATGCACTGTTACAACAACATGGTCAGTCGACATACCTAATTTTTTAGCGGTCGCATTTATAATTCTAATGTTCGCTTGATGTGGTACTAACCAATCAATATCAGATTTTTCCATATTGTTCGCCGCTAATGTTTCATCAACAATACGACCTAATGTGTTTACTGCCATTTTGAAAACTTCGTTGCCTTTCATTTGCATGTAGGCTTCACCTGAACGGAATAATGCTGGGTTTTCTGAAACACCTGCAGGGACAGTGAGTAAATCTTTGTATTTTCCATCTGCATGTAAGTGTGTTGATAAAATACCTGGCTCTTCGCTTGCTTCTAAAATAACTGCGCCAGCACCATCACCAAATAAAACACACGTGGTTCTATCATTCCAATCAACTGTACGTGACATAGTTTCAGCACCAATCACCAATGCTGTTTTATGCGTTCCTGATTTTATAAATTTATCAGCAATGCCCAGAGCATAAACAAAACCGGTACACACTGCTTGCACATCAAATGCTGTACAACCATGAATATCTAAACGGTCTTGTAATAAACATGCAGTACTTGGAAAAACACGATCAGGGGTTGTGGTGGCAACAATAATTAAATCAATATCATCTTTTGTAATACCTGCGGCTTCCATCGCATTTAATGCGGCTTTTTCAGCGAGGTCGCAGGTTGTTTCACCATCAACAACAACATGACGTTTTTTAATACCTGTGCGTGAAGTAATCCACTCGTCTGTGGTATCGACTATCTTTTCAAGATCAGCATTTGTCAGCACTTTTTCAGGTAAGTAACCACCTGTGCCTGTTATTTTTGAATTGATCAACTTGCTTGCCTCGTGGCTAATTGGCTTTCTAATTTCGCACTGATTAATGAAGGTACATCTTTTTCAACTTCTACCATAGCAACATGAATAGCGTTGTAAAAAGAATAGGCATCCGCCCCACCATGACTTTTTACTACAACACCTTTTAAACCTAAAAAGCTGGCACCGTTGTATTCACGTGGATCAACGCGACGCTTGAATTTTTTTAACACAGGTAAAGAAACTAATGCAGCAAGTTTAGTAAAGATGTTTGCTTTATAACCGTCTTTAAGAAAGCCGGTTAGCATTTTTGCTGCACCTTCCGTCGTTTTTAACATGACGTTTCCAATAAAACCATCACACACAACAACATCTACCGAACCAAGAAAAATTCCATCGCCCTCTACAAAACCGATGTAGTTAAGATTGCTGTCCGTTAGTAGTCGAGATGCCTCCTTAACGATTTCATTGCCTTTAATTTCTTCTTCACCAATGTTTAATAAACCAACTTTTGGTTCATCAAGATCAAAAATAGCTTCAGCTAAGGCATCGCCCATGAAAGCGAACTCAAGTAGAGATGCAGCTGAAGAATCTACGTTAGCACCCAAGTCTAAAACATGAGTAAAACCTGTTGGGTTATTTGCATTAGGTAACGTACTACAGATAGCAGGACGATCAATGCCGGGTAATGTTTTTAAAACGAATCTTGCAGTTGCCATGAGAGCACCGGTATTACCGGCACTAACAGATGCTTGTGCTTCGCCTTCTTTAACAAGGTTAATGGCAACACGCATTGAAGAATCTTTTTTACCGCGCAAAGCTAAAGATGGTGATTCTGATGAACCAACCACTTGCGATGCATGTTTAATGCTTAGGCGATTTGAATATTTTTTTAAATTTTCGGAGAGAGCGTCTTTAATTTGAGGTTCATCACCCACAAGAATTAAAGATAAGTGATTGTACTTAGACAAAGCATCGAGTGCTGCAGGTACCACAATAGAAATGCCGAAGTCGCCGCCCATACAGTCTAGCGAAATCGTAATTTGAGATTTACTCATAAATTATGGTATCCATTTAAAAGCAAATACGGGACATGGTACTAACCATATCCCGTATAGAATATTTTCTGTCTAGTCAAAAAATGAAGAGACAGGACTAAAGGAATTACTCGCCTTTAGTTTCGATTACTTTTTTGCCACGGTAAAAGCCGTCTGCAGTCACGTGGTGACGTAAATGTGTTTCACCTGACGTTGAATCGATAGAAGTCGTCATGCCAGTTAATGAGTCATGTGAACGACGCATGCCGCGACGTGAAGGAGTTACTTTGTTCTTTTGTACAGCCATGATAAAGCCTCGTATTACTTATCTGTCTTTAAACTTGCAAGAATATCAAACGGGTTATCTCGTTCAACATTCTCAGTGTCTGGTGCATTCTCTTGTTGATTTTGCGTTACCTTATCCAGAACATCAGATGAACAACTATCATCTGGATGCTTAGGTATTGAAGGTAAAGCCAAGAGGAGTTCATCTTCGATAATATCGGATAACATCACCGTATTATTATCTAATATCGTCGCCTCATACCCTTCAGGTAACCGCTCCATTTCAGCTTCTGAACGAACAAAAGCAAGCTGAAACTCTATATCTAATACAAGGGGCATTTCCCTCATACAACGTTGGCAAATGAGTTTTAAGTCTGTTTTAATTTGCCCTGCTAAAATAACAACGCGATTAATATCAACTGTAAACCCTACATCGACAAAAATCTCACCGTCATTAGAAGAAAGCGCACTGAGAAGTCGCTTCATCTGGTTAAGTGGAATTTTACCTTGAAGTAGCTCCTCTCTCGCCGCTAAACGGAGTGGATCGACTTCTATTGGTAGTCTCTGATGCTGCCCTGACATAGGCCGCGGATTGTATCTAGGTGCTCGTTGGATGTCAAAAAAACAACCTAATAAATCCTAAAAAACCCTTAATAATCCGACTGTTCCAGAAATAGCGGTTGTTTTTTGACCGATACTGTTGAAAAACTATTGAACTTTTAAGCATTTCGTTGATCTGATCCTGCAAGACCCTTTTAGGAGAGAGAAAAATGATGGGAAGCTTGCCAGCAGAACAAAATGCTTTGTTTTATGACTTCAATCTTGAAAAACATATACCGGATAATCATTTACTTCGTCAGATAGATAAATTTCTCGACTTCGAACAAATACGACTACATCTTCAATCTTTTTACAGCCATACCGGCAGGCCATCCATTGCTCCTGAGTTAATGATCCGAATGCTCATCGTGGGATATTGTTATGGCATTCGTTCTGAGCGTCGATTGTGTGAAGAGATTAATTTTAATTTAGCATACAGGTGGTTTTGCCAAATCGGACTCGAAGATGAAGTGCCTAACCATTCAACCTTTTCAAAAAATCGTCACGGCCGATACCGCGAGAGCGATATTTTCCGTTTTGTCTTTGATGCGGTTGTTCAATGATGCATGGATGAAGGTTTAGTTAAAGGTGAAGGCTTTGCGATTGATGCCAGTCTTGTTAAAGCGGATGTTAGCCGACAGCGTGCCATTCGAAGTCCCGAAGTGATTGACTGGGGGCCAAGCGAACATCAGTCACGACCGGTACGTGAATATTTATCTGCATTAGATACAGAACAAAATATAAAGAGTAACCCAAAAAGTATTTCACTTACCGATCCAACTGCAAGATGGACAGCCGCAAAAGGCCCCGCCATATTTGCTTATTCCACCAACATCATGATTGACGTTGAACATGGTGTCATCATGGATGTTGAAGCAACGACAGGTTTTCGAACAGATGAAGTGCAAAGCACAAAAGTTTTACTCGAACGCATCGAAACAAAATACAACATGAAGCCGAAACGTTTAATGGGCGATACAGCTTATGGTTGTGCTGACATGTTAGGTTACTTGGTCGATGAAAAAAACATAGAACCGCACGTACCGATTTGGGATAAATCAAAACGTAACGATGGTACTTATTCGATTAGTGATTTTAATTGGAATGAAAAAGAAGCTCGTTATCAATGTCCAAAGGGAAAATTGTTACAACGTTCTCAAAGAAAATAGAATGTGATATTTGTGAGGATAAACAACGTTGTTGTCCTAATACACCGCATCGAAAAATTGCCCGCAGCATACATGAGGCCGCACGCGATGTTGCAAGAGAAATAAATCAAAGTGAGTTTTATATAAAGACGAGCTTTCATGAACGCAAAAAAGTTGAAATGCAATTTGCGCATATGAAACGACATTTACGATTTGACAGATTACGACTTCGAGGACTCAGTGGTGCAAACGATGAGTTTTTATTAGTCGCAACGGCACAGAATTTAAGAAAAATAGCGAGGCTTTGTGCTCAAGGGCCACCTTCCAGCAAGATAGCTGCGCCTCAAAGTCGAGACAGCGCAATGAAAACCTCAAAAGATTAACCTTCAACCGATAGTTAACGCAAAGCGCGATAAATAGTGAAAATAAAAAAATAAATCTTATGAAAAAAGAGAGTAGCTCTTTTAAATATTGAGTTTTTCAACAGTATCGGCCAGAAGCAGTCATATCTAAAAAATACGGCTAAAAAAGGTGTTTTCCATCAAATTATAGAGATTGCAGTATTTTACATAAATTAATTATAATGACTTTTTATTAAAGAATTATTAAAATTATGAAACTAATACTTGCTTCCACCTCCCCCTTTAGAAAAACCATTTTAGATAAGCTAGGTGTGGAATTTGACACCCTTTCACCAGAAAGCGATGAAACGGCACTAAAAGACGAAACGCCTCAGCAATTGGTAGAACGTCTTTCTATAGCCAAAGCGAAAGCTGTAGCAGATAAAAGCACGAATGCCTTGGTCATTGGTTCTGATCAGGTATCTGTTATTAATGGAAAAATCGTCGGCAAACCCCATACGCATGAAAATGCCATTAAACAACTCAAAGCGGCATCAGGTCAAACTATTACCTTTTATACTGGGTTATGTCTCTACAATAGCGATACGGAGAAATATCAGTCCGAAGTCGTTCCTTTTGACGTTGTATTTCGTTCATTAACCAATGAAATGATTGAGTCCTACCTTAAAAAAGAAACCCCTTACAACTGTGCGGGCAGTTTTAAATCTGAAGCTTTAGGGATTGTGTTATTTAAAAAGCTTTTGGGCGATGACCCCAACACACTGATGGGGTTGCCCTTAATCCGTCTAGTCAATATGCTAGAAAATGAAGGCTTTAGTATTTTATAACCTTCTAAACATACTGAACGAATCTTTTAACTGGAAATACCCAACATCCCCCCCGTTAGCTTCCAATCATTCTTATCGTCTTTAGATCTGCTTACAAATTATAAAATTAAACAGCCCTAGCAATAAAAAATTTAAAACTCATCTGTCATTACGCACCATATTTATTACTGTAAATTAAATGTCTTTCCAAAAACTCCAGCCATTGAAACACCTAAACGTTCTGCAAATCGGTCTAAATAATTAGCGCGAGGCGTGTAATCTATAATCGTTTCTGCTTCAATGATTTCTCTTGCGACGAAGCTACTACTCCCTAAACCATCAGTTAAGCCAAGAGCAACACTTTCTTCACCTGTCCAAACTAAACCAGTAAATAGTTTTTCATCATCAACCAAACGTTTACCACGCCCTTCTTTAACGGTGTCGATAAATTGTTTATGAATAGCGCTGAGTAAGGTTTGTATATGTGCTTTGTCTGATGCTTTTACTTCTGAAAACGGGTCAAGAAAACCTTTGCTTGAACCTGCTGTGTATAAGCGGCGTTCAATGCCAGCTTTTTTCATAGCTTCAGTGAAGCCAAAGCCATTCATCAAAACACCAATTGAACCGACGATACTTGCTTTGTCTGCATAAATTTCATCTGCTGCCGCTGCAATGTAATAACCGCCTGACGCACAAATATCAGCAATAACGGCATACACTTTTTTATCTTTATGAAGTTTTCTTAAACGTTTGATTTCATCATAAACGTAGCCGGCTTGCACTGGGCTTCCACCAGGACTATTAATTCGAAGAATGATTGCTTTGGCTTTTGGTTCTTTAAAAGCATCACGCAAGCCTTTAATTATATTATCTGCACTTGCATCAGCCCCAGCTGCAATAACGCCTTGTATTTCAACCATGGCCGTATGCTCGGCAGATGCATTTATTTTACTGCCACTACCGCCAGATGAAAAAGCGGTAATCATTAATACGAGTAAATAAACAAAAAATAACGCTTTAAAAAATATTCCCCAGCGACGAGCACGTCGCTGTTCATCTACTGCTGCAAAGGCAAGTTTACTAATGACGTCTGATTGCCATTGTGATGTGTTCTTATCATTGTCATCATTCATGATGAAGTTATCCTTAAAATAATCGTTAAAGGTGCAATTTAGTTGCAAGTATATACGAGAAAAATGTTTTAGTAATACAGTAATTCAGTCTATTAAGCAGAAAATAAAAAGTTAAATGTAGCTTAAAAAATTAATGACATTTAATTTAATAACCAGTGATGTAAGTCATGAATACTATCAACACAAACTAATGGCTTACAATCGAGTAATCGTTGTTTTTCATGTACACCATACGTCACGCCGATTGATTTTGAACCTGCATTGTTCGCCATTAACAGATCATATTCAGTATCACCAACCATAATAACCTCATTCGCTTCAACGCCATAGTAATCTATAACATCGAGTAACATTTGTGGATGTGGTTTAGATTGAGACTCATCAGCACAACGGGTGATTGGAAAGTGTTTGCCCATTTGTGTTAGTTTTAATACTTTATCTAAACCATTACGACCTTTACCTGTGATAACCGATAAAAAATATTCTTTTCCATCTAAGGCTTCTATTAGAGATCTTGCGCCAGTAAATAATTCGCTCGCATCTATATTCTTATCAAAAAAATGTTCTCTATATTGATCAGTCAAATCTGTTAAATCTTTATCTGTTGCCGAAGGATATAAATCAAATAAAGCTTCTCTTAAACCAAGCCCAATAATATTTTTTAATTCTTCATCGGTTTTAGGTTCTAATTTTAAATTTGTTATCGCCGAACGCAGGCAATAAACAATATGTGCGACAGAATCCATTAAGGTACCGTCCCAATCAAAGACAATAAGTTTAGCGTTATGATTCATCTTGATTTTACTTTCATAATTTAATGTTTAAATTCTTCAATACGGTGATTAATTCTTTATCTAATGGTGCTTCAAAGTGATAAAGAACATCTTCCTCTGTTTCTGGATCAGGCAAATGAAATTTCAAGGAAGAAGCATGCAAGAAGAGACGCTTTAACCCTAACTTCTTTAATTCTTTATTAAAGGTTTCATCACCATATTTAGTATCACCTGCAATCGGCTGTTTTATATACTGCGCGTGAACACGTATTTGATGAGTACGTCCAGTGTCTAATTTAATGTTCATTAAACTGGCGATGTTGCCCGTTGAATGTGGGATAAATTGGGTTCTCGCTTCTTTGCCTCTGTTATCAACAAATACTAAACGCTCGCCAGATTTCACCACATTTTTTAGAAGCGGCGCATCAATCCATTTACTGCGGCCTTTCCATTCATCTTTAATTAATGCCATGTAACGCTTATCTATCTGGCCTTCTCTTAATTGTTCATGAAGGCGTCTTAAGGCACTGCGCTTCTTGGATATTAGTAAACAGCCCGAGGTGTCTCTATCTAGCCGGTGCACCAATTCTAGGTTCTGATCTTTAGGCCTTAATGCTCTGAGCGTCTCAATAAGTCCAAAACTAAGCCCACTACCACCATGCACCGCAAGCCCTGAGGGTTTATTGAGGACAATAATGCGTTTGTCTTCAAACAAGATGCGAGACTCAATTTCTCTTAAAATATGATCAGGCACATGGCCTGCAGGTTTCTTTTCAACTTGTTTAATGGGCGGTATGCGGACCGTATCGCCCTCTTTTAAGCGGTAATCTGGCTTAATACGTCCTTTATTAACTCGAACCTCACCTTTTCGAATAATGCGATAAACAAGGCTCTTAGGGACACCGTTTAACTCGCGAAGTAGGTAATTATCGATGCGTTGTCCTGCATAATCGTCGATTATATCGACAAATCGAGCTTTTTGTTGAATTCCTTGAGGGGGAGGATTTTGTGTATTAGGCATTCGGTCATTGTAACAGTATTTAAACCTTCTTAATCAAGGATTGATGCTTCAAGCTAACACTGGTATATTGGGGCCAAGTGTTTGGAATTACACATAAAATTATTCCGGTCTACGCCCCACATGACAGAAAGGTATCGACAAATATCTTGAGAAAAATGTGAGAACAGTAGATTTTAAACACTTAACAAAAGAGTTTAGCAATATTCGATTATTCGGGTATTGATAGAAGCAAAAGAGCTCCGCAATCTAAATATTATAGATTGCTGGAGTAACATAAAAAATTAACAGCGCTCCCACGGCCAGACTCGAAATAGGCCGGTGGAGACTTTAAGTAAATTAAAATCTGGCGACCTCCTTTGAGGTAATTTTTGAGGTGTTAAGTTCTACACCAGCGGGTTTTAATTAACACTAAGTCCAACTGATCGGCTATGCCGAATCACCCGGTGGTTGAGCGCCATATAAGGTTTACTAATGAAGAGAATGCTATTTAATGCAACTCAATCTGAAGAGTTGCGTGTAGCGTTGGTCGATGGCCAACGTTTATATGACCTAGACATCGAAACCGCGATTCGCGAAACAAAGAAGTCTAATATCTACAAAGGCAAAATTACCCGTGTTGAACCCAGTTTAGAAGCTGCGTTTGTCGACTACGGTTCTGAACGCCATGGTTTTTTACCGCTCAAAGAAATTTCACGCATGTACTTCAAAGAAGGTTCTGCAACTTCTGGTCGAGTTAATATCAAAGAAGTGATCACTGAAGGACAAGAAATTGTTATTCAAGTGGCTAAAGAAGAACGTGGCAACAAAGGCGCAGCACTCACAACCTTTATTAGTTTAGCTGGCCGTTATTCAGTGCTAATGCCTAACAACCCTCGTGCTGGTGGTGTCTCTCGCCGTATTGAAGGTGAAGCACGCAGTGAAGCACGTGACGCACTTTCCGAAATAGAAATCCCTGCTGATATGGGACTTATTATTCGTACCGCAGGCATCGGTAAAAGTGTTGAAGAACTTCAGTGGGATTTAGATTACTTAATGAAGCTTTGGAGCTCTATTGATAGTGCTTCCAAAGAACGCTCTTCTCCATTTTTAATTTATCAAGAAAGTAGTTTAATCACGCGTACCATTCGTGACTATTTTAGAAATGACATCAACGAAGTTATTATTGATGAACCAGAAATCTATGAGCAAGCACGCCAGTTCATGGAACAGGTTATGCCGAACAACTTACACAAAGTTAAACTATACCAAGATTCTGTTCCACTTTTCACGCGTTACCAAATTGAAACGCAAATCGAATCTGCATTCCAACGAGAAGTGCGTTTACCTTCTGGTGGTGCGTTAGTTATCGATCATACAGAAGCTTTAATCTCTATAGATATTAACTCGGCACGCGCGACTAAAGGTGGCGACATTGAAGAAACAGCATTAAATACAAACCTTGAAGCTGCAGATGAAATTGCACGTCAATTACGTTTGCGTGACTTAGGTGGATTAGTTGTTATCGACTTCATTGATATGTCTCCCACGGCAAACCAGCGTGCTGTTGAAAATAGAGTACGTGATGCCTTAAAACTTGATCGTGCTCGCGTACAAGTGGGCCGTATTTCTCGTTTTGGTTTACTTGAAATGTCTCGCCAACGTTTACGTTCATCTTTAGGTGAGTCTAGCCAGTTAGTGTGCCCTCGTTGTAATGGTCAAGGAACAATTCGTGGCATTGAGTCAAGCGCCCTTTCTATTCTTCGTATTGTTGAAGAAGAATCAATGAAAGAGAAAACCGCGCGTATTGTTGCTCAAGTCCCTGTTGATGTGGCTGCGTTTTTATTGAATGAAAAACGTGAATCATTATTCGATATTGAAAAGCGTCAAAAAATTAAAGTATTACTTATCCCCAACAGTGATATGCAAACACCGCATTACACAGTTCACCGTATTCGTGATGATGAAACATCTGAAGATGCTTCAGAATCAAGTTATAACTTGATTGATACGGCAAGCGATAAAACATTAGATAATATGGTGACCCCTGAAACTCGTACTGTTGCTAAAGAAGAGCCTGTTGTAAAATCAGTTAGTCCTTCTACGCCTCGCCCTGCCGCGAAATCTAATAAACCTGGGTTCTTTACCCGAATATTTGCTTTATTGTTTGGTGGTGAGAAAAAGAAAGTAAAAACATCATCTAATACTAGACGTAATAATAATAACCGTAATCAAAACCGTCGTAATGGTCAGCAAAACCGTCGACCCAATAACCAAAAACGTAAAGCAACGGACAATAAACAAAAACCACAAAATAGAAATAACCCTAATAAGCAAAAACAAGAGAAGACCGCAGAAACCAGAGACAATGCACAAGATAATAACCAGTCTCAAAGTCGTCGTGGCAAACGTGGTGGAAGACGCCGTAATAATAACTCAACAAGTGAAACTCAAAATACACAAGCTGATAACGCTCAGTCAAAAGCAAACACCAACGACACTACTGCAAATAATGTCGAAAGTAGCGCTACGAAAAAACCTGAGAATACTCAACAAGCTAACGTTAAACCTGTTGAAAATACAAATACTGCAGCACCTGTTTTTCACGAAACACCAAAACCACAAGCACCTGAAAATAAAAAGCCTGGCTTAACGCAAGTTGAAACTAAGTCTGCCCCAGAAGCTGTTAAGAAAACTGAAACTAAAGCACCTGTAGAATCAGTAAAGCCCGCAGCAAGCCCTGAACCTGCACAAGCAAAACCCGTTGCAGATTCTTCAGCCCAACAGGTCTTTACTAAGTCTGACGATTAATAAAATCTACAGCCAATAAAAAAGCCAGTATCTTTAAAGGATACTGGCTTTTTTTTGAGCTTTGATTATTTAAAGTATAGAGTTAAGAAGCTTTATCTAAACGATGCATCATGTGTACAAGTTCTGCTTCAGGTTGACTTAGCCCACAAACATTTACAATATCTTCTACTGTTGCGCCTGTCTCAGACATTCTAATGGCTTGTTCGTATGGTTGATTAGGATTATTGTAATATTCTATATTAGAAAGATGATTTAAATTATTCTTTAGTCCATTAGAATATGGTTCACTACTTTGTTTGTTGTTATCATCATGCGCTGTCATTGAACCTTTTCGTTGAGTTCTTTCTATAAGAAGAACTCGGCTACCTACTCCGATAGCTGCATTAGCTAAAGCGCGCATTTCTTGTTGTAATGTTTTAATATTTTTCAGTTGTTTTTTATTTTGTTTACTTTGCTGATATATTGAGAGCAAGCTCACTAGCAAAGTAACCGATACAAAGACTAAACCCCATTCAGAAAAAACAAAGGTATTGATATTTTCAGTTAATAATTCCATATTATTTTCTCAAGTTTGCGGTTGTTATAAAAATAGAGTTATGCATATTCATCTATATTATTACCAGGTTCGTCCTCGTCTTTTTCACTCTTATGACTATGACTGTTTTGTTTATTTGATGGGGGATGATCTTTTGAACCAGACTTTTCTATTGGCCGACTCGGTGGAGCTGGCCATAAATTCGTAATTTTATCTGATTTTACAATTTCAACCATAAACTAATGGCTAAGCGACACTCCAATTATAGTGAAGCGACGTCTTGCCATTCCTCATCTGAAAGTAATTTATTTACATCGACAAGTATGAGCAATTCATTCCCTCGACTTGATACACCTTGTATATATTTAGAACTCTCATCGTTACCTAAGTTCGGTGCTGTTTCTATTTCAGATACTTTAAGATCGACAACTTCAGCAACACTATCTACCAAAATTCCGACGACATTATTATTAGATTCAATAATAACAATACGTGTTTCATCATCATGCTCTACATCATCCAATCCAAAGCGTCGTCGTGTATCAATAACTGTAACCACATTGCCACGTAGATTAATGATACCTAAAACATAATGTGGCGCGCCAGGAACAGGGGCAATGTCCGTCATTCGCAAGACTTCTTGCACCTGCATGACCTTAATGCCATATTTTTCATTTTCAAGGTGAAAAGTTACCCATTGGATGATCGTGTCATCATTTTCATCAATAACTTCGTTCATGTGCTGCTCTCCTAAGTATCTAGAGGTATAAAAATGCCAAATTTATGGCGTTTTTAACTTCTGTATTAATTGGTTGCATTAAATATGCCAATATTATGATTCACGTCCAACTTTTAACATTTCTGAAAAACCATCACTGCTGAGTAGAGCACACATATGGTCAATCACTGTACCGGCTAGCCATGCACGTTTACTCCGGTCTGCTCGCCACTTAACTTCTTCTGGTTTCAGGGTAATGACTTCACCAATGCAATCACACGCTAAACCCCAGCGGTAATCGTCTATTAATACGATGTGTTTAACTCTTTCTTTGGCGTTGGTCGCGGATAATTCTTGTAGTTTTTCTAATGGAAAAACGAGTTTTGCAGTATCAACCACGGCAATTTTATAATTAAGATGTTGTAATAACCCCATATAGAAATCGGCATGTCCCGGCATTTCTGTAATGGCATCACTCCATTCAATAACGCTTGAGAGCTCTATAAGAGGCACCGCAAGTTGTAGCCCCGCCACTTTAAATAACAAAACCTGAAAAGGTTCATTGGCCCACGACGGTATAGCTGACGGTGCTTCTACAACCTTATTTATTTGTGTTTTGACTTCAGGTTCTACGACAAGCCCAGCTTTAACTTCAGCCTTTTTAACCTCTGGTTTAATATCAGGGATAACTTTAAGCGTGATATCTTCTTCTTTAATTATTATCTCAGGTGCTGGTTCTACGGAAACTGTTTCTGTTATCTCTTCTGGCTCGGTTAATAAAGAGTCTAAAAATAATGAAATCGCAACTTTTTCATCCACCAGTATATTTGAATTATTATTTGCCATTTTATGAATTCACTATTTTTAAATGTCTTTCTTGCTTAGGGTTAAGCAAATAAGTGAGTAAAGCTTCATAGGCTTGCGAGCCTCGTGAAGACCGACTTAACATTGAGATAGGTATACCTTGTCGACTGGCTTCTCTAAATTTTGTATCCACAGGAATAACGGATTCCCAAACATCATCTAAATATTGTTCGCGTAGTGCTTGTAGACTATCTATAGAAGCACGAGTACGACGATCAAACATCGTAGGAACAATGGTTCTATGTAAAGGTGATTTTCTTGAACGTGTCACCATGGTTAATGTATTCATCATTCTATCCAGTCCCTTTAATGCTAAGAACTCTGTTTGTACGGGTAACAATAATGTATTACAAGCAGCAAGTGCATTCACCATTAAAATTCCGAGCATCGGTAAGCAATCGATAATAACGTAATCATAATCTTTTTCTAACACACTCAAGGCTTTTTTGAGTACCAAGCCTTTTCCCCCTTTTGTACCTAATTGTCTATCGAGTGTTGCAAGTGCTGTTGAAGCAGGCATCAATGATAACAGGGGTATTTTTGTTGGCACTACAACATGACTTACATTTGAATGTGAATAATCATTCAATTGAAATAAGGTATAAATACTTTTATCGATTTCGTCTGGGTTAAAGCCAAAGTACGATGTCATTGACCCTTGAGGATCCATATCGACCAGCAATACTCTAGAACCTAGGCTAACGAGATGTCCGCCTAGTGATACGGCGGTGGTTGTTTTACCAACTCCGCCTTTTTGATTAGCTACTGCCCATATCTTCACGTCTAAATATCCAATTAAATCTCAAAAAAAGGGGTTAAATAATGTGGCAATACACTTTCCACTTATTTAGCTTGGCCTATATCTCTATCAATTTCCACTATTCTACGTGCATTTTTACTCGCTAATATGATGACATTGACACGCCTGTTCTTTAACCGCCCTTTTGAGGTCTTATTTTCAAATTTTGGTCGAAATTCAGCATAGCCAATTGATGATAAACGCCGAGGATCAACGCCAAGCTCACTAAATAGACGAGCAACACTGGCAGCCCTTGCTGCAGAGAGTTCCCAGTTTGAAGGGAATAAATCGTTATTTATGGATATATTATCGGTATGGCCTTCAACATCAATGGAGTTGGGGAGTGCTTTTAGTGTTGAGGCAAGTGCTTTCAATGCAGGATAGGCTTCTTCTTCGAGCTCAGAATCTGCACTTGAAAAAAGAATTTTGCTATTCATTTCAACTTCTACCCAGAGTTTATCTTGGGTAACGGTAATAAGACCTTCCTTGATTAATGGTTGAAGCGCTTTGCTGACTGTTTCAGCGATTTGCTTCATTTCAACTTCATAAGAGCGTGTTGATTGTGAAAAAATCTTGACAGGTTTTATAAAATTATCATTTTTTGATGAATCTATTACCTTATTTTCCTTACCAATTTGAATGGGGTCTGGTGACTTAGGAGCAATTTTAAAGGCTTCTGTCATGGTATCTGCAAGAACGCGATACTTGCCTTCATTAACAGAAGATATTGCATACATCACAACAAAGAAAGCAAAAAGCAATGTCACAAAATCGGCATAGGAGACCATCCACCGATCAGTATTTACAGCCTCTTCAAATATGTCTCTTTTTTTTCTCATGATTATATTGCGTCACGTTATCGAACAAAACCTAAAAGTTTTGTTTCTATGTTTCTTGGGTTTTCACCTTCTGCTATTGAAACCAGCCCTTCTATAATCATTTCATTAAAATGACTATTACTACTGACAATGCTTTTTAACTTTGTAGAGATAGGTAAAAAAATTAAATTAGCCAATGCAACGCCATAAATAGTAGCAACAAAAGCAACGGCAATACCTCCACCGAGTTTAGTTGGATCTGATAAATTACCCATGACTTGTATAAGCCCAAGCACTGCACCGATGATACCAATAGTAGGGCTATAGCCTCCCATGCTTTCATAAATGCGAGCAGCTTGAATATCAAAACTTTCACGAGTATGAATATCGACTTCCATAATAGTGCGTATGGCGTCTGGTTCGCTACCATCTATTAATAACTGTAAACCTTTTTTAGAAAAAATATCTGTTTCAGCATCTTCAAGATTTTCTAATCCTAATAAACCTTCACGGCGTGCAATGTTACTCCACGTAAGAATTTTCTGAATAACCGCGGTGTGATCATATTGTGGTGTTAAAATAGTCCACCCAAGCATTTTTATCGCTTTAACAAATACCGCAATAGGAGATTGCAACATCACAGCACCTAAAGTGCCACCAATAACAATCAATGCTGCGGGGCCATTGACGAGTGTCGCTAAAACACCACCTTCTAATTGTTGGCCAACTAAAATCGCTGATATACCAACTAACAACCCAAGTAATGTTAAGTAATCAATTTTCATACACGTTTAATAATCGCTTGTGAAAAATCATTTATGTCTAACACTTGATCGGCCAAGCCCGCATCAACAATCGCTGCTGGCATACCATAGACAACACAGCTTGCTTCATCTTGCGCCCAAATTTCTGAGCCATTACTTTTAAGCATTCGGACACCTTCTCGACCATCTGCCCCCATACCGGTTAACACAATGGCCAATACATCACCCTTAAATACATTGCTAATAGAACGAAAGGTAATATCAACAGAAGGTTTATAGGTTAGACTTGGCTCACTTTCTATAATTTTAATTCTAGCATTACCGGCTCGCCCTTCTATCAGCATTTGTTTACCACCAGGAGCAAGGTATGCTGTACCGGCTTTAATTTGATCGCCGTCTTGTGCTTCTTTAACTGAAATTTTACATAATTGATCTAAACGTTTTGCAAATGCTGGGGTGAATGTGGAGGGCATATGTTGCACCATGACAATCGGCTTAGAAAAATCAGCGGGTAAATTGATTAATACATTTTGCAAAGCCAAAGGTCCCCCCGTTGATGTGCCAATAGCAACAAGATCAATCCCACCAGACTTAGTTATTCTGACGGATGATTTTCGTATGGCTGGTGGTGTCGTCGACTTAGTAACAGATGGTGATGCAGGCTTTACTGATGAACTTGGTGAAGTTGGTGTTTTACGTAACAAAGTACTTTTACGTGCTATGTCTTTTACGCGCTGGCAGAGTAAGACTTTTGCTTCATCTCTGTCTTTCGAAATATCTTCAAATCGTTTAGGTAAAAAATCCAGAGCACCGGCATCTAATGCATCTAATGTTGCTTTTGCACCATCCGTTGTTAAAGAGGAAAACATAATAATTGGCACAGGATTTGATGACATGATCTTCTTTGTCGCTTGAATTCCATCCATCACTGGCATTTCAATATCCATAGTTATAACATCCGGCTTTAACTCTAACGCTTTTTCAATGGCGTCTTGTCCATTTACAGCATCACCGACTACTGTAATAAGCGGATCTTCTTCAAGAATCTCCTTAACTCTGCGTCTAAAAAAACCAGAATCATCTACAACCAGAACTCGGGTTGCCATCAATACATCCTCTAAATAATTTTAATATAAAATTTAAAAATAAACTATGCGTACATTTTCATTAGTCCAGGGATATCAAGTATCAAAGCGATACCCCCATCTCCGGTAATCGTAGCCCCAGCTAAACCAAGTACACCATGTAACATTGCTCCTAAAGGTTTAATCACAACTTCTTCTTGGCCAATTAATTCATCTACAATAAAACCAACTTTTTGCATACCAATATGCACAACAACAACATGACCTTCTGTAGGTAGTGGCGCGCTACTTTCACCTTCAACTAACCAGTTATTTAAATAATAAAGAGGTAGTGTTTTACCGCGAACGAGTACAACACGTTTACCGTCCATAACATTTGTTTTAGTTAAATCTAAATGGAAAATTTCATTTACATTAACTAGCGGCAAAGAGAATAATTGATCTTTTAAACGAACCATCAGAGTAGACATGATTGCAAGCGTTAAAGGAACTTTAATACTTATAACAGTACCCTCACCTAATTTAGAATCTATTTCAATAGATCCATTAAGTGATGAGATAGCTGTTTTAACCACGTCCATTCCAACACCACGGCCAGAAATATCAGATATTTTTTCTTTTGTAGAAAATCCTGGAGCAAATATTAAATTATAACATTCTACATCAGTAAGACGTGAAGCAGATTCCGCATCATGAATGCCTTTTTTGATGGCAATATTACGAAGGACATCAGCATCCATTCCACCACCATCATCTGTTATAGATAATAAGATGTGATCACCTTCTTGTGAAGCTGCTAATGTAATGGTTCCATTTTTAGATTTACCTGCAACCTCACGATCATCCGGCATTTCAATACCGTGGTCGACAGAATTTCTAACTAAATGCACCAAGGGATCAGCCAGTGCTTCAACGAGATTTTTATCTAAATCTGTATCTTCACCTACCATCACTAAACTAATTTCTTTTTTCAGGGTTCGTGCTAAATCACGTACTACGCGAGGGAATCGTCCAAAAACTTTCTTAATCGGTTGCATGCGTGTTTTCATAACTGATAACTGTAAGTCTGCAGTCACTAAATCTAAATTTGCAATCGCTTTGGTCATTTCTTCACCTGATGAATCACCACCTTCTGAGCCTAATCGTGTAATACGGTTCCTTACCAGTACAAGCTCTCCCACCATATTCATAATTTCGTCAAGACGACGGGTATCAACTCGAACAGAGGTGTCGGCTGCAGGTTTATCTTTTGCTTTTTTGTCTGCAGTCGATGTTTTAGATTCTGGGCTGGCTTCTTTTTTAGCAACCGCTTGAGGTTCTATTTTTGCTACCTCTTTTGGTTGTTCAACTTTTTTTGGGGCTTCTTTTGTAATTTTTTCATCACTTGAAGTATTGGCAGCTGAAAAACTACCTTCACCATGTAAATTATCTAATAGTGCTTCAAACTCATCTTCAGATATCTCACCTGATTTTTTGTCATCTTCGTAACTACTGTCCGATGATGCTTTATCTTCATTTACTTTTGAATTTGATGCAGAAAAAGATCCTTCTCCATGAAGATTATCGAGTAGCGCTTCAAACTCATCTTCAGAAATCTCATCACTGTTTGATGAATACGGTTTAACAACTTCAAGATTACTCGTATCAATATCACCATCTTTTCCATGCAACTGATCAAGTAAGGCTTCAAATTCATCATCGGTAATTTCATCTTCACTCGTTAAGTTAGATGTGTCTTCAGTAATAGCTTCAACGGAGGTTACATCTTCTTCATCGGATGAATTTGCTGTTCCTGAAATAATGCATTCCAAAGCAGAGAGTAACGATTGTTCTGCTGCAGGAGGTTCTTCACCACTTTTTAAAGCGTCAAACTGATCATTTAAAACATCTAATACCGGTAATACGGTATCCATTAAAGTATTGTCTATGGAGAGCTCGTTATTACGAAGCATATTAAAGATGTCTTCCGTACGATGACAAATTGCCACCATTGCATCGATAGCTAAGAATCCTGCCCCGCCTTTAATGGTATGGAAACCGCGGAAAACAGCATTCAATAATTCTGTATCGTCTGGACTGTTTTCAAGTTCAACGAGTTGCTCATTTAGTTGCTCAAGTATTTCACCTGCCTCAACTAAAAAATCATCTAGTAGTTCATCATCCATAGCTTATAAATTCCGGTACGTTTAAAAACCTAAACTTGATAAAAGATCATCAACTTCATCTTGACCTGATACCGTATCAGCATGTGCAAGTCCTGGTACAGGTGGCCCATCTAGTGACGAAGCATTACCTTCTTTTTTGTCTTTTTCTACTTGCGGCGGTGACGTTATTTGAATAAGTCCAATCAGCTTACCTTCTACCTCACCTACAAGGTTAATGACTTTCTTTATAATTTGCCCCGTTAGATCTTGATATTCTTGAGCGAGTAAAACAGTAGTTAAATCTTCTTTTACTTTATTCAGTTCTTCTGTATCTACAAAAAACGTATTAACATCTTTTGATAGACTACGAAACTCATCTGCGGACAATTCACGGTTGGTAAATTTATCCCAACTTTTATGTAATGTTGCAGCTTGAGCAGTCAAATTATTACAAACAGGAATAGAGCTTTCTATTGCTTCAAGTGTTGTATTTGCCGCTTCATCAGTTTTTGAAATAACATAATTTAAACGCTCCCTTGCATCCGGTATACTATTTTCAGCCATATCACTGATTGAGTCATCCATACCAAAATTAGATATCGCATCATGTAATTCACGGGTTAATTTACCCATATCTTGATAAAGGTCTGTTTCTCTTATTGTCGTTAACTCATCAATAATTTCTATTGCATCTTCTTCATTACCTTTTTCCATAGATGCGAGTAAATCTTTTACTCGCGCTATATTATCATCAGTAATTAGTTCTTCGTCAGCCATTCTAGAAACCTCTAATTTATTAACCAATCCGGGCAAATATTTTTTCCAGTTTTTCTTTTAAAATTAAAGCTGTAAAAGGTTTTACTATATAGCCATTTACACCAGCTTGTGCTGCGGCTACTATTTGTTCTTTCTTTTGTTCAGCCGTTACCATCAATACCGGTATATTCTTTAGGGTTTCATCATCATCTGCTCTAACAGCCTTGAGCAAATCTATACCTTCCATACCAGGCATATTCCAATCTGTTACTAACAGATCATACTTTCCTGATTTCAACATAGGTAATGCTGTTAAACCATCATCCGCTTCTTCGGTATTATTAAAGCCTAAGTCACGTAATAGATTTTTTATAATTCGTCGCATTGTAGAAAAATCATCCACAACTAAAATTTTCATTTTCGTGTCCACAAAATATCCTCCGCAGTACACATTTTTAATTTGATACCTCGTAAGAAGCATCACTATTGTTATGTAAGTTATCGGCCGACTTATCATTTTCCTTAAGGAAAAAGTCTAAAAGATTGATAAAAAGATGATTTATTTTGAAAATATGATTGAATTAAGTGTATTTGAACTTGTTTGAGTATTTTCTATCTGTGAATAAACTCAAACAACACTTTTAAAGGGGATATTAAGGAATATAAGAGAGGGTTTTATCTTTTACGGGGAGACATACGTGATTGTAATCTAATAATAGCTTGACTATGAATTTGACTAACACGAGATTCACTCACGCCCATTACTGCACCAATTTCACGTAAGTTAAGTTCTTCATCATAATACAGAGACATCACCAATCTTTCACGTTCAGGTAAACCTGCAATCGCTTCTGAAAGCAAACGATGGACATCATCATTATGCATGCCATCAAGAATGCCCGGCGCATTATCTGACACGCTATCAAGCATTGTTTCACCGGTAATTGAACTGGTGTCATCAACGCTTAATACTTTATGGTAGCTATTATCTTGTAGAATTTTATAGTATTCACCTAAGCTCATATCAAGCGTTTCAGCAATTTCTACGTCGCGAGCATCACGCCCATGTTCATTTTCTATAATACGTACAGCTTCGGCAACTTCTCGTGCTTTACGATGAACTGAGCGTGGTGCCCAGTCATTTTTTCGAATTTCATCGAGCATAGAGCCGCGAATTCTAATGCCTGCATATGTTTCAAAGCTTGCGCCTTGCGTTTCATCGTATTTCGATGTGGCTTCTAAAAGGCCGATCATTCCGGCTTGTACCATGTCTTCTAATAGTACAGTCGCGGGTAATCGGCTAATAAGATGACATGCAATTCTCCTAACAAGAGGAGCGTGTAAATCAATCATGTCATCAGTGTAATTAGGTTGTATCTGAGCGTATGCAGCAATGCCGTTCATGGCAGAACCTCCAATGTTTATCCTGAGACTAACCTTTCCACAAAAAACTCAAGGTGTCCACCTGATGCACTGGGCATAGGCCATTTGTTTACCTTTTTTGACAATGTTTGGAAAGCTTGGGCTGCTCGACTACGTGGAAAGGCATCCACAACGGCTTTTTGACGCTTAACTGCCTTCTTTAAGTAGTCATCATAAGGCACGTGCCCCATGTATTCCAGAGCAACATCAAGAAAACGGTCTGTTACTTTAGTTAATGTTTCATAGACGTCACGGCCTTGTTGGGCACCTGAAACCATATTAGATAGAATATTAAACTTAAAGATACCTTGTTCTTTACTGAGTAATTTTATCAACGCATACGCATCTGTTATTGATGCAGGCTCGTCACAAACAACGATAACCACTTCTTGAGCTGCACGAGAAAAACTCGTGACACTATCAGAAATACCCGCAGCCGTATCGACCAATAAAATATCGATATCATGTGTGAGTTCACTAAAGGCGCCAACTAAACCGGCATGTTGTGCGGGTGTCATTTCTGCCATGTTTTTTATACCTGAAGATGCAGGAATGATTTTTATATTTTTTGGACCTTCGATTAATACTTCAGACAAATCACACTCACCGTTCATGACATTTGATAAATTTTTATCTGAGTGTAAACCTAACATCACATCTATGTTTGCTAAACCAAAGTCTGCATCAAGTATGGTGACATTCTTGCCTTCCGAAGCTAAAGCGATAGCGAGATTAACTGAAACATTTGTTTTACCCACACCACCTTTACCACTGGCAATTGTGATGACTCTAACCGGATGTGGTTTTACCATTCGTCTTAACCCTGCTGCTTGATCGTATTGATTGAATTTTGTCTCTAATGCTAAGTTATCAAGCATGTCCATTAGCAACGATACCACCAATAGTCATTGAAGTCGCCTCATCAAACTGACTCGTCGAAGCCATGTGTTGCATAACAGAAACGCTACGACTCACAATACTGTGTTTACGAGCAAGATGTATATCTTCTGGGACTTGTTGACCGTCACAAAAATATGCGACAGGTATATTGTTATCTATAGCGACTGACATTGCGCCCCCCATGCTGGTTGTTTCATCAACTTTGGTGAATATACAACCACTTATGTTCATATTTTTAAATTTATTGCCTATTTCAGCTAATACTCCGCGTTGGCAATTTGTTGCTAATGTTAAATAGGCATTTATTGTTGGCATTCCTTCGCCGTGCAACATGGTAAATTGTTTACTCAACAACATATCTCTTTGACTCATACCTGCAGTATCAATCAAGATTAATTCTTTATCTCTTAAGTCATCTAATGCTTCACGCAAGCTATCTGCATCACCCGCTATGCGCATGGGTACGCCCATAATTCTTGCGTAACTGCGAAGTTGTTCATGCGCTGCCACTCTAAAATTATCGGTTGTGATTAGGGCAACACGGTGAGGCCCGTGCTTAAGTGTATATCTAGCTGCGAGTTTTGCTATTGTGGTGGTTTTACCAACACCTGTTGCCCCTACGAGTGCAACACGACCACCGTTTTCTATAATATCAAAGTCACTAACCGGAATACGGTGTGCAAGTTCACCTAATGAAATTCTCCAGTTGTGTTCAAAATCATGTTCTTCATTTACTTTTGAAGAAATATCTTTAGCTATTTTAGGACTTAAACCTAAAGACATTAAGCGTTGTAATAAACGTGCTCGAACTGGATGGTATTTAACTTCTTTTCCCCAGCTCAATTCTGATAATTGGTTGACCAATAAACCTTTTAAAGATTTAAGCTCAGACTTCATTTCCATGAAAGCAGGTTCTTCTGTCCATAAGTGATCGTTGTTTTTCACTTGAACCTGGGATTGCGCATGTTGCACAGGTTCGGGGGATGCTTTAGGTTTCTCTTTGATGAAAATTTCATCAGGTAGGATTTTTGTCTGAGGCTTTGGAATGTTTCTACCGTAACGCACATCATCCAGTGCAGCTTGTCGGTTACGTTTATCTATCTCTAATTGCTCACCTGTATATTCTTTTTTCTTGATGGGTTTACTGTTTGTTAATGCAACGGTTGCAGGATCTTGTATTAATGATTCATCGTAATCAATAGCAGCGACAATCTCTATGCCTTCTTCAATTTTATTATTTGAAAGTATCACCGCATCGGGACCTAATATTTCAGTCACTTTGCGTAATGCTGTACGCATATCTTCTGCAACAAAACGTTTTATTTTCATGTCTTTCTGCCTTTGTTCTTTAAATTCGGTTCTTTAAATGTCAGTTCTTTAAGTTTTGGTTCTTTAGCTTAAGGCTTACCTTTATATTCCAAGTTTCTTTACTGACCGACAGTGGCAACGATTCTAATTTGCTTGTCACTTGGAACCTCGTTGTATGACAAAACGTGTAAGTTAGGAATGGTATGTCGAACAAATCTTGCCAACATTGTCCTAATTATGCCGGATACAAGAAGCACGGCTGACTGCCCCATGGATTCTTGTTTTTGAACGCTTTCTTGTAATGCTGTAAATAAACGTTCTGCTAAACCCGGCTCAACGCCACCTACTCCGTCTGCCTGTACTGCTTGATGCAACAACTGTTCCAATGTTGAATCTAGAGTGATGACTGAGAGTTCAGGCTCCATACCATTTATTTGTTGCACAATCATGCGCCCTAAAGAAGTGCGTACTGCTGTCGTTAAATCGTCAGGATCCTGACTTCGGTTAGCATGTTCTGCCAATGTTTCGGCGATTGTACGAATATCACGAATAGGAATACTCTCGGCTAGTAAGCTTTGTAAGACTTTGACAATGATGCCAAGATTCAATGTATCTGGGACTAAGTTTTCAACCAGTTTAGGTGCTGACTCTGCCAACTTATCTAATAAATGCTGTACCTCTTCATGACCCAATAATTCATTCGCATGCTTTTGTAGCAGCTGGCTTAAATGCGTTGCTATCACAGTATTAGGATCAACCACCGTATAACCTAAAGTTTGTGCTTGATCACGTTGTGAATTATCTATCCATAAAGCCTCTAAACCAAAGGCAGGATCTTTTGTTACAGCGCCTTCAATGGTGCCATAAACTTGTCCTGGATTGATGGCCATGTCTTTATCGGGCTGAATGTCTGACTCGCCAACGGTGACTCCCATTAATGTAATACGGTAACCATTTGGAGGTAATTCCAAGTTATCTCTAATATGAACAGCAGGAATAAGAAACCCCAGTTCTTGTGATAACTTTTTACGTACGCCTTTAATACGTGCCATTAATTGGCCACCCTGCTCTTTATCTACCATTGGAATTAAACGATAACCCACTTCTAAACCAATGGTATCAACGGGCGTAACATCGTCCCAACTGAGCTCTCGTGTCTCTGGTGCTTCTTCTACTTTAGTAATAGGTGTTTGTTCTACTTTAGGTTCAGCCAAGCGTTTACGTATCATGTAAGCACCAAAGCCACTTGCAAAAGCAAGAATTAAAAAAGACACGTGCGGCATACCGGGAATGATACCCATTACGCCTAAAATGACCGAGGTGACACCTAATGCTTTAGGATTTTTAAATAATTGACTGAGTACTTGTTCTCCCATATTTTGTGTACTTGAAACACGGGTAACGATAATACCGGCTGCAGTTGAAAGTAATAACGCAGGAATTTGTGCAACTAAACCATCTCCAATGGTTAATAAGACATAATTTTTAGCCGCTAAAGCAAACGTTAAATCATGTTGAAGTATTCCAATGACTAAGCCGCCTAAAAGATTAATCACCAAAATCAAAATACTAGCAACGGCATCACCACGAACAAATTTACTGGCACCATCCATCGAACCATAGAACTCTGCTTCAGCACTAATATCTTCACGGCGTGCTCTTGCTTCATCCGCATCGAGTAAACCTGCGTTTAAGTCTGCATCAATGGCCATTTGTTTACCGGGCATGGCATCCAAAGTAAAACGTGCGCTGACTTCAGATATACGGGTTGCACCTTTAGTGATTACAACAAAGTTAATGATCACTAAAATAGCAAAGACAATAATACCCACAGCATAGTTACCGCCAATAACAAATTCGCCAAAGGCCTTAATCACTTGTCCAGCTGCATCACTACCCGTGTGACCTTCAAGTAATACAACACGTGTTGATGCAACATTTAACGCCAATCTTAATAAGGTTGTCACAAGTAGAATGGTAGGAAATAAAGAAAAATCTAATGGACGTAAACTATAAATAGAAACGAGTAACACAACCAAAGCCAATGAAATATTGAAACTAAAAAACACATCGAGCATGAAAGGTGCTAATGGCACAACAATCATTGCTAGCATTACCATTAATAGTAAAGGTGCGCCTAAACCATTACTCCCTACTGCTTTAATCTTGTCTAAAAACAATGATTGTTCTGCCACGATATAACCCTATAATTATTTATTAAACTGCATATCTTCCGGTATTGGAAGATCATTAATTTTGTGTTCTTTCTTACGTTTGTTCCAGCTAGGATCTGTACGTAATTTAAAGATGTACGCTAAGACTTGTGCAACAGCTAAATACAATGCTGCTGGTATTTCATCGTTGATTTCTGTTGTGTGATGTAAGGCACGAGCAAGTGGTGGTGCTTGTAAGATAGGAACATTATGTTCACGCGCAATCGTTCTAATTTGCATGGCGATAATATCAACACCTTTTGCTACAACAATCGGCGCGCCAGATTTTTCAAGATCATATTTAACCGCCACAGAGTAATGTTCTGGGTTGGTAATAATAACATCTGCTTTTGGTACTTCAGACATCATGCGTCGTTGTGCAATTTCACGTTGAGTATTTTTTAGGCGACCTTTAACTTCAGGATTACCTTCTGTGTCTTTATTTTCATCTTTTATTTCTTGCATTGTCATTTTCAACTGACTGGTAAAATCATACAGTTGGAATGGCACATCAATTAATGCAATAAACACCAATACCGAAGCAATAGAAATAAATGACCAAACTAATAATTCAGACATATGTGTTAAGGCTTGAGCTAATGGCTCACTACCAAGGCCTAAGTAAGTGTCGATTTGTGTATATAAGAACAAGATAGCTGTTGTGCCAATAATCATAAATTTGACAAACGCTTTTACCAGCTCTACTAAACCTTTCTTAGAGAACACGCGCCCCATTCCTGTAATGGGATTTAATTTATCAAACTTAAATGCCAAAGCTTTAGTGCTAAAGGTAACCCCCCCCATCATTAAAGGCCCTGCAACTGCAGCAACAACCATCAATGTAAAAAATGGGGCTAAGGTAAACAATGAATCAAAAATCGCTTCTTTCAACAAAACAGGCATCGATGTGGGATCAAAAATATTTGCACGACTAATATTTAAGTAACGTGTAAACAAATCTAAAAAGTCAGACGCAATACCTGGGCCAATAAACATAAGACTTGAGCCAGCAACCAACATCATGATCATCGTGTTAAGTTCACGCGACGTAGGGACTTGCCCCTTCTCCTTGGCTTGTTGTAACCGTCGCGGGGTCGGGAGTTCGGTGCGTTCTTGACCAGTATCTTCAGCCATTTTTCACACTTAAAATTTCTTGTAGCAGATGATAGACATCAGTAAACAATGTAATAGATTTAGGAGCGACGTTTGGCAGTGTCACCATCACTAAAATAAACCCTAGCATCATGGTGATAGGGAAACCAATCGCGAAAATATTAAGTTGTGGTGCTGAGCGGGTCATAATGCCAAACGAAACATTCACCACGAGTAACGAAGCAATCGCAGGTAATGCAATGGCCATTCCTCCAGAAAAGATATTAGCACCCCAACGTACGACTTGCATAAAATCTGTTGCAACTAAACCTTGAGCAGAGATCGGCATGGTTTTAAAACTGTCTGCTAAAACTTCAACCAAGACTAAATGTCCATTAATAGAAAGAAATATCAACATAACCATAACAATATAAAATTGACTCATTACTGGAGACTGCGCACCATTTTGCGGATCAACCATTAATGAAAAGCCTAAGCCCATTTGCATAGCAACAATTTGGCCTGCGGTAATCACGGCACTGAAAACCATTTGTACGCTAAAGCCAATAATTAAACCGATTAAAATTTGTTGCGCGATAATTAAAAAAGAAAGTGGACTAAAAACATCAACTTCTGGTGTTGGTAAAATAGGAACAAGTACGGAAGTGATGGCGATGGCTGTCATCATTTTAATTTTAGCAGGCACACTACGTGTACCAAACACTGGAGCTGATGCAACCATGGCTGAGACTCTAAATAAAGGCCATAAGTATGAACCGATGATTGCAGTGAGTTCAGTTGCAGAAATAACCATGTCAACCCACCAAGTATGGGATGTCACTTACCAACTGATGTGTATAGTCCGTTATTAATTGCAGCATCCATGGCCCAGCAAACATGAGGGTTACAACAGTGATAATTAGCTTTGGAATAAAACTTAATGTCATTTCGTTAATCTGTGTTGCAGCTTGAAACATACTGACCATCAAGCCCACCACTAATGCAGGTATTAGAATAACAAGTATCAACATTAACAAAACTTGTAACGCATGTTGAAAAATCGTTAATACATCTTCAGGGCTCATGACTTTTCCTTACACATAAAAACTCGAAGCAAGCGTACCGATGATCAAGTTCCAACCATCAACTAAAACAAACAACATTATTTTAAAAGGTAACGATATAACCATCGGTGACAACATCATCATACCCATGGACATCAAAACACTGGCAACAACTAAATCAATAATAAGAAAAGGTATGAACAATAAGAAACCAATTTGAAATGCAGTTTTTAATTCACTGGTGACAAATGCAGGAACAAGCACAGAAAAAGGAACGTCAGCTTTAGTTTCAAAGTTTTTATAGCCGGCTATTTGAGAAAAAGTCATAATATCTGCTTCTCTCGTTTGCCCAAACATAAATTGACGTAGTGGCTGACTGGCTTTTTCAGCCGCAACCTGAATTGACATGTTATCGTTAAGATAAGGTTGTAAGGCTTCGTTATTTATTCTTTCTAATACTGGCGCCATGATAAAGAAAGTTAAAAACAAAGATAAACCAATCAATGTTTGCGATGATGGCGCTTGCATTAAACCTAATGCTTGGCGAAGTATAGAAAGGACAATAATGATTCTGGTAAATGACGTCATCATCATTAGAGCCGCAGGCAAAAATGTTAACACAGTCATAAGTATTAAAATTTGAATACTTACAGTATAGGATTGGTCGCCATTTGCAGCGGTAGTAACTGTGATAGCTTGCAAGCCAACTTCAGCCAACGCTAATTCGAAGGGGGTTATTACTAAAATAAGAACAGCGGCAATATTTAATAAGATCTGTTTTATGAGGCGAGGTTTCATCTCTATCACTGTCTTAACTTTGTTTCTTTATGGCTGCGTGCAATTTATCTGCAAAGCCTGATGGTGTTTTTGTTTTAGCATCAACGGGAGTTATTATTTGTTCATCTAAAACATGTATTGCGCGAACAGAACCCGGTGCAACGCCAACTAATAACTGTGTATTGCCTGCTTGAATAAGTACCACTCGTTCACGTTGACCAACAGAAACACCACCAAGCACTTTTAAATTACCGCCATTCAAACCCGTTGCATTACTCATACGTCGCATCAACCACGCCATACCTATAATAATACCCACAATAAGAAACAAACCTAAAAACATTTGTACGTAATTAGCAACACCGATGGGTTCGTTTGATAGCGAGGCAATACTTTTCTTGGTTGATGATTCAACAGCAAAAACTTGTTGATTGATTTGAATAAGTAATAAACAGCTATAAGTATATAAAGCGCGCATTGCCATCCCTACTTTAATTTTTTCACACGTTCAGCTGGGCTAATAATATCAGTCAAACGTATACCAAACTTTTCATTAACAACAACAACTTCACCATGCGCAATAAGTGTTCCATTCACAACAACATCTAACGGTTCACCTGCCAATCTATCAAGCTCAACAACTGAACCTTGGTTTAGTTGTAACAAATTTCGAATATTAATTTTAGTACTGCCTATTTCCATAGAAATATTAACCGGAATATCTAAAATGACATCTAAGTTAACATCTACTCCAGTAAAACTATTATCTACGGGCGTACTCTCTAATTGTTCATAATCAAGTTTTCCAGAAGAGCCTGCTTCATTACTAGGAACATCTAAATCAGCCTTTGATTTATCGTCATCCATAGGCGTACCGGCTTCTTCCATCGCGGCTGCCCATTCGTCCATTCCATCATCTTCACTCATAACCACTTACCTTTTTATTTAGTGACCAAACTCACCGGCTAAGGCTTGCAAATCTTTATCATACGTATGGTCAATTGCTTCAATAATTTTTATAGCTTTACTGCCTTTTGAAATGCCCATTTTTCCTTTGAATACGGGAACATTTTCAGCTTTAATAACGACCATTTCCGGCATTGAAATGGGTAAAACATCACCTTCTTTTAAATTTAAAATATCTTCCAAGGAAACCTCCGTAGTCGTTAAGTCACAGGTTAACTTTACTTCTGCCTGCTTTATTTCTTCTCTTAATGAAACAACCCAACGCTCATCTTTATCTGCTACATCACTCGCGACACCGGCATCTAACAACTCTCGGATAGGTTCTATCATTGAGTAAGGAATAGTGACTTGAAAATCACCACTACCTCCATCGAGCTCTATATTAAATGTTGATACTACGACCACTTCACTTGGGCTAACAATATTTGCAAACTGTGGATTAACTTCCGTACTTTTAAACTCAAAATCCATATTCATTACAGGACGCCATGCTTCTTTTAAATCTTTAAAAGCATCCTCTAAAACCATACTAACAACACGTTGTTCTGTTGCTGAAAATTCACGCCCTTCTATTTTTGCATGGCGACCTACGCCACCAAAAAAATTATCAACAAGAATAAAAACAAGCTTTGGATCAAATACACATAATGCAGCACCTCTTAATGGCGGCATCTTAATAATATTTAAACTTGTTGGAACAAACATGCTATGAATGTATTCTGAAAATTTAACCATTTGTACTCCACTCACTGAAATTTCAGCAGAACGGCGTAACATATTAAAAAGACTGACTCGAAAACTACGTGCAAAACGATCATTTATCATTTCAAGTGTCGGTAAACGGCCACGTACAATGCGATCATGTGATGCAAAATCAAATTCTCTGGCAACACCATCCTGCAACTCAAGATCGTTTTCTGTTTCCACTTCACCATCATCTACACCATTTAATAGTGCATCGATCTCGTCTTGTGATAGTAGTTCGCTTGCAGACATAATATTTTTCCTACTGCATTATAAAACTAGTAAAATAAATGGCTTCAACCGGCCCTTTAACTTTTTCATCTACTGAGCCATGAGATGATGCTGCATCTGCATCTTTAGCATGATCATTTTTCTTTTCTCCATGATCACCACCATGACTATAAGTGTTTGTAATACGGTTTATCGTATTCAATAACTTCTTTTGTAACTTTTCTTTGCCACTACGCGTGACTAAATCTTTGTAGTCAACACTGCTTAAATCAACCAAAATATCATTACGTATAACCGGACGATAGGTATTTATGATGTCTAAAGCATTGCCATCACGTGACGCCACTTGTAAATCTACTTGTAAATATCTAACCCTTGAGCCGGGTCCAAAATTCACAATAAATTCTGGCACCATGGTTAAGTATTTTAAAGGCCCTGAGTCTGGCGCTGCCTTTTCATGCTTAGCAGATTTATCATCTCCACCACCACCTAAAAACATCCAAGCCCCAATTCCAATACCATTCAGTAACACAATAGCAACAACAACCATAATCCAGGGTGATTTCTTCTTTTTAACGTCGACATCGAGCTCGAGTTCTTCATCTGCCATAATTTTTAATTCCCATAATACTGGGCTTTTAACCACCTCATATTTTTAGTATCTATAATGCAAAACACATACCATTAATAAAATAGAGCGGTAAAACCAATAAATACAACAAGTTAAAAGTAATTATATTTAGTATCGCCAAACATTTGACGATATAAATTCATTTTCAGGATCATCAAATGACGCTTTCATGACCCTAGTAACAAATATTGACGAGTTAACGTCAATATTTAAGTATAGATTAAAATAACAGAGCGTTATTTCAAGAAATATTTTCGATAATGCTTCATTTCATTAATAGAATCACGCGTGTCATCTAAAGCAAGATGCGCACCTGATTTTTTAACCGATTTCGCAACATCTGGCGCCCAACGCTTAGCCAGTTCTTTTAATGTACTCACATCAAGATTGCGATACATGAAAAACGCTTCAAGTTCTGGCATTAATCTCGCCATAAAGCGACGATCCTGACAGATACTATTCCCACACATGGGTGAAGCACCTTGAGTGACGTATTCCCTTAAAAATTCTATTGTCTCTTTCTCTGCAACCTCCGTTGTCACTATGCTTTCTTTGACACGTTGAGCTAGACCAGATTTACCGTGTTGATTTGTATTCCATTCATCCATACCAGCCATTATTTCATCCGTTTGGTGAATTGCTAACATAGGCCCTTCTGCAAGAATATTAAGCTCACTGTCTGTCACAATAGTCGCTATTTCTATAATGACATCAGTTTGTGGTTCCAGCCCTGTCATTTCTAGGTCTATCCATATCAAATTGCTTTCTTTTTGAGACATACTTTGTCCTTTCCTATTATTACTTGCTAATCATTCTAGCAAACGCTAACCTGCCTGCCGATCTTATTTACTTATTATAATGGCTGTATCTGAAATGCTTACACTCTTGTTTATACTCGCGCTACTCTTGTCACTATTTATACAGCTTTGGTTGTCTAATCGTCAATCTCAATCAGTGCGCTCTCATCGAAAAACTGTTCCAGAGGCTTTTGCGAATAACATTACGCTCGAACAACATCAAAAAGCTGCCGACTATACAATGACTAAACTATCGGTCAATAAAATAGAACTTGTATACGGTGCTGTACTACTTTTAGCATGGACATTAGGCGGTGGTTTAGAGCTACTAGATAACACTATTCGTGCTTATGAATTATCCAATATAACAACAGGATTATTCGTTATCTTTAGCATTATGCTGATTTCTGCATTGTTGGATCTCCCCTTTACTTTATATAGCACATTTAAAGTTGAACAGAAATTTGGCTTTAACCGAATGACCGCAACACAATTTATTAAAGATACCGTGATGCAAATGGGTTTAACGCTCATTTTAGCCGTACCGTTATTAGCCGGTATATTATGGTTGATGAGTGATGTGATCGGTCAAACTTCTTCTTTATGGTGGGTTTATGTTTGGGCGACATTATTAAGTTTTGGTTTATTGGTTTCATGGATATTCCCAACATTTATAGCACCACTTTTTAATAAGTTCATGCCATTAGAAGATGAAGCTTTACGTGAGAAAATTACCGCACTCATGCAACGCTGTGGTTTTGCCAGTAATGGAATATTTGTTATGGACGGTTCGAAACGTTCAAGCCACGGTAACGCCTATTTTACAGGCCTAGGTAAAAACAAACGTATAGTCTTTTTTGATACGCTATTGGAAACACTGGATGACGATGAAGTCGAAGCTGTACTTGCACATGAACTTGGCCACTTTAAACATCACCATGTTCGCAAAGGACTAATATTAAATGCAGCTATCACACTGTCAGGCTTAGCAATACTTGCTTGGTTGATTCAACAAGATGCGTTTTATAATGTACTGGGTGTGACTCAAGCATCGACCTATATGGCTTTGATTTTATTTAGCATGGTCATGCCGTTGATCAGTCTTTATTTACAACCTGTTATGTCTTCTCTTAGCCGTAAACATGAATTTGAAGCCGATGATTTTGCTGCCAAACAAAGTAAACCACAAACACTGATCACCGCTTTGGTTAAACTGTACCGTGATAATGCCAATACCTTAACGCCAGATCCATTATATTCCGCATTTCATGACTCACATCCGCCGGCCCCCGTGCGCATTGCTAATTTATCAGCTAAAATAAGCTAAAGATATCTTTAAAAGTGAGTAGATAATGCAACGATTAACGACTTATATACCTTTTCTAATACTCTGTAGCCTTTTTTCATTGAATGCGTCTGCTGATATATCAATGGGTAAAGAACTTCACCAAAGCAACTGTACCAGTTGCCATATATCAATTCAGGGTGGTGATGGAACAGGTATCTACACACGAGAAAATAATCGTATCGAAACACATCCTGCATTAATTAAACAAGTTAAACGCTGTCGTGATAGCCTTGGCATCGAATGGCCAGAAGAACATATTAATGATGTCGTTGAATACTTAAATACTTCATTTTATAAATTTAAAAAATAACAATGCTTTCACTTTTAAACCTTTAGTATGAGTGAACAAGACATTCAACAAGCCACTGTCATTGCAGCATTCAGACGCTATACCCTAATAAAAGATTCAACCGATACCTTATATCAATGCCAGCAACGTAAAGCCGTTGGGCAAGTCGTCTGCGGTGATATTGTTTCATGGTTCTTACAAGAAGATGGTACGGGCGTTATTACTGAAATCCAAGAACGTCGTTCAATACTTCAACGACCCGACATCAATAATAATTTACGTACAATTGCCTCTAATATAGATCAAATATTTATTGTTGTTGCCAATAAACCAGAACTCAACGAAGGTTTAATTGATCGCTATCTTGTCGCCGCTGAACATAACCGTCTAAGCCCCGTTATTGTATTAAACAAAATTGATTTAATGGATGAAGACGAATTAGGTGCACTTGAAAAACGTTTACAAAATTATATTGATATTGGCTATAAGGTTATTAATACCAGTGCAGAACTTGAAGATGGCTTAGATTCTTTAGTGCAGTACCTCGACAATAAAAATAATATTTTTGTCGGCCAATCTGGTGTTGGTAAATCATCATTGATCAATAGTATTTTAAAATCTGATGCACGTATTGGTGAGATTTCTGAAGCAACAGGTAAAGGTAAACACACAACCACCACGGCTTATCTTTACCCATTAGAACATAATGATGGTCACGTAATAGATTCACCGGGCGTGCGTGAATTTGGTTTAATTAAATTAACCGAACAAGATATTATTGATGGTTTTATAGAATTTAGACCGTATATCGGTCATTGTAAATTTAGAAACTGTGCACATAAGAATGAACCTGGCTGTGCCCTACTTAATGCGCTTAAAGAAGAAAAAATAACGGAACAACGTTGGAAAAGTGGTCAACGCATTATTGAATCGTTGACTGAAAAGCGAAGATAAAACTTAATGTGAAGTTGGAGCCGGTGCTTCAGTTGAAACAGCAATACTAGATTTTGGTTCTACTTTACCCTCATTTTCAACAATTGAATCTACCGTCAATTTATTCATCACGATAATACTGATTCGTCTATTAATAGGGCTTTTAGGATTTTTTTTATTAAACAGTACCGTTGAAGACAAACCAACAACCCGGCCAATTTGTGATTCTGGCATACCACCTTTTATTAGTTCACGACGGGCTGCATTAGCTCGGTCACTAGAGAGCTCCCAGTTACTATATTTTTTTCTTAATACTTCACCATCAACCGTTTCATATTCAATAATTCCACCACCAAAATTCGACACATCGGTATGACCAGTAATACTAATCTTATTGTCGGCGTTTTCTGCAATTGTTTTGGCAACTTCATGTAATATAACTCGGGTATAGGGTTTTAGTTTTTCACTGCCAGAGGCGAACATGGGGCGATTTTCTTTATCTATAATCTGTATACGTAAACCTTCAGGCATCACTTCAAGTAACATTTGATCTTTAAAGTCTTTAAGCATTTCACTGTTTTCAATGGTTTCTTTTAATTTTATTAACAGTTGATCAAGCACTACCTTATCTCTTTCTTTTTCGGTCTGTTTTTCTTTTTCATCTTTATTTTCTGCATCATCTGAAACCACATCTTGTGAACTTTCAGTTTTAGCTTGTTTCATTAACTTATCACCATCACCATGAGGAATTTCTTTAGTGCCTCCTAACTTAATCATGCTAGTGCTTGCACCGCCAGGTCCAATCAAAGGCGAAGGATTTCTAAACATATCAGAGATACCACCACGCATTGCTTCATCACTAATACCAAGCAACCATAACAATAAAAAGAATGCCATCATGGCTGTTACAAAATCAGCATAAGCCACTTTCCATGCGCCACCATGATGACCGCCGCCTTGGACGATCTTCTTAATGACTATCGGTTGTTTTTTATCGTCTGCCACTTATGAAGTCTTTATATTATTGTTCGACAAAACTACTTTTGTCCTTTGACGTGTTCTTCTAATTCAATAAAGGTGGGGCGTAGATTACTGGTGAGTGCCTTACGACCAAATTCAACGGCAATTTGAGGTGTGTATCCATTTAATGTTGCAATAATGCATGTTTTAGCACAACCAAATATCAAGCTTTCCTCTTTTGCTTGTTCACCCATAGAAGCTGCCATAGGGCCTGCAAAACCATACCCCATTAGTATTCCCATAAAGGTACCCACCAATGCAGCACCAACGTGGTGACCTAAAACTTCAGGTGGCTCACTGATATACCCCATTGTTATTACAACGCCCATTACCGCGGCAACAATACCAAAAGCAGGGAGACCATCGGCCATATTTTGTAGTGCATGGCTTGGCGCTTCTGCTTCATGGTGATGTGTATCAAGCTCTAAATCCATGAGACTCTCAAGCTCAAAGGCATTCATATTACCACCGACCATGAGGCGTAAATAATCACAGATAAAATCGACGAGATGATGATTCTTGTATATTTTACCCGCAGCTTTAAATATTTCACTGTCATGAGGCTCTTCTATATCAGCCTCTAATGCCATTAAGCCTTCTTTTCTTGCTTTAGAAAAAAGGTTAAACATTAAGCTTAGTAGCTCCATATACGTGGCTTTATTATATTTTTGTCCTTTAAATAACGCCAGAATGCCCTTTAGCGTACCTGTAACTACATTCATAGGGAAAGCAACGATGAATGCACCGATTGCACCACCCAAAATAATCAGAATTTCAAAAGGTTGCCATAAGGCAGAGAGTGCACCGCCAGATGCAAGGTAACCGACTATGATACTAGCAATGGTAATGACGAGACCAAGGAGAAATTTCATTTTTCTTATTAAATCCTAGTGTTAATAACTAATTAAGTGATAACAATTCACTTACTGTATCACGGTATTCAATACTTATCATATCGATGCTTAAATATTATATCGACCAAATGAAAGAAAAACTTTAGAAAATAATTGTATTGACCGATATGTAATAGAGAAGTATAAAATAGATAATTTAATGGCTGAAAGATAAGATTAGTTTGAACAACTTAACTAACCTGTGATAATCGGAGCGGTAAGAGAATATTCTCATTACTGGAATACTCAATAAAATATATGAAAAATGAAAAATTGGACAAATGGGTTGAACTTGCTGCCAACGAGCCTGTACCTGTTCTTAAGCACACCATCAAGGAATTACGACAGTTATGCCGTGAAGAAGAGATTCCTCTTAAAGATATTACCCATGTTGTAGAACGTGATCCTAGTTTAGTTGTTCATATTTTACGATTATCAAATGAACGGCCTAAAGGTCGTCTATCATCAGAAATAACACACGTTAATCAAGCCTTTAGATTGATGGGGACTGACCAATTAACACATCTTCCCGATGCATTACCCGCCGTTGATGATGTTCTAGATGAAAAACAAAAAAAACGTTTACTGGCCACATTTAGTCGAGCCTATCACGCGGCCCGTTTTGCAACAGACTGGGCGACATTAAGAGCCGACATGACTCCGGATGAAGTTTTTACCGCAACACAATTACATTTTTATGGCGAAATGATTCTTGCTATTCATGCCCCCGATTTACTTGAGAAAATCACCACCTTGCGCGTCAAAGATCATATCGCTTCTGAAGAAGCACAATATATGATCTTAGGATTTACCTTTAATGAATTAACCATGAAAATTTCTGAACGATTGAAATTTCCTGCTCTCATAGCCGAATCTCTTTCTGCAGGAAATGCTAAATTTCCACGTGCTTATGGAATTATGTTAGGCGTACAACTTGCCAGAAATCTCAGCCACGAAGGTTGGTATAGTGGGAGCACATTAGAAATTCAAGAGCAAATTGCTGAGTGGATAGATATTACAACCGACGAGGTCATTGCTCGCTCTCATACCATTGCCGCTGAAATTGCACGAGAAGTACCACAATACAATACTGCCCCGCCTGCGCGTGACTTACCTTTAATTATAAAAATCATTCCTGATGAAGACAGCGTGACCGACTCACATGATCACACGGCAATTTGTTTAATACCACAACTTGAATTGTTAAAAAGTGCAATACAAGAACTAATTACTCTGTCACCTAAAACAATTTCTCATAGTGAATTAATTCAGCATATTATTTCGACTATGCATGATGGTATTGGTTTAAACCGAGTGGTTTATTGTCATTATGATGAAGAAGAGAAGCTTTTAGAAGGTGTTAACTTTAAAGGCTCAGAAAATGATCCTTCGTTTAACCGTTTTAAAATTAATGTGAGCAGTAAAGGTTTGTTTTCTCATTTATTATCTAAACAACAAGCCGTGTTAATGAATGCAAGTACTCGTGAAAAGTTTTGGCCATTAGTAAGCAAAGGCTTTAAAGAACTTGTAGGAACAAATTCATTTATTGCTATGTCTATTTACGTGAAAGGAAAACCAGTAGGATTATTTTATGCCGATAGGCATACTGAGAATTGCCAAATAGAAGATAGAAGTTATTCTTATTTTAAAAAATTATGTACCCATACTTCAAATATTTTAAATCAGTTACGCTAAAGATATCTTGCTATTAAAACACTTGCCTGCCATTAAATGCATGAGAAAGGGTTGAGCTATTAACATACTCTAACTCTCCACCTACAGGTACACCGTGAGCAATACGGCTGGCAGTGATACTTCGAGCATTTACCATTTCACTGATGAAATGTGCCGTCGCTTCACCTTCAACAGTGAAGTTAGTAGCGAGAACCACTTCTTTTATTTCACCTTCATCTAATCGCGTAGCCAATAAATCTAAGCCAATGTCTTCGGGGCCAATGCCATCAAGTGGCGATAAATGCCCCATTAAAACAAAAAACAAACCTTTATAGTTTGTAGATTGCTCAATCACATGTACATCTGAAGGGGTTTCTACTATACAAAGTAAGCTTCTATCTCTATTAGTGCTATTACAAAGGTCACAAATAGTCAGTTCGCTAAGACTACGACACTGTTCACAATGCCCTACTTCTTTAACAGCCTTTGCCAATACAATACTTAAATTTTCAGCAGCAACACGCTCACGTTCTAATAAATGATAAGCCATACGTTGGGCAGACTTAGGCCCAACACCCGGCAAGCAACGCAAAGCATCGATAAGTTGATTAACAAGTAAACTACTAGACATGATGATTACTTAAAAAGGAAGCTTCATTCCAGGCGGTAAATTTAAGCCTGCAGTCATACCAGACATTTTATCTGACGATGTTTTTTCTACTTGACGTACAGCATCGTTCACTGCTGCCGCGATTAAGTCTTCTAACATGTCCTTATCATCAGCTAATAAACTGTCATCAATGCTGACACGTTTAACATCATGACGACAAGTCATCACAACTGACACCATACCACCGCCAGACTTTCCGGTGACTTCAATGTTCGACATTTCTTCTTGCGCTTTTGCCATATCTTCTTGCATTTTTTGCGCTTGCTTCATTAAGTTACCAATTCCGCCTTTCATCTTTACTTCCTCATAATTTTAAATTTTATTAAACGTTAACCAACTGGCTTGACTGACTCTTTATCTACATTACCTGAAAAGGCATCCATAATGTTTTTTACATTATCATCATTCATAATAGAGTCTTCTGCGCTTGTTTGTCTTTCTTGTGTTTCTCTACCGCTTCTTGCCGCGGGTGTTTCTGTTTCAATTTTCGCTTTATCAATATGTAATTTCAACTCAACAGAAAAATATTCAGATAATTTAACTTCAAGTTCTTTTTCTCTGCCTGCCGTTAACATTGCCGAATGTGAAGGCGCAACAGCTAAATATAAGTGTGGAGCAGCGACACTAATAAGAGCACTGTGTTCAACTAACTGATTTAATATTCCACCAGCACCCAGTGTATTAACCACTTCATGCCAGTTGGTTGATGTCAGATCAGGCAAAGACACTTTTGTTATTTCTTGCTGAGCAATAGCCGGCTCTTTCACTTCTAAAGGTGCTGGCGTTTCTGGCGTATCAATAACCTGAACAGTTTTCTCTACCGCTTTATAATCATTATTATTTTGAGCAGATTGATTCGCTTGAGGTGGTTTTGAATTTTGATTAGCTGGTGCAGCAATAGAAGTATTGTTTGTTTTAGTTCTTCCATCTTCCGGTTTAAATGCAAGCATACGTAATAAAACCATTTCCAAACCATTACGTTGATCTGGTGCAAGAGGTAAATCACGACGGCCATGTAATGCAATTTGATAGTACAGTTGAATATCTTCTGCGCTTAATTTATCTAACAAAGCTAAATAACGATCTTGGTCACCCATATTAAAGTCATAAGCGTCAGGCACTTGTTTGAGTAAAGCGAGGTAATGCAAAGAAGTAATCATCTCCGCTAATACGGAAGAAAAATCAGGCGCTTGTTTTGCAAGTTCACGAACACGTTGAATCATCGTACTGCCATCATTCGCAGCCAGTGCATCTAATAAATCATAAACATGATGCTGTTCAATGCTACCTAACATTAAACGCACATCGGTATCGTTAACGTGACCATCACCAAAAGAAATAGACTGATCAAGCAAACTTAAAGCATCACGCATACTTCCATCAGCAGCACGCGCTAATTGTAATAAGGCTGCGTCTTCACATTGAATATTTTCTTTTCCGAGAATAAATTTTAGATGGTCTTGGATTCGCTCGACGGATAAGCGCCTTAAATTAAACTGTAAGCAACGTGATAAAATAGTCACCGGTAGCTTTTGAGGATCTGTCGTCGCCAATAAAAATTTAACGTGAGGCGGTGGCTCTTCAAGTGTTTTTAACAAAGCGTTAAAACTGTGGCCTGAAAGCATGTGAACTTCATCGATAAGATAAACTTTATAACGGCCTCGAGTCGGCGCATATTGTACGTTATCTAATAATTCACGCGTATCTTCCACTTTTGTTCGAGACGCGGCATCGACTTCAATTAAATCAATAAACCGACCTTGATCAACTTCAATACAGGTTGAACATACCCCACACGGTGTTGAACTAACACCCTTTTCGCAATTGACAGATTTTGCCAATATACGCGCAATGGTCGTTTTACCAACACCGCGCGTTCCTGTAAACAAAAAGGCGTGGTGTAATCGATCATTATCGAGCGCATTACTTAGCGCACGTAAAACATGCTCCTGCCCCACCATTTCAGCAAAACCTCGTGGACGCCATTTACGCGCAAGTACTTGATAACTCATGAATTGTCCTAAATTTTATGACTTGGATATGTAAAAAGCTTCGTGCCATATTGTAACGCACACAAGTCTATGATTCACGCTTGAAACACAGAAGAAAAGCATATTATTTTGGAAGCTTAAGCTAGAAAAAATCTGAAAAATAAAGGTGGCAACCCAGACAAGCCACACCTCGGCACACAAGTCGACCGCTGTGGCTGCTCCCTTCCAGGTCTGACCAGATTCACGGTGTATTGTTGCGAGGGGACCCATCTAGGTCGCCATAGATGATTTCGATAGATGCTGAAATCGGTCGTGATTATGAGGCTTACTTATTCAGGGGTCAATATAGAAATAGATATTAAATCTCAATTATGTATTTAGTAATTTTCGTACAGCTATAAACAAATCATTTGAGTTATATGGCTTGTGTAATAAATCATCTGATAACAGCTCGTCATCTTCTGTACGCACTCTATCATCTTCAAAACCACTGACTAACTGAATTTTGATTTTGGGAAATTTTTCTCGTACTTTTTCCGCAAGTTTATATCCATCCATATTTGGCATAATAACGTCAGAAACAATCAAATCTATTTTGTTATTGTCTAGTATAGACAGTGCTTCTGCTCCACTATGAGCAACCAAAACATTATAGCCCTTAGAACCTAACATCCTGCTCGAAAGCTCACATATAGCCACTTCATCATCTACAACTAAAATAGTTTCAGTACCCTCTAGGTTAAGGTTATTATCAGAAATTGTTATCTTTTCTTCAACGACAGGAAAATGACGAGGAAAATAAATTAATGTGTAGGTGCCACTATTAATGCTTGAATCAATTGTAATTGTTCCTCTAGCACGTTTTACAAAACCATACACCTGCGTTAATCCCAATCCTGTACCCATATCACCTTTAGTTGTAAAAAAGGGATCAAAAATTTGGTTAAGTACTTCTTCCTTTATTCCACAACCGTTGTCAGCTAATGACAACTGTACATATTCTCCAGCAGGTAAATTTAATACCAAGGCTTCATCTTCTATCAAAGTCCGATTTGATGTAGAAAGAATAAGCTCTCCACCATCAGACATCGCATGCATTGAATTAATACACATGTTCAGAATAGCATCTTCCAAATCCCCCTTATCAACATAGATAGGCCAAACTAACTCTTCTAGTTGATAGTCAAGTTTAATACGAACCGTCAATGTTTTTTCTAACATGTTTTTCGTATCAAGAAGTAATTCATTTACAATAACCTCTTCAGGTTCTGAAGATTCTTTACGTGAAAAGGCGAGTAATTTAGTTGTTAATGCTGATGCACGATCGGTTGCATGCTGAATTTCTTTAATAAATCCAATAACTTCTTTGTCGGTAACTACCATAGACATTAATTCAGAGTAGCCCATAATTACATTTAACATATTATTATAATCATGAGCAATGCCTCCCGTCAGTTTACCTAGTGCATCCATTTTCTGACTACGACGTAACTGCTGTTCCATTATTTTCTTATCAGTGATATCAGATTGTTGGCTAAGGTAATGTGTAATTTCACCTTGGACATTTTTAATGGGGGAGATTTTTGCCTCCACCCAATAGAGTTCTCCATTGCTTTTTTTATTATAGAGTTCTCCTGACCACGTTTTTCCAGATATGATTGTTTTCCAAAGATCATCATATAAATCGTCCCGCATTTCTCCCGACTTTGAAACTGATGGGGTTTTATTTAAAACGTCTTCTACGCTATAGCCTGTTGTAGCCACAAAGGCTGAATTCACATACTCAATTTTACCTCTAGCATTGGTAATAATAATAAGATTTGGACTTTGTTCAACAGCCAATGACAACTGCTGAATAGTTTCATTTGCTTTTTTCTTTTCAAACTCTGCCTCTGTACGAGCAGCAAATATTTTTAGTACCTCTTCCATTTGAGGCGTGTTTTTCATTGGCTTACTATCCATTACGACAACAAGGCCTATCGCTGTTGTGGTATCAGTATAAAGAGGAAGGCCAATATAACTTTCCACTCCCATATCATTGAGTAATTTATCATCGGGGAATAATTGTTGAACATGAGCAGGATAAGCACAGGCCTCCTTTCCAACAATATTCACACAAGGTGTACCTGAAAGTAAATATGATATATTAGATGCAATTTTACCGTGAGCATAAACCATATAGGTATTAACTTGCATAGGGTTTTGTCCATCTAATAATCCAATATAGGCATAATCGGCATCAAATACTTCTGCCATATTTTTTACTAGATGTTTAAAAAACTCATCACCTACATTAGAAGATACGGTGGAGGCAATTGTATTTATTGCCTCTTCAGTTCTTTTTCGATCCGTTATATCTTGAACTGAACCAAATGATCGTATTGCATCACCGTTTTCATTGTAAATGTTCCTTCCTCGCCCACTTACAAACTTTATACGACCATCCTCCATTAATAATCGATGCTCACTATCAAAACCATCGGTATGTTCTCTTATTGAATCATTAAAAGCTTGAGTTAGGAGCTGTCGATCGTCTGGGTGAATAACCTCTATATAATTCTCATAAGTTAATTCAACTTTATTAGGGTCAAGTTCAAATATTCGATAGGTTTCTGCTGACCATGTTAATTTATCATTAACCAAATCAATATCCCATGAACCAATATGAGCAATGCTTTGAGCATCAGTGAGATGAAGTTCAGTTAGATTTTGTAGCTCAGATTCTTCTTTCTGTTTTGTAATATCAAAGATAAAACCGCGTAAAACAACAGGTACGCCATCTTTTGTTATCACCTGAACAGAATCACGCATCCAAATTAATGTCCCATCTTTTTTAATGAAACGGTATTCAAACTCATGATCTTCATTTCGTGCAGTTGCTTTAGTACAAAATAAAACAGATGATTCTTTATCTGCTGGATGTAAATGTTCTTCCCAAAAATTTTCAACATACCATTCTTCTGGTTTGTAACCCGAGATAATTTCTATTTGTGGACCAATATAGGTAAATAACCACGTATTAAGATCGAGTTCCCAAGGAATTGCCGCTGTCGACTCAAGTAAAGCTTTATAGTCAGCAGTATCTTTTTCTATATTTTTATTCTGTTTAGAGTCCCTCCAATGTAACCGTACAAAGAAAACTAAAAAGATAAAAAACAAAAAAGTGAAAAATGCAAAGAAGATGTTATTAGATTCGAGCAGACTTACAGGTACTTTATCATCAGCCACTGAAACTGATAAAAATAACAAATTGAATAAGATTATGATAAGTAGTTTCATTCCACCTCTAAATTCAGATTATTCTATTGAAAGTTACACTCTTAAATTTGAAAGTCTAAATATACTCTATATCAGTTTACAAGTAATTTAAATATAGCGTAATTTAATGTCCTCTAATAAACCACGACTGGCCGATTCAACTAAATCAAACACATGTTCAAATCCTTTATCGCCACCGTAATAGGGGTCTGGCACTTGTGTTTCTAAGAAATCCTGACTGAAATCTAAAAATAGACTTAATTTATCTTCCAAGCCATCAGGACATATTTCTTTTAAGTTTTGGTAGTTTTCATTGTCCATCGCTAAAACATAATCAAAGTCGTTAAAGTCTTGAGCCACCGCTTGCCGTCCACGAAGATCGCTTAAATCAATACCACGAGATTTTGCTGTTTGTTGCGCCCGTAAGTCTGGTTGATTACCAACATGATAGGCATGTGTACCGGCAGAATCGGTGCTGATCCAATCATCCAGCCCTTCTTGTTCAACTAAATGGCGAAAAACACCTTCAGCAGTAGGTGAACGGCATATATTGCCTAGACAGACAAAGACGACTGACACGTTTTTCTTAGACATAATCTTCTCTTTAATTGGAATATGTAATGATCAAATATTTAATCTTTTATATTCTACATAGTTATAGACAATAAGGTATGATACTGTTTTTGAACAGATTAACAGGTCTACCGTGTCAGAATCACTTAAACTCGCGCAAGATTTAATTGCTCGCCCTTCCCTCACCCCAGAAGATGCAGGTTGCCAAGCACTGTTGGCTGAGCGTTTATCTAACATTGGTTTTGAAATTGAGCATTTGCGTTTCGGTGAAACAGATAATATTTGGGCGCGACGTGGAACAGAGTCTCCGTTGTTTGCTTTTGCCGGTCATACTGATGTTGTTCCTACAGGCCCCGAAGAAAACTGGCGCTTTCCCCCATTTGAACCGACTATAGATGAAGGCATTTTATATGGCCGTGGTGCAGCAGATATGAAAGGCTCGATTGCTTGCATGATTACTGCCTTTGAACGTTTCATTGAAAAAAACCCAAATCATAAAGGCAGCCTTGCATTTTTGATTACCAGTGATGAAGAAGGCCCTGCTCACGATGGCACGGTTAAAGTAATCGAAACACTTGAAGCAAGAAATGAAAAAATTGATTGGTGTTTAGTCGGTGAACCTTCAAGTACTGATAAAGTTTGTGATGTGATTAAAAATGGACGACGTGGTTCTTTAGGATGCACTTTAAACGTTAAAGGCAAACAAGGTCATGTTGCTTATCCACACTTAGCAAAAAATCCTATTCATGACTTTGCGCCGGTATTAAAAATATTAGTTGAGACAGAGTGGGATCAAGGCAATGAATTTTTCCCTGCAACAACGTTCCAAGTCAGCAATATTCATTCAGGTACTGGCGTAACAAATGTTATACCAGGGGAATGTGAAATAATTTTTAACTTCCGTTTTTCAACCGCTATTACTGATACTCAAATTAAGGAACGTGTTGAAAAAATATTAAATGACAACAATGTAGATTATGAAATCAACTGGGCATTATCTGGCCAAGCGTTTATTACAGGACATGGTGATCTTATTGATGCAACGCTAAAGTCTATTGAAGAAGTTTGTCAGTATAAAAGTGAACTTTCAACAGCCGGTGGAACATCTGATGGTCGGTTTATTGCACCAACAGGCGCACAGCTAGTTGAACTAGGCCCATTAAATGCAACGATTCATCAAGTTGATGAATGTGTTGCGGTTGATGATTTAGATGTACTTTCAAATGTTTATGAAAAAATATTAGTTAATCTACTGACATAAAATATTCATTATGCAAACTCAAACTGAATTTTTAAAACTTCGTACTCATCTTGAGCAACTGATTATTGGTCAAAAGTCTTTATTAGACAGACTGCTGATCAGCTTGTTAACAGGTGGCCATATTTTATTAGAAGGTGCGCCCGGTTTAGCAAAAACCACTGCCGTAAATACCTTAGCCAGTGGTGTGCATGCAAAATTTCAACGTATACAATTCACTCCTGATTTAATGCCTGGAGATCTAACCGGTATTGATATATTTGATCCTGAAACGCATCAGTTTAAGTTTATTGACGGCCCTATCTTTAATGAAATTGTTTTAGCTGATGAAATTAATCGAGCACCACCTAAAGTTCAATCTGCATTATTAGAAGCCATGGCAGAACATCAAGTCACCGTTGGTGGAGTAACACGCAAGTTACCTGATCTTTTTGTGGTGATGGCAACACAAAATCCCTTAGAACAATCTGGTACTTACCCTTTACCTGAAGCACAGTTGGATCGATTTTTACTCCATATAAAATTAGACTACCCAACACCAGATGAAGAACTCGCAATATTAAAGCTCGATAGAAAACTGCATTACGGTGAAGATAAACAAACCTTACAATCGCCGTTAACGCCTGAAACTGTTTTAAGTGCACGCCGTGAAGTCGCAGATATTTTTGTTGATGACATGTTAGAGCGTTATATTGTTTCTCTTATCACAGCAACCAGACAATTAGGAGATTGGCATGAAGGTTGGTCTGACTTATTAGTTGCTGGTGCATCACCTCGAGCTTCTATAGCCTTACTCAGAGCATCCAGTGCATTTGCTTATATTCAGGGGCGAGACCATGTTATCCCTGAAGATATTATTGCCATGGCGCCAGATGTTTTAAGGCATCGTCTTATTTTAGACTACACAGCATTGGCTTCAAATATTACTGCTGATATGATCATCCAACATTTAATATCTGAAATCCCCATACCATAATAGATAACATCTAAATAACTATATAACTCTGCCGATGTTAATCCAAAGAATCATACATTTGTCGCAACGCGCAAAAGCCACAATATTTAATCATAATAATATTGTGAGACAACCGCTTCTTAATGAAAAAGAAATTTTACAAATAAGAAGCCATATCAAAGCCAAGAAAAGACAATCATCACATCACCGTGAAATATCACATCAAAACAGAGGTGATGTACGTTCACGTCATAATGGACACGGCATGGACTATGAAGAAAGTCGCTTATTTCAACAAGGTGACGACCCACGTTATATGAATTGGCAACACACAGCACGAACAGGACAGAATTATATAAAGGTCTATAGAGAAGAACGTCAACCGGGTGTATTTATACTCATAGACAAACGAAGTTCAATGCGCTTTGGTACAAAACAACGTTTAAAAATGACTCAAGCTGTCATAGCCGGTGCCTTAATTGCCTTTAACGCACAAGAGAATAATCATTCCTTAGCTGGCGTATTAATGGATGACGATTTAGTCTGGATTAAAGAAAATAAAACAGCACACTCCGCTGAACAGTTTATTTCTCAAGCGGTCATCGCTCCTTCTCCTGTGGTCGAAGTTTCAGAACGACCCCCATTAGATGATGAGCCTTCTTTTGAAAAAACATTAAAAATGTTAAATGAAATACTCATAACAGGTAGCAAGCTTTATATTGTTAGTGATTTTTCTAATTTTAATGATCAAAGCAAAACCCATTTATTAAAATTAACTACTGAGCACGAAGTGCTTGCATATCATATTATCGATCCCGCAGAAAAACAGTTACCCAATATGGGAGAGATTACATTAAAGGCTAAAATAAAAGGAATTGAACAACAATTTGATAGCCGTTCTAAAAATATTCAAACTAAATATTCATTAACAAGCGAAGAGTATTTTGCTTCGATTCAAAAGCTAATAACAGATCTTGCGATACCTTATAAACAAATACTTACCACTGATAATCTCATCGATAAAAAGTCTCCTTTTATATGATCGATACTCCCTTACAAACTTTTATCATTGATGGGATTTATGACATTCAGCCACTGACCCAACCACCCCTTTCAATTATTGATTGGATTGCATTATTTTTCGCGGTAGTGTTGATAGTAAGCAGTATAAGTTATGTAGTCTGGAAAAAGTTATTTTCTGTCAAAGCAAAGTCCATTAAGCAGCTAAAATGTCTCGAGAAAAACTTTTTAAATAATACAGTTTCACAACATGACTTTATTTATGAAATGTGTCACTTATTAAAACAAGGTTTTCAATATAAGGCACTTAATGAAAATACACCAATGCCTTCTGACTTAAGTGCACAGCAACCATGGCATGAGTTTATAAACAGTGTTTCTCAAGCACGATATCAACATGCAACAAAAACCGATAGCTTAAAACTATTAAACCAATGTTTTGGTTGGTTACGCACATGACCTTGCATGAATTCAGTATAATATTAAATGACGGAACAGTTTATGAACTGAGCCAGCCCGAGTGGTTGTGGCTATTGCCTGTAGTCATTTTAATAAAATTAATAAGTTTGGTCTATTTTTCAGAAACAAGTAACAACGTAATCTCTACGTTATACAAGCCTTACTCTAATACACAATATTTCCATCCGCTTATAGAAAAATTCAGCAATTACAATTCAAAAGAAAAAACGAAAAAATCTAGCCATGTCTTTCTGATAATATTGTTCTTCTTGGTTGTTTTTGCAATGTCTCAACCTGTTAAAATTGGAGAGAAACGCCCTAACCCACCACAAGAGCGAGATATTGTTTTTATTGTTGATACATCGGTGTCGATGATATTACGTGACTATATTTTAGACGGGCAACGAATAAGCCGGATGAATTTATTAAAAGGTGTGCTTGATAATTTTATTCAAGAACTCAATGGCGAAAGAATGAGTATTATTGTTTTTGGTGATAATGCTTATACACTTGTTCCTCTTACCTCAGACCAACACTTGCTTAGAACAATGCTGTCTCGTGTCCAAGCCACAATGGCGGGTCGTTTCAATGCAATGGGGGCAGCCATTTCATTAGCTGTTAAACAGGCGATTAGTCAACAAGATCAATCTAATAAAGCAAACACCCGTAAAAGAGTGCTTGTATTACTCACTGATGCAGACCAGCCGACAGGTGATATTGATCCCATTACGGCAACACAATTAGCTAAAGCACATAACTTACCTCTATATACCATTGCTATTGGTTCTACTTCTATAAACTCTGAAGAAAAGAGACAAGGTGGCTTACTTTATTCACCTGTAGACTTAGATCTTGTAAAGCGAATATCAAAAACAACGGGGGCTAAATATTTTCAAGCAGGTGATCCTAATGCCTTAGATGATGCAATTGCAGCCATCAATCAACATGAAACCAATACACGAGAAATTGAACCGCTGTATTTTAAAGAACCACTTTATTTTTGGTTTTTAATAGCTGCTTCCGTGCTCTTTATCTCACAGCAAATACTAATTCTGCTTATTTCCACATTCAATCTTAGTAACAAAGGAAAAGTCTGATGTTGCTTTGGTTGAACAGTATTAGTTGGCGCGAACCTTTATGGTTGCTGTTATGCCTACAACCTTTATTAATGGTTTTCGTCTCTCGCCTTATAATAAAAAGAAAAACAAGCTTGTATGCAGATACAAACTTACAAGCGTGGGTTGTGTTCCCAACAAAATCTAGTTTCACAAAAATCACTATCCTGAAAAACATAGCCTATATATTAGCTTGGGCTATGTTTGCAGTTGCACTTGCAGGGCCACGTACAGCGGTAGAAAATACTAAGCAATCACAAACAATAAATAATAATATATTATTAGTACTTGATCTTTCACGCTCAATGAAAACTCGAGACATTCTTCCTGACCGATTAACACGAGCAAAAATAGAAATAGATCAATTACTCAAACGCAGTCACAACAATAGAATAGGTCTTGTTGTCTTTGCCGCTCGCCCTCATTTATTAGTACCTTTAACGTATGATTATTCCGTATTTAAACAATATCTAGCACCATTAGATAACTTACAGTTACCAACTATGGGAAGCAATGTTCTCTCCGCGCTTAGCTTTGCACAAGATCAACTTAATTCACTAAAAGAAAATACTTCCATCGTATTATTAACTGATGGTGATGTTACTGATTTTACTATAGCTAAGATTAATGCATTAAAAAACAGTCATTCCCAAGTACATGTCATTAGTATCGGAACTGTAGAAGGTGACGCGGTTCCACTTAAAGATGGAACATGGTTAAAGTTTAAAAATAGGGATGTTATTTCAAGAACTAATGAACAGCAACTTAAAACAATTGCCAGCGAGTTGAACGGGAAATACAGCACTCTTTATGATGATGGCCGCCATTGGGACGATATTTATGCAGCGATCCTCACTAGTCAAAAACCTAAGCAACAACACAAAGATAAAAATATTGTTTGGAAAGAGTCGTTTCCTGCTTTTCTTATGATATCCATTATTTTATTTGTCATTTCCTTAACCTCAATAAAAATAAATATTAGATCCAATAGAGCTCTCTTCATATTTAGCTTATTTATTGCCTTTTCAATAACAGACAATAATGCCTACGCCTTCGATTTTTACAAAAGCAAAGAGCAACAGGCCTATTCGGCTTATCAAAATAAAGATTATGCAGCTTCATTAGAACGATATAAAGCTCTGTCGGGCTATACCTCAGCGATGGGACAAGCTAACAGTTATTTTAAATTAGGTAATTACTTACAAGCAACACCGCTATATATAAGCGCAGTTATTGCAGCCAACAATCCACAACAACGATTAAATGCATTATATAACTTAGCCAACTGCTACTTTAGAAACGGAAATTTCAAACAAGCCATGCAAACGTACCAAGATGTCTTACAATATTCTCCCTACCATAAAGAGAGCCTTTACAATATTAAAATAAGTAAAGTTTTATATGACGCAGTGCAAAAACGTTTAACTGAAAAGGAATCGATAATATCATCAGCTCAAGCAGGTAGTGGCCCAAGAACATCCGAAGTTGCAAGCGGCACTGAGGTTAATGAAAACTCCACTCTTTCCACAGATGGAGAATCAACCCAAGATAAAATAAAGAGTGTTTTACCTGAACTGCCAAATATAGATAATAACAAACTAGAAGCACTGATCAGGCAAGGTTTACGTTATGTTCATTTCTCTGACAATCCGAAAAAATACACTCAGAACATACAAACTAATAACACAGCATTAAATAATGATTTAACTCTAATACAACAACAAACCGAAGCATTAAATGATCAGTCGCACTTATTATGGAACAGGTTATTTGAAATAGAAGAAGGCTTTCCTGCACCTGTAGAGAAGCCTCTTATTGTACCTGGTGTTAATCCATGGTGAATATTAAAACCTTATCAATGATGATGATGCTGTTTTTTACATTTTTAAACACGGCCTATAGCGTAAATAAACCTCAACTTATATTAAAGCTTGATAAAACAACAAGCCCACTAGGCAGGCCTATTCGTGCAGAACTTTACGGTGTTTCATTAAAGTCTAAAGTAACGAATATAGACTTAAGTCCATTAAAAAATGACTTTGGCATTGTTATCGATTTTTTTACCAATAACCTTGTAGATGAACGCTGGAAGAATCAACATATACAAGTATTGAAATTTAAACTCTACCCACGTACAGCCGGAAAAATTACTGTCCCCTCTTTAATAGCAGAAAAAATAGTCAGCAACCCCGTAATTCTTGATATTACAAGTACTCGAACAAACACGCCAAAAATAACATTATCGAAGTCAACACCATACCAACGAGAACAATTTGTTGTTTTCTTTAGTCTTACCTCATCTAATAATAGCGCTCAGTTATATTTTGAAGAAAACCCGACAGTACCATTGTTTGAAACAACGCCACTATTATTTAAACGAATTAAGCAGGAAAAAGATAAATACTTATTAACCCTAGGTCTTGCTGTCACTACATATCAATCTGGTGAAGTGACATTCACTCTACCCACAGTGAAGTATTCAGAAAATGGTGTTTTGCGTAAAACCTTTTACTCTAAAGAACAAATACTGCATATCAAACCACTTCCTACATATATGCCGGCCACCATTCCTGTTGGAATTATAAAGTTAGATAGCAGCATTACAAACACATCCATTTTCACGTCAAACAATATTTCTTATTTAACGCTTAAGGTTCAAGGCAATCTAAATAGCGCCTATCAACTCCCTCCCTTATTAAGACAAATAAAGTCAAATAATAAGGTAGATATCTTCCCTGCTATTTCTAAACGATCAGAGCAGGTATTATTTGATAAGGTTATAAGCACTGCTAAACACACGATTCCATTTAGAACTCACTATAACGGTTATTCAAGTATTGCTTCTATCAAATTACAATACTTTAATCCTGCTACGCATACTATTGATGCCGTTATCTACAAAACACAAACTGTTTTTGCTCTTAGCTTATTTTGGAGAAGTATCGTTTTATTAATAACAATCATCATTCTGTTATATGCCATTAAATACACACATAGAAGCATTAGACGACATTTAGATTCTAAATTACATCGTCAACAAGCTTTGACTATTTTAAATAGTACAAAGGAAAAGAAGAGCATTAGAAAGGCGATAAACTTAATCTCAAAATCTGAAAATTTAGACAATAATACAGATTTAAGTGCTTGGTTTAATAACTGGGAGAAACACTATATAAAAAATGAAGTGTTTTATTCTTTAAAAAATAAACTTCATGAGTTTTTATATAGTGACAATAGTGAAAGTGACATTGATACCATAAAACAAGAATTAGTAACGCTGATCATTGAAAGAAAAAGATACCCTCTCCATGTTAGGATAGGTTTGAAATAGCCACTTCGATTGTATTAATAACATCATCTTCAAGTTCTTTGGCTACTTTATGTGCTTTGCTCGCTTCCGCTACCTTGCTTGGTCTTACGAATAAGACATGTGTTTTATTATCTTTAGTGTAAAGGGTAATGTGTAATGGACAGAGTGCCAACATACTAGGATCTAGATTACTGACTTTATTTGCATACCAAGCACTACAAAATATCATACTACGAACACTTGATAATTTATTTTGATTGTAATCACTGCCCCAACGCTTCGCGAAATGAGATAAGTTTTTTCCTATGTTTGCTTCAAATATCACATAATAACTATTGTTTTCTAAAGCAGTAAAAATACTGTTATACACTTCATTCATTCCAGCACTGACAGTGCGATCATAAACTAGTGGATTAGTTTTAACTTTTGCAACCATCGCCTTTTTTGTTTGTGCTTTAGGTTCTACTGCTGAAACTGAAAAGGAAGTAAATAATCCAAGTGACAATAACAATATGAGAGGGTTTAACTTGTTCATTAACGTTCCTTAAGTTTTTTGTGGTTGTTGACTGATTTTCTTCCACGTCACTTCATTTCGAATATAACTTGGAATCGCATTCTCTGCAGGTTCTACTTTTCCGGCTTCAAATAAAGATACCGCAATCAAAGCAACGTCTTGTGCATGCGGAAGACAATTATCTGTAAAGCTGGCTATATTGACTGATTTTAACTGCGTAAGTTCCGTACTAAAAGTATCCCAGCCACTACCTAGAAAATGAATTGGCTTATCACATTCTATCATTTCTGGTTTTGAAACTTGTTCTGTATTGATTAACTGAATAAGTCCATCGACTACCTCGTAACAGCCCCAATATAGCTCGTTCATTCTTGCATCTATGGTACTAATAATGGTTTCTTTTTGTTCTAGGCGATACGCCTGTTGCGCTAACGCGGCTAAACTCGAGACGGCAATAACAGGCAGTTCTGCACTGAAAGCTAAGCCCTGTATTACGCTGGTCGCAACCCGAACACCTGTAAATGATCCAGGACCTGCCCCATAGGCAATGGCATCGAGCTCAGATAAAGATAAATTTGATATAGTTAACAGCTCATCAACCATCGGCAATACACGTTCTGTGTGCTGCCGAGGGCATAATTCATACAATTCTTGGCTAATACCATCGTTAAATAATGCAACCGAACAGGCATCTGTGGAGGTATCAATAGAGAGTAATTTCATTTCTTATCTGCGCGTTTTGAGTCAATGCAGTAGCATACACACTGCATTACGACTCGGCTAGTCGATATAAAAAATGCTTGAAGGAGAGAGAGTAGTGCTTAAACTAAGGTTAGTCTACGGCTTAATCGGTTACTGCCAAGATTAGTCGATAATGTATCAACAGACTGAGTAAATGATTCAACTTCTTTTTTTAATTCTTTAATTAAAGTTAAAGCATCCGTCGCAGGAGTTAATTCTGTTATTTTTTCAATTGTCGTTTCGGCCTGTAATTTCACGGCAGGCTTAACAGTTTCTAAAGGGATAACATTATCGATAACAGCCATGCTTTTTGTATCTAAACTCATTGGTTTAATTGCATTTACGCCATCATCAGTAAACTGGAATTCAACATCACCAATCGTTAACCAATCGCCATCAGACAATACTGCTTGCTTAATTTGCACACCATTTAAGGCAAGTTTCTCTTGGGTCACTTCTGATTTAATCGTGAAACTATATTTTCCTGATTCTTCAATCGATTCAATACAGGCGTGGTTATCTAAAATACTATCTTCGGGAATACAGATATCCATTTCATAATCTTGGCCAATCGTCATAACTAACTGATCGATATGAATTTTTATAACTGGAGCGCTATTAGAAAACTGAGTGATATATGCCATGAGAAGTCCCTATCCAAAAAACTGAGTTAATAAAACAAGTAAAATTTATAACTATCAATAACTTAAAAGATTATTCTAATGTAAAAGCTAATATAGGTACTGCCATTGCTTTTATCTATTTATTTTTAGGTCCATGAGAATAACGAAATAAAACTCAAATGTCACAAGTATTTAACAAATACTTTGGAATACTTTTATTTTAAAATATACTTAGTTTTGAAAGGTTATTTTAGAGGTAATTTAACTTATCTTTAATTTTGATTGGACTTGGATTTTATACGAAGAAAGCCCTGCACTTTTTCTTCACTGCGCGTTTTCATCATTTCGGGCAAGCTATTGATGAATGTTTTTCCATAGGGCTTAGAAATCAATCTAGGATCGCATAGCATTAATACCCCCGTGTCTGATATATCACGAATTAATCGCCCCGCTCCTTGCTTTAAAGTGATGACCGCCGAGGGTAATTGATAGTCCATAAATGGGTTGAGCCCTTTTTCACGCATATTATCAATGCGCGCTTTTAAAACAGGGTCACCCGGAGAAGCAAACGGGAGTTTATCAATAATCACACAGGTTAAGGCTTCACCACGTACATCAACCCCTTCCCAAAAACTACTTGTGCCCAGTAAGACTGCATTCCCGTGATGCCTAAACTCACTTAATAAAACATCACGTGGTTTGTCACCTTGAACCAATAAGGGTCTGTCAATTTCAGCATCCAGTAATTCTGCAGCTTGTTGTAATGCTTTATGACTGGTGAAGAGGAAAAATACGCCTCCTTGGCAAGCTTCTAATATAGGTAATGCTTTTGCAATAACGGCTTCTGTGTAGGATGGATCATTTGTTTCAGGTAATGATTCTGGGACATACATCACAGCTTGTTTAGCGTAATCAAACGGGCTATCCCAAATCGCGGTATTTTTTGTTTCAATACCTAAACGTTGCTGAAAATGATCAAAGTTATTTGCAACAGTTAAAGTGGCCGAGGTAAAAACCCATGTCACTTTCATTGAGTTCATTTTGTCATTAAATATTTCACTGATATCAAATGGTGTAATATGAAATGTAAAACTGCGTTTATGTGTTTCGAACCAGTGAATATGATCAGCAGGTACATCCGTTGTTAACGTTGTGAAGCGCGTTCTTAATTCATAGCAACGTTCATAACAACTTTCTAAACCTTTAGCACGTTCAGCAAGTGGCTTTAACAGATCCTCTAATTCTTGTAATTGTTCTGCAACCGCCAACAATGCTTTTTTAAATTCTTTGTCATTAGCAATACTTTGCCAGTCAGCTCGACGTTGTTCTAACCCAAAGGCTAAGCGTAAATCTTTCGTTAATTTTTGTAGTACAGAGGCAGTACGAAGAAACTCAGGGTCTTCATTTATTTCAGTGGTGTATTCAGATTCACAATCTAATGCTAAAGCAATGAGTTGATTACCACTTAATGATTCACCAAAAAATGACGAGGCGACTTCTGCCAGTTGGTGTGCTTCGTCTACTATTATAGCATCTGCAGCAGGAAGTAGTTCTGCAAAACCTTCATCGCGTAGAACCATGTCTGCAAATAAAAGGTGATGATTAATGACTACAATATCAGCCGCCTGAGCCTCACGACGCGCATCTATGACGTGACAGTTTTCAAAATAGTCACAATCAGATCCTAAACAATTATCTGAAGTTGAAGTGACACTAGACCAAATTAAATCTTCTTCTGATATAGATGACATTTCTGCAATGTCACCGCTTCGAGTTTTACCTGCCCATTCACGAATTTTGATCACGTTGTTCGCCATTTCTGGTGTACTAAAGCGCCCCTCATGCTCAGCTAAATCTAAACGATGTAAGCAAAGATAGTTAGCACGACCTTTTAGTAATGCAACGGTGGCAGGTACGCCTAAAGCTTTTGCCACGATAGGTAAATCTTTATGGAAGAGTTGGTCTTGTAAGTTTTTTGTACCGGTAGAAATTAAGACTTTAGATTGACTCATTAAGGCAGGAACAAGGTAAGCAAAAGTTTTACCCGTGCCTGTACCTGCTTCAGCAATTAAATGCTCGCCGCTTTCAATTGCATCTGCAACGCGCGCAGCCATATCTTGTTGCTGTTGGCGTGCAGCAAACCCAGGAACTATTTTAGCAAAAGGACCTTTTTCACTTAGTTGGTAAGAGACATCATTTTCTTGCAAGGTGTAACTCGGGTTTTATTATTAAAGACTGGCTTTATTATCCCATACTTCATCTTCAATTAAACCTTCCTCTTGCGTCCAAACCAATTCTGCAAGACGTTTAAAACGAGCAACAGAAATAACACCGCGTTTTTTTCTATTGCTTGTTTCACTATTTTCAAAATCTTCAAGAATATCTTCACGTGAGGCTTCAAAAATCTCAGTGGTTTCGAATGCCTCATTCATTAGAACAAGAATTATTTTATCCCACTGTTGCTCTATTTTAATTTGACCAAGACGCTGCCCGCTTTTTTTATCATCAAAAATGGCGCGCGCTTTAATTTGATAGCGCAAACCTTCACGTTCACCGTGCTTACCAATGGCATCATAACCAGCGGGGGTTTCTACTGGCTCTAACTGGAGGGTTGTACATGCGTCATGCAGGGCAATTTCCGAACTAATCGGGAGAGATTTTCCAGTCGTTCGGCGATATTCAGCAGCGATACGGCGTGCTTCTGAAATTAATTTATCAACTGAATATAACGACACTCATGACTCCAATATTACGTTGCATACCCATTTAGCAGGTTTTTAACCGTGCTTAATCTCTTAGCGACCTAATAAATATTATCTTAATAGCAGATAGTGGTAAATTATTAATAACTTAGCTCATTTGCTTTTGCTTGAGCCTGTTGTGCTTTAGTGTTTTTACCCATTTTTTGATAGGCATGTGCCATCACACGCCAGCAATCCTCTTTCAATAAGCTTTGTTCACGAGCAGAGCGGCCGAGGTTATGTGCAGATAAAGCCAAGGCTTTTTTAGCCAAATTGACCGCTTCTCTGGTTTTATTTGAATACAATCTCAATTTCGACATATATAACCATAACATAGCATTTTTAGGTTCAATTCTAATAGCACGTTCAAGGTATGACTGGGCTTTTTCTAACGAGCCTTGTTGGCTAGCATGCCGTGCTTTAGCAAGTAACGCTAACACAGCTTTGGCCGTTTTAGGGCCAGGACGCACTTCGCCTTTATCAGATGTCCACGTTGCTCCTTTTTGTTTTGGTGCTTGGCAACCGCTTAATAGTAATAATGTCATTATCAGCGTTAAAAAAAATATCTTAAATAAATTATTCACAACTTCCATACTCTTCTGGGCTCTGGTCTTTTCTAAAAGCTAAATAAGCAGCTCGATCACAATTTTTATTGACGATGCCGCCTTCACTAGGTTCAATATAAACATATTCAAGCGAATCATCAAAAGTAAATTCAAAAGGACGTGTACGAATTTTAGCCATAATTTTTGACCATATAGGTAATGCACCCGATGAACCTGTTAACCCAATTGATTTATTATTATCTGTTCCTAACCAAGTAACAATAAGATGTTCGCCACTAAATCCTGCAAACCAACTGTCTCTCGTATCATTTGTTGTTCCCGTTTTGCCTGCGACTTTTAATCCTTTTTGTAAACGCCAGCGTAATGACTTTGCCGTACCATGTTGCGTCACTTCATGTAAGGCGCTGTTTAAAATTCTGACTGAGGATTCATCTATACCTTGTTTAATTTTTACTGGGTAATGTTTTAAAGGATTCCCTTGCGCAGTTAAAACAGCACGGACGGTATGCAATGGTGTCACAAAACCTTCAGCCGCTATTGTTTGGTACATTTGCGATACCTCTAAAGGTGAAAGTGTAACCGCACCTAATAGCATTGAAGGGTAAGGAGGAATATGTCTTTCAATACCTAATTGACGTAACGTATTTACAATAGATTCAAAACCAAGAGACAAACCAAGACGAACCGTTGCTTGGTTATATGAACGCGTTAGTGCGGTGTACAAAGGTACGTCACCGTGTGATTTTCCTGAATAGTTTCGTGGCGACCACAATTCCCCGTCTTCTGCTTTTAATGTGATCGGTTTATCTTCTAACATTGTTGCTAAAGAATATTTATTTTTGTTTGCTAAAGCGGTGAGATACACAGCCGGTTTTATTAACGAACCTACTGCACGATAAGCATCTAAAGCACGATTAAACCCTGCGTACGTTGGATTCTTATCCCCGACGACTGCCAACACATCTGCACTGCTTGTATTGGTCACTATCACTGCTGTTTGCAGATGACCATGTAAATTATTTTGTTTATCTAATTGTTGAATATGTGATTTAACCACTTTTTCAGCAATATGCTGTATGTATGGATCAAACGTTGAAAATATTTGTAAGCCTTCTGAATTTAAATCTGATGTTTTATAATCTTTTTGTAGTTGTCGCCGCAACAGATCCATATATGCGGGATAAGAACTGGTTATCTTTTGAGCCTTACTGACAACACCAATACCTTTAGATTTAGCTTTTTTAAGCTGATAAGAAGTGATTTTTCCACGTTTCGCCATTAAGCTAAGCACGGTATTTCTACGTTGAATAGCGCGCGAGGTATGTCGCCATGGGTCGTAATACGAAGGGCCTTTTACTAAGGCGACAAGCGTAGACATTTCGGCAATAGATAAATTATATATGGGTTTATCAAAATAAAACCGACTAGCTAAACCAAAGCCATGAATGGCTCTTTTTTTATCTTGGCCTAAATAAATTTCATTTATATAAGCTTCGAGTATTTCATTTTTTTCATAATGAAATTCCAGTAACAAAGACATGATCGCTTCGTTAGCTTTTCTGCTTAAACTTTTTTCTCTTGTTAAAAAAAAGTTTTTTACTAACTGTTGAGTTAATGTACTGCCACCTTGTACTACCGCCCCTGCTTTTATATTTGCCAACATCGCTCGCATAATGGCTATTGGATTAACACCATAATGCGAAAAAAACTGGCGGTCTTCTACAGCCAATAATGCATCAATTAAATAATCTGGCATTTCGTCTATTTTAACCAATAGACGATCTTCTCTATGTGATGGATAAATACGATCAATCACCGCGGGTTCTAATCGCACAACAGCAATATCTGTTGAATCTCTAAAATCTAAAACATTAGAAATAAAACCATCTTCGATTTCTATTTCTATATAGCGTGGTGGTTGATGGCTGTCCCAGAAATCAAATTGTCGAGTAACAATACGATAACTTTTTCCCTTAGATTGATATTCACCTGGCCTTAATCGATCATTTGATAAACGATAACCCGATTGTTTTAATTCAAACTTTAACTGTTCTTGTGATAAAGGTTTTCCGATATAGAGTTCTAGTGGCCGAGCATAAACACGAGCAGGAACTGACCATTTTCGTCCATCAAATTGAGAACGAACATCAAAGTCTAAATAAATAACATAGAGAATAAAAGTAAGACACAAGATAAATAACGTTCTTATTAACGTTACAGGTGATGAGTTTTTTTTTCTTTTCTTTTTAGCAGACCTTTTCTTTTTAGACGCGCGCGGACGGCGAGCAGGCGTTTTTCTTTTCATTAAGAGATTCTACAGGAATTAGAATTTGGCTGTCGTTAATTTGATCACAGTTAATTCACTCACACATCTTTACACAATGATATCAATAGGAGCTTCTTTTGTCGGTGCTGACTGTGAAGATTGAGAACTTGCTGATGTAGAATGATTGTCAGGGGGAGGACTGTATGCCTCGTTGACTCGACTACGGTTAAAAGAAACCTGTTTCTGCTCACTTGCATAGCTCTTTTCTTCTGGACCGAAGCTAATTAGGCGTCCATCAAGTCGTCGTTCACTATTTTCTTTTTGTTGCTGTAAACGTTCATGTACTGCACGTTGGTCTTGCGCGCGATTTTGTGTCGCAACATCTCTTGATGAGGACTCAACATCATCATAAGTCTGCCGGTCACTGCTGCTTTTAGACGCAGTAACAGGTCGACTATGTGCCGTATTGCTTGTAGAAGAGATCTCCATAAGCCTATTTTAGCTCAAAAAATAAACAATTTCTTTAACTGATGGACGTAATTAGAATATCCTTGAATAATATTTTACTTTAAATAAAGCTTCTATCTTATTGATTTATGCTGAAAAAACACTAAAATCATTGATTATGATGCATTCAAATAAGAAAAGTTACATACGAATAATAAGTGTTTTGTTACTGACAGCATTAATTTCATCGTGTGGCTCTCAACCTAAATACAACCATAAAAAGGCTTCTGCAAAGAAAAGTGCTGTCGTTTCAATAGCAAAAAAGATGCTTGGTGTGAAATATAAGTACGGTGGCTCGTCCCCAAAACAAGGGTTTGATTGCAGTGGCCTTGTTCAGTACAGTCATAAATCTATTGGCAAGTCATTACCAAGAACGACCTATCAACTCTATAAATCTGCCAAGCCCGTTGCTCGCCGGTATTTACAAAAGGGAGATTTAGTCTTCTTTAAAACATCGGTTTCACGTGCTGTTTCGCACGTAGGGATTTATCTTGGCAATAATAAATTTATTCATGCCCCCTCCTCGGGTAAACGTGTCAAAATTAATTCCATGAATGAAAAATATTGGCGTAAACGGTTTGCGGGCGGCGGACGCGTTCTTTAATTATCTTTTACGCCAGCTTTTAAATTTTGCTGAAATATCAAAACTTACTCCTAATGCTGCGGGGATAACTATCAGTGTTATCAATGTGGCAAAAACTAAACCCCAAGATAAAGCTAATGCCATCGGTGCGACAAAAGGATCGTTACCTCCCCAACCGTATGCGGTGGGTAATAAACCAACAACGGTTGTAGCTGCGGTCAAAACAACAGCACGCAAACGCCGACGCCCTGCCAATAAAATGGCCTCCATGGCTTCCATTCCATCGGCTCTAGCTCGTTGAATAAAAACAAGTAAGATCATCGAACTATTAACCACAACGCCTGTTAACGCAACCATCCCCATGGTTGAAAAGAACGAAAGCGGCATAGGCTTCCAAAATAAATCATGTAAGTAAAAACTTAATATGACGCCGACAACGCCAAAGGGAATAGCTAACATTACAATTAAAGGGTAGCCCATACTATTAAATTGAATGGCCAATAAAAAGAAAATAGCAATGACGGCAAATAAGAAAGAAAAGCCTAAGTCTTTAAATGACTCATTATTTTTTTCTACTTCTCCACCGAAGTTTATTTTAACTTTCGTTTTATATTCTGCTAACCAAATGGCTTTATTTTCTTCTACCTGTTTATTTAACTTAATGCTACTGGTTAATGATTCATCAATATTTGCAAAGACACGTATGACTCTTAAACCATCTTTATGCCTTATGGTTGTGTAACCCACTTTTTCTTCAAAACTAGCAATTGAATTTAATTTAATTAATCCACCGCGTGCATTAGGCACTTCAATATTTTCTAATGTATTTAGACCATTTTCACTTTCAGGAAAACGGATAGTGACATCAACTTCTTCCGTACCGTAGCGTGTTGTGGTGACACGTAAGCCATCCACAGCAGCACGTACATGCGTAGCCACTGTTTGTAGGTTAACCCCCGCGTAGGTAGCAAGGCTTTTATTTAATACAACGTGTAATTCTGTATCGCCTGGCTGTAGCCCACTTTCAATGGTCGTGACGCCTTCAGTCTTTTTAAGAAAATCAATAAGATTTTTAGCGACATGTTCATTAGAAATACCGTCTTTACTCGAAATTTCTATTTCCAATGCTCTACCTGTAGGTGGCCCTGGTTTAACAAGTTCGAAAGCTATTTCGATTTCTGGAAATTGACTTGGTAAATTTTTCTCAAAGTAACGTAAGTCTTCTACTGCATCATGCGTTTCTCTCAACACTGCTGGGATATACAGAACTCGAATTTGACCAAAGCGACTGCCACGTTGGGTAAGAGGATCTCCTCCATCTCGTTGCATTTGACCACTAGACAAAATTGTACTTTCTATATATTCCGGATTTATTTTTTTGCGTAATTCAATATCAACTGTTTTCAGATAAGAGCGCAAAGTATCTAAACTTGTTCCTGGTTTAGCTGTGACACGAACAAGATACTGATCAACTGAAACAGCAGGAAACAATTGAAATTGCATCACTTGTTTTGCAAGCACAATACTGCCGATTAAGATGACACCAGAAATTAAAACTACACGCCAACGATGATGCAACACCCATGAAAGAAATTTTACGTATCTATGTTCAAAATTAACTAACCATTTTTTTTCTTTCGCTTTAACTTTCGTGTTAGTTAAGTGACTTACATGGCTAGGCAATATAAGAAAAGCTTCTAACCATGAGAAGAACAGTAAAGAAATCACCACAACAGGAATGGCAACAATAAATTTACCAATCATGCCCGACATAAACATTAAAGGTAAGAATGCTGCAATAGTCGTTAATATAGAGGTAGTAACTGGGCCAAATAATTCATACGCCCCTTTCACTGCCGCTTCATTAGGTGAGTCGCCCTGCTCCATATGGTACGCAATATTTTCACCAATGATAATTGCATCATCCACCAACATACCTAGGACCATAATAAAACCTAACATAGAAATAAGGTTTAACGTAATTCCTGAGAGGTGCAGTAAAAATAACCCAGTAAGAAACACAATGGGTAGACTCCATGTTGTTGTCATGGCGACCGAGGTACGTAAAAATAATAATAATGAGATAAAGACTAAGATTAATCCGACAACGCCATTGTTGGTTAATACTTCCAAACGTAAACGTGCAAAGCGAGAAAAATCTTGTGAGGTACTGGTGATAACATGATCGCCGTATATTTCAGGAATCGTTTGAACGTATTCTTTTAGGCGATCAACAAGTTCAATAATATCACCATCCGTTTTCTTTAAAATAATCATATTGAGTGCAGGCTTGCCACCAGAGTCAATATAAATAGAAGGCACGACTAATGACTCTTCAATTGTTGCTATATCAGAAAGCTTAATATGATCACCTCGATCATTAGAGCGTAATACAAGGTTTGACACATCTTCTATACTTTGAAACTGACCAACGATACGCACCATTTCTTGGCCTTGAATTGTTTCAATCTGTCCACCAGGAGAATTAATATTCCAAGATTTTAACAAAGTGGCAATTTCACCCACCGAGATACGCTGTTGAGAAAGTTTGATGGGATCAACTGTAATTCTAATTTCAGCTTTTCGATTACCTTGTACTTGAACTCTGGCAACACCTTTTATCGTTAAAACATCATCTTTGATTTGATCACCCAAACGCTTCAACTCTAAATCAGATACCTCCGCTGAGATAGCTAATTGAATAACGGGGAACACTGAACCGTCAATTTCTAAAACGTAAGGTTCTGCAGGTAAGTCATTTGGCAGCGAGGCTTTATCAACCGCAGCTTGGACTTTACTTTCCATTAGTGCACGATTACTTGTATTAGGATCAATATCTAAATTAATAATGCCTGAGCCACTAAATGCAATAGAATTCATTTTATCAATGCCAGTAATCGACTTTAGTTCCTGCTCGATAGGAGTAATCACTAAGCGTTCTATTTCTGACGGCGAAGCACCTGGGTATGGAATATCTATACGGATTTTATCAAGATTTACATTTGGAAAAGCTTCTCGGTTAATATCAAATATTGAATAGGTTCCCAAGGCCATTAAAAATACTGAAATAAGGTTAACCATTAAAGGTCTTTCTACAAAAAAGCGGAAGATAGATTTCATTACAATTGCTCCTCTTGCTTAACAGAGCTGTCTGGATACAGACTTAACTTCTCCCAAAGCTCACCCGTAAATAGCTGTAATGAAACAACACGATTATTTAATTTAATTTTCATATTGATATGACTGAGTTCTGCAAGTGAATATTCATTTTGAAAACGTATTAATTGTGCAGTATCAACCCGACCACGTTTAAATCGATATTCTGCCTCTTGCAGTTTTAGCAATTCACTTTTTAGTTCATTTTTAGATGCCATAACTGATAATTTGGCAGCTTTAATTTCAGAGACCAAACCGCGTACGGTATAGTTAATATCATTTTTTACTCTTTGTTTATCAACTTCAGCAATATTTTTGCTCAACTTCGCTTGGCTTAATTTTGAGTCAATCCCCCTGTCATCAAACAAATGTGTATATTCTAAACTTACTTTACCTGCCCAATCTTGTTCACTAACGGTACTGGTTTTATTTTTTCCGTCTGATGTTCGTGAACCTGCAGACATTATTAAATCAAGCTTGTCTTCTTTAATATCTCTGGCTAACAACATATTACTCGACGCGATATCAATGTTAATCTTGGCTATGGCATAAGCAGGATGTGTTTGCGTGGTATTTGTAATCAATTTATTTACTGAAAATTTATTTTCAAATTTCAATAAAATTGGCGTGATTCGTTGATTTGATTCATTTAAAATTAAACGATTTAAAGAGTTTTGTTGTTGTTGCCACTGAAACTGTCTTGATCTTAAATTCGCTAAACTTGAATCTAGTTGAGCTTGTACTTGGAGTTTGTCTTTTTCTTCAGATAAACCTAATTTTGCATTATTAAGAATATAAGCTTGAGTGCGTCTACCCCGTTTAATCGATTTTTTTATATTGTTTATTTGAGCCTGTGTGAATGCCATGGCATAGAATAAATCTTTAACTTTCTCTGTCACTGAAAGACGCGCCAATAACCATTTGTTCTTTGCCAGTTGTTGTGTTGCCTGCGAGCTAATTAAACCTTGTATATAGATTGGATTATTATTTCCTTGTAACAAAGGCAAACGGTAGCTTAAATCTATTCGAGTGGTATGTGCAGGATTAGGTAATGGCTCAAACGACAACGAACTGTCTTCGTAACGATACCCTCCCGTTAGACTTAACGTACCACCAGATTCTAACTGGCGTGAAACACCACTGCTTACATCAAATCTGTCTGATGGTGTCCCGAACCCTGTGAGGTCATGCGTTAATCCAATACTGCTGTTTAACATCCAACCTAATTGACTTTTAATTGTATATATCTGCAGTTCGGCTTGTTCTGCTTCAAGGAATGAAATTTTTAATGACGAATGATTGTTGATTACACGCTGTATCACCTGATATATATTTAAGTCGTTTTCACTTGCTAGCAAGCTAAAAGAGAATGAACTTACTAAAGCAATACTGATGATAGTTTTATATATTATTATGTTCATTACTAAACTGTTATACCTTTAAAACATGTTCTAATTAAAAATTTAAATACTCTTATCTCATCAACTTCATCTGACAGTGCTAAATAATCATACTAAACATCAATAAAGACTAATGGCAAAATTATTTAGTCAGAAATAAGCGTGGAGATATGTCGGAGTAGAGAGGTATCATCAAAAGGTTTATCTAAAATAACATTTATACATGATTCAGAGTTTATTTTATCTTTTGCAAAACCACTATAACCTGTACAAAGAATGATTGGCAGCATAATATCAAACTGCTTAATATTTTTTGCAAGTTCTAGCCCTGTTAGTTCAGGCATTGTTTGATCCGTTATCAGAAGATCTACATTGTTATTATTTGCTTTTAGGTATTCCAAACCCTCAACAGGACTATTAAAGGTTGTAACATTAAAACCTTCATTTTCTAGCATGTCTGAAAGATATTTAGTGATTAATAATTCATCATCAATGACTAAGATACTTTTACCAATGTTTTTATTGATCACTTTTTCAGCTACATAAGGGGCTTGCTCTTCTTGAACTTTTAGTGATTTTACTTCAGGAAAATAAACTTGAATAAGCGTTCCCTTTTGAGAATGTGGATTCTTTGATTTAACAACAATATGCCCCCCGCTTCCGTGGACAATACCATGTAACATAGAAAGCCCCATACCTGAGCCCTTGCCAATTTCTTTTGTGGTAAAAAAAGGATCAAAAATACGTCGTAAAATATCTTGTGAAATACCTGTTCCAGTATCTTGTACTGATAGCTGAATGAATTTACCTGAGAATGTGGTATGGCATGAATCACAAATACCTTTCACATTTGGCAAGTAATTTAATGATACGGTGATTTTACCTGTATCTTCTTCTATAGCATCTTTCGCATTGATAACAAGGTTCATTAAACCCTGATTAAACTGAACTGGATCTACCTCAATATAATGCTTAACATTATTATTTCTTATTTTTAAATCTAAGCTGATGCTGCTGGGAATTAAAGGTGAAAGCATACTGATAGATTCTTTCGCTAAAGGTTCTGGCTCTAATATTTGCAGGCCGCCAACATCACCTCGACTAAAAGCCAACAACTGTTGCACTAAGTCACCCGCTCGTTCTCCTGCACGTGTTATCTGACTTAAGTAACCATTAATTGTCTCATCTGCATATTGCGATGAGCGGCGTTTAGTTAATCCGGCATACCCCATAATAGAGGCAAGTACATTATTAAAGTCATGTGCTATGCCTCCTGTTAATTGACCTATCGCTTCCATTTTTTGAGTTTGTTGTAATTTCTTTTGTAATTGGTATTGAGATGTCACGTCTTCAATAACACCACAAATCCCTACAATGTTATTTTGTTCGTCAAACACAGGAATTTTATCCACGGATAAACTTATACTGGTATGGTTAATCTCAAAAGCACTTTCATAATGAAGTAAGTTTTTTTCTTTTAAAATCTTATGGTTGTCGCGCTCAATAAAGTCTGAAATATTTTTATTAAAAATAACATCACTTGTTTTACCTAAGACAGCTGCCTTTGGCATACCGACAAAATCACAAAATAATTTATTTGCTAACGTATACTTCCCATCTAACGTGGTGACAAAGAGAAGAAAAGGTATTGAATCTATGATCGATTCAAGAAACCCTTGAGAGCTATGTAAAACATGATTTTCTTTTTCAAGTGATCTAGCTATAACAAATAATTCCGTATCTCCTGAATCAGTAATGATCTTTGTGCAAGTTATTTCACATAGAGGCTTATTATAAACAGATATTAAAAACACCTCGCCTTTATAAGAAGAATTCACCAAGTTATCAAAATTAATTTTTTCTCCATTTAGTGCTACAAAAACATCATCAAGCATCAAAGATTCTGCATCATAAGGTTGCACACTTTCATGAAAGCGTTTATTTGACCAAATAACTTGAGCAGAGTGATTAAAGCGTACCGCCAGCTCAGGTAGCGTATCAAGAATATTAAGGTACTGATTACTTTCTACACCGACAGATGCAGGTGAGTTCATTGGTAGATCAGAAGGAGGAATTGTATTATCCATTAATAATTTTTCTTATTATACGGATATTGAATGAAATATAACGTCAATAACATTTTATCGGTTTTCAATTTTCTCTAATAGCTTAGCTAATGCAAAAGGTTTATGTAAAACTGCATTTGCACCTAAGTCACTGGCCATGTGCAAATAATTATCGGCATGGCCACGGTTACCACCTGACATAACAATAATATAAAGTTCGGGTTGCTTCTTTTTCATTTTAACCAGTAATTCAATGCCATCTATTTTTGGCATAACAATATCAGTAAGAATAATCTCAGCATCAAATGCTTCATTTTTTTCAATTGCTTGTTCACCATCTTCACAGCAAACAACGTCATAATTATTATCGATTAAAAAATCATTAATAATTTGAAGTAATTCTAAATTATCATCAACAACGAGTATTTTTGTCTTACTCATATTAAATAAAAGTCATTATCCATATTAAAGGCAAGAAAGATATTTATTCTAATAAATTGCAACAAGCTTGTACAACGCAAAGATACGCAATATTTTAATATTTTTTTGAATTCTTGCATTATAATAAAGGCTTTATTGCTTAGAAACTAAGCAATAATCCGGACATATAACTCACATCCGTTTCTTTTACCGTTAGTGAAGGCTGGCTGTCATGCTCAACGTCAAGACTTAGTCTAAACTTAACGCCATCTTTAATTAAAAAATCTAATTTTGCTGAAAATAAAGCACGAAAATCTGCCATTTCATTAAGATTAGGTTGGTAATACAGCACGTTTGAATAATTAATACTCGAAGTTAATTTATGTTTAGACATCAAATAAAAATTACCGCGAGTTAACTCTTCTACCCCATCATCAGTCAGACCAGAGATCTCTTTTATTTTTTCTTTTGATTGAAAAATGCCAAAACCTAAATATGCATTATCTGATTCATGGTTCAAAGCATGATAACGAAACCCCGCCCCTACTAATCCACGATAAGATAAACGTACAAATTCATTTTCTTCGTATTGCGTGAAAATTTCCCAATCTATACGTCCTTTAAATTTATGAATATGACGGTAATGTAAAAAATATTTATTAATATTACGTACATTCTTATTTTCACCGTATTGGTATCCAAATAAAGCCATGTTGATTGATTCAGGTGCTTTCCAATTGAATTGAGTATTTACAGCAACTTTACTCGAGACAGAGTTACCCGAAGTACCACTCACCGTAATATCCATATCAGCTGTAAAACGGTGACTTTCTTTTTCAAAGTGCAGACCTTCCATATTAACAATAGCTTTACTGGTAATAGGTAAAAGCAAGATTAAATTTAAACTGATAAATACAATGATTTTCATAGTTTCTATATTGTCCTAAACATAAGAATATTCATTATATCAACGAAGATGATTGGGGGGTTAGGGATTAAAATCGAAGCAATAAAAAAGGCTTGCAGTTATCTGCAAGCCTTTGTTTATATGGCGTCCCCAAGGGGAGTCGAACCCCTGTTACCGCCGTGAAAG
>JASFYW010000098.1:0-3926 GCA_045046865.1 Woeseiaceae bacterium | reverse complement strand
CCTCGGTATATTCAGATCCCTTGCTATCTAACCAACCCCCCATTGAAGTAGCAGCAAGTGAAATAAACACTAAGGAAAGAACTATCTTTTTTATGTTTTGGTTTTTCATATAAAAATAATAAGTGAAGTAAGGCTTAAATGTAATCAATTTTTGATAACATTTTTAAAAAGAAGGCCGGCTATCTGCCATCAGTTTGTCGAGTTTTTTTTGCGCTTGCTCTGGGTGAGTCAAATCACGCGACTCTAACATCTCGCACTCATCGTTAATCATTTGCTCAATTGTCACGGGGTAATGTTTACAATCATCAGGACGGTCAAAATAAATAGCACAAGTATACTTCGTACTGCCTTTTTCATTTTCTAACCAAGGACAGATTTTAAGTTGTTCTCCAGTCTCAGGGTGCATCCATATTTTCCCTTCATGAACATAAGCATAAATATCAGAGCGAAAGACATCCCAATGCTTTATTTCACTCTGCAACGCAGAAAGACCACCGTTACTGTATTTAATACAACACTTACCGCATTGATTACATTCTTTCACTTTATACCTTTTATAACGACTTAAATAATGTATTCAAGTGCACTACTCTCTTAATTTTCTTCATTCAAGACTAAACTCACAAGCTTATGAACAAAGGGTGATATAAGAAAAACGACTGGAAAGGCAATAGTAAAAGCAAAAGCCCATGCCTTTAGCCATATATTAATAATGTTGGTCACAAGACCAACATTAAAAACACTAATGACAAATGACATTATACAAGACATCAGCAATGCCATAAAAAATGAAAAAATAAGTTTATGGTGTTTACGATTAATCATTTATTATATTTTCTTCTCTAGTAGGTATGTAACACTAAATTAAGTTGCCGACTGTTTTTTCTGTTTTAAAGTCTAGCCCACTTTTGAAGTCATAGTATTCACTAATTGATCGGTTTGTTACAGCCGCGAATTGTACAGAGAGAAAATAGCACCACCACTACCAATATCGCTATAATTGCTCCAATAATATCTAAAGTATCAAATGTCATTTCGAGTTCACCTTTGTTATTGCCATAATGATAAATAAGCATTTTAGTACATACTTATATAGTTGCAAGTTAGATATCGTGAACTAATGTGAACCATTTCAACTTTTAGATAAAAGATAGCTATCTGGACATAAGTAAAGGATTGAGTTTAAGGGTATGTATACCCCTTGATTGTTCTTATTTGCTTTTTAATCCTGTTCGTATGTGACACGAAATAATGTGCTTTCATCGGTATGTTCGAAATCTTTTCCATAAATATGTAAAGAGGTGACTTCGTGATAATTGAGCTCGTTGCCTGTAACGGACAAGCTCATTTTAAATGCTTTAGTTTTTGCTTTTTCTAGCATGAATGGTGATTGTACAATCCCATATGTTTGACTTCCTGCTTCGGCCTTTACATTAAATATACTTTTGCCATTACTTTCTTGGTATTCACCCCCAGCAAGTAAGCATACAGCTCGAGGAATACTTAAAGAGTGCATTATAATATTTGTGCTTTTTTCATAAATCCAATGACCTATTTGATCATGAAAAATACGGCCATTCTCTAGTTTACGGACTACGTGATGATATTTAATAGACACTAAATTTTGTTCTTCTGCATTTTCAGCGGGGCCTGAAATAGTAAAAACTATTTCATCTGTAAACGCCGACTTATCAGGGTTTGCATTTGCATCCGGCGCATTATCTAGCCCTTTATTTCCAACCCACTTTCCGATTAGCTGCGCTAAAGGACCATAGTCAACTTCATTAATTACTGTGCTCATTAAATTACTCCAAAGTTTTAAATAAACGCTACGAATTATTTTTAAGCGAACGACTTAATTAATCTATCACCTTAAGTTCAACTTTAGCACCATCCGGAAGATCTTTAATTTCCTTCCCTAAATTTCCAGACAAGCTAATAATTTCAATGAAAGGCGCCATTTGAATATTTTTTCCGCTATATTCACCATTAAGAATGCCAGGGATAACCATATAGTATTTATCTCCTTCTTTTAGAGCACCTAACATTACTGTTGCTTCCTTCACCATAACAGTCATATTCCAATCATTAAGAAATTCATCATCGTTGATGAGCGTGTTGTAATCATCTATTGATTCTGCAACAACCTCACAATAAACATCTTCAGGGCAAAGTCGCCAAAATTTATTATCAGCATCTTTAATAATTAAATTCCCAAATTCATTCTCGGCAACAATTTCAGTTGGCTTTATCCCAGTCCAACTCCATGACGCTATAATTTCATTAATGATGTTCATATTTTCCTATCGTGTAACAATCTAAGTAATGACCCGCCCCCATTTAACGGACATGAGTTTCTAAGTTAAATAAATAGAGAGGAATTGTCAAAAATGAACAGGAATTAGTGGAGAGGTTTATTCTGAGCCGACTTTACATAAGATTTGTAGACTAAAAAAAAGGGCCAGCCAGCAGCCGGAGGGAAGGGCTGACCCAAAAAAACGTGACTAAATTTACAGACCTTTACAATTCGCGTAATAAGTAACTGTAGCTGGCCAATCAGAAAACATCCCTTTAATTCCAACATCTTGCGCAAGTACATCCAGTACTTCCAGCATGTCACCATCATTATTAATGACGGGTGTCGTGGACTGGTAATACCAACCACCACCATTTTTTAGAAGACCAGAACGTTCTAGGGTCCATGTAATGATATCTAGGTCAGCAGCCTTGGCATTAATGGCATAGCTTGAAGGTACGATCTCACCATAAGCATTGATGTCGAGCAAAGCCCACATTGCCGGAGCAATAATGTTCACACCTTCCGCTTTGAGTGCTTCGAGTTCAGCCAAAGAAGGATAACCTTCACTTACAGCATTAATGTCATCAAGGAAAACGGCCTGTTTACTAAAAGCCGGTTCATGTTCAATCCAGTACAAGATGTCATTCTTATCAAAAGACTGGGCAAAAACATCTTTAGCCTTAACATTAGCCTGCTTATATTCATTGATCATTTGTTGCGCATAGTTCTCCTGAGTGTAATCACCTTCAAAAGGCATGGTGACACTGGCTGATTTAAGTTCCGGTGTCATTTTTACGCCCAGTGATTTGAACAAGGCAATACTTTCCTTGTGTGACACTAATGTGCCCTTCGCTGTATATAGATCAGTGCGCCAGTTTGGCGTAGAGTTCATGTAGTCGGCAAGGGTTTTCGCCTTTGGATTACCCGCATCCATTTTACCTTTGAGCGATTTGAACTCGGTCAATGTCAGATCGCTAGTACAACAACTGACATTCGCAAAAGGGGTATCGCTATTATAGTCCGGTTGCACCGAGCACTTAGACGCCAAAGGTGTCGCAAGGATATTCGTCGTTGTGTGAAGGTCACACTGAGAATGACGACAAACTAATTCACGATCCTTAGTGAAAGTAACATCACACTCAAGAATACCGGCACCCATTTTAGCTGCTGCCACATAAGATTCTTTAGTATGTTCTGGGAATTGCATACCGGCACCGCGGTGGCCAATAGAAAAATCAGACTTTTTGAAAGGCCCCTTTCCGCACTTTTTTAACTCCTGTTTTAAAGAGCTGTCTTCCATATCATTAACTAAATAAAATGGACGCGGCCCAAGCTGCACACTCGATGTAGCACTTCTATTGTAATGATGATCTTTGGATTCGTCCGCATGAGCGGGCATAGTAAACATTCCAGCAATAAACATGACAAATAACAACATCGTTGGCATGTTAATAAATTTTTTCCATTGCATTTTATTTCTCCCTAACAGTTTAGTTTTTATAAAACAGTAATATAAAAGTAAAATGTTACTGTTAGATGAAACAAAAATGAATGATGGATGAATACGCTTCGTTATAAATAACTTATAATCATGCCATGATTATTCATCTTGATATGGATGCTTTTT
>JASFYW010000097.1:0-31105 GCA_045046865.1 Woeseiaceae bacterium | reverse complement strand
ATTCTTGGGCCAAGTTTATTTGGCTGGATGGAGCCTAATGAAGTTCTTAAACTCCTTGCTGAAATAGGAATTATCCTGCTCTTGTTTCAGGTGGGATTAGAAACGGATGTTCGCCGACTTGCCCACACAGGTAAAAAGTCTTTTATCGTTGCTGTTGGAGGTCTCGTTGTCCCCTTTACTTTAGGTTTTGGTTTAGCCTATTGGATATTTAATTTATCTCTTCTGGTTTCCCTTTTTATTGGTGGTACCTTAACAGCAACCAGCATTGGTATTACTATAAGAGTTTTATCTGACCTAAAACGTCAACACGAAAAAGAAGGACAAATTGTTTTAGGTGCAGCAGTACTAGATGACATCATGGGTGTCATATTGCTAGCACTACTATATGAATTTTCTATTGGCGGTGGTGTTAGCTTATTAAATGCCAGTAAAGTTTTAATATTTGTTGCTGCCTTTTTTATACTGGCACCAATGATAGCAAAATTAATATCTCTTTTAATCAGCCGTTATGACTCCATTAGTGAAATTCCAGGCTTAATACCCACCACCATTGTTTCACTTGTATTATTTTTTGCCTGGCTGGCTCATGAAGTTGGAGCACCTGAGCTCTTAGGTGGCTTTGCTGCAGGACTCGCATTATCCCGTCGTTTTTTTCTTCCCTTTGGTCTAGCACTCCATACCAATGAAAAATTTGCCCAACGCATTGAAAGCGAAATGAGGCCAATTATCCATTTATTTACTCCGATATTTTTTGTAGTTGTTGGCTTATCACTCAACCTCCATGAAATTGATTGGTCATCTTCCTTTATATGGAGTTTCTCTTTGTTATTTTTCGCTGTTGCAGTTATTGGAAAATTTGCTGGTACCTTATTTATAAAAGAATCCTGGAAAATGCGTATCATTATCGGCTTAGCGATGGTTCCGCGTGGAGAAGTTGGTTTAATTTTTGCGGAACTTGGAAGAGTAAGCGGGATTTTTAATAATGAAATCTACGCAGGTATGATCATTGTAATTGCTCTGACGACCATATTGCCTCCTCTTATTATGAAATGGTTTTATGCCAAGAATACAAAAGAGCAAGTACTGTACAAATTATAATTTGTAATTCAAAAAATTAGAATAATTTAATATTAAGACATTTTAAAAAAATCGCGCATTCCCTTTGGTATAAATTTACCCATATGATTCACACCATGAGAATCCAATGACGACATACCAATATGATGTTCTGCAAGTAAATCTGAACTGGTAAAAATTAATAAAAGACTAATTAATGTAATTTTAAATATTAGGATTAGCTATCTTAAAATGAAGGTAAATTTATTACCTTAGGTAAGATAAATTCATCTGGATAATCAACACGCACCAAATATAATCCATACGGTGCAGCTGTAATACCACCAAGTTTACGATCTTGTAACTCTAAGACTTCTTTTGCCCAAATTGGTTCTTCTTCACCGGCACCAATGGTCATAAGTACACCCGCCATATTTCTTACCATATGATGTAAAAATGCATTGGCTTCAATATCTAAAAATATAAAATTTCCATGACGTGAAATATCAAATTGATGAAGTGTACGCACAGGTGATTTTGCCTGACAGCCTATTGCGCGGTAAGAAGAAAAATCGTGTTCGCCAATTAAATAATTAGCCGCCTCTTGCATACGACCCTCATCAAAACTTCTGTAATCCCAGCTTACCAATCCATTCAAATAAGAGGGTCGAGTGTTACGAGAAAAAATAACATAACGGTATGCACGTCGGAAGGCTTTAAAGCGCGCATGGAATTCATCACTTATTTCTTGTGCCCAAAGAATCGTGACACTATCGGGTAGGTTTGCATTGACGCCCTTAACCCATTGATAAGATTCACGGCTGACTTCAGTATCAAAATGTATAATTTGTTCTGTTGCATGCACACCGGTATCTGTTCGACCTGCACATACAACACGAATAAAGTGATTGGCCACTTTACTTAACGCTTTTTCGACAACCTCTTGCACTGACGGAGAGTGATCTTGAAACTGCCAGCCACAAAATGCACGGCCATCATATTCTATGCCTAACGCGATTCTCATAATCTATGTGTCTTATTTCCTATTCTATAAACAAGAAGGCCACACCATAATGGTGTGGCCTCAATAAGCTGAATGTTTAATAAACTTTACAACTTAGATTAACTTTACGCAATTTGTCCCAATAACGATTGCGCTTCTTCTTTTTGAGTACTGCTTCCCTCATCCATTACCTCGTCCAGAATACTACGTGCACCTTCTGGATCACCCATATCTATATAAGCTTTTGCGAGGTCGAGTTTTGTTCCAACTTCATCACTTCCACCCATGTCTCCATCAGCGGTGTCTGAGGCATCAAGGTTAAAGTCTAAACTTTCAGATTCATCACTTCCCATATCTAAATCAAAATCTAAACTTGCTTCTTCTGGTGAACTAACATCAGAATCTGTAGCAACATCTTCTGCTGCCTCTGTTCCCATATCAAGATTGAAATCAAGTCCAGCATCTACTTCGGCAACTTCGTCTGAAGCAGAATCAAGATCTAAATCTAAACCTCCAGACTCTTCTTCCGTGCCCATATCTAAATTGAAATCTAAATCTGCGGCAGGTTCAGCTTCTTCGCTTTCGTCACCACCAATATTAAAGTCCATCGCGATATCGTCAGTTTCGGGTGTCGCCGTTTCTGTTGATGCGGCATCCTCTGTAGTACTCGTACCAAGGTCGCCCATATCACCTAAATCTAAATTAAAGTCTAGATCATCAGAAGCTAATTCATCGGCAGAACCATTTAAGTCTGCAGCAGCAAAGACACCGGTTTCTAAACCGATGTCCATTACTTGGCTATCGGTCATTGCCATACCAGGATCTTCGATGGCTGCTGTTTCGTTAGTTTCTTGAATATTAGAGGCGGCTGGTGCTGCTGCATCACCTTGACTGAATAAGGGGTTTTCAGGAGCAACTTCACGTCCCATTTCTACGACTTTAGTCCATAGAGGGCTTTCAGCTTCATTCCCACCTAGACCGGCATAAAAATCTTCAGCAGCACTTTCAAATGACACTTTATTTTGTGTTGCATGGTAAAGCTCAAGAAGTTTAGCGCGAAGCTCCATACGGTTTGGATCACTTTGGACGGCTTCGTTCAAACGTTCTTCCGCTGCTTCATATCTGCCATATGCCATAAAGACATCAGCTTCAGTTAATGGATCAACTTCACTGTCATCTGCTTCTATTGCACTTGCACCACTCATGGCAAAGTCACTTAAGAAAGAAGACTCTTCAGAAAATGCGGTTGTATCAGCTGATGGAGTATCAGTACCTTCAGCTGCTGATGCTGTTCCCGTTAAAATACTTTCTTGGAAGTTATCACCTTGGCGGCGACGTTTAATAACAATGACAGCAATTATTAATAAGACTAATAAAACAGGTGCTCCGATAAATAATAAGCTATCCCCACCTAAATTTACCCCTGCTATCATCACACCAATTGACGCAACCATGCCCATCACTGTGTCCATAATGCCAGCGTCACTATTTGAAGTTGCGCTATCAGCCGCTTCTTCATTTGCAATTTTTTCTGCAAGCTCAACAGGATTTGGCTTGGCTTCTATAGCTGCATCAATAGTCGATGGCTCAGAAGGTTCTGCTATATCGGCAGTAGCCGACTCGGTTACAACGGGTTCTTCTTGAACTGGCGCTGTTTCAACTTCCGGCATTTCTGCCACAACAGGCTCAGGTTCCGCTGCTGGTATTTCAGTTGTATTGGTATTACCTAATTGAGATAGCTGTTGTTGTAATGCAGCTAACTCATCATCTTTAACAGACATTGAGCGTTGTAAGCGATTAAGCTCATCTTCCAGTGATTGAAGTTTATTATTTAACGCAACATTTCGAGTACGCATCGTGCCGGAATCAGCTTTTGCTTGACGGAGCTGGTCTTGCATTGTGGCAAGATCATTACTCAAGCTTTCTTCATTCAGACCGCCACCTGTTGTTAAACTTTCGCCATCAGGAGAAGAAAGTGTTAATTCGCCCGAAGCATTGGTATCTGATAATTGATCTTCAACGTCAGTGTCTCCCGCCATAATAGGTTGAATACTTGCTTCACCGACTGCTTGTTGACGGTAGTCATCCCAAGCATTGGTCTGTTCAATAAAGGCACTTGCAGCTTCTTTGCGAGATAAACGTGTTAATTCAGATTCATCATCAATTCGAAGTACGTGACCTACTTTTAAACGATGAACATTGTTATTTGTGAAGGCATCAGGATTATTTTGTAATAACGCCATCATCACTTGGTAAACACTCACATCTTCATTGCCGTTACGTAATTTTTCAGCAATGTTCCATAAGTTGTCATTCTTTTTAATGATGCCGTAATCTAAATCACCCGTTTCGTTTTCAACAACGGCCATGTCTTCCATTACTGGGGCTTCTTCTGATATAACGTCGTCGTCACTTCTATCAAATGCAGCCAAAGGAATACTTGGCCAAATTTCAGCGGGTGCTTCTTCTTCAAATACTTGTGTTGGTGCCACATCATCTGCTGCCACATCAGCAATCGCTGTTGGCTCAAGCATTTCAGGCTCTATAATGACTTCTGGTTCAGCGATAAATTCAGGTTCAGGCTCAATATCTATAACAGCTTCTGGCTCTACTTCAACCACTGGCATAGTTTCTTCAGCTTCAGGCGCATAAGATTCAAGTGGTGCTTCAGCGACCACAACAACATCTTCAACCATTTCAGGTTCTGGCTCTGCTTCAACAACAGGTTCAGGTAATGTTATAGGTTCAACAAAAGGTGTTGGCTCTTCAACTTCAACTGCCACACTTTCCATTTCTGGTTCTACTTCAACAACTTCAGGCTCAGGTGCCAGTATTTCAGCAACAACCGGTGCAGGCTCTGCTGGTCTAGGCGCACGTCTTGGTGGGTCGATAAGCATGGTGTATTCACGAAGCATACGACCATTTTTCCAATTCATTTCTAAAAGGAAATTCATGAAAGGTTCGCGTACCGTTGCCGATGTTGTTAAATGAATATAATAATCACCGTTTGATCTTTGCTTAACATTAAACTTAAGTTTATTAAGTAATGCAGCACGCTCTATTCCTGAACGAAGAAATGCTTCTTCACTCGCAAGTTTAATACTTAAACTCTGAATATCGTCAGCCGTAGCAGAGGACAAAATAACCTCGGCATTGAGCTTTTCATTTAAAGATGATTTTAATTTAATTCCACCAAAGCCTAACGCTTGAACCGCTAATGGCGACATGGTTAAACCGGCTGTAACAACGAATATGGCTACCTTACGCAGCATAATAACTCTCCACTTCATTTAGCATCCCTCGACGCAACAGCTAAAAACAGGTCATTTTTCTTATTTTTCAATAACTTACCTGTTTATAGCTCGAAAATTCTTTACAAATATGCAGTAACTATAGCTTAAGTCTAGCATTTTTCAAAGTCAAAGCATATTAGTGTGCTATATAAGCAAGCTCTAACTAACTGGAACTGACTTCAAAATGACTTATATAGTGCTTCAACATAATAAACAAAAACCTTATGTGACTGAATGATTTAGTTGTTATATCGACACATCAAATAAGATATTTAAATATAAAACATAATATCTCTAAATCATTGATGAAAATATCGCATTAAATAATGGCTTGTAAAAGAATATGGATAATTGGTACTGAGGAAATTGATACAGGCCATTTGCAGAGCTTTAACCTTCAACCTTAAAACACAGACACAAAAAAACCCGTACAGTGACACGGGGCTTATTGATAAAAATTAAGAGCGATTAAGCGTTAGCTTTACGTCTAGAGAAGCCGAAAAAACCAGGCAAAGCTGAACCGAATAGCCATGCTGCTACAGGTACTGGGGATATGTCACGATACAACAAACCATTTGTCGCACCATAATAGCTACCAGTATATCTAGCTTATAGATGGTGTTTTACCAAAATCTCGGCAATTTGAACGGCGTTTGTGGCTGCCCCTTTGCGCATATTATCTGTCACTACCCACAGATTAATTCCGTTTTCTGACGAAATATCTTCTCGAACTCGCCCTACAAAGACCGAGTCCTTACCCGCCGCTTCTGAAACAGGCGTTGGCCATTCTGTTCCTGCCAATAACTCAATACCTTCAGCTTGCTCTAATAACGCATTCACCTTAGACGCTGTGATTTTTTCTTTTGTTTCAATATTAATCGCTGCAGAATGGCCAATGAATACAGGTACGCGGACTGCCGTTGCATTAACCGATATCGAATCGTCGCCTAAAATTTTATGTGTTTCATTCACCAACTTCATTTCTTCATCGGTATAACCGTTTTCAAGCATCTCACCCACTTGAGGTAAAACATTAAAGGCAATTTGTTTTGGATAGGTTTTACATTTTACATCACGGAAATTTAATAACGCTGCTGTTTGAGAAGCGAGTTCTTCTGCCGCATCTTTTCCTGAACCAGAAACAGATTGATACGTTGAAACATTAATACGCTTAATACCAACGGCATCATGAATCGGTTTTAATGCCAATAACATTTGAATGCTGTTACAACTGGGTGATGAAATAATTTTTCTTTTATTAATATTTTCTAAAGCATCTGCATTAACTTCAGGAATAATTAAAGGTACATCTTTATCGTTTCTAAATGCCGATGTTCGATCGATAACAATACAACCTTGGCTTGCTGCTTTTTCTGCATATTCTTTTGATATGACTTCTGTTGAAACGAAAAAAGTAATCTGCACACGTGAAAAATCAAAAGTTTTAATATCACCAATTTTTAAGGCATATCCATCAAATTCTAAACGCGCACCAGAAGATGATTCCGAGTCCAACAAATGAATTTGTGCAACAGGAAATTTTCGCTCTTCTAATACTTCAAGTAATGTTTCTGCAACTTGTGTGGTTGCTCCAACGATTGCTATGTCTACTTCTTTAATCATTTATATCACCAAATAAAAATTTGTTTTTAACTTTCCAAAAGAATCCGCAACATACGGCGTAACGGTTCAGCTGCACCCCATAACAGTTGATCACCAACGGTAAATGCCGATAAGTAATCATCACCCATAGAGAGTTTTCGCATGCGGCCAACTGGAACAGTTAATGTGCCTGTCACGGCTGCAGGAGTAAGTTCTTTAATCGTCACTTCAGGTTCATTCGCAACAACTTTAACCCAGTCATTATGACCAGCTAAGATATCGTGAATTTCATCCATCGGTACGTTCTGTTTCATTTTAATCGTCAGTGCTTGTGAATGACAACGCATTGCACCGATACGCACACATAGGCCATCAATCGGCACAGGATTATTTGAGCGACCTAAAATTTTATTGGTTTCGACTTGCGCTTTCCACTCTTCTTTTGTTTGACCGGTATCACGTGGCACATCGATCCAAGGAATTAAACTTGCCGCTAAAGGCGCAGGCCATTGTTCCATGGGGTAAGCATCACTACGAATAAAATCCGTTACGCTTTTATCAATATCTAAAATTGCAGTTGCAGGATCGGCATTCATATCTTTAACGTTATTGTTAATCGCGCCCATTTGCGAAATGAGTTCGCGCATGTTTTTAGCACCTGCACCCGATGCTGCTTGATACGTCATGGGTGTAATCCATTCAACGAGATCTTTTTCGAATAAACCACCGACCGCCATCAACATTAAGCTGACGGTACAGTTACCACCCACAAATGTTTTAACACCATTCGTTAAACCGTCTTTGATCACATCTTTATTAACAGGATCAAGTACGATAATACTTTCATCAACCATACGTAAAGCAGATGCTGCATCAAGCCAATAACCGTTCCAACCTGCTTTGCGTAAATCTTTATAAACGGCATTGGTATAATCGCCACCTTGAGCGGTAACAATTACATCCATTGCTTTCAATTCATTAATGTCATTCGCATCTTTTAATGCTGGGACATCTTTACCTACGTTAGGGCCAGCTTGTCCTGCTTGTGATGTGGTAAAGAAAACAGGTTCAATATCATTAAAATCATTTTCTTCACGCATGCGTTGCATAAGGACAGAACCCACCATGCCACGCCAACCTACAAATCCTACTCTTTTCATTTTCTAATCCTTGTAATTAATTCGATTGAAGCGCCGCAACGACAGCATCGCCCATTTCTGAGCAGCTGACTTGCTTCATGTCTTTTGAATAAATGTCTGCGGTGCGTAAATTTTGATCTAATACTATATCAACTGCTTTTTCTATGCTGTCTGCCAATGCGCTTTCATCAAGCGAGTAACGTAACATCATGGCGACTGATAAAATGGTGGCGAGTGGGTTTGCCACGTTTTGTCCTGCTATATCAGGTGCAGAGCCATGAATCGGTTCGTACATACCTTGGCCTTTTGCATTTAAAGAAGCCGATGGCAACATGCCGATTGAACCGGTTAACATCGCAGCGCAATCTGAAAGAATATCGCCAAACATATTTGTTGTCACCATCACATCAAATTGTTTTGGTTCACGAACAAGTTGCATTGCAGCGTTATCTACATACATGTGTGACAACTCGATATCTTTATTATCCGCATGTAATTCGTTAACCACATCACGCCACATTTCTGTTACTTCTAAAACATTGGCTTTATCAACTGAACACACTTTGCTACCACGCTTACGTGCAATATCAAAAGCCACTTCAGCAATACGTTTAACTTCTGATTCTTTATAAACTAAGGTGTTATAACCCTGGCGCTCACCATTTTCTAAAATGCGCACACCACGTGGTTCACCAAAATAAATACCACCGGTTAACTCACGTACGATCATAATATCTAAACCTGAAACAATTTCTGGTTTAAGTGATGATGCATCAGCAAGTTGTGGGTAAAGAATCGCTGGACGTAAGTTTGCGAAGAGATCTAATTCAGCACGTAGACCAAGTAAACCTCTTTCAGGTCGTACTGCGATATCCAAAGATTCCCACTTATAACCACCCACTGCACCAAGAAGAATCGCATCGGATTTTTTAGCCAGTTTTAATGTTGCTTCTGGTAATGGTGAACCTGTTTCATCATAAGCCGTTCCGCCGACTAAACCATGTTCCATTTCAACATCTAAACCATTGGCTTTTAAAGCTTCAATGACTTTTACCGCTTCAGCAACAATTTCTTGGCCGATACCATCACCGGGTAGTACTGCAATTTTTTTTGTCATAATGTATATCCTAAATTTAAATTTTTAAATGCTTAATTAAATAGCCACGGTGCTTCAACTGCACGGCGTTTTTCATAAGCTTTAATGTCATCAACATGCTTCATGGTTAAACCAATATCATCTAAACCATTTAATAAACGATGTTTACGGAATTCATCAACATCAAATTTGATTATTTTACCATCTATTTTAGTGATAGTTTGCTTTTCAAGATCAACGTCTAATGCATAACCTTCGTTCTCTGCGATGTCATTAAATAATTGATCAATAACAGCATCATCCAACTTAATTAATAAAATGCCATTTTTAAAACTGTTACTGTAAAAAATATCTGCAAAACTCGGCGCAATGATAACTTGAAAACCATAGTCTAATAATGCCCACGGCGCATGCTCGCGGCTTGAACCACAACCAAAGTTTTCACGTGCAATTAATATTTTAGCATTTTGAAAGCGCGCTTGATTTAAAATAAACGTGTCGTTTAATGGACGCCCCGTATTATCCATTCCCGGCTCACCATGATCAAGATAACGCCACTCATCAAACAAGTTAGGGCCAAAGCCACTGCGCTTGATTGATTTTAAAAATTGTTTTGGAATAATTGCATCAGTATCGACATTCGGTCTGTCCATCGGTGCAACGATTGCTTTTAATTTTGTAAATTTTTCCATTTTTATTTCCCCTGCTCGTCATTGCGAGGCTTGTTTTTTAAGCCGCGGCAATCTGCTTGAGATTGCCACGTCGCTCGAAAAAACCGAGCTCCTCGCAATGACCGGTAATTACAATTCGTTAACGTCTATAAAGTGACCTTTAATCGCCGCTGCTGCTGCCATTGCTGGACTGACCAAGTGCGTGCGTCCACCTTGGCCTTGTCGACCTTCAAAGTTTCTATTTGAAGTTGAAGCACAACGTTCTTCTGGTTCTAGTCTGTCTGCATTCATTGCTAAACACATCGAGCAACCGGGTTCGCGCCATTCAAAACCGGCGTCGGTAAAAATTTTATCCAAGCCTTCTTTTTCAGCTTGTTGCTTAATTAAACCTGAACCAGGAACAACTAAGGCTAACAAAATGTTACTTGCTACTTTATTGCCTTTCGTGACGTCAGCCGCCGCGCGCATATCTTCTATTCGTGAGTTAGTACATGAACCAATGAAAACTTTATCAACCTTAATTTCATTCATCGGCATATTGGCAGTTAAGCCCATGTATTTTAATGCAGCGACCATGCCTTCACGTTTAACATCATCTTTTTCATTCGCTGGGTCAGGTACATTTTGATCAATACCCACGACCATTTCTGGTGATGTGCCCCATGTGACTTGTGGCTTAATGCTAGCGGCATCAATATTTATTACGGTATCGAATTTGGCTCCGGCATCACTGTGTAAATCAGCCCATGCTTTGACGGCTAAATTCCAGTGTTCACCTTTTGGTGCATACGGGCGGCCTTCAACGTAATCAATCGTTTTTTGATCAACAGCAACCATGCCTGCTCGCGCACCGGCTTCAATTGCCATATTACAAACCGTCATACGCCCTTCCATTGATAACGCTTGAATTGCATCGCCACCAAATTCAATCGCGTAACCTGTGCCACCGGCTGTTCCGGTTTTACCTATAATTGCTAAAACAATATCTTTAGCAGTAATACCGGTATTCACTTGGCCATTAACACTGATCAACATGGTTTTTGATTTAGATTGCACCAATGTTTGTGTTGCCATCACGTGTTCAACTTCTGACGTACCAATACCATGCGCTAATGCACCAAAAGCACCATGTGTTGAAGTGTGTGAATCACCACATACTACGGTCATACCCGGTAAGGTCGCCCCCTGTTCAGGGCCAATGACGTGCACGATACCTTGACGGATATCATCCATTTTAAATTCAGTCACACCAAAATCTGCACAATTTTTATCTAAGGTTTCAACTTGTAAACGCGAGATAGGATCGACAATACCTTCAATACCTTTGCTACGATCCGTTGTTGGGACATTGTGATCCGGCGTCGCTAAATTAGCATCGACACGCCATAATTGTCGACCGGCAATACGCAAGCCTTCAAAGGCTTGAGGAGATGTGACTTCATGGACTAATTGGCGATCAATATATAAAAGTGCCGTGCCGTCACCATTGTCACGTACCACATGTTGATCCCAAATTTTCTCGTATAATGTCTTGCCGGTCATTTTCTTATCCTTTGTCGCTTTATAACTTGCGGCAAATATAGGCCTATATTAACTATTACACAAATTCATTATTTTCATATAAACTATTCCTAATAGTTATAGCTAGTTTGACCAAAATGAGACAAATCAAATGGATATTCCCAACCTTTATGCTTTCGTTGCTGTTGCTGAAACGGCATCTTTTTCTGAAGCGTCCAAACTGCTTTTTTTAACGCAGCCGGCCATCAGTAAACGTATCTCTTCTTTGGAGCATGAATTAGATACCGCCTTATTTGATCGCATTGGCCGAAAAGTCATTTTGACTGAAGCAGGCAATACGCTGCTTGAGCGAGCCAAACAAATTTTGCAGCAGGTTGAAGACTCAAAACGCATCATCAAAAACTTATCTGGCCATATCAGCGGAAAACTCAGTATAGGAACCAGTCATCACATAGGTTTGCATCGGTTGCCACCTATTTTACGTGCTTACACTCAGTCTTACCCTGAAGTTGAGCTGGATATTCACTTTATGGATTCTGAAGAGGCGTGTGCTGCCATTGAACACGGCAAGCTTGATTTGGGTATTGTCACACTACCGCTTGAACCTGCCAAAATTCTACACACCTATAAAGTGTGGGATGATCCGCTTGATATTGTTGTGAATAATACGCACCCTCTTGCCAATAAAAAGTTGATTTCGCCTAAACTACTGGCCGATTACGCCGCCATACTCCCTACGAAAGGCACCTACACACGACAAATTTTTGAAAAAAAAATGCGTCAACACAAATTAGATCTTAATGTAGGCCTTTCAACAAATTATTTAGAAACCATAAAAATGATGGTGGGCGTTGGGCTAGGTTGGAGTGTTTTGCCTCGTACAATGATTAGCGAAGAGTTAAAAACTTTGGAAATTAAAGATGTCAGTTTAGAGCGGCAGTTAGGTGTTGTCTGGCATTCAAAACATACGCTTTCAAATGCTGCGATGGAGATGTTATCCATGCTAAAATCATCAGTATAGACACATAAATTTGCGGTTATTTGGTTTATAATACACCATAAATATAATTTTACTTGGAAATACCAGCATGAGCTTAAAAGCAAAACATATTTTGGTGGTTGATGACGACGACATGATACGTGCGTTTATCAAAGAATTACTTAGCATTAACGACTTCAAAATTTCAGAAGCTGCAAATGGAAAGCTAGGTCTAAAAGAATTTCGAGATAAAACGCCTGATATGGTGATCACCGATATCATCATGCCTGAAATGGAAGGCATTAGTTTCATTCGTGAATTGCGTACATATAATAAAGACGTTCCTATCATTGCTATGACGGGGAATGTGCATGGCCGTATGGAAGAGTTTTTAGATATTTCATCTCAATTGGGTGCAGATGCTATTTTGCGTAAACCCGTTAAGTCCGTAGAACTTTTAGAAACCATTGATAAATTATTCAAATAAGAAATCATCATGATTAAACGCAAGGTCATAAATATCAGTAAGAAAGCTGAAGGCGTTAAGAAGGTTATTTTTCAGTTAAAAATAGAACAAGAATAAATTTATAAAAACATTACTCTTCTTTTTTCAAGTCACTATTCAATCTTTCCTTGTCTGCTTTTGCGCCAAGGTATTCAATAATAATATCTAAATCTTTTTCTGCATTGCCTAGGCAACTTGTTGCGCCTGGTGAGGGTGTCATATTAAAAATTAGGCCATTACCGGGGTTGAGTTTTGCTTCACCTAAATGCAGACAATGTTTTTTCTTATCTATCATCACAGGTCGAATGCCCCCGGTTTTATCGGCAAAGGTTAAATCCTTTAATTGAAGTTCTGGAACAATTTTGCGCGCGTCTTTTAAAAATAAACGTCGACGTATAATAGGAACTTCAAACAAAATATTTTTAAACAAATAATTTCGAATGTCTGAAACTTTAAGTAAACCCCATAATGCTTTAACCACATTAATGTCAGGTTTAAATACTTGCAAAAATTCTATAAACGTTTTTAAATTATAGCGCTCTAATAATGGTAACGCTAAGGCTGTTGGGCCAATGCGTGTTTTGTTCGGTACTAAAACATCAGGGTCGCCATGAATCGCAGCGAAAGGAAGCTTATCATTTTGAACGGTATACACTTTCCCATTTAAAACTTTTGGCGTGTAATAAAAACTCCCTGCCATGGGTAAGCATGAATACTCTAAACCATAACCCATTCGATGCGCGAACAATAAACTATGTCCACCTGAAGACACCACAACAAATTTTGCATGATGAGTTCCATCTTTTGTTTTGACTGTATAGCCTCGTTCAGACTTAGAAATTTTTAATACTTTAGTATTAAGTTTGATTTGAATGTTTTTGTCTTGGACTTCATTCGCGTGCTCAACAAATGATTCTGAAAGGGCTTGGAAATTAACTGCGGTATAGTCATCTAACACAGCCAAAGCAACGACACTTTCTTTACGCCCTTTTATCAGTGAAGGTTCTACCTTTTCAATCTCGTCACGCTCAAGTAAGCGCATATTTTTATAGTGCGGGCTAAACTGAATAAAACGTTCTCTTAATTGAGCAACTTCTTTATCACCCACACCAAGTACCATTTTTGAATATTTATAAATTACCTTATCTTTATTTTTTAACGTTAAAGCGTAACGTAAAACCATATTCGCGGTAGATTGAACCTCAAGGGCTTTTTCTAGGGTGTAGTTTGTTTCAATATCACCACAATGTAATGTTTGACTGTTATTTCTTCCATGCGAATTCACTGTCGCTATCGATGCATATTTTTCAAAAAGCATAATGTCTTTGATGTCGGTATATTTGGCGAGCAGATACAACAATGCGGTACCTGAAATACCACCACCAATGATGATCACGTCATGTGATTGAGTTTGTTCCATATTTAAACCTAGTATCTATTCACTAATTGTTAATAGTATCGTCAAACGGGCTTAAAACTAAAGCTTTCAGCTAGGTATTTTTTTATATGTGATGTAGGCAGCAATCAAGCTAACGAAGGCAGCCATCATAAAGGTGGTGGTTGAGCCTAAAAAGTCCCAAGTATAGCCTGCATATAGACTACCTATGGCCCCACCCGCACCAAAACTCACACTGCTATAGAGTGCTTGTCCTTTACCCTGGTTTTTACCTACAAAATATTGGTGTATCAATTGAATGGATACGGCATGGTAAAGCCCAAAAGAAGCGGCGTGCAGTAATTGAGCAAATACCATGACCGGCATCATATCTGGAAAGAATCCAATTACAATCCAACGAAATGAAGCGATGAGCAAACTCGTTATCAATAAGTTTTTTAAGCCAAATCTAGGAACCAGTTTATGCATTCGCATAAAAATAAGGACTTCAGCAATCACACCTAGGGCCCATAAAAACCCGATAAAAGATAAAGAATAGCCATTATCTTGCATGTAGATGGAGTAAAACGTGTAGTAAGGGCCATGACTCAACTGCATGAGTAAGCACACAATGAGCAGTCCCTTCACCTCAGGTCGCTTGAGTACCTTGCGTAAAGGCTCCCCTTCTAGCTGCAAATGACCGGCCGATTCTTCGGGCACAATTAGACTACTGAGCCAAATAGTAAGGAAGAGCCCCATTAATACCATGGGCAAATAAGTAATTTTGTCGCCTTCTAGCTGAGAACCTATCAACCAAACAGCAACAATAAATCCCACCGAGCCCCATAATCGAACCGAACTATAACGATGAGTTTGTTCACCTAAATGAGAAAATGTGGTGGCTTCAAATTGCGGTAAGGTGGCATTCCAAAAAAAACTGAAAACCATCATGACGACGACTAACCACCAATAATCAGTCGTTAAAAAAACACCAGCAAAAGCCAATATGGAGAGCAAACCGCCAAGCCGAACAATGGCCATGCGTTTACCGGTGTGATCAGCCACCCAACCCCAAATATTAGGCGAGATTATTTTTGTCGCCATAATAATGGCCATCATGCTACCAATGGCGGCGGCGGTGTATCCCAATGATTTTAGGTAGAGCCCCCAATAAGGTGCGAGTGCACCGAGGCTGGCAAAATAGAAAAAATAAAAGCCCGATAGGCGCCAATATGGCATCTAACTATTTAGGGCTTGAGGGGATAACCGGTGTATCAACCTTTACGTCTGCATTTTGAGCTCGATTACGTAGCACATGGTCAACCAGTACCAATGCCAACATTGCTTCAGCAATGGGCGTTGCACGTATGCCGACACAAGGATCATGACGGCCTTTCGTCACCACTTCAACCGCTTCACCTTCAAGGTTAATGGTTTTACCGGGTAAACGAATACTCGATGTGGCTTTAAGCGCCATACTCACTGTAATATCTTGACCGGATGAAATACCGCCGAGGACGCCCCCTGCATTATTTGACAAGAAGCCTTCTTTGGTCATTTCATCTCGGTGTTCGGTGCCCTTTTGTTCAACAGAGTCAAAACCAGCCCCAACTTCAACGCCCTTGACGGCATTGATACACATCATGGCATGAGCAATTTCAGCATCTAGGCGGTCAAAAATAGGCTCACCTAATCCAGGCGGTACCCCTGTTGCAACAACATTAATTCGAGCACCAATGGAATTACCTTCTTTACGCAAGGCATCCATATAGTCTTCAAGTTCTTTAACCTTACTAGCATCAGGGAAAAAGAATGGGTTGTTTTCAACTTCATCCCAATCAAAATTATCGTATTTAATGGGGCCTAACTGAGCCATATAACCTTTAATTTCAATGCCAAGATTAACCTTAAGGTATTTTTTGGCTATCGAACCGGCAGCAACACGCATCGCGGTTTCACGCGCAGACGAGCGGCCTCCTCCACGGTAATCACGTAAGCCGTATTTATGGTGATAGGTGTAATCTGCATGACCAGGGCGGAATCTATCCATAATGTCTGAATAGTCTTTTGAACGCTGATCCGTATTTTGAATAATTAAGGCAATGGGCGAGCCGGTGGTAACACCTTCAAAAACACCCGATAAGATTTGAACTTCGTCCATTTCACGACGCTGAGTCGTATGGCGTGTTTTACCTGGGCGACGGCGATCTAAATCACCTTGGAGATCAGCCTCAGAGAGTTCAAGCCCTGGCGGGCAGCCATCAACAATACAGCCAATCGCTGCGCCATGACTTTCACCAAAGCTGGTGACCGTAAAGAGCTTACCTAATGTATTTCCAGACATAATTTACTTTATATTTTGTGGGTTTTATAGATTCTACCAAGAATCGATAGGCATTAAAAATATAATCACTAAGATGCTTTAAATATTAAAGATTTAGCCGTTAATGCCGACTACCTAAATGAGCACACATGGTTAGACTATTTCAAATATACAAATATGAATAAAACATTTTTTCAAAAGACAATTCAAAGATTCAGTGTTAATAAAAGCTCAGCCTTGTTAATACTGAGTTTTAGCCTAATTATTGTCTTTACCTTTTCCGCATTGGTATTTATTTCACTTCAAATAAAGACAACTCAAGAAACCATTAAAGAAATTGTCACCGAAAACAATTTAAAATCAAAAAACCTTGTCATCATGCAACAGGCTGCACGAGAAAGAAGCCTTGCCTTGACAAAATGGTTAATACCCGCGATGCTTTTGAGTTCGATGATGTATATACAGCATACCTAAGTTACGCAGGAAAATTTATTAGAGCTAGGCTAGCATTTTTAGATATGCCTTTAGCGGCAGAAGAACTTGAAATGATTCAACAACAAGGGACGCTCAGCCATATTGCAGTTCCACTACAAAATAAAATTATTAAACTACTCGAACAAGAAAAATATAACCAAGCCACTCACTTCTTAATCAATAAATCAATTCCTGCACAAAATGATGTACTGACACAAATTTCAAAAATTATTGACTACCAAAATATCAAAAACCAACAAGCTGTGGAAGAAACACAAGTTAAATTAGATGAAAGTATTCTTATTATATCCATCGTTGCGTTTATTATTTTTATCATAACACTAGTCATCGCTTTTTATGTATTTAAGAAAATAACTCAAACAGAAAAACAAATATATTTTGAAAAAGAACTGGCTCAAACTACATTACATTCAATCGCAGATGGCGTAATAACCGTTGATAAAGACTACTTAATTCAAAGCATTAATCCAACAGCCGAGTTGCTTGCTGACGTTAAAAGTAAAGATGTTATAGGCAAGAGCATTTTAAATATTTACCAAAGTGAAAGTTCTATAACTCGAAAAAGAATAAATAAAAACTTATCATCCCAAAACATTAAACGTTCTTTATTTGACTTTACCTTAACAAAAAAAGATGGCACAAAGTCTGAAGTTGAACACACTATTGCCCCGATAATAGACGAAGATAAAAATGTTCTTGGAGCAGTCATTGTTCTGCGTGATGTAACAGATATGAGAACAATGGAGAAACGCCTTAGTTACCAGACCTCACATGATGCATTAACCAACCTTATAAATCGCCGTGAATTTGATGTTCATTTAAAACAAACCATTAGAAAATCTCGCGATGGAGAGGAAGTACATTCTCTTTGTTTTTTAGATCTTGATAAATTTAAAATAATTAATGATACATCTGGCCATGCTGCGGGAGATGAGTTTTTAAAACAAATAGCTTCTACAATTAAATCATTACTAAGACAAACTGATATTCTTGCAAGATTAGGTGGTGATGAGTTCGCTATTATTTTAGATAACTGTTCAATCTCAAAATAAAAAATAAAAGACACGCGATTTCAATGGGGTAAAAATTCTTTTGAAACAGGGGCTAGTATTGGCATCGTACCTATTAATAAGTTAACAGTTTCAGCAGCAGAAGTGATGAGCTCTGTTGACGCAGCATGTTATGAAGCCAAAGACAAAGGGCGTAACCGCATTCAAGTATTTGAACCAAATGATGCTGAATTTGTTAAACACAAGAAAGAAACCTCTTGGATTCAAAAAATTAAAACAGCAATAAAAGAAGATAGCTTTGAACTTTATTTTCAAGAAATAATGAACGTTAACGCTCAGCACTCCACACTGAAAACAATAGAAATGTTGATTAGACTGAATGATAACGACACTGTAATTTCGCATGATTCATTTATACCAACAGCAGAACGTTATAACTTAATGCCGATAATCGATGAATGGGTCATTAATAAGTCATTTGAATTCATAAAGCAGTATAAAGATATACATAACTCAGACATTCGTGTTGCAATCAACCTTTCTGGCCAATCGCTATCTGATGATTATGTTTTGAATTTAATTTCAAAAACTTTAATAAAAAATAAAAAACTAAAAAAAGAACATATTTGTTTTGAAATAACAGAAACTGCTGCCATTGCAAATATGTCAAAAGCAATGGAGTTTATTACACACATCAAACAACTCGACTGTAAGTTTTCATTGGATGATTTTGGTAGCGGCTTAAGTTCGTTCTCTTACTTAAAAAACATGCCCGTGGATAACTTAAAAATAGATGGTATTTTTGTTAGAGATATACATAAAGATCCTATTAATCATGTTTTTGTTGAATCAATATACAATATCAGTAAAAAAATGGGAATAAAAACAACGGCTGAATATGTTGAGAACGAAGAAATACTTAACTGCATTAAAGAGATAGGGATAGATTATGCTCAGGGCTACCATATTGCAAAACCTAAGCCGATTAAGACTCTGCTTTAAATTGTTTTTGAGAAGCGCTGTAGTTTATTTTGTTTTAAGTAAATATCAAACACCATACAAATATTTCTAATGAGCAACTTCCCTTCTGGTCTAACTATTATTTTCTCTGCAGTTAGCTCAAGTAGCGCATCCCCTTGCATTTCTTTAATTTGTATCAGCTCATTTTCAAAATAGTCGGGGAAATTAATATTAAATGACTGTTCAATATCTTTAAAACTTAATTCAAAGTGACAAATTAATTGATTAATCACTTCACGCCTTAAAATATCATCTTCTGTCAGCTTTACACCTCTAAATATAGGCAACTGACTTTTATCAACAGCCTCGGTATATTCTTTTATGGTCTTAATGTTTTGGCTATAGCTGTCTGCCACTTTACCTATGGAAGTTATGCCAAGCGCAACTAAATCACAATCAGAGTGAGTTGAATAGCCTTGGAAGTTTCGATACAACTTACGTTCTTTTTGTGCGATTGCGAGTTCGTCATTAGGTTTGGCAAAATGATCCATGCCTATATATTCATAACCTGCTTCAATGAGTTTGTTTGTTACGTTCTGTAATATTGCAAGTTTGTCTTCTGACGAGGGCAAGTCTTCAGTTTTAATTTGACGTTGTGTTTTAAACATTTCAGGCAAGTGCGCATAATTAAAAACCGATAGCCTATCGGGTTCTAGCTCTAATACTTTATCTACTGTTTCACTAAAGCTTGTTACCGTTTGAAAAGGTAAACCATATATTAAATCCAAACTTATGGAATGAAAGTCATTTTTTCTTGCCGCTAAAATAACGTCTCGTGTTTCTTTATAACTTTGAATTCGATTAACGGCTTGCTGCACTTTAGGGTTGAAGTCTTGCACGCCTAAACTGATACGGTTAAAGCCTAGTTTTCTTAATAAGTTTACTGATGAAGGCGTCACTTCTCTTGGATCAAGCTCTATAGAATATTCACCACTATCATCATCTAGCAACGTAAAGGACTTCCGTGTTTGCTGCATTAACTCAGTCATTTGATTATGGCTGATAAATGTCGGTGTGCCACCGCCCCAATGTAATTGCTTAACAATACGTGTTGCCTTATAAAGCGGTGACTGTAACGCTAACTCTTTGTATACGGCATCAAGATATGGTTGAGCATGCTTACGGTTTTTTGTCACAATTTTATTACAGCCGCAGTAATAACAAATGGTGTCACAAAATGGGATATGAAAATAAAGCGATAATGGCGTATTACGTTCGTTGCTTAATTTTACTTGTTGTAAATAATCCTGCTCGCCAAATTCTTCAGTGAACTGTAGGGCGGTTGGATATGAAGTATAACGTGGGCCTGACTTATCATATTTTTTGATTAAGTCAGTATTAAAAACAAGTTCTGTCACAAAAATTATCCTAGAGGTTACATTGAAGAGGGGAACTCTACTCTTTTTAGGTGTTATTCCACTGACCTAGATCAAGTGAAGTCCAATCTTGCAAAACAGCAATGAAAGTTAAATTTTCACATTAACTCTTATTTGAATATTTATCCGCTTTAAGCACAAAGTCATCATGAAATTTTACAATATCTTTCTCTTCTAACAAAAACACACCCTCACCACCGTATTCAAAACTCAGCCACATAAAAGGGACTTGAGGAAACATCTCTACAAGTGCCGTTTCACTGTTACCCACTTCAATAATTATAATCCCGTCGGGATTAAGGTGGTTTTTAGCATCTCGTAGCATAGGTATGACCAGAGCTAAACCATCATCACCAGCAGTTAAACCTAACTCCGGCTCATGCCGATATTCATCGGGAAGTGAAGCCATATCTTCAGCATCAACATACGGTGGGTTACTGACGATTAAATCATACCGTTGATTATTTAATTCACTAAACAGATCTGACTCAATAATATTCAATCTGTTTTCAAGTTGATGCTTTTGTTTATTTATTTTTGCAACACTTAAGGCCGATTGAGAAATATCAGCGGCATCAACGATGGCTTCTGGAAAAGTGAGGGCGCAGCCTATCGCAATGCAAGCACTTCCGGTGCATAAGTCTAAAACACGTTTAACTTTTTCTGGTTGCAGCCAAGGTTGAAACTTATCTTCAATTAACTCAGCAATCGGTGAACGAGGTACAAGTACATCTTCATTCACATAGAAAGGTAAACCTACAAACCATGCTTCGTTGGTTAAATAGGCTGCGGGTTTTCTTGATTCAATACGTTGATTAAATAATTGGTTAACTGCTGCAATTTGTTCACTTGATAATATTTGATCAAGCACTTCGTCGCTGGTATCAAATTCTTGGTTTATCGCATAAAAAGCGAGGTACGCAGCTTCATCTAAAGCGTTATCTGTTCCGTGACCAAAATATAATGATGCAGCTTCAAACCGTTCATTCCCTTCGTAAATAATTTCACGTAAGGTTTGTCTTTTAATCTCAACGTCTGTTTCTGTCTGCACAGTCACTTCTTCAGTTACTACGCTTGGGGCTTTTTTGCATGCTTAGGTCTAAAAGCTTTAACAAATTCTTCATTCGTTTCTAAGTAAGGCCCTTCTAACAAGTCTATACAATAAGGCACCGCAGGAAAAACTGCCGTTAGACAATCCCCAATCGCCGAAGGTTTACCCGGTAAGTTTATAATTAAAGTTTGATTACGAATTGCAGCAAGCTGTCTTGATAAAATAGCGGTGGGTACAAAATTTAATGATACCGCACGCATTTGTTCACCGAAGCCTTCTAAAATTTTACTTGTCACAGCAACGGTTGCTTCTGGCGTAATATCTCGAATGGCAGGCCCTGTTCCACCGGTTGTTACAATTAAGCAGCATTCATGAACATCGGCTAATTCAATGAGTGCGGCTTCAACTTGTTCTTGCTCGTCAGGTACAACACGTGCAACCGCTTCCCAACGGGTAGAAAGCGCATTGGTTAACCAACTTTTCATCGCAGGGCCACCTAAATCTTCATACTCACCACGACTTGCTCTATCTGATACGGTTAAAAAACCAATGCGTATTACTTGTGTCATTATTACCTCGAATTAAATCTTATTATCATCCATAGAGAAAGTTAGGCTGCAAAACTAAGAGAGTTTAATTTAGACACGCAAAATACCGCCATCCACTTTGACTCACTTAACGACACCCCCCAATTGAACCCACTTTACACGTTCGTCCATCTGTCCATATAGTATTAGATAGACGTGCACCTGAAAAATTAGCCGTATCAATTTTAGCATCTTTCAAATTAGCGTAACTTAAATTTGCTTGGTTAAAGTTTGCACCATATAAATCAGCGCCATGAAAGTTCGCACCGGTTAAATCTGCCTTTGTAAAATTAACATATTTTACATTTGATAAATGCAACTGAGAAAACTTTAAATTTGCATGAGAAAGATCAGAAGATTGTAAGTTAGCTGTTTGCAAATTCGTATTCATTAAATTCGCAGCAATCAATTTTTTACTAAATAAAATAATCCCGCTTAAATTACAACCACTCCAATTCACAGCTTGTTGCGGCGGAGTATTACAATCAACCTTATTTTTTGCTTCTGGAGAAAATTTAAAGGCAAGTACAACAATAGAAGCAATCAAGATAAAAACAAAGCTTAATTGTATAAATGTTTTAACAGGACTCACCGCCTTACTTTTTGGGTTGGCCAATTTATGCAGACGCTTTATTTCTGCTTTATCGAAAGACTCTCCTGCACGACGATCATCATTAGTTAATTTCGACACACCACGGCGTTCATCTGCCCAGCGTTTTGCGGCTGCAAGACGATCATTGAATTGAGGATCATCATGGTCTTCTTTATAAATATCAGGAGCAAGTTCTGGCACTGTTCTTATTTCTACCCAGACTTCTTTATCATGGCTCACTTCATCGGTGAGTTTGTGCCGACCTAGTAAAATTTCTTGTGAAATTTGCCCGCTAGGAAAAGGGCCAGTGATTTCAGTATTTATTTTATGACGGATATACCAAGGTTTTGTCGTATTCATGCCGTTTAAGACCTATAGTTCTTTTTATAATTAAAGTGTAGGAAATTTTACTCTGTCCGCTAATATAGGGTATGCATAAATTTCCTAGATCACAACATTTCTTCGCTTAAATAGGCCAACATAAGCCACTATTACAAAATATTATGGAAATTAAGCCCCCAACAAACGATATATACACGGCAATCAGCCAAAACGTGCCTACACAGGTAAAAAATGACCTCGCTTCGACACCTCCCTTTGGCTGGAAAATTTCACAAATTCTGCTCGCTGTGATTACAAAAATGTCAGACAAACTCATATTTTTAGATATTAACGGCGTGAAAGCCAACACCATAAAGCCCGACATTACTAACTTACAAATAGGCGACACGCTAAAACTACAGATTGATCAACTAAAACCGATGCCACAATTTCGTGTTCTGAGCTTTGAAAAAGCAAACGCAGGGCACATTGGACACAGCCCCCTCATTACACAGGCACTAGCCCAAATTCGCGTACAAGAATCTGCAGTTTCATCGCTATTGAAAAATGTGAGTTATGTTGCCAACCGACCAGCATTAAAACCGTCTCCTTTATCGGCGAATATTAATGCAGCTGTCAGAGATTTTTTAAGTATTATCCCCTCACCTTTTGCGATTAAAACAGCACCTCATTTAAAAGCGCAACTACAAAACAGCGGGCTATTTGTTGAGAGTAAGATCAAGCAAGAAATTTTACAAATGATGGGGAATACGAGCAAAAATAGTGAGTCACTACTGACATCTAATATTAAGAATAAGCTGAGCTTGGATATAGGAGCTCAATTACACCGTATTGCCCTGCTCATCAAAACTCAGTTACCCTCACATATTGAACAAAATAATGCTGCTGTAAGTAAAGCCCCCCTAACCTATGGTAAAGAGAATCAGCTTCAATCTCAGCATGCTCAAAAAAACCAGCCTCCTGTGAAAGAACTGGCCAGCTTACAAAATATCTCACAACGTGATGAAGCAATGCAAAGTTTTCTAAAAAATATAGAAAGCGGTATTTCTCACTTAAAACAGACCCAGCTTCAAAATTTGTCTGAAAATCAGGCTGGACGACCATTGTGGTTAATGGAGCTTCCGATTAAAGACGGTCAAGATATTGATATTCTAAAATTACGAATAAGCCAAGATGAAAATGCACAAGCGACTGATCAGCATAAGAAAATTTGGAATATTACATTAGAATTTGATTTTCCTGAGTTAGGAAAGATAAAAGCACACGTTAAAATGCAAAATGAGAATATTTCTACTCAATTTTATAGTGAGCAAGCCAAAACCTTAGCCCTATTTAAAGATAATCTCGATTTTCTGCGCAGCCGTCTTAACTATAACGGGCTAAATGTTGAGAAAATTGAATGTGTGCAAACTTCAATGGGGGAACAGGTATGAGCCAACAAATCGAAACATCGCTTGCTGTTGCCTTAAAATACGATGGAGATAATGCCCCAAAAGTTACCGCTAAAGGCACCCATGATCTGGCCGAACAAATTATCGAACTCGCAAAAAAACACAATATCCCTTTTACCGAAAATAAAGAACTTGTCACCCTGCTATCCCACTTAGAATTAGGTGAAGAAATTCCAGAAGCACTTTATCTTGCTGTTGCCGAGATCATTGCTTTTGCCTATTTGATAAAATCTAAAAACCCAAAACATAAAAAAAATACTACCTCCTAATTTAATCGTCATGAGGCCAAAAACGACGGCTATGATGGCAACCAACCACAGTTAAATCAATATTATACCGTGGCTGGTATTCCCAGTATTTTAAAATATAAAGTACAATTTTTAATGACCTCGGCCTTTTCCGCCACCACCACCAAAACTACTGCCCTGGCGTGAATCGTAACCTGATCCGTAACCACTGCTACTGCTCCCAGCTTCTTTTCTATAGCGGTTCTTGTTACCCGAACCACTGGCATCACCATTTCGATTACGGTTCATGCTAGCATTACCTTCAGTATTTTCATTTAGCTGTTTATACAAAGTACGATCTTGAGGACTCATCGCTTCTATACGGGTTTGCATTTCAATTTGGCTCTGCGTCATGGTTCTTGTTTGTACTTCAGCTGCATCTTCTGCATAAGTAATAGTACTCGTTATAAGAAGAAGTGAACTTCCAAGTAATGTTATTTTTTTATTCATCATATTTTCCTTTTATTTAAAATTTATCTAATTTGAAACTATCGTGTTGAGGTACTTCAAACTCTCACCTATCTACGGTAGTTATCATGTCAGAAGGATGTTTCTTAAAAATTTCAACAATCATTTATTTTGTTACAACTCGTTACTATACAATCGCTGCTACATCATCATGATTATTCACACTGCTGGGCTCCGTCAGTGCATACAAGAAGTCCACAATTCAATCAACCTGTTTAAGATTGAAATCCACTCCCATCATTTCAGAGTGTGCCACTATTTCTGCAACATCTATCGGAGCATCCATGACTATAAAGTCCAACTCATCTAGATCAGCGTATGAAGGTAACTTGGCCTGACTATGAACATAGTTATTAATTCTATTTACTGCATTAATATGATGATAGATCATCGCATGCAGTGAATTATATGAACCACTATGACCATACGGTGCATTCAATGCGACATTACGCAGTGAAGGTGTACGGAGTTTGTAACGGTCGGCAGAATCACAGCTAACTTGTTCACTATCGAAAGGACTATCATCGGCACGCAAAAAAATACGCTCAAATGCCGAAATAGCACTCGCTGCGTGAGCATAAGTAATATCAGATGCTTGATTAATGTCATCAAAAGATGCGATGAATAATTTCACGTATTTCGGAGTTGCCTGCAAGCGCATGGCGAGTTGATCCCACACACCACCTACTCCAGAAATATTCTTATTTCCACTGAGAGCTTTGTCAAACATGAGCAATCTGCCAAGTTCTACTTTATGCTTTGCTGGTGCAGCATTATCATGGAAATTTCTATCCGTTAGTGAAGCCACTTTTATTCTGCCATTATCCGCCAGTGCGGAACCTGTAACCAATAGCATCGATAGAACCGATATCGTAATGAATCTATTCGTTTTCATTAAATTTTCCTATTATTCAGATCTTATTGAATTTGCTATCGTCCTTCTGCAATAAAATCTTCAACAAGAAGACTCCTTACAATAGCCATCATGCAACTAAACTGTTTCACAAAAATTTCTATCAAAAGCTAATTTGTATCAAAATGTTTCAGTGAAATTGTTGTAAGCTGTGAGATAAAGATGAGTAATGAAAATCAAAAAGAAATGCTCCTGATTGTTGACGATGATTTACGACTACAGCAGCTACTGACTAAATACCTCGATGAACAGGGTTATGACACTTTTGCAGTGGGTGATGGTGAGGCCATGAATAGCTGGCTTAATGATCACCGTCCGGATTTAATCATTCTCGATCTAATGTTGCCGGGTGAAGATGGCTTGTCGCTGGCACGCAGCATACGCCAACGTGATACTGCAACTATCCCAATCATTATTCTGTCAGCACGAGGAGAAGAGCTGGATCGAATTATTGGCCTTGAAATCGGCGCTGATGATTATCTATCTAAACCCTTCAACCCACGCGAGCTGCTGGCGCGTATTCGCGCAGTACTACGTCGGGGCAATCAAGCAACGCCTAGCTATACAGATAATTCAGAAGCGAATAATACTCAACAAGTACTGTCCGAGAATCTCTCTAAATTCGGAGAATATACCCTCGATATAGATGAACGAATACTGTTACGAGAAGGAGTGGAAGTCACATTAACCACTGGTGAAATGTCACTGCTAATTGCCTTAGTTGAGCATCCAAACCGAATTCTCAGTCGTGAACAACTGATGGACATGACCAATGCAGGAGACCACGATCCCTTTGACCGAAGCATCGATGTTCGTATTACCCGCTTACGACATAAGATAGAAGATAACAGCGCAAAACCACATTACATTCGAACTGTCTGGGGTCAAGGATATCGTTTTACCCTCAACTCGAAATCAGGCATTTAGCGACAAATAATGATAATTCCAAATACACTTTTTTTCAAAACAGCATCTACGTTAATCATTAGTTTGCTATTACTATCTATCTTTATCCTTGCAAGCACTGCCTATTTCGTCTTGATTCCCGTCGGTAAACGTTCCGCCGATGATCTGGCTGCACTTCTAGTACTCTCGGCACAAACCTGGGCTGAATTACCTCCAGAGACTCGCCTAGATTTTGAAGAAGAATTAATTAACGCACATGGTATCAAGTTACTCAAACCGAAAGATGCACTGGCTATACCGACTCGCAAGAAATTCTATATTTACCAACGACTATTACAACAGGCACTGGAAGTACGCATTGGCGAGTCAAGCAAAGTTACTTTTGGTGCTGATAGCCAACAACCAGATTGGATATGGATCGATATTCTGATTAAGAAACAAACATTGCGATTCGGTTTTTCAGAACAACGTATCGGTGCCCGCCCCCCCATCGCACTTTTGGCTACTGGCATTGCAATTTTAATCTTGGCTATCAGTGCGGCTCTCATTATCGCAAGACGGTTGACCCGTCCCCTTGCATTACTCACCGCAGCTACAACTGCAGTGGGAAAAGGTAAAAAATTACTGGTTCCTGAGGATAAGGGCCCTGATGAAATTACCACTCTAGCGCGCAACTTTAACCAAATGTCTAATGAAGTATCTGAACTTTTAGAAAATAGAACGACACTACTTGCCGGAATTTCTCATGACCTTCGAACCCCGCTTACGCGCATTCGCCTTGCATTGGAAATCAATACTGCCTCCATTAACACTTCACTTCTTAAAAGCTTTGAAGGTGATATCGATGACATGGAACAACTCTTAGAACAAGCACTGCTACTTGCTCGCGGAGTCGAGAAAAAAGAATGCTTACAGGAACGTGATTTGTTTTTTCTACTTTCTACTTTGGTTGCACAGATTGAAGCTGAATGGCAGGCACAACATCCTGGTAGTAAATCTCGAATAGAATTTCAAGTCGGTGATAACTTCAATACGAGTTGGTTCTGGTCATTAGCGGAACAAAGTCTATTAAGAGTATTACACAACCTGATTGAGAACAGCTTACGTTACGGCAACAATACAACTGTTACTGTTTATTTAACCCGACAAGGTAAGATTCCTTTAATTACCATCCTCGATCGTGGACCAGGTATCCCGGAAGAAGAACGCGAAACAGTATTTCGCCCTTTCTATAGGTTAGAAAGATCGCGTAATATAATGACGGGAGGCAGTGGTCTAGGTTTGGCAATCGTTCGTCAACTTTGTCATTCTCAGGGTTGGGAAATTACACTTCACTCTCGCACTGGGGGAGGTACTGAAGTGCATCTGTTGCTCGGCCATACATAAAATAATAGCGGCTAGTTACATAGCAAAAGAAATATTCACTGCACCAAATTTGGTTTCATCTTTCTGGCCTTCGAACTCTTTTGTTCTAATCATATTGCTTATGGAGAAACGCATCCCCCCTGTCTGAAAAACAAATCCATACTGAAAATCAGCCACCAGAGGTTTTTTATCCACGCTATGGCTGTCGCTGAAAGTATTGCCATCCAGAAATATATTTCTGGCGACCGCCCGCCCTTCGATACCAGCAAATAAATACCAGCTACTTTGTTGAGTTGGTCTAAATAAGGATAACCCCGGAAATCCGGGGCGTATATTGGGTGGTGCTAAATCGTTATTAAGATGTGTTCCAAAACGAAACATAATGCCACTTGCAGCATAAGTATAAACATTTCCGATTGTTAAACTGATATGTGGGGTCATACCATAGCTCAAAGAAGCCAGTGGTTTTACTTCTTTCCAGAATCGAGTATAAGAGATACCAAGAGCTAACTCATCATGTAATTGGTTATCCCAACCATTCGCTTTATCGATACCGATTAAATCATGAAACCCACTCTGTACATTTTCTCCCTGCGCACTGGGCCCAACAATGCCTAAAGTTACTTCAATAAGATTTCCAGTATGAATATTATTTTCTCTGGACACACTCGAAAGCATGGCAGCGCTTAGATATAAATATCCCGCATAAGGCCGATCATTAACAAGGAGATCTGTAGCTTCCGTATTATCGGGCGTAAAAATTTTCTGTCCCACTCTATAGTTAACACCATTAATTTCTCCGTCGGTATCAAAGGCCCAAAGAGATGTAGCGACATCTTCAAGCCACTGAACACGGTCACCAATTAATGTTTGGGATATCTCGACTCCATTGGTGTAATAACGATCACCTGAACGAGCAAAAAAATCATTTTCAAGCTGGATACTCCAATACTCTTCCTTTACAGAACCCATGGGATAATCAAAAGCAATGACATGCTGCAGGCTGCTAACATATAGAATAAAACTAAAAGCAATGACATAGCGATATGATTTCAAAGCTGACTTCTTTAACATTATATCAAGTCACTTCTGGTAATGGTTGAGGCGTTTTACTCACGGAAATATCACTGCCTATCCAACGATCCATGACCACGCACGCGGTTAAATCACCGCTAACATTCACGGTAGTTCGACACATATCTAGGATTCGATCAACACCGAGGATCAAAGCAATCCCCGAGGCTGGCACTCCAATGCCTTGTAAAATCGTCGCAAGAATAACAATACCAACACCCGGCGTACTTGGAGAACCAATGGAAGCGCCAATAGTCGTTGCGGTGAGTAGTAATAAATCACTCAGACTAAGATCAATACCGAATACCTGGGTTAAAAATACGGCCGCGATAACTTGATATAACGCCGTACCATCCATATTCACTGTGGCACCTAATGGAACAACAAACTGTGCAATAGATTTACGCACCCCCAGTTTTTCGTGAGCCGTTTTCATGGATAAAGGCATTACGGCAGCAGAACTAGAAGTAGAAAATGCCAGCAACTGAGCCTCACGAATCGCGCTTAAAAATTCTTTAGGACTTTTTCCTGAAACAAGTTTCACAATTAAAACATAAATGCCTAATAATATTAGTAATCCCAATATAACTGTTGCCACATAAACCGACATGCCTAGTACAGCGTCAATACCAATCCGAATCGTAATGTCGCAAAGTAAACCGAAAACGGCAAGCGGTGCAATGATCATCGCCCAGTTAACGATTTTCAACGTAACAGCCTGAATACTATTGACTAAATCTAAAATTAGTTTGCTTTGTCGTTTTTCTAATGCAAGCATTGCCACCCCAATAAAAATGGCATAAATCACAATCGCTAACATATCTTTATCAATAAGTGATTTAAAAAGGTTTGAAGGAATCAATTGCACAATGTGCTGAGGCAAGCCAATGTCCACATGTTCAGCAGCCGACGCGGTTACTGTAGCGGGTGTATCGCCGATCATGGCCTGCACTAAATTAGAATCAATAAAATGACCTGGTTCAATCAATGTTGCCAAACTAATTCCGAGCACCACCGCGATCGTTGTCGTCATAACAAAGTACGGTGTTATTCTTAAACCAACTTTCTTTAAAAATTCTGAATCACCACTGGATGTAATACCAATAATAATTGATGAGAGTACTAAAGGAATAACGACCATCTGAATAACAGCCAGAAACAGTTGCCCTGGTAACGCCACCCATTGCGCAAAACCATAAGCGAGTGAATCAGAGACCAGTCCAACACCTGATGGTGACAGTAATAATCCAATTCCAACACCTAATACCATTGCGACTAAAACTTGCACCCATAGATGAGTACGTATAAGTAATGGTTTCTGTTTTTTTGTTCGTTCTAACATGATGTCAACCCCGAGAGGATAAGAGAGGATAAGGGTAAGGGGAAGTAGAGTATTAAGCCTACCTGCTTGATATTTCTAATCAAGAAGGAAAAATACCTCAAGTATTTTAAAATGGCGGAGAAGGAGGGATTCGAACCCTCCTTCTCGACTTTTTCTATGATACCAGAGGTACTATGAGGCATCAAGAGTATGATTTATATGGACTTTATTTAAAACTCAAAACTTTACTTCCTCTGAGATCCTCTTATTTGCTCTTGAGATGG
>JASFYW010000096.1:0-11121 GCA_045046865.1 Woeseiaceae bacterium | reverse complement strand
CTACGAACCGAGCGGTCACACGTTCGAATCGTGTCAGGCGCACCATACAAATCAAGGGCTTACGTTAACGCGTAGGCCTTTTTTGTGTTCTGCTGTAGTTACAAAGTCGATTTTATTTCAGCATTTACTAAGCTTCATTTCCCCATGAAATTGCAGTGTCAACATCTTGAAAAATTTCACAGCTAAAATCTTTATTTTGTAACTGTTGTTTATAGGCTTCGGCTAATAAAATGTGCTCATCTTTTATAGCAACTATGGCTATGTTGAGTTTGCCTTTTGTCAGTGAAATAGTGTCGTCAGTTTGTGCATAAATTTTAGTATGAGCTTGGCTGAAATCAAGTGCTTCAATATTCAAAAAATCATTTATGACATATTTTATTTTTGAAAAACGAGTATCAGCATGAGATTTAAGTGGAGAATTTCTTCAGCAGTCACCACACCTGTGAATTTTCTAATGAATCCATCGTCGTTCCAAGTTTTTGTGTGGGGCATAATCTAATTTCTCAGTAAATTGGGCGGATAGTATAAATTATTTACTTGAGAGCGATTGTTAAACTATGTCACACTTTTTAAGCGTGTATGTAGGAGAGATGGTTCTGTTATTGAGAAAAGAGACGGTTCCACCAGCGACGACGATTATTCGGCGGGCGTAAGGCTGTTTCTAGTTCAAGAGGTTGTAGCTTTGAAAGTACCCATCCTGGTAACGGGGGATTATCACTAAACCCGCATGACACACCTAGATTATTGGGATCATAAATTTTGATAAATTGAGGGCTGAGTTTGTCGTCAGCATAAACAATGCCGCAATAGTCTTCGGTATGTTCTGTTCTTAATAAGGTGTCGAGTTCTTTTATAAAAGACTGAAGTTCAATCTTTGTTTTTGTTTGGGTGGGTGGTTCTTCACCTACGGCATATATAAACCATTGGTCATCCGCTTGATCATTAAGGGTCTTCCAAAAATCATCAAGATGATGCCAGCGCATCATTGAAGTAAAGCTACCTCGATATGCTGTTATAAATTCTGATTGATTCTCACTGTCCATTGTCACTTCCTGAATTAAAATAGTGCTGTGATGTTAAGTATAGGGGGGACATATGGAAATATCTGTACGTTTTGTTACGAAAAAAAGAAAAGGGGCAATGTAAGCCCCCTTATCTCTATGCGAATTTTTCTTCTGTAAAATAGTCTTTCAAGCTCTCAGAACCACCAATATAATTACCATCAATAAATATTTGAGGAACACTTGATATACCTGCGACCGCTCGTAATGTTAATTCAGTGTAGTCACGATTTAAAATAAGCTCTTCATATTCCATTCCCGATTCATCTAACATGGCTTTAGCACGTACACAGTATTCACAGTCTGGACGTGTAAATATGGTTATATCATTTGGTTTTTTAGCGGTAGGGGCAATATAGTTCAACATAGTATCTGCGTCAGAAATATCAAACGGATCTCCATCAACCTCTTCTTCAATAAACATTTTTTCTACTATGCCATTTTTCACTAACATAGAATAACGCCATGAACGTTTGCCAAAACCGAGGTCTTCTTTTTCGACTAACATCCCCATGCCATCAGTGAAGTGGCCATTACCATCAGGAATAAACGTAACATTGTTTGCGTTTTGATCTTTTTTCCACTGGTTCATAACAAAGGCGTCATTAACAGACATGCAAATAATATCGTCTACGCCATGTTGTTTAAACGTTGTTGCTAATTGATTATAACGGGGCACATGGGTAGATGAACATGTTGGTGTAAATGCACCGGGCAATGAAAATACGATCACTGTTTTGTCTTTGAAAATATCATCCGTTTTCACATCTAGCCATTCATGGTTGTGACGCGTGTGAAAAGTAACCTGTGGTACATTACTGCCTTCTAAATTTTTCATTTTAATTTCCTATTTAATTGATCTTAACTGGTTAAAAGACAATCCCTACGTGGCAGTGCCTTGAATACGGGGAGAATTATGCTGAAAATCTCAATATAGGTAAAATTGTTTATATTTATAGTTTTGATAGGTTTTGACGATGAATGATTGTGTTCAGAATTTGCGTTATTGGATAACATAACGATGTTTGATTCAGGTGCATGAGCCGTTTACTTGGACTTTTATAAAATAAATTTACAGAGAGGCTTTAGATGGATGATTTTCACTTATATATCCTATGTTTGTGCTATATCAGGTTTTATACTATTGTCGATGTAGATTAAAGTGGTATTAATCGTTAACTAATCAGCCTGATTTAAACTTTGTTAAAAGTAATAATAAATTCTACCCCTGGCTCTTTGTTGTGAATTTCAATTTCACCGTACATAGAGGTTACAAGTTGTTTGACTAATGACAGTCCAATTCCTGTGCCAACAGTTTCTCGAGTTAATTCATTTTCAGGACGATAAAATAAGTTAAATATTTTGTTTATATGCTTTTTGTTAATTCCAGGCCCATAATCTCGAATACTAAACTGAACTTTGTTATTAGCTGCAATATCACAATGTATATCGATTTGTTTTTTGTTTGCTTTGGATGAAAACTTTATTGCATTATCAACTAAATTAATCATTATTTGTATAAAGTAATCTGTATCAACTAAAATACAATGTGAGCTAATTGAAGTGTTACATGTTAATTTTAGTTTGAAACCTGCTCGCTCGATTTGAGAGTTTGTTTTTGAATTAATGTTATCAATGATATCGGGAATTGTTACTTCCTTGAGAGCAACAGGAAACTCATTTTTATTGATCTTTGCAAGCTGTAAAACATTATTGATTAAACGAGTTAGTCGTTCACTCTCATCAAAGATAAAATCATAATACTGTTTCTTTTTTTCTTCTGTCGCCCAGCCTTCACGTAATATTTCTCCATACATATGAATGGATGTTAAAGGTGTTTTAAGTTCATGACTAACCGCAGAAATAAAATTTTGTTGCTGACTGGCTAAAGAAAGTTGTTTTAATGCTAAAAGATATAAAATAAAAAATCCGCCACACAATATCAATAACAAAATAATTGATAGCCATATTATGATCTGACCTCCTGGGCCAGAGGGTAAGTTATTGACACTAAAAATCAACTCGATTTTTTCAAGCGTTGATGATAGGTTTTTTTGTAGTAATAATGTACCTTGCAAGTCTTGTTTTGATGATATTTTTAAACGGCTTGTATACGGAGTCGCTTTGGCTTCTAATGTAGATAAAATATTACCTTGGTAAGCAAAGGTCAGTTCTGTTGACTTTGATACATTTATTTTATAAAAAGAATCAGCTGTTACCTTATTTATAAATAGTTCTGGGTTTATCAGTATGCCCTGAATAAATCGAAGTCCATTTCTCCATACTGTTCGGTATAAAACGAAATGCCCACTTTCAAGTAAACTAAACTCAAAGTTACTTATCTCACTTTCAAACAGCTTGACTAGTATTTCTTGATTTTGTTTAAGGGTTTTGTCTTTTTTAAGTAATTTAGGATAGTCAGGTAAAACATTATTTTCTCTGCGCGATCTTTTTTGTTGTCGTTTTTCTTTAGCCTTACTTATTTTTCTTTTCCGTTCTTGTTTTATATATTTCTTTTTAAACTTAAGATCTTCAATTCGACCTTGTGCTGCAGAGGAAGTGATTGTATTACTACGGTTGCTGTCTTGAAGTTGATCAAATGCTGTTTGAGGTGCTATGTTATCTGCATTGAGAGAGCTTGCTTGAAGTGATAGCTGCTCATTTATTTCATCTTGTGCTTCTTTCTCAACAATAGATTGAACAACTAATTTATTTTCATTAAGTATTTGATAAATTTTGTTTTGCAATTTTAAACGTTGATTTTTATCCTGTTTGGACAGTCTATAATCTTGATTGAGTGACAATTGCTCGGTTGTTGGTAATAAAGGGGTTGTAAACCCTCCATTATTATCAATTTGGAAATAGCCTATAATGCCGGGAAATTTTTTATTAATGGGAAAGTTTGATAGCGGAGAACGTTGCAAGGCGCGTGCTTGAATGTTTCCTGTAATGTTAAGAAATGTATAATCGGTAAATGGTCGAACACTTTCCGTTTTTATTATTTCTTTGTAACGAAGGTCAATCCGGCTAACGAGCTCTTCTGCTTGTAAACGATAATGATGAAAAGCTTCCCATTTTAATTGACTATATGACTGTTTGATTAATATTCCTGTTGGGATGGCGAGTGCGAAAAAAAAAGCGGTTAATACGAGCTGTAATTTTTTTTTATTCCAATGTGAGTAATTAAACATTTTTTTCTACCATTAAACGGTAACCAGCACCACGAACAGTCATCAGGTGATTTGGATTGGCTGGGTCTAATTCAATTTTACGGCGTAATTTTGCAATATGAATATCAACGGTACGTGTTTCTATATCTAGATTTTTGTCATAACCCCAAAGTTTATTTAACAATTCATCTCTAGTAACGGGACGTTCAGAATTGTTGTAAAGGTAGAGTAAAATATCCATTTCGCGCTTAGTGAAATGAATTTCCTTATTATTTTTTAAGGCAGATAAATTTCTTGTGTCAATTTTAATATGCTCTTTCATGCTCCCTAGTTCAATAACATGTTCAATTTCTTGAGCTATACCAGAACGTCTTAACACAGCTTGAATACGTAACATGAGCTGCGCCACAGAAAAAGGCTTTGCAACATAGTCATCGGCCCCAAGCTGTAAACCTTGGATGATATCTTCATCATTGGTTTTTGCTGTTAGCATTATAATGGGCTGTTCTCGATCATTTTTACGTATATTTTCACATATCTCAAATCCATTCATGCCAGGTAACATGACATCTAAAAGAATAAGGTCAAATTGTCCACTCAGTGCTTTTTCTAAACCTGTATTTCCATCGCCAGAAAAATCAGTGTTGTACCCATGATAAATAAGCACATCAATTAAGCCTGTTCGAATGGCTTCTTCATCTTCAATAACTAATATGTTTGCTTTAACTGTCATAAGTGTCTATTAGATTAACAGCTTTATGGCCTGCTGTGATGTGGTTTTAATGTAAAGTTTATGTAAAGTTACGTTATTAATTTTTACATCGCTGTGCCTACAGAAAATTGTTATTTAAACCTAGAATTTACTCAGAATTTAAAAATTAACGGAGGATGTAACATGAAGAGTAAATTAAAAGGTTTAATATATATCGCCATCACAATGGTACTTAGTTTTAATTCAATTATAGTAAATGCCAGTATTTTTGACCGAAAGCCAAAAATTCAACTGGCTATATTACTTGATACCAGTAGTAGTATGAGTGGATTGATCGATCAAGCGAGAAACCAGCTATGGCAAATTGTGAATGAGTTTTCTAAAGCTAAAAAGAATGGCGTTAAACCGAGATTGGAGGTAGCGATATATGAATATGGAAATAGTCGTCTAACATCGGGTAGTGGGTATATTCGTAAAGTTGCAGGGTTAACAAGTGAGCTGGATGAAGTTTCGGAAGCATTATTCTCTTTAACAACAAGCGGTGGTAGTGAGTATTGTGGTTACACCATTAAAAAAGCAGTGAAAGAGTTGAACTGGAGTCGTTCAGATGACGACATCAAAGCTATATTTATTGCGGGGAATGAACCCTTTACACAAGGCCCTGTATATTTTGGAGAGGCGATAGCTTTAGCGAAAAATAAAAATATTGTTGTAAATACGATTCATGCAGGAAATATTCATCAAGGTGCAAGTACTGGATGGAAAGATGCTGCTCATTTGGCGGGTGGCGAATATATGAGTATCGACCATAATCATAGAATCACGCATTATGATGCTCCGCAAGATGATCAAATATCAACGTTGAATCGACAATTAAATGATACATATATTCCTTATGGTGCAAGAGGCCATGAAAAACATGAACGTCAAAAGTCACAAGATAGAAAAAGTTCAAAAATATCAGCAGGACTCATGTCTAAACGAGCACAAGCTAAAGCATCATCAATGTATGATAATTCCAAATGGGATCTAGTTGATGCCGTTACAACAGGCAAAGTAAAAGTTAATAATCTAGCTGAAAGTGAATTACCTGAAAAATTACGTAAAATGTCAAAAGACAAACGTAAAAACTATATAGAAGAAAAAGTGCAAGCTAGAATTAAAATTAAAGAAAAAATGCTCAAGCTGACAACTGAACGAGAAAGATTTGTTGCTAAAAAGAGAAAAGAAGAAGGTAAATCTACTGTAGCCACTATGAACGAAGCAGTAACTTTGGCTATCCAGAAACAAGGTAAATCGAAAAGTTATACATTTGGTAAATGATTGTTTGATTAGCGTGTCACTTATAGGCTGATATCTCAGGGATGTGAGTGGTATATGCTATAGATAGTTTGATATGATTAGTTTACTTTCTACTTATCTTTAAAACGCGCTAAAACTTACCAATAAAGAGACCATAGTGACATCTGAAACCCAGGAATACCAAGTTACTGTAGATAATGACAACGACAATGCTGTTGATTTATTAGCAACTAAAACGGGTTTTTCTAAACAAAAAATAAAGCAGATTATGCAAAAAGGGGCTGTTTGGTTAACTAATAATAAAGGCACGCACCGCTTACGCCGAAAAAGCAAAAAACTCACATCAGGCTCTACAGTTCATCTTTATTATGATCCTTCGGTACTAAATGAATATATTCCAACGGCTGTTCTTATCGCGGATGAAGGCGATTACAGTGTTTGGTATAAACCTCGCGGTATGCTATCTCAAGGAAGTAAGTGGGGCGATCATTGTGCAATTAATCGTTATGTCGAACAACATTTAGAACCTCAACGACCTGCCTTTATTGTTCACCGCTTAGATCGCTTTGCTTCTGGATTGATTTTAATTGCACATAAAAAGAAAGTTGCAACGTTATTAGCAAACTTATTCAAAGATAAAACTATTCATAAACAATATAAAGTCATTGTTGAGGGCAAGTTTCCCGAACAACAAAATTTTACCAATGAGATAGACGGCAAGTCGGCTATTTCACATGCGTCATTATTAAAGTACGACAGTGTTAATAATGAGTCATTGGTTTGTGTGTCGATTGAAACAGGCCGCAAACATCAAATACGAAAACATTTATCTGAAGCTGGTTTTCCTGTAGTCGGTGATCGTTCTTATGGAACTGAAGATGACAGGGATTTACAACTTACTGCTTTTAAAATAAATTTTGTTTGTCCCATTACTCAGAGTCAAAAAGAATTCACTTTAGATAACAATCTACAGCCTCAACTTAAAGCCGACACTTGATACAAGCCTAGAACACTTATTACTATAAGCACAGCACCAATAATACGCTTGAATTGCTGGTCGTTTTGTAATATTAATTCATGCATTCTTAAACCTAAGACATGGCCGATAGCTGCGATAGGAAGAAGGTAAAGTGATGTGAGAAAATGTATTTCTACGCCTAGCAGTTTAAAGGTACTCATCTTAATTGAAACAAGAATAAACCATAATACAAATAACGTATTGCGTAGCTGTGCTTTAGAAACATGGTGCATAAAAACGGCAACCATTAAGGGAGCACCAGTGAGTGATGTACCTGCGACGTAGCCACCAACAGAAAGTAAGAAACGGTCAAGCCATGGATTGTTACTTTTGATGGTCTTGTTTAAAAACCAAATAACAGCATAGAATAAAGTAATGGAATAGATAAAAATAATGAGCCAACGGCTGGGCAATGTAATTAAACCAAACACGCCAACGAGCGCCGGTGGAATAATAAAAACACTTGATTTTTTTAAATAACCCCAATCAACATTATTTAAGCGAGAACGTAAGGTGAGCGAAGTGAAAAAAAGTAAATGTAAGCCAATAATGGGTAGCCAAAAAATGGGTTGGTCATAAATAAACAGCATGAGGGGTAAGCCTAATGCCGCACCACCAAAACCTAAGCCACTTCTTACAAAGCCTGTCCAAATAAAAATAAGACCAATAAGGAAAATTTCTATAGGAGTAAATAAAACCGTTGAAAAATGGTGTGCAATAAACTCCATTGTTTAGAAGTGAATCTAAATGGTAACAACAGAAGCAATGAGACCGATAATGCCACCAAATACACCACCCCAAACAACGAGCCAACCCAGGTGTTGTTTGATCATGGTTTGAACAATTTCTTTTACCAGTTGAGGCGTTAATTCTTCTAATCTTTGCTCAATAATAGATCCTACTTTTTCACGCACATCGCCCAATACTTCTGGTTGTTCAAGTTCTTCACGCACGATTTCTAAAAACGAATCTGACTTTGTCATTTCAATGAGAGATATTTTCATGTTTTCCATGAACGGTTCTTTTAATGGAATTAATGCGTCTTGGCCACCAAACATACCGAGCATGCCACCAAAAGAAGATTCCATAATCACTTTGACCAAGGTATCGAATGAGGGGGATAAATCGACTTTTTCTATTACTGGGGCTAAATGTAAATCAGGTTTAATGCCGTCTGACGAACTTAAGAATCGGTCAATATTTTCTTGTGTGAAAAACTGTTCCATCATTAGGTGGCGGATGGCGAGTTTAAAATCTTCAAAACGCGCCGGTATAACACCAGAACCATATAATCCGGGGACTTTTTCAAACAACATATGAATGGCAAGCCAGTTGGTGATTGCTCCAGAAAGAGCAAATAATCCAACGGTAAAAATGAGTTCATCTTTAGTAATAAAGCCGGCTAAGACGACTAATAATGCAATACTGTTGGTGACAATGCTTTTATTCACGTGGTGTTCCTCTGAAATAGATGAATCAGGATTATCTATCAATACGTCATAGCATACAATCATATAAATCAAAGAGTTATAGTAATTTGTCGGCTGAATTTATGCGTATTTCATGCTATAAATAACTAAGTTTTACAAATATCTCGTGTATGAAGAGGTTGTTATGGCAGAAAAAGAGAACAACATTATTTTAAAGCAACGAGATTCGCTTGGCATTGAAACGCATATTAAACTTGTTGATGGTCGCGAATTACAAGTTGTTAGAAAAGAAAATAAAGTGAAACAGTTTTTTTCAGTAGATATTCTTTCTTTGCATGATAAAAGTAAAAAAGTATTTTTTATTGCTTGGAAATGGCTAATTGTTAGTGTTGCTTTAATTGTTTTTACATTATTAATGCTAAAGTTTTTACCTGTATATTTAACTCAAAACAAAAATCTCTATCTAGGAGGCATTTTATTATTTGGGGGCATGGGTGTTGTCTTGAGTTTGATTAAATTTTGGAAGCAGTCATCAATAAACCAAATTTTTTATTCTCTTAAGGCCGAGGTTCCCATTATTAAATTAAGTGTCGGTAAGCCAACAAAAAATATTTTTTCTGAATTCATCAATGATATAGAAAATAGGATTGTAAAGTTCCGTAGTCATATGGATATAGATGAAGATAAACAACTCATTGGTGAAATAAAAACGTTACGACGTTTAAGTAAGGAAGGTGTGATCAGTAAAAAAACGTATGAGACTGCAAAATCTAAATTATTTTCAGGTTTTGATAGCCAGGTTATTAATCGTGAAGGTTAAATAGTCTTATAATGAATTGAACAATTATACTCGAGATCAAAAAACGTTAATTAAAACAGGTATTAATTAGAAGAATATTATGGAAAAAACACATAACGAAAAATTAGCAGATGAACTTACTGCCACTGGGGACTATAAAGTCATTAAACGCTATTCACCTGTTGAATTCTATAACGAGGGTTCGAGTGATGATCTTAAAATAGGTATTTATTTAGATACCGAAACCACCGGTATGGATGCAGATGAAGACTGCATAATTGAATTGGCATTGGTGCCCTTTGAGTTTGATAAGGAAGGTAATATTTATCGTCTATTGCCAGAATATAATGCCTTTCAAGACCCTGGTATTCCTATTCCTGAATTTATTACCCAAATAACAGGCATTACAGATGAGATGGTCAAGGGTGAATCTATTGATCTTAAGGCAGTTTCGACGATGCTCGCTGATGCGGTGATAGTCATTGCACACAATGCACGTTTTGATCGCCCGTTTGTTGAAAACCTGCTCGATGATTTTAAAGATAAAGCATGGGCATGTTCCATTGCCGACATCAACTGGAATAAAGAAGGCTTTGAAGGGGTGAAATTGGAATTTTTGGCCTATAAATATGACTTTTTTTATGAAGGCCACCGCGCCACAATTGATTGCCAAGCGGGGATTGAAATATTAAGCCGAACATTCCCTAAATCAGACGAACGTGTGCTTCACCAATTATTGGATAATGCGCGCCGTACAGATGTTCGCTTATGGGCAGAAGGCGCCCCCTTTGACAGAAAAGATGTACTGAAAAAACGCGGCTACCGCTGGTCTCCAGGAGAAAATGGCAAACGTAAATCTTGGTATAAGGATTTCTCTGAAGGTGAAATTGAAGAAGAAATGATTTATCTGAATGACAGTATTTATCCTCGTGCCGTTGGCGTATTACCGATGGATAAATTTAATGCTAAAATTCGATACTCTCAACGTATTTAGATAGTTGGTTTTAGTTAAAATTCAGCTTTTAGCTAAAGAAACGTATAATTGAGTCGATAATCTTAATATTAATGACTAGTCCTCCTAGGCTAAAATTAAAATGACTAAAATTTTACTCGTTGAAGATAACGAAGATAACCGGGACATGTTATCTCGCCGCTTAGAGCGAAAAGACTTTATTGTTTCACAAGCGGTTGATGGTCAAGATGGTCTGGATAAAGTAAAAAGTGAAAAACCTGATCTTATTTTAATGGATATGAGCTTACCTGTGATGGATGGATGGGAAGCAACAAAAGCGATTAAAGCGAATCCTGAGACAAAAAACATTCCTATTATTGCCCTCACTGCACATGCCATGTCCTGTGATAAAGAAAAAGCGTTAGAAGCAGGCTGTGATGACTACGATACTAAACCCGTTGATTTCCAACGCCTACTTGGAAAAATTACTGCACTTCTGAGTTAAGATTTTTAATCTTAAGCAATCACTCTTCTTATTCACGTAAATCAATAAATAACTTTAACGAAATGCATTAAGTTAAGGTGTTATTGCGTCTGATTTGTTGAGATTATTTTGATAAAGAGAAGTGGTGTCCCCGAGCCGATTCGAACGGCTGACTTTCTCCTTAGGAGGGAGA
>JASFYW010000095.1:0-6948 GCA_045046865.1 Woeseiaceae bacterium | reverse complement strand
TCAAATATTTGTTTCAAGATGGTTTTTTTAGCGCGGTTCGCTTCTTTAAAGCGATATTCCATTGCAGCGTAAGCTTCTTTACCCGCATCTGTTTTTGCAGTACCACGTACATCAATCGTGGTTTCAGCCGCTTTTAAGTCAACAATCGCTTTGCGAAGTTCATCTCGTTGCGTTGTTGGGATATAGATGAAAATAGTCGCGGAATCTGGATCAGCACCACGAGCAAGATCATTAAATTGCTTTTCAGGCACTTCAGGTGCCCAGGCATACAGTTTTTTATCCGCATCATTTGGTAATTCACTACCAAACTCTAAATTGATCATACGCGGCTCAGCAACAGTGCCTTGAGTTATTCTTGCTTGTGCCACTTGTTTACGCACAAATTGCTGAATTTCTTGTGAGCGGAAAACTTCAAGCCGTTGTGGGTTATTTTTGAGATCATTTTCTTGCTGACGAAACTCATCATACCAACTTTGGCTTTCTACTGTTTGTAAACGGTATTCTTCACCTTTATTTGTTTGCATTGGCATGACTAGACCGTCATCAACCAAACGGGTTAATAATTTAGGCACAATAGCGCGTAGCTCATTTGTACCTTCAAGTATATTTTCAAGTAATAAATCAGATAAGCTATCGGCTGTTGCCGCTATGCCATAGTCAATGTCGGAAGGTAATTTACTGATCAGTAAAATAAGCGCCAGAATTCGAGCTTGTAGCTTTTGGTCAGCATCACCACCTTTTAGACGACTGATGCTTTCATAAATATCTTTACCTATTGCGCCACTTTGCACTAGCTTGGTCGCTATTTCGTCATAAATAAAATCAGCAGATACAACATAGCCAATTGGCTTTTCGGCGGTTATTTTTGTTGCTTCATGTACCACACGTAATTGGTTTCTTAATTGTGAACCTGTACCTGTTCTGTCAAGCGCGGGTAATACTTTTTCCCAAAATCGCCGACGAACGGGTAGTAGTGGGTAATCGGCTACCATCCATTTTTCATCATCTTTGTTATGTTCAATAATGCTGCCACGAAGGTGGCGTGATATTTCACCTAAATTTTCGTCAATAACCGTTTGAATGGCACTTCGAGCTGATTCTTTCTTTTGTAGAATTACTTTACGAATAACTGAGTCAACATCAGTGTCTTCAAGTTGCACTGCAACTTGGAACCGCCCCATTAAACGGTTAAGGTTTGCCATTCCTGACAAGGCACTTTGCCCGGTAGCAACGAATAATAATTTTGAATTTAAACGGCCATTACCACTACAGGTTTCAACGACTTCTTGCACGTCAAACGCTTTTTTAACATCATCACCAATGTATTGTTGCACTTCATCAAGTACTACAAGTGTTAACGGTAATTCACCATTAACCGCAAGCGTGTCCATGATTGCGGTAACCATTTCATCATTGGTTACATCGGCTACTATTTTGTATTGTGCACGTAACATGTCACGCACTTCTTTTACGTCACTAGCAAAACCTGGAAGCGATTGAAGTAAGGCATTGCCCATGATGGGTGATACATGAAGATTTTTTAATTCATGCTCCCATGGGTCACGACCTTCTTTTACTTTGGCATGTTCGGTAATGTAATTTTGTACTTGCGCTAATACGCCTTCTTCTTTTAACCACATAACAAAACGTGCTAAATGGTATTGCTCAGGTAAAGCAGCCGATTTAAAGATAATACCTAAAAATGCTAAACGGACTTGTTCACCAGCGCCAGCACCTAAAGTTCCAGATGCTGCATGTAGACCTTGATGTTGGCTCGCAATTGTTGAAAGTTCATCAAACTGTGCTGATATTTTACTAGGAAGGTCTACTATACTACGCGCGTAAGCACCATTATTTAACTTTTGGTTGGTCCATAAAGCACGTAACATTTTTGCTAAATGAGATTTACCTGATCCAAAGAAGCCACTGATCCAGACACCGGGTTGTTCACCATTATTTTTTACGTTTTCGATGTAAGCGTTAAGTATTTTTTCCATGCCTGCGGCATATGCGCCATCACAAACGAAGGTGCGTAATTCATACTCTAGGGTTTCAAGCGCGGCTTTGGATAAATCATCTTTAACTTGAGCAACACCATTGTTGGCTAAGAGGCTAGTGATTGGATCATTAAGATATATTTCACGATTTAACATTAGTTGTTATTCCTTATGACATTGCGGTGATGGCAGTTGCGTGGTATCCCCACCCATCCTTGGCATCTAAAAGTTTGTAATTATTATTTTGGTGTTCACCTGGGAAAAAAACGACTAAACGCCCTTTGATTTCTTTGGCTATTTCTTCTACTAAACCTGATACGGAAGCAAAACCAAATAAGGCTCCGCAACCCAGTAAAGCAACAACACCATTTTCGTCCTGCTTTTCTATAAACTGTGCTTTTAAGCTTTGCATAAGCTCGTCAGAAAAATCTTCGTAAAGACCTTTTAAATATTCAGGGTCTTCAAAATAGGTTTCTTTATAGTCTTGTTCTTCCATCCAGTGCTCAAAACTGTGAGTAAGATCAAGTTGAAGCCATTGATGACCACTTTGCGTTGAACTTGCTTCAAATTCACCAATTCGTGCACGAAGTTTTAGTTCATCTTCTTTGTTATACACAACAAAAATAGTACGTTCATCCGCAGAAACCGCTTTTGGCCAGGGAATACTGATATGGCTGTCAAAGCTTTGCAGTAATTTAGATAATCGATCAGACATTTACTCTTCACCCTCTTGTTGTGTCACTTTAGGTAACTCGATATTTGGAAAGGTAACTTCGATAACTTCACTTATTTGCTTAAAGTTTATTAAACCTCTTAAGGAAGCTCTATGTGCTAGCTCAAACAAATGCTCTTTATCTTGAGATAACATTTGGCACCAAAAGCTGTCGAACATTCTTTGCCCAGATAGCCCGTGACAATGCGCTAAGAACAATGCATAAGCGATATTTACATAGGTTGCTTTGGGTTGGTAACGGTATTTTTTAGCTTTGCCTTCAAGGTAACCCGCTTGTGTCCATGTGCCATTAATGTTTTGTGCGAATGATTTAAGTGATGCAGGACTAAAACGATCTGGGTCATCATGCGCTAAGTGCTGCTCGACTATTTCTCTAGGTAAATGTTCACCAAGTTGCAAAGGTAAAATAACCTTAGCTGAGTTTCTAAGAATTGGATCTCTAGCAACTGCTAGCTGAAGTGCTAAAATCGGCTGTGCTTGTTCAGATAATTCCCACCATTGACGGAATATGTTAAACAACGGTATTTCCATAGATATACCGTATAAATCAACTAAATGTCTAAAGGTTAACTTACGAGATTTTTCAGTTGGTTTATGTAATATATTGAAGTTAACAATGTCGTTTTCATAATCTTGCTTTGTCGCCGTTTCATCACGAGCAAAGAGCAATTCTTTAAGCTCTTCGATCATCATACTTCTGGCAGAATGAGCACCATTTCTGCCAAATTTAAAACCAAATTGTGTTAGTTGTTGTGCGTTGATCATTTGCTATTCCTGGTACCCTGGAGCAATAGCCAAGTTTTCGGCACCATATAGTGTTTGTCTGTTTCTAAGCCATAACTGATATTCACTACCTTTAAGAGATGAATCTTCGGTACAATCGACATTCCAGCGACGAAGCAAATAGCCAACCAGTGCTGCTCTTACTGTTAACTGTAACATCCCGGCATCCATTCCATAATCAAGTTCGATGGCTTGCGGATATTCAACATTTATCGGATGCGGCACTAGATGTAAGTCCATCTTTCTCACCCATTGATTGTCTTCAATTTCTTTTTCAAATTCATCTACGGAAGAGTTAAGTAAGGTAATTTTTGAAATACGCGTAATAACAAAATCTCTAAACGAATTGGTTTTTCTATCAAACGAACGCACATGCCAACGAAGACCATTATCTACGATAGTGTGTGGAATGATCTCTCTTGCTTTAGAGCCTGAAGATAACGAAGTGTAAATAATAGAAACGGCTTTTTTATTTAATACCGCCTGAACAAGCTTGGCCACTATGTTTATATCAGGAACATTAAGTTGCATTGGAGCATCAACGGGAAAAGCCACTTCCATTACACCATCAAAACCATCGCTGATATTATTAGCAAGTTTTACTAGGGTTTTGCGAGAGTCATATTCGAATAGTGGTTTGAATTTTTTGCTTTGGATGTAAGTTTTTGAGGGGTTGTTAAAGTCTGCATTGGTTGGTGCAAACTCTTTGTACAAGGCAATATCGCGCGTTGCATTCGCCATGCCCATTTCAAACTTGGTTGTTAAGTCGACTCTTGAGAATGAGCCTTTAAACATCAGTAAAAAATCGATAAAAGCTAATCTTTGTTTTTGAGAAAAACTAATGTCTTTTAGTTTTTTATTATCCATAGCCATTAGGTTGCCATCTATTATTGACTTTAAAACATAATCATTTTGAGTAGGTCCTACTTTATCTTAATTCATATCTGAGTCAATCTATTTAGGTATGTTCAAGTAAATTTTGTACTTAAAAGTTAATAATTAATGACCGAAAAGTTTATGGTTCTACTACAAGCTTACATCGAAGTCTTGAAAATTTTAGTTAATTACAAAATTGCTTTGGCTTGTTTGATCATGGCGCGTTGTTGAACCGTTGATTTGATGATGTTATCAAAAAATTTACCCTTTTCTTTTAATGGTGCATTGCTAAAAAATCAGAAAATGGCGTGAGCTTAACCTACTCTCGTTTTAATTTAGACATAAGTCCATCATTACACCCTAAGTTGTAAATTTAATGCTTTGCTATTAGCGGATAGTTTTCAGGATGAACAATTCCATCCATTGATAAGTCTATATCTAAGTCAGGCCAAAAAAAGCCATCTTTACCTTGTGGTTCTACATTAAACACGGCATTAACCGGCGCTTTTTCAAACCAAGGAAACTGTTCGTAACTCAGAAAATGCTCTTCTTCTTTGGCCAACAACCACAAGCCATGAGGCGTTAGTCCCAGCACCTTAACCGAAGTGCTTATGCCACGCTGCAATGATTTCATCTTTATGCTCCTTAACGCTATTTTCTAATTTACCGAGCTCTGTTCCCGATAAGCTATAACTTTTAGCTTATTCAATGTTAGGTTCAATCCAAAACTTAGCTTCTCCTTCTTGACCAACAATTTTGGTGTTTCAACAATGTGAACATGCATTCGTTGCTCTTCGTTTGAAAAGAAGAAAAATTTAAAACCTCTTTCTCGATATACTGCAGGGCTCATAGGTAATATTTCACTCACTGTTAGCCGCTTTACTTATTGAATTACAAATAAATTATAGTATTAATCATTAAAGTAGTACAAGCCTATTTCTTTGCATTTATAAATAACCAATAATGATAACTCAACATTCGCTTTGAGCACTGAATATTTGCATGAATGCTGATCACTATTTTTAGTTAATTTAACGTCAAATGAACACTTCAATACCGCCATTTTGCTTTGTTAAAAACTGCATAATGTTAACTCCATTTTCTATTAAAGAGCCATTATGCCAACAGAGCCAATTTCAATGCGAAAACTTAAAGAGATACTTAGTCTAAAATACGACGCTAAATGATCTCACCGTAAGATTGGGGGGTAAGTTTATTTTTTCCTTATACATTGGATTAACCGACATATTGAAAACAATTTATCTTCCTTTTTTAGCCCTCTGTTTAATTATAGAGGCCAATACTGTTTGCGCTGAAAATAAAGCAAGTACCGAAATAGTGCTTAACAGTTATATCACCAGTGAGTCGTTTAGTAATATACTGCCGATTAAGCAACTTATTAAAGATAAGTGGCAAACACCACCAACAGATAGTGCTAGTAATGCTTTTACGCAAAACGAAATAGGTGTAAGTGCCAAATGGCAAGGTTTTACGCTTAATTTAGCGCATCGTTTAGACTATTTTATATACACTAATGCTGACACCGCTCAGGCTTTTTATTTAGACCGTAGTAAAGGCTTTTTTAGCCAAAAAAAATATTTAATCGACTTAAAATTACAGCACCAAGCAAGTGATGGCATTCGTTTGGGCTATGAGTGGCAATCAAATTCTTTTTTCAGTGCTATTCAAGTTGGTTATTGGACTATTCAAACAAGTCGAAAATCACAAATTTCAGGGGAGCTGTCAGGTTTCAGCTCGGCAACAAATAAAAATAATATTTCAGGTAACTTACAGTTAAAAGAATTCTATAGTGATTTTAATGTTTTACGGCGGCCAAATAATAATTCATGGAATACAAAGGGTTTCGGCGCTACGGTAGATATATTTTTAGCTTGGCAGCTAAACAAACAGCTAAAATTGAGCGTGGCGATAAAAGATTTTTATTCCACTTTTAAAATTAAAGGTATTGGCTATAGTGAGGGGACGTTTGACACAGAAAATAGTTATATTAATTCACTCGGCGGTCAGGCTTTTTTACCGTTATATCGCGGTGTTGAAACAGTTAAAAATCAAACCTTTAGCCTCCCGACTAAAACTAATTTTATCGTGCATTACCAAGCAGAGACGTTAAATTATCTGTTTCGATACAAACGCCAAGGTCGCATCAACTTTTACGCCATTGGCGGTGAGTTAACGTTGTTAGACTCATCCTTGTTAGTCATGGTTGATATTGAACGGTTAACGCCTGAAATACAGATGAAGAAGCATAACTTTGCTTTAACATTCGCCATTGACAATATAAATATAAACCAAGCAAGGCAATTTAATTTAGGTTTCAATTTTAATTGCCGCTTTTAATGGTTAAACCGCATATGTTCAGGATAAGGAAATACATCTTCATACACACCATTAGCAACATTTTGCGGACATTGCTGCCAAAAACTGGCCTCGAATAAATTAGCATGATGTTTGGCAAAGGCAGCACGATATTTTAGGTTCGCTAGCGCAAAGGTGGAAAGTTCTTCGGGAAACATATCTCCGAGGTCAACAGTGTAGCAA
>JASFYW010000094.1:0-4693 GCA_045046865.1 Woeseiaceae bacterium | reverse complement strand
GCTAACGGATGACGCAATAATGACTTAGGCGACATAACAATTAATGGACGACGCATAGGTCGAATCACCTGACGACGTAACATATTAAATACTTGCGCGGGTGTTGTTGGAATACAAACCTGCATATTATGATCAGCACAAAGCTGCAAATAACGTTCTAATCGAGCAGAAGAATGCTCTGCCCCTTGCCCTTCATAACCGTGAGGTAATAACAGCGTTAAACCACATAAACGCCCCCATTTTTGCTCACCTGAACTAATAAATTGATCAATAACTACTTGAGCACAATTAGCAAAGTCACCAAACTGGGCTTCCCAAATAGTTAAACCCTCAGGTTCCGCCGTAGTATAACCATACTCAAAGGCTAAAACAGAGACTTCAGACAAAACAGAGTCATTAACATTAAACGGTCCCTGGTTTTCGCAAATATGTTGTAAAGGTAAATACGTAGAACTATCAGTTTGATTATGCAAAACAGCATGACGATGGAAAAAAGTACCTCGACCAGAATCTTGTCCTGTTAAGCGTACTCGTTTCCCAGACTCAACAATAGTGGCATAAGCTAAATTTTCAGCAAATCCCCAATCCAGCAGTTTTTCACCCTTCGCCATCTTTAAACGATCATCATAAATTTTTTGTACGCGACCCTGTAATTTAAGCTCTTCTGGAACAAAACTAATTTTTTCGGACAAAGCTTTTAAATCAGCTAACGATATCATTTTATCGTAATCTTCATCCCATTGATGATTTAAATAAGGTGTCCAATCAACAGAATGTCCTGTCATCGGCTGCCATTGTTCAACAGTACATTGACCTTCATCTAATAATTTACGATAATAATTAGCTAAATATTTAGTTTCATCTTCAGTAAATATTTTTTGAGTAACTAACTGTTCTGCATACAATTGTCGTGGTGCAGGATGTTTTTTAATTTGTTGGTACATTAAGGGTTGTGTTGCACTCGGTTCATCGGCTTCATTGTGCCCATGACGACGATAACAAACTAAATCAATAACCACATCACGTTTAAACTTATTGCGGTAATCTAAGGCAATTTGAGTCACCAACATCACTGCTTCAGGATCATCACCATTGACATGAAAGATGGGTGCCTGAACCATTTTAGCAATATCAGTACAATATTCGGTTGAACGGGTATCTTGTGGATTAGAGGTAGTAAAACCCACTTGATTATTAATAACAATACGAACGGTTCCACCCACTTTAAATGCTCTAGTTTGAGACATATTAAAGGTTTCTTGCACCACACCTTGACCCGCAATAGCTGAATCACCATGAATGGTGATCGGTAAAACAATATCGCCCTGACTATCTTTACGTCTGTCTAACCTAGCACGCACAGATCCCATAACGACAGGATTAACAATTTCAAGATGAGACGGGTTAAAGGCTAACGCTATATGTACATTACCGCCCGGCGTTATAAAGTCGGATGAATAGCCTTGGTGGTACTTAACATCACCTGATCCTAATGCATCTTCGTGTTTTCCACCAAATTCATCAAATAATTTAGTGGGATTTTTCCCCATCACATTAACAAGAACATTTAATCTACCGCGATGAGCCATACCAATAACAACTTCTTTAGTACCATACACACCGGCTTGATTAATTAAACCCTTTAACATTGGAATTAAAGCATCAGCACCTTCTAATGAAAAACGCTTTGCGCCAGGAAATTTAGCACCAAGGTATTTTTCAATGCCATCAGCGGCAATTAATCCTTTTAATATCTCAGCTTGTTCCTCTTTAGAAAAAGAAGCTTGAGATTCTACTGATTCAAATTGTTGTTGTATCCAATCCTTTTCGTCGGTTGAAGTAATATGCATATATTCAACGCCAATAGCACCACAGTAGGTGTTTTTTAGCGATTTATATAAATCATCTAAGCGCATATTCTCTTTGCCAACAGCAAAAGAACCGAGATTATATTCCTTATCAAAATCATTTTCAGAGAGATCATGATGAGATAATAATAGATCTTTAACTTGATCACGCTGCCATAATCCCAACGGATCTAGCGTTGCATTTTGGTGACCACGAGAACGAAATGAATTGATTAATTGCAGTACTTTTACTTGCTTAACATCACCGCCACTACTTAAGACTATCTGGGCAGCAGGTTGTTTCGCTAATACTTTAAATTCATTACGGATTTCAGAATGCTTATATTCAATATTAGCACCCTCAATTTTAGGAAGCGTTTGAAAAAAATCACGCCACTGTTCAGATACAGATTGGGCATTTTCCAAATATAATTCGTATAACTCTTCTATATAAGCGGCATTGGCACCACTTAAATAGGAAGACTTTGTCCAAGCCTTCATAGCATTTTCTGGCATTGCTAGTTCCTTTATTAGGCTAAAAGCAACAAAAAAAATGTAATTATTCAATAGATTAAATTTTAAACCTGAAAACAGCTAAAATTTATTTGAATAATTACTCGATAAAATAAACAACAACTTATTTAACTATAAAGTTAGACTAGAGTAAATTAATTTCCTCTAGTCTAAAATAGTAATTAAACAGCTCTGTTTAAAAGCATTGATTTGATATGACCTATTGCTTTAGTGGGGTTTAACCCTTTAGGACAAACATCAACACAATTCATTATGCCATGGCAGCGAAAAACACTGTAAGCATCTTGCAAATTATCTAATCTTTCTTCAGTTGCAGTATCTCTGCTGTCGATAATAAATCGATAAGCATTCAACAAACCGGCTGGACCCACAAACTTATCTGGATTCCACCAAAATGAAGGACAAGATGTTGAACAACAAGCACATAAGATACATTCATATAAACCATCTAAATGTGCACGTTCTTCCGGTGACTGCAAATGTTCGCGCGCTGGCTGATCTTTTCCATCATTAATTAAGAAGGGTTTAATTTTCTCATATTGTGTATAAAATTGAGACAAATCAATAACCAAATCACGAATAACAGGAAGGCCAGGTAACGGACGTAAAACAATTTTACTTGCTTTTAAGTCTGATAATGGCGTAATACAAGCCAAACCATTTTTCCCATTCATATTCATACCATCGCTACCGCAAACACCTTCACGGCAAGAACGACGAAATGATAAAGTGGGGTCTTGCTCTTTTAATAAAATTAACGCATCAAGCACCATTAAATCGGAACCATCAGGAATTTCTAATTCATAATCCTTCATATAAGGCGCATTATCAACGTCAGGGTTGTAACGATAAATAGAAATTATTTGTTTCATTATTATACTCCTTAGTATTTCCGTTCAAATGGCATAAAGGCTTCACGCATCTTCGGAGAAAAGTTAACTTTTCGACGCGTCATTGATTCAGTACCCGGCTGATAAATACTATGGCATAACCAATTTTCATCATCACGATCAGGAAAATCTACGCGAGAATGTGCTCCACGGCTTTCAGTACGGAAGTTGGCAGCATGAGCCGAAGCTATTGCTGTTTCCATCATATTATCAAGTTCTAAACATTCGATACGTTGGGTATTAAAATCTGAAGATTTATCAGTTAATTTAGCTACTTTCAATCTTTCGCGAATTTCAGTAAGCATCGTTAGCCCTTTGGCCATAGTTTCACCTTCGCGGAATACAGAAAAGTGTGTTTGCATACAGTTTTGCATATCTTTACGAATTTGTACGGGATCTTCACCTTTATCACTGGTTTCCCAACGATTTAATCGGACAAGACTTTGTTCTATATCAGAACTAGACGCTGCTTTTGGTTCAGCTGCATCGTTAAGATAAGTACCCAAAAACTTACCTGCTGAACGACCAAATACAACGATATCAAGTAGTGAATTACCACCTAAACGATTACCACCATGAACAGAAACACTAGCACATTCACCAACCGCAAATAAACCATCAACAATATGATCTTTACCTTCATCATCAAGACGAATTGCTTGACCATGAATATTGGTAGGAATACCTCCCATTTGATAGTGTGCGGTGGGCACAACAGGAATGGGTTCTACAGCGGGATCAACATGAGCAAATGTTTTAGAAAGTTCGCAAATACCAGGTAATTTTTCTTCTAGTGCTTCGCGTCCTAAATGATCAAGTTTCAATTTAAGATAAGGTCCCCACGGGCCTTCGAAACCACGTCCTTCAATAATTTCAGTCATCATTGAACGGGAAACTACGTCACGACAGGCTAAATCTTTAGCATTAGGTGCATAACGTTCCATGAAACGTTCACCATCTTTATTAAGTAAATAACCACCTTCACCACGACAAGCCTCTGTAATCAAACAGCCTGCACCAGCGATACCTGTTGGATGAAATTGCCACATTTCCATATCTTGTACACCAACACCTGCTCGAAGTGCAATACCAAGACCGTCACCAGTATTAATATGAGCATTGGTAGTTGATGCGAATATTCTACCTGCACCACCTGTAGCCATTACCGTTGCACGTGATTTAAAGTAAACCACTTCACCCGTTTCTATACAAATAGCCGTGGCACCAACAACACTACCTTGATCATTCTTAACTAAATCTAAGGCATACCATTCACTATATACATTGGTTTTATTTTTTATATTTTGTTGGTATAAACAGTGTAATAAAGCATGACCAGTACGGTCAGCCGCAGCAGCTGTACGTGCGGCTTGTTCACCACCAAAATGTCTTGATTGACCACCAAATGGACGTTGATAAATT
>JASFYW010000093.1:0-9744 GCA_045046865.1 Woeseiaceae bacterium | reverse complement strand
TGGTGCAGTACTTCTGTAGAAAGTGGTTTAATGGATTCTATTAAATCGCGCCATAATTCAGGTGATTCAAATGCTTTATTTAATGTTGCTTCAAATTCGCTACCTTTACTGCCTAAGATGTTTTCACTAATAAACTGCGCAATTTCTCGTGCCAGTGGAACCGCGAAATGGGTTTTTAATTCTTCTGGCTCAAATTTTTCCCATACGACTTTATCTAGTAGGCCCGCATCCTCTAATTGCTTGTGTAGCTTTTGGGTGTGGAGAATGTCGTATAAGCCTGATGGAAATTGTTTCATGTTATTTTCTTATCTTGTTTTATGATTATATTAATATTTTTTCGACCTGCAGCTTACTTGTTACAAATAATTGTTAGTAATCATCAAGCCTATTAAAACTTTTAATTATATAGGCCCTCTAGCTGCGGCAAACATAAAAAATATGAGGGATCAGATCTCTTAAAACTACCTTGTGAGTTTTTACGAAGCTCAGTTCTAATTAAGATACATAAATCAACAGCGCGCGTTATACCAACATAATGTAAATTAGTTTCTTGTGAAATATCAGGATAACTAGGTTCATCGTTCCAATCCCCTGTATACTGTCTATAAGGAAAAGACCATTCTTCAAGATCAAAATGAATCACAATTTTAAACTCGAGACCTTTAGATTTATGAAGCGTCATTAATTGAACTTCATCAGTGTGTTTTTTCATAAATAACGACAACAACATGTCATCAAATAATATTTCATCAAGAGCAGATACTTCGTCAGCTACAATACCAAAGCCTAAATTAGTTGCTATCAAACAACATAGGCTGATAACTTTTAATGGTTCATTTAATGTTCTCAGAGATGTTATTGAATTTTTAAGTTCTTTTAAATCAACCCTCTTAAGATAAAGATATCTATTATGAGATAAAATTGTATCCATTAATTCTTGTGCGGTCGTAATTGATAAATATTTATACTCAAGTAAACTTGAATAAAGATCAGCACTAGGTGTTCCAAATGAATTCAAAGGTGAATCAACATTGAGACGATGCCTTATACTTAAACCTTCTGACACTATCTTTAAAGTATCTTCTTTCTTTGCAAGCACACCAATCTCTGAAGCAGAAGCAACCTTACCATCGCGTACCCACCCTTCTATCCATGTTGAAACAACCGCAGCCGCATTACTTGCGTTACCGACCAAGAATCTACGAGCCATCCGAATATCATTAGTATCATATTCTAGAAGCTCACATTCTGAATCTAGAAGTCGTGAAGCATAATTAACAATAGATGAATGCGATCGATGATTTATATCAATAACAAATGATGTAAATATTTTAGATTTAAGCTTAAGATTATTAAGGTACTTTGGATCACTACCTCTAAACGCATAAATTGATTGATCAGCATCTCCCACAGCAGTGCCTATCAACCCCATTTCTACAAGCTCTAAAAACAATTCGTGTTGAACCTCCGACGTATCTTGATATTCATCAATGAACACATGTGTAAATTTTGATTTCATATATCTTCTTGCAGCATGAGATTCTCTAAGAACGTATAGAGCTATTGCAGAAAAAGACCCCATCCAGAGAATATTGTTTTGATAGAGTGTTCTGAACTCAACAAGATCTGTATAAATATCCTGCAAATTAGGCGATATATAATCTTGGGAAATATTTTTCCTTTGATCATCTGTTAATTTTTTTAATACAGTACATGATGTAGGTGAACCACCCCATAGTTGCCCTATAAACGGATAAATTATCTCCTTAAGACAGAAACTATCAATAGTTCCAAAAACACTCTGCCTTGTATCGAAACCATTAATACGACAACGCTTCTTTAATTCTTGACTAGCTTTAACTGTAAATGTTATCGCAATTATTCCTTCATAAGACTCTATTTTTTGTACAATATTTCGAATTTTTTCTACTACAACTGTAGTCTTCCCACTACCTGGGCACGCCGTAACAACCATACTCTCTTCGAACTCAATAGCGGTTTTTTGTTGCTTAGTAAGTATAATTTCAGACATATAAATTATGCACTAAGAACGATACTCTTTATATAATGCAGAGGTTTAGCTAGCTCGCCATCACGAAGTTTAGTCATATTTTTCCTTTCATCTTTTAGTAAATTACGCATTCTGATAGCTTTCTTATTTTGGAGATACTTTACGGCCAATTTTGCCGATTTTTTTCCAGTACTCATTAAAACACTATCTACGAACTCCTCAACTAAATCTACTTCGAGGTCTATCTTGGATATAAATATACCCTTTTCATTTACTAAATCAGAAACAGCCTCCCACTCACCACTCTCTACAACGTATGCCGAATCAAATATTTCGTTTTTATGCTCAAATAAGTCTTCACCAGCTATTTTTAAACAACGATTTATGCCGGCATACTGCCAAAGTTCTTTTTTACTTACTTTGGATACATCATTATCGGTACGCATTACCCATGGTATCTGAAGCGATTCAAGTATTGCGATGTATACTCCAAAAGCTACCCCATCTACTGAAAGAAGTGAAATATTTAAAAAGTCGAGATCAATATCTAACTGTTTGGAAAGCTCACGGTAAAACAACATTTCTGAAGGCCCCTCAACAAGAAATACAGCATTGGAGAAGAACACTTCAGACGGAAGAACACTGATTCGATAACCCATATCATCCCAACTGCTTGCTATACAATCAGAACAACCACTACTCGCTGCAACAGAAGCTACACCATCTCGAAAAATCCTAATAATTGAGTTCGGTGAAAAATTTGCCGCAATTTGTGGGGAATGAGTAGATATAATTGATTGTCCAGGCAAGTCTTCAATAAGATACTCAGCTAGCTTTCGCTGTTGATGAGGATGTAAATGCGCCTCAGGTTCTTCAACTACATAGAATACAACCTCACTACTCAAATCATTTTCTCTTTCACTTTTCGCTTTCCATAAAGCAAGAAGAATTTGATTGTTGCGTCCGTCCCCACCTAACATTAGGGCTTGACCATTTGATCTCGCACCAAGTTGTAACTTTTCAATAAATTGATTTACTTCAATCGCCCCTGAGTCTAATTGGACAGCATAATCCGAATAATGATGAGCCAATTTTTTTAACTCTTTATTTACATCTTCAGTAGCGTTATTAACATAATATAGCTGGGTAATCTTTTCATTAATTCCAACAAGATCACTGCTAATTTCATCCAATAGATCAGCATCTTCTTCAGCTTGATCATCTGTAAGATTCTTTTGTGCGATATTTAATAACTGGCGCTTTTCTCTTTGTATAAACTTATGAAGATCTCTTTGAGAGTGTATAAAGCGCAGACTCATATATTTTAGATAAAACCTGCTATTAATCACTTCCATTCCTTCCAAGTCATGACCTAAGTAGAGTTTATATTCAAGTTCACTTTTCTTGGCTTCATAACGCAAATAAGCCTCACCCCCATCACTAATATATCCCTTTAGTATTGATATAACAGAATCCTCTATAATTTGACTAAAGTGGATTGTAATTTGCAGCTCTTCGCTAGCACCATCAGGTGCCAAATGAAAATCGAGCTCAGATGGTTCTATATCAAGATCTGATAGGCTTTTATCAAGAAGCAAACGAAGAGCATGTAACATATTGCTCTTACCAACGTCATTAGCACCAATAATAAGGCTACTATTATCAAAATTAACTAACGCATCACTGAAATTACGAAAACCTTTAATATGAATTGAAGATATTATCAACTTAAATTGCCTTTATTATCATAGAGCATACCAAATTTATAGAACCATTTATTGATCATTTGATGCATAGTAAGCGTGTAGCAATAATCAGGTGCTATGTAAATCCCAAACACTCACACTGAAATTATTACTCTAACCCCACTTATAAGAAAATGGTTTTATATATTCATGTAACTACATTAGCTCAATAAATGAATTATTTAAAACCTTTAAATTCTCCCTTTCGTATCCATCATCAAATACAGCAGTAGCTTTACGCCTGATTTCTATCTTTCTTGATGTATCACCTTCAAGTATAAAAATAGCTTTATCTAGAGTTGACTTTTTACCACCAAGATATCCTTTAAGGTACTTACGCACATCTCTATCACCTTTCATTTGTATTTTAGCCGTCACATTTTTATCAATTTCAATATCAGAACAAATAAGAGAATTAACATTAATCCCTTTGAACTCACGATTAAGTATATTAAGCCAACTATTTACACTTATTTCAATATCTGATATCGCGACACTATACTCTGTTAATTTTGATATTTTTGTTATTACATGAGAGATAGATCTTGAGGGATTTATAAACATGATGCCTGGTATCGCTTTTGATACCATAAATTCAGTAGTATCATAAGCAAGCCTCTCATATATAATTTCAGACCCATCAGGTGCCAAAACTATTTCTTCATACACTTTCTTATTAACATATTTCGCCCTCAAAGAACCAGGCCTTATTTGCTCTAACAAAAAACCATCGCCTTTTTCGTCTTTATAAGGGCAGTCTTTTAATTTATCAGCGAACTGCTTGATTGAAACTCCATTTAGATCTAATCTATACCACTGATAACGCTTAATCATGTTACCCACCCTTACCAGTCATTATTTTATCCATTACTTTATATGCAGCATTTTCTAAAGCAGAAATATATCTATCTCTATCATCAGAAGAAATTGGCCTTCTAGTCTTTGTATAGCCTTCTTTTGTTGAATTATGACTACCTAAAACATTATATATAAATTTTTTCCCAACTGGGATATCTCCTATTGCAGCCTCAAACACAACCAATGAACCATCAAGTTTAACTTCAGAGGATTTCCAAATTATTTTGGTTATATAGAAACCTCTCTTCTTTAGCTCTTGGTACTCTGGGGATGACAATAAAGACTCACCTGACAGTATTGCATTTTTAAGAACCCCTAACACCTCTTGCTCTTCTTCAATTTCATCAACACCAGTTTCATCGATAACACAACCAGATCTAATCTTTAAATTCTCTTTTGAATCGACACTTACCTTTATTACATCCTTAAGAGAAAACCCTTCTAAACCATCGATTAATTTTATAAAGAACTTCGTTCTTTCGTTGGAATCAAAACTAGATATATCAATAGCTTTAACAACCGGCTCTATCTTTTTGTATACCGACACCTTGCTTATGAATTTTTCTGTAATTTCAGTTGTTTTTTCATTAGACGGCCCTCTAACCCTAATATTATTATCAGATATTTCTATCTCTATATCTGATTCAACAATTTTCCTTTGCCTTAACCTAGTCCTTGATAAATCACGCTCTTCATGCTCTACATTAACTTTAACTTTGCTTTCTTTTCCAGTCGAACCAAACGAGTATACGTCATTAATATTTTGACTTTCTTTCTGTATATCTTTAAATAACTTCCTCACTTCATCTTTGCTAAGATCTACCGACAAATCAAATGATGTCATTTTTTCTTTTCTAGACGGCGGTTCCAATTGAGCTATAAGAAAATCAATATCATACAAATCATTACTTAGCATTGATATATAACTCACCAACTCATCTCTATCCTCTCTTGGCGAAACAATGACGCCTCGTTCAATAAGTATTTCATGAAGTAAGTCTTGAGTTATCTTTAACCGTGACGAAATAAGTCCATCATAAACATCCTTGTCGTTAATAAAATTAATCTCTTTATTTTTATTTATCATATTCCATACCTATTTCTATTTCTGAATACCTATTAACAAAAGTTGAAACAGAGCTATATTTTATATTCTCAAGCCTATCTTTAATTGCTGATGTTGCATCCTCGCCCAATGATTCTACATACGCTTCTTTTGCATGATTAAAGCTTGCAGCTGCTATATTTGCTGAATTAGGTAGCTTGAATTCGATATCAGTAAAATCATTCAGCAGCTGATAATGGAACAAATAATCAAATAAGTACAAGAACTCATCTCGCGATTCACCCGTTTTCTTATAATATATTGTTAAACCATTCTTCTCATTATTACCATCAAAATATTTATATTTGACAACTATTATAGGACCTAACAACATTTCCAATGTAGCTGGCGCGCAACTAGATTTCATCAAAAATGGTTTCCTTTCTAAGTTTGGATAATAATATGCATAGTCGGAATCATTAAATATTTTTTTACTTGCTAGAAATAACTTTATATCCGTAGCAACTGTAGCCAAGTAACATACATCGTACGGAGAAACAACATACACCCTTGAACCTTCACACAGATCAAGGTCTTTCCATTTGGTTTTTTTCAGGTAACTATCAAAATCACTATCATATTCTCCGTCATGATTATATACAAACAACATTCCATGTATTTGTGTATTATCACCACTAGCCATATAATTATCTTGCCACTCTGAACTTAGATTTGCACAGGTTACAGATTCAGACAAATTCATTATTGCATTGCTTACACTATATTTCCCAATTGATTTTTTCGCATAACTTTTCAAGTCACAATTAATATATGTCCTTACATTCTCATATGGCTCAACATAAGAAAACACCACGTCACTTGGATGACTGCTTCTTCCATGCTCTTCTTGATTTACGCATTCCCAATTTATATTTACCGGACCTTTTTTATCCCATTTGAACACTGAAAATATATCATCAGATACTTTTTCCGCCATTTGCGAAATAGCACTTGTTTCTCCCATCGTTTATTTCCTTGATTAGATTTATAATTTCTTTAGACCTAATTATCTAATAACCCTAAAACCGCTAAATATTATTTTAAGAGTTCTATTAATAATCAATTCGACTTATCTGCTTTTTCTATAGCACCGCCACAAACTCACCAACCACCCGCAACTCACCAGCAGCAGCATCATTCTCAAACACCAAATCCTCATACCCTTCCATATAACTCTCAGGCTTCAATACAATTCGACTATGCCGCCACTCATCATCTTCTTGCATTTTCTCACTGCTATAACGTTTTACAGTATATGAAGCACCGGTATCTGCATCTTGTATATCTCTGTGTTGCACCACCACAATTTTATTATTACGGCTGCCGCCCTGTTCTTGTTTAAATAAACACCAGGCACCATTTGGTATGCGCTTGTTCATTGACTCACCTACTACCTTTGCAACAAAGTGACCTTTTTGCGGGCGGAATGAATCAGGTAGCACTACCCAGTCTGTTTCATCTACCTGTTGCTCGTGGCTAAATTCACCCGCGGCAATTTCTAAGTTATAAATCGGTACGGCATTTTCGAAGGGCTTTATTTCTTCAGGATTTAATATTTTAAGTACTAGGCCTGGGTACCTTTCTATTTTTAACTGGTCTGTTTCGTTTTGTTGGCTTTGTGTTGTTTGTTTTTGTTGTGCTACTTTGTTTATTTTTGTTTGTGGTTGAATAGCTTCTTTTACGAGTTGCGTGAAGTATTCATTGGTTTCTTCATCTGTGCAGTAGAGATAGCAGCCTTTTTGTCCACGGGTCATAAGGGTGCGGTAGGTATTTTTTATTATTGTTTCTGCTTTTTTGTTTGCAGCATCTGCATCTTTTTTGTGTGCACTGATATAACCTTTAATTGCGCTATCGGATTTTGCACGTTCTTTAGGCTGGATAATAATTTTGCCATTTCGCACAATGAGATCTGGGCCGATAATGACACCGATGTAATCTACTTCCAGGCCCTGGCAGGTGTGTATGCAACCAATTTCATTTACCGACTCCGGGCTGCGTATCCATAGGCTGCCGTCTTTAGTGAGATTCCATTGCATTTTAAAGTTGTGGGGTTCGATAATCACATCGAACTGGTTTGGGTCTTTTTTACTGGCCCAGGGCCAACAGTAGCCGGCGACAATGCGGGCTTTGTTATTACCATTTTTTTCGACGATGGATTTTCTTAACTTATTTGGGTCATTAAACACTTTAAAGTCATAATCAATACCTTTCAGGTTTTCATTGGCCGTTTGTTTTATTTGCAAACTATTGTCTAACCAGGCCAGGTATCCATCTGAGCCATTACATCTGAACTGTGATTGCAGCTCCAGTTTATGTACATTTGCCTTGAGTTGTTTAGCCCAGTTTTCTATTTCCTGTTTTTCACCTATGTCTTTCCAGTGTATGCGTTGATCGTCATCTACAAAAAAGACACTGAATTTTGAAGACTGCATAATTTCTTTTATCTGGTTTTCACCGAGGTTTTGAAACATGCCCGATTTTGCATTAAGGCGATGCGCTTCATCGACTATTAATGCATCGAATGTATTCGGTTCCGTTTTAGTGTAGGCACCTGAGCCACTAAACAGGTTTGTGATGTGGCTTTTTTTAAATGAGCCGGTTAGTACACTTTCATATACTCCGCGTGGCGCCGCATTTTTCGTGACATATTGTGTTACTAACCTTTCAGACGTTAATTGAACTAACAGGTTAATCGCCACAACCGATTTACCCGTACCGGGGCCACCTTCTACAATTAATACATTTTTTTGTTTTACATTGGCTTGTTTTGCGAGGTTATAAGCGGTTTCATACACTAGCTTCTGGTCATCTATCATGTAGAACTCTTCATTGCCTTGCAGCATTGAGAGTAATTTATCTGCCAGGTTTTTTGATGGCCTGATTTTGCCATTGTCTATTTCAAACATGACTTTACCTGCATCGCCATGTTTGATGTGTTGCTTTATAAAACCAGTCAGTTTTTCAGCATCTGTTTTTATAAAAGTAGGGGCTTTATTTAAATAGTCCTGGTAGCGCGTATGTTTAATAACATCATCTGCCACCATGTTATGCAGGTATGCACAGGGATTAAGCATTATGCCCTGCTCTTGTACGGCTTCATTAAAATCTTCTAATAGCGCTGCATATGTCCAGGCCTGGTAGGATGGGTGGTTAACTTCTCGCAGACCTCCCCCAAGGTAGGTTGATACAATGGCATCTTTATCTGTGAGTGATGCATCTGACCATTGCTTAAGCTCAACAATAACTGCGGTGCTTTTATTTAGCTCATTGGTGCCTGTCAGAATAATATCAATGCGTTTTGAGGTTTGGGGGATTTTATATTCAATTGCCACACCTGTGGTATCAGGTATATCTGCATCGTCTAGTGCATTGCTCATATAGAGCATGGAGTTAGCCCAGGATCGTATTTCAGATTCACTGGTACCGTGACCTAAATTGCGCTTGTAAGCTTTGAGGATTTTATCTGCAATTACGTTATTACGGACATCCTGTCTAAACTCAGTTTTTATTGCAGAATATACAATCACTCGTCATCAAGCTCCGTATATTTTTTGGCATTACCTCTGGCTTTATTCACGGGGTAGCGCTGTTCATTTCCCGTAATTTTATCTTCAGCTGCTTTGAGTAAATCTATATCGAGCTTATCAGCTAAACGCACCAGGTAGATAAGCGTATCGGCTAATTCGGTTTCTACTTCTTTTAGTTTGTCTTCGGGGAGGTTTTGACTTTGTTCTTCTGTTAGCCACTGGAAATGCTCTATTATTTCGGCGACTTCGGCACTGAGGGCCATAGATAGATTTTTAGGCGAGTGAAACTGATCCCAGTCGCGAGCTTGTGCAAACTCACGTAGGCGATGCTTTAGATCATTTAGGTTACTGCTGCTCATTACGCTGTGTTGCCCAGAATGTTTGTTTTCTAAGGCTTCCCTACTACTTATTATTATATTCGTCCCTGCTCAAGTGCCTCCTTGCCCTTTTATTGCATTAGATACTATCACAATGTTTGGGGTTTTAAAGGCTTATGTT
>JASFYW010000092.1:0-18666 GCA_045046865.1 Woeseiaceae bacterium | reverse complement strand
GCACGCACACAACTCGCCGTACCTTCTGGTCGTAAAGTTAAGCTATCACCATTACGGTCATCAAAGGTATACATTTCCTTTTCAACAATATCGGTGACTTCACCAATAGAACGTTTGAATAAGGCCGTACTTTCTACAATAGGCATTCTAATTTCGTTATAACCGTATGACTGCATGAGTTCACGAAAAGTATTCTCAACATACTGCCAATACGGTGTCTGCTCAGGCAAAATATCATTCATGCCGCGAATTGCTTGGATTAAATTAGCCACAATTTTTCTTTATATTCTCAATTAATAAATTAACGTAACTTTAATTTTTCTACTAACAATGTTTCTTTAGATTCAGGGAAGTTTTGTTTTAGCTTAATTACTAAAGTGCCAACTCTTCCTTTCAAGCCTTTTTTACGTGCTATCAGTAATTCTAGCCATATTGCCTGAGAGCCTGGACGAGATAGTTTTTTATGTCGAGTTAAAAAACTCGATGCCTTAGCGACATGGCCTTTATCAAATTCAATTTGCGCCAAGCTCAAGAGTGAAGAAGGCAATTTTTTATTAAACTTTAATGCTGTGGAGAAGTAATTCTCAGCATGACGAATATTGCCTAACTTTTCAGAACATAAGCCCATATTTTCATAAACCACGCCTTTGTTCCCGTACAAGGGATCTAACAGCACTTCATTAAAATATTTCATGCCTTTTTTATAAGAACCTGTACCACACAAAAAGATACCGTAATTATTTTTAATCGCACTGTCTTCTTCATTTAAATCTAATGCTATTTCAAAATGTTCTTGTGCTAATTTATTTTGCTCTAAACGTCGGTATAACTCAGCAATATAATGATGCGCGTGAACATTATCTTCATCGAAGTCTAAAGCTCTTTTCAATTTATACATCGCAACTTTGTAATTGCCTTTTGCTAAATAAGCAACGCCTAGCTCTGAATTTGCAATCGAAGCCTTCGTCTTATTTACTCCTTCTCGTTCTACTTGTGCAGTACAACCTGTCAAAGTTAATATCAATAACAAACTATACAATTTAAGGTAACACTTCATTAAGCTCTCCCAGATATGGCACTTTGATTACGTGCAGTACGTTTGGTTTTATCTAATACTTGTCCTGCTAACTGGCCACATGCTGCGTCAATATCTTCACCACGAGTTTTTCTTGTTGTGGTCAACAAACCACCTTTAACAATAATATTTCTAAACCGTTCTATCGCTTCATCTGACGAAGTTTCATAACCACTATTAGGAAATGGATTAAAAGGAATTAAATTTACCTTGCAAGGAAAGTTTTTAAGTAACTTAACTAATTGGCGTGCGTGCTCTGGCTTGTCATTCACGCCATCGAGTAAAACATATTCAATAGTGACTTTACGTTTAGTTGAGCCTTCAATATAACGTTGGCATGCTTCAAGTAATACTTTGATTGGATATTTTTTATTGATAGGAACGAGCTCATCGCGTAACTCATCGTTCGGCGCATGCAATGAAAGTGCAAGACTGACTTCACTGACTTCTTTTAAACGATCTAATGCAGGTACAACACCTGACGTACTTAAAGTAACTCGACGTTTTGATAAGCCGTAGGCATTGTCTTCGAGCATGATATTCATGGCTGTTACCACGTTATCAAAATTCAATAAGGGTTCGCCCATGCCCATAAGGACTATATTTGAAATAACACGTTCTTCGCGGGGAATACATTTGAGCGCACGATTGGCAATCACGACTTGCGCAATTATTTCAGCCGTTTTTAAATTACGATTAAAACCTTGTTTTGCTGTGGAACAAAAACTGCATTCCAAAGCACAGCCAACTTGAGATGAAATACACAATGTACCGCGCTTATTTTCTGGAATATAAACGGTTTCGATACTGTTACCACTGTCTAGACGCAATAACCATTTAATCGTGCCATCCTCGGAATGCTGCTCAGTAACAATTTCGGGAAATTTAATTTCGGCAATGTTGTTAAGTCTTTCACGTAATGCTTTACTGAAATTATTCATTTCATTAAAGTCATCAATACCGAACTGGTAAATCCATTTTAATAACTGCGCAGCACGAAAAGGCTTTTCCCCTATTTCAGAAAAATAAGTTTCCAAACCTGCTTTATCAAAGTTAAGCAGGTTGACCTTTTCTTGCTGTTGCAGTTGAACTTTCATTTTATTTTACTAACGTCGACTTAACGAAGACGTGGGCAAAGCTCCTCATCTGAAAAGAAGAAGGCCATTTCTTGTTTTGCTGTATCTGGGCCATCTGAGCCATGTACTGCATTTTCATCAATTGATTCTGCGAAATCTGCACGAATCGTTCCTGCAGCGGCTTCTTTAGGGTTAGTGGCTCCCATTACTTCACGATTTTTAGCAATGGCATTTTCACCTTCTAACACTTGAACCATAACTGGGCCCGATGTCATGAATGCAACAAGTTCGCCGTAAAAAGGACGTTCTTTGTGTACCGCATAGAATTCGCTCGCCTTTTCTTGGCTAAGCTGCATCATTTTAGAAGCAACAATTGTTAAACCTGCTTTTTCAAATCGGCTGTAAATTTCACCGATAACATTTTTAGCGACGGCATCAGGTTTGATAATTGAAATGGTACGTTCTTGAGACATTCTTTACTCCAGCCCTAGGGTGAGGACATATTTTAGGGTTACAAAATAACATAAACCCGCGAGGATACGCGGGTTTATGTCACAATCTTTAAGGGGGCAATTTTATCGTCTGGCGAAGTTTCAAGCAATCAAAACTCTGTTATTTTTGTGATATTCAGGGTATTTGGCAACTATATACTGTCATTGCGAGGCATGGCCTTTTATGCCGAAGCAATCTCCAGAAAAGGGCAGTAAATCATGAGATTGCCGCGGTCATTTCATTCTCTCGCAATGACCGAATTAATTGAGGGATTTGTTCAAAGTCTTTCTAATTTAGTCTTTTTCGTCGATCCAAGCCAGTTGAATTGCTTCAAGAATCTTCTCGCCCGATTTGTCGGGTGCATCGTCAAAATCGGGTAATTTACAAATCCATTCGTGTAAATCGGTGAATCGTACCCACTGAGGGTCTACATCTGGATGCGCTTCATCGAGTTCAATCGCAATATCTAAACTATCAGTCCATTTTAAAGACATCGAATTACTCCAATTTCTATGAAATTAATGATTTTCTGAAACCATATTAATGGTGTATTTTGGAATCTCAATAACAAGATCTTTATCGCCGACCAATGCCTGACAACTAAGACGAGAATCTGGCTCTAAACCCCATGCTTTATCTAGCAAGTCATCTTCAAGTTCTGTTGATTCTTCTAGCTCATCAAAGCCTTCACGAATATAAACATGGCAAGTAGTACAAGCGCATGATTTTTCACATGAATGCTCGATATGAATATCATTATCAAGCATGGCATCACAGACCGTGACTCCAGGTTCAACTTCAATCATTGCACCATCTGGGCAAAGTTCTTCATGGGGGAGGAAAATAAGTTTTGTCATAATTTTATCTATCTAGTTCTAATTCGTTAATTAAAATTCATTTACATTGTGACCTGCTAAGGCCTTTTTGATATTGCCATCCATGCGCCGAGCAACAAACTCAGCGGCTGATTTATCCAGCGCTGCAATAGCATCTTTAATCGCACGTAAATCTGTGTCTTTCGTTAGAGCTGCTAATTTTGTAGCTGCAACATCTAACTGCTTACGTTCTTCAACATTTAATAAATCACCATCATCAGCAAGTGCCGCTTCGAGTGCTTCTAAAACACGTTCTGCTTCGACTTGTTGCTCACGTAACATACGTGCTGCCACATCACCTTCAGCATTTTCAATTGAAGCACGTAACATGCTTTCAATTTCTGAGTCTTCTAAACCATAAGAAGGTTTCACTTCTATACCGCTTTCGACGCCGCTTGTTTCTTCGCGTGCACTGACCGATAACAAGCCATCCGCATCCACTTGGAAAGTAACTCGAATACGCGCAGCACCTGCAACCATGGCAGGAATACCATGCAAGGTGAAACGTCCAAGTGAACGACAGTCACTGACTAATTCACGTTCACCCTGTAATACATGTATCGACATGGCCGTTTGACCGTCTTTAAAGGTTGTAAAATCTTGTGCACGAGCAACTGGGATAGTTGTGTTTCGCCCAATGACTTTTTCAACTAAGCCGCCCATGGTTTCTAAACCTAAAGACAGTGGAATAATATCAAGCAATAAAAGTTCATCGTCATTTTTATTGCCAACTAAAATATCAGCTTGAATTGCAGCACCAATGGCAACCACGGTATCTGGGTTAATATCTGTTAGTGGTTCTTGAACAAAAAACTCGGCCACTTTACTTCGTACCATTGGTACACGTGTTGAACCGCCCACCATAACAACAGATTGAATCTCATCGGTTTCAATACCCGCATCACGCAATGCGCGACGACAGGGTAATAATGTTTTTTGAATTAAGGGTGCGACTAAGGCATTAAAGTCTTCGAGTGTTAATGTACCTGACCACGTTGAACTATCATCAAGTTCTACATTGATGTCAGTAGAATCTGAACTTGATAAGGCTTCTTTTGCTGCACAAGCTTCGCGCATTAATCGACGCATGAGATGATGGCTGGTTACTTCATCATCTGACAAACCTGCTTGCGACTTAATCCACTTCACAACCGCATAGTCAAGATCATCTCCACCTAATGCAGTATCACCTGCCGTTGCCATCACTTCAAAAACGCCTTTATTTAAGCGCAAAATTGAAATATCGAAGGTTCCACCACCTAGGTCATAGATGGCAATCACGCCCTCTTCTTTTTTATCTAAACCATAAGCGACCGCAGCGGCGGTAGGCTCATTGAGTAAACGTAAAATATTTAACCCTGCAAGTTTACCGGCATCTTTTGTTGCTTGGCGTTGTGCATCATCAAAATAAGCCGGTACGGTAATGACCACGCCCGTTAAGTTATCACCTAATGCATTTTCAGCGCGTAATTTAAGTGATTTTAAAATTTCAGCTGAAACTTCTATCGGCGTAACATTACCAGCTACGGTTTTAATCCTTGGCACAGCAGAATTATCTTCAATGAATTCATAAGGACGACGTCCTCCTAACTCTTGAATATCATTCAAACCACGTCCCATGTAACGTTTTACTGAGCTTATAGTATTTAAAGGGTCTGACGTTGCTGATGCTTTTGCTTTTGCACCCACAATGATTTCAGATTCAGTATAACGAACAACAGAGGGGACGGTATGTGCGCCTTGCTCATCATTCAATGTTTCTGCTAGACCACTTTTAACCGAAGCCACCAATGAGTTTGTAGTGCCTAGATCAATCCCTACCGCAAGACGGTGCTCGTGTGGGTTTGTTGATTGTCCTGGTTCGCTTATTTGTAACAGAGCCATAGGTTTATCTTTTATATCTTTAAATTTAAAAACACAGGTCGTTGCGAAAGAACAAAGTGACTGCAGAAATCTCTAGCTACAATGCTCTCATCAGGAGATTGCCGCGCCATAAAAACCATGGCTCGCAATGACAGTAAAATTATATCGTATCAAGCAGTCTTTCTTCTTGATACTCGGCTTCTTCTTGCAGTTTATTTAAAAACTGCATTTTATGTACACTTTGTTTTGCCTGAGTTTTTTGTTCATCACTTAACTTAGGATTTTCAAGTAGCTGCTTTATTTCAGCAACGACTGAAGTAATACGATTTTTTATATCCACCATGATCTTATTCAGATTTCCCATGGCATCACTTCCTTGCCCAAGATCTTCCAATGACTCTCGTAACTCGATTTGTTCCATTAAGAACATTGGATCTAAAGCCGTATCTTTTTCATCATCAAAACTAACTGATTGTAACTCCAACATATAACGCGCACGTTTTTGTGGAGACTTTAAAATTTGATAAGCATCATTAATCGTTGTTGCTTGCTGCATAGACAACATCTTTTCTTGATCACTGGCATTAGTAAAACGATCTGGATGTGCTACACGTTGAAGGTCACGGTAACGTTGACTTAAGTCTTTGAGTTCAACCTCAAAAGAAACAGGCAAATTAAACAACTCGAAATGAGTTTGGGATTGAGTCATGTTAATTTAGAATAGAGTAAGAAAAAATTAATAAATAAAAGATTAAACAGTAAAGCTTTCACCACAACCACACTCACCTTTCACATTCGGGTTGTTAAATTGAAAACCTTCGTTAATACCTTCTTTGCCATAGTCCAACTCAGTACCATCTATGTACAATAAACTTTTCGCATCAACAATAATCTTAACGCCTTGAGATTCAAACACCTTATCATCATCCGCCGTTTCATCGATAAATTCCAACACATACGCCATCCCTGAACAACCGCTGGTTTTAATACCAACCCGTAAACCTATCCCCTTTCCTCGATTATCAAGAAAAGCTTGAACACGTTCCGCTGCAGCTTCAGTTAATGTAATGGCCATTTATATGTCCTAAAATATTTTCAATATTTAGAGTGAGGGAAGTTTTAAGTTCTCCCCTCACCCTAGCCCTCTCCCTATGGGGAGGGGATTTTATTCCCGACGCAAATCTATAAGAAATTCATTATTACTCGAGGAATTGCGAGAAGCTAGAGTACAAGGCAAAGTCCAACGAAAAAGCGGAGTGTACGATTAGTACATGAGCATTTTGAGTTGGGCTTTAACGCCGTAATCTAGTTTCTCGCGGTTCCGAGCTATTTCTTACTTTTGTAGTCTTGGATAGCTGCTTTGATCGCATCTTCTGCTAGCACTGAGCAGTGAATCTTCACTGGCGGCAATTCTAATTCAGCTGCAATTTGAGTATTTTTGATCTCACCCGCTTCATCTAAAGTTTTTCCTTTAACCCACTCGGTTAAAAGTGAACTTGAAGCAATAGCTGAACCACAACCGTATGTTTTAAATTTTGCATCTTCGATGATCCCGTCATCAGAAACTTGAATTTGCAGACGCATGACGTCACCACATGCTGGCGCACCTACCATACCTGTTCCAATGTTTGATTCATCTTTATCCATTGAACCTACGTTACGTGGGTTTTCATAATGGTCAATTACTTTTTCGCTATAAGCCATGACGGTGTTCCTCTATAAAATTCTTAAAAAATTACTATATTTAATTTTAAATCTATTATTAATGTGCAGCCCATTCGATAGCACTAATATCAATACCATCTTTGAACATTTCCCATAGTGGAGAAAGTTCGCGTAATTTTTCAATGTTGCCTGCAATTTTACTAATGGCAAAATCAATTTCTTCTTCTGTTGTGAAACGACCTAATGAAAAACGAATTGAGCTATGTGCTAATTCATCATTACGACCGAGTGCACGTAATACGTATGATGGTTCTAAACTTGCTGAAGTACAGGCTGAACCTGAAGAAACTGCGAGTTCTTTTAATGCCATGATTAAAGACTCACCTTCTACATAATTAAAGCTAATGTTTAGGTTGTGTGGAATACGTTGTTCAATGTCACCATTGATATAGGTTTCTTCTATGCCTTCTAAGCCTTTTAACAAACGGTCACGTAACATGCGAATGCGTTCATTATCCGCCGCCATTTCTTCTTTAGCTAAACGAAAGGCTTCACCCATTCCTACAATTTGATGTGTCGCCAATGTACCTGAACGCATACCACGTTCATGTCCACCACCGTGCATTTGAGCTTCTAAACGAACACGAGGTTTACGGCTTACATATAAAGCACCGATACCTTTTGGACCATAAATTTTATGTGCAGAGAATGACATTAAATCAACTTTTAAGTCATCCATATCAATCGGCACTTTACCCGCGCTTTGAGCGGCATCAACATGGAACATAATTTTACGTGCGCGTGTCATTTCGCCAATGGCTTTAATGTCTTGGATAACACCAATTTCATTATTCACATGCATAATAGAAACTAAGATAGTGTCTTCACGCATAGCATCTTCTAATACTTTTAAATCGATTAAACCAGTATCTAAGGTATCAAGATAAGTCACTTCGTAACCTTCTCGTTCTAATTGACGACACGTGTCTAAAACAGCTTTATGTTCTGTTTTAGAAGTGATGATGTGTTTGCCTTTTTTATGATAAAAATGTGCAATACCTTTAATGGCAAGGTTATCTGATTCAGTTGCACCAGAGGTAAAAACAATTTCTTTTGGATTTGCATTAATTAAATCAGCGACATCTTTACGCGCTTGATCAATCGCTTCTTCTGCTTTCCAACCAAATTCATGTGAACTTGAAGCTGGGTTACCGAAGTTACCTTCGGTTGTTAAACAGTCACACATTTTTGCCGCAACGCGTTTATCGACGGGCGTTGTTGCTGAATAATCAAAATAAATCGGTGTTTTCATTAACTTCTCCAACTCGTTTATTGATAAAACGAATCTTATAATATTCTATATTTTCTTAATTACATCCATGTAACAAAGACGTGGGGGGTGAAATTCTTAAGAATTTACGACCGCTTCTTTATTAACAGCAAAGCTTGTATTGGCTTGTTCTTGACGTGCTGCGACATCTTGCACACCTTGGCGGTCAACCAAATTACCTAAACTGATCCCCATTAAAAAACCATGTATTTGTGAACTTAACTCTGTCCAAAGATCATGTGTTAAACATTGGCTGTCATCTTGGCAGTTTGATAAACCACCACAGCGTGTTGTTTCTACTTTTTCATCTACTGCGGTAATAACATCGGCAATTGCAATTTCATACGAATCGCGACTCAAGCGGTAACCACCACCAGGACCACGAGTGCTATCAACAAGTTCATTTTTGCGCAAACGAGAGAATAGTTGTTCAAGATAAGACAGTGATATGCCTTGGCGTTGAGAAATATCGGACAACGTAATTGGCCCGTCTTTATAGTGCAGTGCTAAATCAAGCATTGCCGTTACTGCGTAACGCCCTTTAGTGGTTAATCTCATTGCTTTGCTCCGGGTAATTAAGTAAAATCTGATATACCAACAGAGTCTAAAGTAACAAAACCAAGCGTTTTAGTCAAGTACTTTCAAGCTGTCACTAAAAGCACTATTCCTTCTTTTTTTCTGCTCCATCTAAATCAACATGCTCAGGCAAATCGTTAGATGAGATATCGCAGCCACCTAGATCTGGTAGTTTGACGATATCCAACTCAGTTCCTAATGATTTCAATGACTTACACATATTATTCATTTGATTGTCCATCGCATGTATATGATCCAGCATAATATCGATTGCATTAGCGACGGGATCGGGCATTCCAGAAGAGGTGCCATAGGCATCAAAACCAATTTTTTTAGCAAATGCTTTACGTTTATCGGTGGATGCATCCTTCACTTTTGTGGAAACAACGTGGCCGGGAATACCAACGACAGTGGCATTTTTAGGCACATCTTTAACAACAACAGCATTTGAGCCTACACGAGCGCCTTCAAACAAGGTGATGGGCCCTAAGACTTTTGCCCCCGCGCCAACAACCACATTATTTTTTAATGTGGGGTGTCGAACGCCTTTGCTCCAGCTGGTTCCGCCTAATGTGACCCCATGATAAAGCGTGACATCGTCACCAATAACCGCAGTTTCACCAATAACAACACCCATGCCATGATCAATGAAAAAACGCCGCCCAATTTTAGCACCCGGATGAATTTCTATGCCGGTCAATAAACGAGAAAATTGCGATAAGATACGAGCCAACCATTTGAGCCGCATTTTCCACAGTAAATGAGACAGCCGATGGAATAGTAAAGCGTGCACACCGGGATAAGCCGTGAGCACTTCAAAACTATTTCGCGCAGCCGGATCGCGTTCAAAAACGCAGATAATATCTTCAAAAATTCGTTTAAACATAGAGGCTTACCATACGTGTTACTTATATTTTTAGACGGTTATTAGAATCTTCTTAAGCTGCACTGTCAATCGTATTTACCTGTTCGATAACTTAACGCTTTTCTGATTTTGCTTTTTGCGCAGCGGTCATGATACCTCGCAAAATATTCACTTCCAAATGCTCAAGTCCGGTGCGCGTAAATAAACGCCTTAATCGACGCATTAACTGGCCGGGATTAGCCGGTTTTAAAAACTCAACGTCGGTGAGTGCTTCTTCAAAATGTTTAAACATGCCTTCGCGCTCAGCCGATGTTGCTAAAGCTGAGTCAGGTTCATCTTGAACGTCTTTATCTAACTTCGCAGCGATACGAATTTCATAACACAAGACTTGTGCCGCAGCCGCTATATTTAATGAACTAAAATCAGGGTTTGTTGGAATAGTCACGAGCAGTTGGCAAAGCTCTAACTCTTCATTGGTAAGGCCTGAGTTTTCGCGTCCCAAGACAATGGCAACTTCTGCTCCCTCTTCGATATTTACAACGCGTGATGCACATTCACGAGGGTCAACCACCGGCCAAGGTAGCGTCCGCATTCGTGCACTTGCCCCTATGACTAAAGAACAATCCGCAATGGCTTCTTCAAGCGTTGCAAAAATGCGCGTCCCTTCAAGCACATTAACCGCACCTGAGGCGCGCGCACGTGCTTTTGCATGAGGAAAAGGGGCTTCAGGCGCAACTAAAGATAAACGCGATAGCCCCATATTTTTCATTGCGCGTGCAACACCGCCAATATTTCCTGGGTGTGTCGTGCCAACCATAATAATGTGTATATTTGAAAAAGTATCATTCATGGCGCGTATTATACGCAAGCTATACGGAACATCGAGAAAATTACCTGATGATTTCCCTTAAAACTTCTTCCACATTAGCTTGTAGTTATTAATTATTTGAAACTTTTCTATTCTTAGTGCCCATCACCGTTCATTGGCTGTTAGAATACGCAAATATTGATATCACTTGATGATATCTGCTCTTTAAGAATCCCGAGGAACTTATACCATGCATCCAATGCTAAATATTGCTGTGCGTGCTGCCCGTGCTGGCGGTGACTTTATTTCCCGTTATGTTGATCGTGTTGACTCACTTAATGTTACTGAAAAATCTCGCAATGATTTTGTCAGTGAAGTTGATAAAGGTGCTGAAAAAGCGATTATCGATGTTATTCGAAAATCCTATCCAGACCATACTATTCTTGCAGAAGAAAGTGGTCATCATAAAGGTAAAGGTAACGATTACGAATGGATTATTGATCCACTCGATGGCACAACTAACTTCCTCCGTGGGTTTCCTCAGTTTGCCGTCTCTATTGCAGTCAAACACAAAAACCGAATTACACAGGGTGTTGTTTACAACCCGCTTTCCCAAGAACTTTTTAGTGCAAGCCGCGGTGACGGTGCGCAATTAAATGGTCGCCGTATTCGTGTTACTCCTCGTAAAAGTTTAGAGGGTGCATTGATTGGCACAGGTATTCCTTATCGCGAAGATCATATGCATTTGTTAGATGATTACCTTTCTATGATGAAAGCCATTATTCCTGGCACAGCAGGTATTCGTCGCCCAGGCTCAGCGGCACTTGATCTTGCTTTTGTCGCCGCAGGCCGATTCGATGGTTTTTGGGAAATGGATCTCAATATTTGGGATATTGCCGCAGGTGTTTTGCTGGTTGAAGAAGCCGGTGGTCTAGTGGGTGATTTAAATGGTGGTATGGACTACCTAAAGACAGGCAATATTGTTGCAGGTAACCCTAAGGTTTTCAAAGGCATTCTACAAAAAATCAAACCCTTCGTTAAATAATTATTCTCTTTCTACTTATGGCAATTTCTCAGAACGTATTCTAATTCTTGAAATTGTCATAATTTTTCCAATTTTCTCTCAAGTAATTTCTATTTCAAACGCTAATTAACACAAGCAACACAAATTAAACGTTAGAAATAAAATACGAGTTTTATATAGAGAATGTCAAAAAAATTTTCAATACCGGGGCTAAAGAGGCTAGAAATAACAATGCGTGATGTCATTGATGGGCTTGAAGATGCTGCCAGTTACATGAATTACCAATCACAACCGGATGTTGTTGAAATTCTTTCTATTGAACCACTAGGACGTACAACAACAAATGTTAGTAATATAGCCCCCTTTCTTAAAGCTAAAAACACCGCTGAAAAGGCCGATATCGCCGCCTACTTGATCAAGCGTGAAGGTCACAAAAGCGCATAAACCTCAGTTTATACCCCCATTTATACAAAGAGCATTGACCTTAAAAGTCAAAGCATGATACTAATATAACCCTAGTTTTTACTTAGAAACAGTCTAAAATTAGTTGTATCCATTGTTCTAGGAGAGTTTAGTGAAAAGACGTTTACTTGCTTTAATCGCCCCCCCTGTCGCTGTATGCCGTTTTGGCTGTGCAGGTTGTTGCGCAGCGCCGATTGGTGTTTTTTGGATAGCTGGCATGGTCAGTATCATCTACGCCTTTTTTGGTGGCCCCTCTGTAGAAGAAAGTTTTAGTAGTGGAACCTTTCTACTCGGCTTAATTCTGTGGATCATTGCTAGCATATGGGCAGAACTAACCATCAACGGCATTGATGCAGATGATAAATGTGACCAAAATTCCAGCACACTTTGTCGTGTCGTCAAACCAACCATTGATGACAGTAACCCATTAGATGAAATTAAAAAGTTTCAGTAAACTTAACAGATAAAATAAAAAAGCCCGCGTTCTTTATTTTAGACGCGGGCTTTTTTTGCTTTATACTTTATTGCTGTTGTTGCTGAACGCCTCTAAATATTAATCTCTATGGTCATTCGCACCAACGAAAAAAATACAACCTTAACTGATAGGTATAAAAAAACCCGCAGCGCGGGTTTTAGTACGAATTATATGTATAGATTATTTTTCGTCGATATATACACCTTCAGCATAATGATCTTCTTGATCTTCACCTTCTTTTTTCACTGGCATCATACTCTCAGCAGTGATATTCAAAGTAATCACCAAGCTGCTGGCAACATAAATAGATGAATAGGTACCAATAGCGATACCTATAATTAATGCGATAGCAAAACCATGTATTAATTCACCACCTAAGAAAAACATCGCCAGCACAACAATTAATGTTGTGAAAGATGTCATCATCGTGCGTGATAAGGTTTGGTTAAGAGATGCATTGATAATATCAACGGGCTGTTTTTTACGCATTAATCTAAAGTTTTCACGAATACGATCAAACACCACGATAGTATCATTCAGTGAGTAACCAATCACGGCGAGCACAGCGGCCAATACCGTTAAATCAAAATCAAATTGAAAAAACGAAAAGACTCCCATGGTAATAATAACGTCATGAATCAACGCGGCGATTGAGCCGAGAGCAAAGCGGTACTCAAAACGCGCCATAACATAAACCAAGATAAAGCCCAGCGCGATAATCATGGCTAAGCCACCATCATCACGTAGCTCATCACCCACTTGTGGGCCGACAAACTCTTGTCGTCGCATGATCACCTCAGCATTGTCTTCTTTTAAAACCTTAAGTACTTGATCACCCAGTGAATCAGAGGTCGTGTTATCTCTTGGCGCTAAGCGTACTAAAACATCTTTTGAAGTGCCAAAATTTTGTACGATTGCATCTGCAAAACCTGATTCACTTAATTTTTCTCTGATTTTACTCAATTCAGCCGTTTGAGGATAAGCCACTTCGATCAATGTTCCGCCGGTAAAATCTAAACCAAAGTTCAAACCCTTTACACCTAAAGAAGTGATAGAGGCAATAATCAGTAATAAAGAAAAACTGAGTGCAAGCTTACGCTTGGCCATAAAATCAAAACTTGGTGTTTTATTAAAAATTTTCATAATGTATTCCTGTGCTATCTATTAGATTGATAGTTTTTTAATTGTTTTACCGCCAACAGATAAATTAATAATCGCGCGTGTTCCCATTATTGCAGTAAACATTGAGGTCATAATTCCTATTGATAATGTGATAGCAAAACCTTTAATTGAACCTGTACCAAATATATACAAGACAACTGCGGCAATTAATGTGGTGATATTTGCATCCATGATGGTTGATAACGCTTTATCGTAACCTGCATGAATACTTGATTGCGGTGTATTACCAACAGCAATCTCTTCACGAATACGTTCAAAAATTAATACGTTTGCATCCACCGCCATACCAACCGTTAAAACAATACCGGCTATACCGGGCAATGTTAACGTTGCTTGCATCATCGACAGCACTGCAACAATTAATACCAAGTTTACAACCAAAGCAATATTGGCAACTAAACCGAAGCCGCGATACCAGAACAACATAAAGGCCAAAACGCAAATCATTCCGATAACAACAGAATTTAAACCTTTTGCAATATTATCTTTACCTAAGCTAGGGCCTATTGTGCGTTCTTCAATAATACGAACAGGTGCTGCAAGTGCTCCAGCACGTAATAACAAAGCAAGATTGCGTGCTTCATTACCATCATCTAAGCCTGTGATTTGAAAACGCTTACTGAACACACCTTGAATGGTGGCAATGTTAATGACTTCTTCTACTTTACGTGATGTACGTACACGTTTGCCATCGACCATTTTAGAGCTTTCTTTGTGCTCAATAAAAACAACGGCCATTGGTTTTTTAAGATTCTTTTTCGTCGTTTGCGCCATGATACGTGCGCCAGCACCATCAAGTGTAATAGACACCATTGGGCTATTTGACTCGCTATCATGACCTGAAGATGCATTAGTAATGCGATCCCCTGTAATGATTAAACGTTTTTTCAAGACAACCGGGTTTCCATCACGTTCACGGTATAAACGTGCCGTCGGTGGTATACGCCCTTCCATTGCATCTTGAGGTGAAACATTCACATCAACCAAACGAAACTCAAGTGTCGCAGTGGCACTTAAAATACGTTTTGCACGTGCACTATCTTGAATACCCGGTAACTGAACAACAATACGGTTATCACCCTGTTGTTGTATGACAGGTTCAGCTACACCTAGCTCATTAACACGGTTACGTAATGTTGTGACATTTTGTTGAAGTGCTGCTTTTTTCAAACTGACTAACGCGGGATTTTTCAAAACTGCAGAAAAATAAAATGCACCACCCTCGTCATAATCTGTTAATAATAAATCCTTGAGTTCTACACGTACTGCCGTGCGTGCTTTTTCTCTTATCGCTTGTGAACGTAGCTTAACGATAATTTTATCTTTTTCATCTCTCACAGAAAGATAACGAATTTTTTTCTTTCTTAATGCACCACGAATATCATTCGCATTACTTTCCATTGATTGACGAATAACTAAGTCAGTATCTACTTCCATTAAAAAATGCAGACCACCGCGTAAATCTAAACCAAGGTACATAGGTTTAGCATTAAAACTTCTTAACCAACTGGGTGTTGCCGGCGCTAAATTTAAAGCAACGGTATAGTCATCACCTAATGCATCACGAATACTATCTGCGGCTTTTAACTGCTCACCAACGTCATCAAAACGCATTAACAAACCTTTGTCATCTATAACTGAACGTCGCAGTTTAATGTTTGAGTTTTTAAGTGCTTCAATAGCTTTATCATGAATTTCAGAATCAATAATTGTACTTCGCGTTGATGAAATTTGAATCGCAGGATCTGAACCGTAAATATTGGGTAAAGCATATAAACTACCGACAACAATAACAGCCAGTAGTAATACATACTTCCAAGTAGGGTAATGATTTAACATAGAGGGAATACCTGAATTTTATTATTTTAAATGTTAATCAGGCTTTAGCTTTGAAAGTCTATAGATATTGAAACCAATACTTCTTTCAGGCTAAAGCCTAAATGACAATTTAATCTTTTAGTGCCGCTTTAATAGAACCCTTAGGTAATACCGTCGCTACGGCAGCTCTTTGGATCTTAATTTGTGTGTTGTCAGCTATTTCAACAGTCGCATATTGCTCACTCACATCTGTGATTTTTCCTAAGATACCGCCATTGGTGACAATTTCATCACCTTTAGATAAACCACCGACTAATGCGCGATGTTCTTTTGCACGTTTTGATTGCGGACGAATCAAGATGAAATAGAAAATTAAAATCATACCGCCAAAGAAAATTAACGATGTCATTGGATCAGCCTGTTCTGCTGGTGCAGCTGCGGCTACAGCGTCTGAAATAAAAAAGCTCATTATTTACCCTTATCTATTATTTTAAATTGAAACATATTAGCGCGGTATTATGACACAACCGGCACGGCTAGGTCGCGTTTGGCATAAAATTCGGCAACGAAGTCGTCTAATTGGTTATTTGCAATTGCATCACGCAAACCCGCCATAACATGTTGATAATAATGAAGATTATGAATAGTGTTTAAACGCGAACCGAGAATTTCTTTGCTTTTATCGAGGTGGCGTAAATAAGAGCGCGAGTAATTTTTACAGGTGTAGCAATCACATGCCTCATCCACAGGTCCTGTGTCATCGGTATATTTTGCATTACGGATTCGCACCATACCCTTGCTGGTGAATAAAAAGCCATTTCTCGCATTTCGCGTTGGCATCACGCAATCAAACATATCGATGCCTCGACGCACTGCTTCAACAATATCTTCTGGTGTTCCCACGCCCATCAAATAACGAGGCTTATCTTCTGGCATGTGATGTTTTAAATGATCGAGTACTTTTATCATTTCTTCTTTTGGCTCACCGACTGAAAGCCCACCAATCGCATACCCATCAAAACCAATATCAGTGAGTCCATTAAGAGATATTTCTCGCAGCTTAGGAAACATGCCGCCTTGAACGATGCCAAAAAGAGCCGATGGATTATCCGCGTGTGCATCTTTAGAACGTTTAGCCCAACGTAATGATAATTCCATAGATTCACGCACCGCTTTTTCTTCGGCTGGATATGGGGTGCACTCATCAAAAATCATGACAATATCTGAGCCCAAATCACGCTGTACTTGCATGGATTCTTCAGGCCCCATAAAGACTTTAGCCCCATCGATAGGCGAATTAAACTTCACGCCCGCTTCGGTTATTTTTCTTAACTTACCCAAACTCCAAACTTGAAAGCCACCTGAGTCGGTTAAAATCGGCCCTTGCCAGTGCATGAAGTTATGTAAATCACCGTGTTTTTTAATAATTTCTGCACCGGGACGCAGCATAAGATGAAATGTATTCCCCAATACAATCTGCGCACCGAGATCTTGCAACTCTTCAGGCGTCATGGCCTTTACTGTGCCGTATGTACCCACAGGCATAAAGGCAGGCGTTTCAACTATTCCGCGTTCAAAAACTAAACGTCCACGACGCGCGAAACCGGTTGTATTATCTAATTCAAACTTCATCTAATTACCAAAATGTTAGCTTATTAATTAATACTTAAAATAAAACTGTCATTGCGAGAGAACAAAGTGACCGCGGCAATCTCAAGTTAAGACTCATTTTTCAAAAGATTGCCGCGCTACGCTCGCAATGACGAGGTCTTTTTAGTCAAAAACATCGCATCGCCATAACTAAAAAAACGATACTTTTCTTTTATCGCATGCTGATAGGCTTTTTTAATATTCTCATATCCAGCAAAAGCAGAAACAAGCATCAACAAAGTTGATTCTGATAAATGAAAGTTCGTGACTAAGGCATCTATTACTTTAAATTCGTATCCAGGCGTTATAAAAATATCGGTTTCACCCGAATACGCGCATAACTCTGTTTTGTTCTTTGAAAACAAGGCAGCCGATTCAAGACAACGTACACTGGTGGTGCCAACGGCGATAATTCGACGTCCTTCACTTTTTGCTTTATTAATTTTCTTTGTGTTTTCTTCTGTTAACTCTATCCATTCACTGTGCATGTGATGATCACTCAAATCATCAACACGAACAGGTTGGAAAGTCCCCGCCCCCACATGCAGCGTGACATAAACTTGTTCGATATTTTTTTCAGCCAATTTTTCCAACATCGCATCATCAAAATGTAGTCCGGCTGTGGGTGCTGCGACTGCCCCAGGGTTGGCGGCATAAACAGTTTGATAGCGCTCATGATCAAACGACTCATCATCACGCTGTATATAGGGAGGAAGTGGAATGTGCCCAATACGATTAAGTATATCTAATACTGAAGTCGATTCATTATCTTTAAAACTGACAATAAATAAATCACCCTCTCGACCTGTCACCTCAGCTTTTATGTTCTCTTCAAAAACTAATGTCGTGCCCGGCTTCGGTGACTTACTCGCACGAACATGAGCTAATGCCGTGTGCTCATCTATAATACGCTCCACAAGCACTTCAACTTTCCCACCTGAGATCTTGTGACCATGTAATCGAGCAGGAATAACTTGTGTATTATTAAATACAAGAACATCGCCGTCTTGTAAAAAATTAATTAAGTCGATAAATAATTTGTCCTGCCTATTTCCTGACTCACCCTCTAAAACTAACAGTCGGCTTGCAGTACGTTCTGCCATCGGCATTTGCGCAATCAATTCTTCGGGAAGTTCAAATGTAAAGTCTGTACGGTGCATATGAAGGTTTAATGTATTTAGTCGCTGCAAGCAGATGTGGAAATAGTCATTGTACTTGGTATTGATACCGCATTCGAATAATTTCGAATCGACAACAAATGAAATTTTGGCTTGGATAGAATAGATATGTGCCTTATAATAGCCGCCCTCGCAGCTTCAAGCTGTTGAGGTTCAGTCTATGGCGGTGTGGTGAAATTGGTAGACACGCTGGATTCAAAATCCAGTTGGGGCAACTCAGTGCCGGTTCGAGTCCGGCCACCGCTACCATTT
>JASFYW010000091.1:0-7562 GCA_045046865.1 Woeseiaceae bacterium | reverse complement strand
GCTTCTCGCTATCCGTGTGGTCATTTCAAACTATAATTTTCAAAGTAACTTCTAATGCTTATTGAGCTTCTTAAACAAGATCTTATATTTTTTGTCTCGACTGTTTTTATTCTTGGGCTGCTGGTTGGTAGTTTCCTTAATGTTGTTATTTATCGTCTGCCGGTTATATTTAAGCGTGAATGGCGTAAAGATTGTTGTCAGTATTTAGAAGAAAATTATAAAGCTAAAATTCAGCTTGATATAACTGATGAACCTACGGAACCGTTTAACTTAGTTAAGCCTGATTCGACATGTCCGAGCTGTGGTCATATAATTCGTGCATGGGAAAACATTCCTGTTCTTAGTTACTTATTTCTCAAAGCTAAATGTTCTAACTGCCAATCTCCAATATCAATACGTTACCCGCTTGTTGAGCTATTTAGTGCAATATTGGCAGGACTTTGTGCTTGGCACTTTGGGTTTTCTATAGAGGGTTTTGCTGCAGTATTACTCTCTTGGGCGCTCATTACCCTCGCTCTTATTGATTACGATACACAATATCTACCTGACCAAATCACACTTCCCTTTTTATGGTTGGGTCTTATTCTTAATCTTGATAATACCTTTACTGATATCAATTCTTCAATTGTTGGGGCGATTGCGGGTTACTTATCACTTTGGAGTGTTCATCATTTATTTAAACTCATTACTAAGAAAGAAGGCATGGGCTATGGTGATTTTAAATTACTTGCCTTACTTGGTGCTTGGTTAGGCTGGCAGTACTTACCGATGATCATTATATTGTCATCATTAGTGGGCTCAGTTATCGGTATTTCATTAATCTTATTTAAAAAACACCAACGCGATATTCCAATCCCTTTTGGGCCTTATCTTGCTATTGCTGGGTGGATTGCTTTACTTTGGGGCTCACAAATTAACCAAAGCTATCTAAACTGGATAAGCTAAAACTTCATGATGAACATAGCCTTAACGGGAGGTATTGGTAGTGGTAAAACAACCGTTACTGACTTATTTCGCTCACTCAACGTTCCTATTATAGATACTGATATTATTGCTCGAGAAATTGTAGAACGAGGAAAACCTGCTTATCTATCAATCATCAATTATTTTGGTGACGAAATATTACATAAAGATAAAAACATCAATCGTTCTACCTTACGCAATATTGTTTTTTCATCTAAGACTAAACGACAATACCTAGAAAACTTACTTCACCCGATGATATGGGAAGAAGTAAAAAAATTAACACTTTCGCTAGATGCTGACTATTGTATTGTTGTTATTCCTTTATTAATCGAAAATAAAACTCAAGACAAACCGATAATTTTTGATCGGGTTTTAGTTATTGATAGCGAAGAGGAAACTCAAATTCAAAGAAGTATTCAACGAGACAACAGCAACAAAGAATCTATTAAAAAAATCATTGAAAGCCAAGTTTCTCGAGAAGAAAGAAATAATGCTGCTGATGATATTATCCTTAATAACACTGATACTGATGCACTTCTAAAAAAAGTGGAAACACTGCATAAAAAGTACCTTGAACTCGCTAAGCAAGAGTATATTTTTAGGTAAATAGTTGATAAATTTAAACAACTCCATCAGAATCCTCATAATTTGTAATAAATGAAAATCTCATGAGCGATACTATATATTTTGAACAGCCATTAAATGAACGAATTCGTAGTTTTTTACGACTTGAACATTTATTTAAACAAGCAGCTTATACATTAAGAGGCTATTCTATTTGGGACAGCCGCTCTACCTTGATGAGCATTACATCGATACTCGATATATTGTCGCGAAATGATCTTAAAACAGAACTTTTAAAAGAACTCGAACGACAAGAAAAAGCCTTATCAGCTCTTGCTGATCTTCCAGGTGTCGATAAAGTTGAACTTAAAAATGTACTTAAACAAATTGAATCTGCTCAACAGTTATTATTAGGACTAGACGGCCAGTTAGGACAGGATATTCGAGAACATGAACTTCTTAATAGTTTAAGGCAGCGCAGTAGTATTGTAGGCGGTACCTGTGATTTCGACATTCCTTACTTACATTATTGGTTGCAACGTACACCGGAATACCGAATAGAAATATTAGAAAACTGGTTCGAAAAGCTTGAGGTCATATCAAACCCAATTAATCTAATTTTAGATATTACTCGTGAAAGCAGCTCACCCACAAATATTTTGGCCGAAAAAGGCTTCTATCAAGAAAGTATTGATAGTAATTCTCCGGTTCAACTTATTCGTGTTGGGATTAATAAAGAACTAGAGTACTACCCAGAGATTAGTGCAGGTAAACAACGATTTTCCATTCGCTTTATGATTCCACAAAATGGCAACAGAGCCATTCAGCATCTTGATGATTTAAACTTTCAACTCATGTGCTGCACACTATGAATAAAACAGTAAAGTGCCCTACTTGTCAAAAACAGGTGGAGTGGATTTCTTCCTCCACATTTCGTCCATTTTGTAGTGATCGTTGCCGGTTAATTGATTTAGGAGAATGGGCCAGTGAAAAACATGCGATCCCTGATGAGCCTATCCCCTCAACAGAAGAAAATATATTCTTAGACCGAGAAGAATATTAAATTATTTTTTCTTAACTAAAATAGGAAAAGTATATAGATATTTAACCTTCTCTAATTCAATAATCATTTCAACAATCCAATCTGCACGTCCTGTAACACAAATGGGTAATAGAGCTTTCCCAGAATACTTTTGTAGAACATGTTCTGGTTTTTCTTTCATTAATTTAAAACGATTAATCCCCATATTCATATTCGTCATCTTAAAATTTGTAGTAATAGACATCACTTCAATAGAACTGTTTAACCAAGCAGAAACATTGAATGGTTTAAGATAATAAATATTCTCATCTAACATGAAATCAAGATTAAAGTCTTCACCTTTGATACGACACTTTTGTTTTTGCGGTTCACACTGACTGTTAGATTTGATCAGTTTTTTATTAGATGGAGTTTTATTAGGGCTGACTTCACTGTAAAAAAATAGCAGCACTCCTACTAAAATAGAAATAAAGAAACTAATAATTATTTTATTTTTCACTTTTCCAATACTCACTGATTGCGGCTATTCCTTGCCCTCCTCGTTTTTTCACAGCCGACAGGTCACTTTTTGTCATTCCCCCTAATGCATAAACGGGTATGGTTGATTTATTGACTAAGGATTTAAAATTATCCCACCCTAAAGGTGTGGTATTAGGATGTGATGTTGTTGGGTTTACGGGAGATAATACAATAAAATCGATTTTTTTTTCTTCTGCGTAAATGAGTTCATCTTCATTATGTGTTGATGTAGCGACTAGGCTATGGCTATTTAGCATAGATGTATGAAATAACTTTATTTCTTTTGAGCTTAGATGAATGCCATCACTAAAATTATCTGCTTTATATTTAGTATAATTTTCAAGCGAAATATTTAATAATAATTTAGCTTTGGCAGTTTTACACATTTGGTATATTTTTCTTGTGTAGTTAAAATATATTTCATCATTTAACTGGTGAGCACGAAACTGAATTAACTTTAACCCTGAGTCTAAAGCAGTTTGAATACGTGCTAACAATTCTGCTTCACTTTTAAACTCACCTGTAATCATGTATTGATCAGGCAACGTAACTGCATTGATAATAGAATAGTTGGCTTCAGGAAAGTTAAATTTAGAAAATTCATCTATGCCAATCCAACGAAGTTCTTGGCCTTCTTTGCCAAAAGCTTCTCCTGAAAAATCATCTATCGTATAAACATCCAGACACACTTTTTTGTCACCATAATCATGGTAAATTTTTATTAAAGAGGTGATTGATGATAAAGATGAAATCCCTAACTCTTCATTTAGCTCGCGTTCTAACGCCTCATACGCAGTTTCATTATGTTCCACCTTACCACCGGGGAATTCCCATAAACCACCTTGATGAGCATTTGTGGGGCGCTTTGCTATAAGGTATCGCCCTACGGTATCTTTAATAACACCAACAACGACATCAATAATAGTATCGGTTTTTATCGCAGACATAATTTAGAATAAAACAGATTATGTTCTATATTCAGCATTGATCCGAACATAGTCATATGAAAAATCACACGTCCAGACTTTTGTGCTGATTTCACCCCGACCTAAATCTATATGGATAGTAATATCAGATAAATTCATAACAGATTGACCTTGCTCTTCTGTATAGTCGGATGCTTTTTCACCATCGCGAACAATGTAAACCTCATTTAGAGCAATATTCACTTTAGAAAGATCAAAAGCAATAATACCTGCTCTACCAACGGCGGCTAAAATTCTTCCCCAGTTAGGATCACAAGCAAAGAAGGCTGTTTTAACCAGCGGGGAATGTGCTACGGTATAAGCGACATCTTTAGCTTCATCTTGGCTCACACACCCCGTAACTGAAACAGTAATGAGCTTTGTTGCACCTTCTCCATCACGAATCATATCTTTCGCAACGCTTTCACAAACTTCAACTAATGCTTTTTGAAATTTATTCATGTCGTCTGAATCTGTAATGAGTTCAGCACCTGACTTTCCGGTAGCCATTAATATCGCAGAATCATTTGTAGAAGTATCGCCATCTACCGTAATACGATTAAACGATTGATTGACTGCATTCATTAAACATTTTTGTAATAATTTTTTTTCAATTTTTGCATCTGTTGCTATATACGCCAACATCGTTGCCATATCTGGCCTGATCATCCCTGAACCTTTAGCAATGCCGCTTAACGTAATCGTTTCATTATTGGATAAAGTAATTTTTTGTGTCGCACCTTTAGCAACAGTATCTGTTGTTAATATACCATGCGCGGCATCATGCCAGTTGCTTTCTGAAAGGTTAGTAAAAGCATTCTTTATGCCTAAGACAAACTTTTCTACGGGTAAGTATTCACCAATGACACCTGTTGAAAAGGGTAAAACTTCATTAATCGATACCCCTGTAGTCTCTGCAACGTAGCCACAGCAAGTGTTAGCATCTTCCATGCCTTTTTCACCAGTACCCGCATTTGCATTTCCAGTATTAACTAATAAATATTTTGGACTTGATTCAGATAGATGTTTTTTACAAATAGTAACTGGCGCAGCACAAAATGCATTTTGCGTAAAAACAGCAGCCGTTGTTGTACCTTCAGATAGTTCTATAAGGACGAGATCTTTATGATTTTCTTTTTTAATGCCCGCACAGGCAATACCTAGACGTATACCTGGAACATTAAATTTTTCAAACTGAATATTATTTTCATTAACCATTTCTATTACCCAAATATTTTGAGTTGGTTTGAAATTCTATTTCAAAATACGACCTCTCGTGAAATTGAAAAGTCGCTAACTCAGTTTAGTTTACCGTGACACTGTTTATATTTTTTACCTGAACCACAAGGACAAGGATCATTTCGCCCTACTTTCTTTTCATTTCTAACAAAAGGCGTGTGCTCTTCGTCTTCTGATTCAGATTGTCCCATAGCAGAGGCATCATCATGCTTGTATTCTATTTCATTAGTATTTTGTCTGCGTTGCTGTTCCATCGCTTCAATTTCTTCATCGCTTCGAATTTGCACTCTACTTAGAATAGTAATAACTTCATGTTTAATTCTATCCAACATATCCGTAAACATTTCAAATGATTCACGCTTATATTCTTGCTTTGGATTTTTTTGCGCATACCCTCGTAAGTGGATACCTTGGCGCAACTGATCCATCATCGCGAGATGTTCTTTCCACTGAGTATCGAGCACTTGTAGCATGACGGCTTTTTCTATGTGGCGCATAGTTTCAGCATTAGACTCTGCTTCTTTCGCCTCGTAGCTTTTAACTATTTCAGATAATATTTTTTCACGTAATGTTTCTTCATGAAGTTCACTATCATTTTTCAACCATTCTCGTACTTCTGCTTTAACGCCAAACTCGCCTTCAATACTTTCTTCTAAACCTTCTAAGTCCCACTGTTCTTCAATGCTTTGTGGGGCAACAAAAGTATTAATAATACTGTTCACCACATCATCACGAATGGCTTCAATACTTTCAGAAATGTCATCTGACAGCATTAATTCATTACGCTGTCCGTAGACAACTTTACGTTGATCGTTGGCAACATCATCATATTCAAGTAACTGCTTACGCATATCAAAGTTATGGCCTTCAACTTTACGTTGAGCATTTTCAATCGCCTTACTCACCCATGGGTGAGCAATCGCTTCGCCTTCTTCCATACCTAATTTTTGCATCAACCCAGAAACACGTTCTGATGCAAAAATACGCATCAAATTATCTTCTAGAGATAAATAAAAACACGATGAGCCGTCATCACCCTGACGCCCGGAACGACCACGTAACTGATTATCTACACGACGAGATTCATTACGTTCTGTACCAACAATGTGTAGTCCGCCTGACTCTAAAACTTTATTATGTCGTTCTTGCCATGCAGCCTTACGTTTAGCTATCGCGGCATCATCAAGCTTACCTGCTGCTGAAATCTCTGCATCAAAGTTACCACCCAAAACAATATCTGTACCTCGACCTGCCATGTTAGTTGCTATCGTAATAGCATGCGGTTGTCCTGCTTGAGCAACGACGTAAGCTTCTCGTTCATGTTGCTTTGCGTTTAACACTTCATGTTTGATTTTAGCTTTTTTCAATAAACCTGAAAGAAATTCTGAAACTTCTATAGATGAAGTTCCAACTAAAACGGGTTGCCCGCGTTTTTGACAATCCTTAACATCTTCAATAATGGCATTAAACTTTTCATTCATTGTTAAGAAAACTTGATCAATACGATCGTCTCTTATCATGTCTCTGTGTGTTGGGATAACAACAACTTCTAGGCCATATATTTGTTGAAACTCGAAGGCTTCTGTATCAGCTGTGCCCGTCATACCTGATAGCTTTTCATACAAACGGAAATAGTTTTGAAAAGTAATCGCCGCTAATGTTTGGTTTTCTTGCTGAATCGTCACGCCTTCTTTGGCTTCAACGGCTTGGTGCAAACCATCTGACCAACGACGCCCAGGCATGGTACGCCCAGTAAATTCATCCACAATAACAATTTCGTTATCGGCAATAATGTAATCAACATCAATAGTAAAAAGAACATGAGCTCTTAAGCCTGCATTAACATGATGAAGTAAATTGATATTTGAAACATCATATAAACTTGCATCTTCTGCTAACAAATCTATTTCCGTTAATAATTCTTCAACATGTTGATGGCCTTCTTCGGTAAGAAAAATTTGTTTATCCTTTTCTTCTACCGAGTAATCGCCAGGCCCATCTTTTTCTTCTTGCTTAACTAATTTAGGTACGAGGTTATTAATTTTAAAATAATGTTCAGAACTATCTTCTGCTGGCCCCGAAATAATAAGCGGCGTTCTCGCCTCATCGATTAAGATTGAATCGACTTCATCGATAATTGCAAAATGTTGACCACGTTGAAATTGCTCTTCACGACTAAACGCCATATTGTCGCGCAAGTAATCAAAACCAAACTCGTTATTTGTTCCGTAAGTAATATCTGCGTTATACGCTTTTTGTTTATCTTC
>JASFYW010000090.1:0-18410 GCA_045046865.1 Woeseiaceae bacterium | reverse complement strand
GCAATCTATATAGATTGCGCCTTTTTTTATGAATAATTTTCAATACATAAGAGTTAGAATACACGTATAATATAGTCTCTAATTAATCATAAGAAGAAAAGTTTATTTATGTTACAAGCAATTCGTAATAACGCCCAAGGCGTCTTCGTTTGGATAGTGGTCGGTTTAATCGTAGTATCATTTGCCTTATTTGGTTTAGGTAGTTATTTATCTGGCGCATCAAAAGTTGTTGCTGCTTCGGTTAACGGTGTAGAAATAGATAGTCGTGCGTTGACGCGTGCTTATCAAAATTATCAAGAACGTTTACGCTCTATGTTTGGTGAATCATTTAATCCGGAATTATTAGGCGGCGTTAAAAAATTAAAAATTGAAGTGTTACAAGGACTCATTAGTGAAGAAGTTCTTAACCAAATGCTAACCGAAGAAGGTTATCAAGCATCAGCATCTCAAGTGTTCGAACAGTTACAACAATATAAAGCATTCCAAGAAGCCGGCGTTTTCTCGCCTAAGCGCTATAAAGAAGTTTTATCTTTACAAGGTATTAATGGCCAAGCTTTTGAAAATGATCTTTCAAGAGGCATTGCATCACAACAACTTCGTACTGCCATTAGCTCGAGTGCGTTTTTAACTTCTCAAGAACAAGAAACCATATCTTCTTTGCAAAATCAAAAACGTGATATAGGTTACTTTGATGTTTCAAATAAAGTATACCGCAAAGCAGTTAAAGTTACGGATGAAAATATCCAGTCTTATTATGAAAAAAATGGCCAACAGTTTCTAACGCAAGAAAAAATACAGTTGGAATTCATTGAACTGAAAATGGATGATGTTGCAGCAAACCAAGAAGTTTCGGCTGAAATGGTTAAAGAACAATATCAAATTTCACCAGAAAGCTATATGTCGAGTGATGATGCTGCGACTAAGAAAAAAATGGAATCCTTACGTAAACAAATTAAACAAGGTGCGGACTTTGCAACGTTAGCTAAACTTAATTCTCATGATAAAGCATCGGCGGAACAAGGCGGTGATTTAGGTTACTTAACGCGCGGCGTAGAAGAAAATTTTGATAAAATTGTTTTTTCTATGAAAAAAGGTGAGCTGAGTGAAGTTATTAAATCTAAAAATGGCTATCAACTTATTCAGTTAGACGATATTCGTGAAGGTGATCCCGAAGAACGTAAAGTACGTCATATACTGATCAAGCCTGAAATTAAATTAAAATCATTGGCTAGCGTCAAAAAAACAATAGAACAAGAATTGAAATATAAATTGGCAGCTAAAGTATTTTTTGATGATGCAGATCAAATGAATAACTTAAGCTATGAAACACCTGACTCGTTAGAACCTGTGGCAGATGCGCTGGGTATTAAAGTCCAAACAAGTAAATTAATGACAAGACGCGGTGTTGCTGGCTTATTGTCTAACCCTAAAGTTTTAAAGGCTGCATTCAGTAATGAAGTGTTAAAAGAAGGTAGAAATAGCGAAGTGTTGGAAATATCTGACAGCCACTTAGTGGTTGTTCGTGTCAAACAACACCAGACAGCTGAGGTAAAAAAATTAAATATAGTTAAACCTCAAATTGAGCGTTTATTGGTTCAACAAGAAGCAAGTAAGAAAGTTGATACAGTTTCATCTGACATTCTTAATCGTTTGAAAAATAATGAAAGCCTCGAATCTTTAAAATTGGCTTATCCTAACGTTAAATGGACTAAAGTGGGTTGGGTCAATCGTGTTGCAGATAAAAAATCAAAATTATCGTCGGTAATACGAGATAAAGCTTTTGTATTAGCAAAACCTGAGTCAGCGACAATATGGGATAAAGTGAGTATCTCGGGTGGCGACCAAGCTGTAATAGGTTTATTTAAAGTTGAAAAAGGCATAGCTGATAAAAACAATGAAAAAGAATTATCTACAATGATGGGTAATGCTGACTATGAAACGTTTATACAGCATTTAAAATCTCAAGCTGACATTTCAATTTCTAACAATGCAATTGATGATGAAGATAAATAAATTAATTGCTTGAATAAGGAAGTGTAATTTAGTCTTGAGTTTTAATCCGTCTACTAAAAATTATAATAATTAGACTGGAGAGAAAAATGCTCAAAAGCATTTTAAATTTAAAGCTTCACTGGCAAATATTAATTGCATTATTTCTTGCTGTTGTTATTGGAATTATCACCGGTAAAACAGCAAGTATAGCCGGTGTTACTTACTACGCTATGTTCTCATTTGTTGGCACATTGTTTTTGAATGCGTTGAAGATGATTATTGTTCCTTTAATTTTCTCTTCCATAGTTGTTGGTGTTGCTGGCATTGGTGGTAATGACGGTCTTGCTCGCATGGGTGGCCGTACTCTTCTTTATTATGCGACAACAAGTCTTTTTGCAATTTTAATCGGTTTATTTTTTGTTAATACTTTTACGCCGGGCATCATAGACGGACAACCTGCACAAGTTGTTCTAGGACTTTCTGCTGAACAAGGTCAAATAGCTGCATCTAAAGTTGCTGAACGTGGCGTGGGTGATATTGCCGATGTTTTCTTAAACATGGTGCCATCCAATGTTGTTGCAGCCGCAGCAAACGGAAAACTTTTAGGTCTTATATTTTTCGCTATTTTATTTGGTTACTTCATAACAAAAATTCAAGAGTCTTATGCTGAAGCGCAATTTAACTTCTGGCAAGGTATTTTAGAAGTGATGATGAAGATCACAGATCTGGTGATGAAGTTTGCTCCTATCGGTGTATTTGCCTTAGTCGCAAAAGTTATAGCAGGGATGAACGGCAATGAAATATTGAGCTTGGCATCCACGCTAGGCTGGTTCTCATTAAGTGTGGTGTTAGCTCTGGCAACCCATGTTTTGGTGGTGCTGCCATTAATGTTGAAATTCATTGGTAAGGTTAGTCCTCAACGACATTTTAAAGCCATGTCTCCTGCACTATTAACCGCATTTTCTACAGCATCATCTTCTGCCACGTTACCGATGACGATGGAATGTGTAGAAAAAAATGCAGGTGTCTCAAATAAAACAACATCGTTTGTTTTACCCTTAGGTGCAACGATAAATATGGATGGTACCGCTTTATATGAATGTGTGGCTGCGATGTTTATCGCTCAAGCGTATGGTATAGAGTTAAGTTTTACCGTTCAATTCACGGTGGTATTAGTCGCTCTACTTACTTCGATTGGTGTCGCAGGTATACCAGCTGCGAGTCTGGTGGCAATTACGATTATTTTAGGGGTCATTGGTTTACCCGTTGAAGCCTTAGGTTTGATTTTAGCCGTGGATCGTATTTTGGATATGTTCAGAACATCCGTGAATGTGTTCAGTGATTCTTGTGGTGCAGTTATTATTGCAAGGCTAGAAGGTGAAGAGAATATTCTAGAAGAGCCGCGTCCGCTTTAATTTGATATTTTTAATATATTCAGCTTAAAAAAAAGGTCACAAATAAGCGACCTTTTTTTATGATAAATCACTTTAGCTTATTCAGAATCTAGCGGCCTCATACCAATGGTATTGTAACCAGAATCAACGTAGGTGATTTCACCTGTAATGCCTGAGGCAAGATCAGAACAAAGGAACGCGGCTGCATTACCCACATCTTCTATAGTGACATTACGGCGTAAAGGGGCGGTTGCCTCAACTTCTTTAAGCATTTTACGGAAGTTACTAATACCCGCTGCAGCTAAGGTTCTAATGGGGCCCGCTGAGATTCCATTTACACGAATACCGTCTGGCCCTAAGCTTTGAGACATGTAACGCACATTGGCTTCTAAACTCGCTTTTGCAAGCCCCATAACATTGTAGTTAGGCATTGCACGTGCTGCGCCGAGATAGCTAAGGGTCAATAATGAACCATCACGGCCTTCCATCATATTACGACCTGCTTTAGCTAAGGCAGCAAAACTGTAAGAGCTGATTTCATGTGCTAAACGAAAGCCATCACGGGTCACATTATCAAGGTAATCACCTTCAAGTTCATTACGTGGAGCAAAGGCGACAGAATGGACGATAATATCTAGGCCATCCCAGTAATTATCTAGCTCAGTAAAAACATTCTCAATTTGTTCATCACTGCTTACATCACAAGGAACAATGATTTCTGAATCAAGTTCACCGGCCATTTTAGCCACGCGATCTTGTAATTTTTCATTTTGGTATGTAAAGGCAAGTTCAGCGCCTTCTCTATGCATCGCTGCTGCAATGCCCCAGGCGATTGAACGGTTGCTGGCTAAACCAACAATAAGAGCGCGTTTGCCTTTTAGAAAACCCATAGTGTATTCCTCTGTCTATATGTAAGTGACGATTTATTATATTGATAGTTAATTAAACATCGTGAGCTAATGATAATGCTTTAACGCTAATGATTAAAGCGTTTGCTTCTACTAATTATACTAAGGTGGTGTTTTTTAAGGTAGTATTGAAGAAAAATTATAATCGTTTTATAGGGTGTTGTGGGTGCGAATTTTTATACGCTTTGCATTATTAAATTTCTTTCTCTTCTTGCAAGTTATTGCGTATGCATCGCCATCGATTGGTCTTGGCTATACCCCTAAGTACCCAGACAATTTCCAACACTTTGATTATGTGAATCCAAATGCGCCCAAAGGTGGCAAAATCATTTTGCCCGGTTTTGGTAATTTCGATAGCTTTAATCCATATATACTAAAAGGTGTGTCAGCCGATGGGCTTTCAGATCTCGTTTTTGAAACGTTGATGGTTCAAAGCCAAGATGAGCCCTATAGCCTGTATGGCCACATCGCGAATGATATACAGCTAGCGAAAAATAAACGCTCAGTTACATTTAAAATTAATCCCTTGGCACGATTTTCTGATGGTAGCCCTGTTTTAGCGTCTGACGTAAAAATTTCATTTGATACGATTAAAAGTGATAAAGGTCACCCAAGTTATCGTTTTTATTGGACGGATATAAAACAAGCCGTGGTAGTGAATAAGCGCACCATACGCTTTGACTTTATTAAAGAAAATCCTGAACTTCATCTTATTGCCGCTCAAATCCCAGTATTTTCCCATAAATGGGTAGAAGGTGAAGCCTTTGATAAATTATCTCGTAAAACCCCCATTGGTAGTGGCCCCTATACAATAGAAAAATATCAATTAGCCAGAGACATTACGTACCAACGTAACCCAAACTATTGGGCGAAAGATTTACCGACACGGCGCGGCATGTTTAATTTCGATCAAATCATATATAAATATTATAAAGACGCGACGGTTATGCTTGAAGCGTTAAAGGCGGGGGAGTTTGATTACAAACTCGTTAATCACTCTAAGCAATGGGCGCGTGATTATGTGGGTGAAAAATTTGATAGTAAAAAGATTATAAAAGAAGAGTTGAAGCACCAAAATAATGCGGGGATGCAAGGGTTTGTTTTTAATACCCGTCGAGAATTATTTAAAGACAAACGTGTTCGGCGAGCTCTAACGTTGGCCTTTGATTTTAATTGGTCAAACAGTATGTTGTTTTATAATCAGTATACTCGTTGTGACAGTTATTTTAGTAATAGTGAGTTGGCTTCAAAAGGTTTACCTAAAGGCAAAGAACTTGCGCTGTTAAATCGTTACCGTAAAGATTTGTCGAGTGATGTTTTCGAAAAAGTTTGGTCGCCGCCTTCAACAAAAAATCCAGGAGATTTACGAAACAATCTTCTATTAGCGGCTAAATTATTAAAACAATCAGGCTGGGTGGTGAAGAACGGCATATTACAAAACAAGAAAGGTAAACGGTTTGAATTTGATGTGTTGTTAGCTCAAAAAGGATTCGAACGTATTTTAGCACCATTTTCTTATAACCTACGTAAACTCGGCATTATATTGCATTATCGTACCGTCGATGTATCACTGTATATTCGGCGTAGTCGTACCTTTGATTTTGATTTAATGGTGTCTTCATATCCGCAATCACAATCACCCGGTAACGAGCTTTATAATTTATGGCACTCTTCTTCGGCTAACTCAGAAGGTTCTAGAAATCTTATGGGGATTAATAATAAAGTCATAGATAAACTGATTGATCATATAGTCTTTGCTAAAAATAGAGATGATGTGGTGATTGCAGCAAGAGCCTTAGATCGTGTTATGTTACACGAAGAATATCTCATTCCTAATTGGTACATTGCTGTGCATCGAATCGCTTATTGGGATAAATTTGCATACCCTAAAAAGCTTCCTTTGTATTTTTCAGCAGATAACTGGGTGATGAGTACGTGGTGGAAAAAAGAAACGAATAAGAAAGAGATGATCAAATAAAATGGCTGCCTATATATTAAAACGATTGCTCTTAATGATCCCCACATTATTTGGTGTGATGCTGTTAACTTTTTTTGTCACACAATTTGTACCGGGTGGCCCAGTAGAACAGTTGATTCATTCAATTCAGTCTCAAGGTCAAAAACAAGGCAGTGAAGCAAGTGGTGGTAGCCAGCGTTTATATCGTGGTGGCGCGGGTTTAGATAAAGAAAAAATTGCCGAATTAAATAAACTGTATGGTTTTGATAAACCTGCTTCAGAACGTTTTTTTAGCATGATTAAAAACTACATTCAGTTTGATTTTGGTAATAGCTATTATCATCAACAGTCCGTTATAGAACTTATCAAATCTAAACTGCCTGTATCCATTAGCTTAGGTGTCTGGACATTTTTCCTCGTATATTTAACCTGTATTCCTCTCGGTATTATTAAAGCGGTGAGGGATGGAAGTTCGTTTGATGTTTTTACCAGTACGATTATTTTAATCGGTTATGCGATACCCGGTTTCATCTTGGGTATTTTTCTCTTGGTTTTATTTGGAGGAGGGAGTTTTTGGGAATTATTCCCACTGCGTGGACTGACATCTGATAATTGGGAAACATTGTCATGGTTTGGAAAAACAACTGACTACTTATGGCATATCACCTTGCCTGTTATTTCATTAGTTGTGGGCAGTTTTGCGGTAATGACCATCTTAACCAAAAATAGTTTTCTTGAAGAAATTCGTAAACAATATGTTTTAACGGCTAAAGCGAAAGGGTTAACAGAAACTAAAATATTGTATAAACACATTTTTAGAAATGCAATGATACCTTTAGTGACTGGTTTCCCTAGTGCCTTTATCGGCGCTTTTTTTGCAGGAAGTATTTTGATAGAAACAATTTTCTCATTAGATGGCTTAGGCTTATTGGCGTATGAGTCTATATTAAAGCGTGATTATCCTGTGGTATTGGGGACCTTATACTTGTTTACTTTATTGGGCTTGATTGCAAAGCTTCTAACCGATTTAAGTTATGTTGTGGTTGATCCGCGTATTCAATTTGAGTCTCAAAATAATTAATCATGAATACTTCAATGACAGCGGACGCCCCGATAGAAAAAGAAAGTAGCCGCGCATGGAAACGCTTTAAAGCAAATAAGCGTGGTTACTATAGTTTGTGGATATTTGCAGTTTTATTTAGCTTGAGTTTGTTTGCCGAGCTACTAAGTAATGACAAACCCTTAATCATTTATTATCAACAACAGTTTTATGTGCCGGTGTTACATGTTTATTCAGAACAAACCTTTGGTGGTGAGTTTGAAACAGAAGCCGATTATGTTGATCCTTATGTTAAAGCATTACTCAATAAAGATGATAACTGGGCTGTATATCCATTAAACGTCTTCAGTTACGACACCATTAATTATTATAACCAACAACCTAATCCTGCTGCGCCATCAAAAGATAATTTTCTTGGCACGGATGATCGTGGGCGTGATGTTCTTGCTCGACTTATTTATGGTTTTCGTTTGTCTGTCATCTTTGCTTTTGCCTTAACTATTATTGGTGTCTTTTTCGGTGTTGTTGCAGGTGCCATACAAGGTTACTTTGGCGGCAAAGTCGATTTATTTGCACAACGTATTATTGAAGTATGGGGTTCAATGCCCGAGCTTTATTTATTGATCATCTTTGCCTCATTATTCGAACCCAGTGTGCTTTTATTAATTATTTTACTTTCTGTATTTGGTTGGATGGGGCTTGCAGATTATGTGCGTGCAGAATTTTTGCGAGGCCGCAATATGGAATATGTAAAAGCCGCCCGTGCAATGGGTGTATCAAACACGGCAATTATGTTCCGACACTTATTACCGAATAGCATGACACCGATTATTACTTTCTTACCTTTTAGAATTAGTGGTGCAATATTGGCTTTAACAAGTTTAGATTTTCTTGGTTTGGGTGTACCGCCATCTACCCCAAGTCTAGGAGAACTTTTATCTCAAGGTAAAGAAAACATCGAAGCGTGGTGGATTTCTATGAGTACCTTCGTTGTTTTAGTAGGTGCGTTAATGTTGTTAATATTTATAGGTGAAGCTTTACGAGAAGCCTTGGATTCGCGCCGTGGATAATACTCAACCATTATTATCAGTTAAACATTTAGATGTCGCTTTTGGTTTGTTACCTGATGCATTAACTACTGTTGTGCATGATATTAGTTTTGATATTTATCTGGGACAAAAGGTCGCTCTCGTTGGCGAGTCAGGTTCGGGTAAATCTGTAACGGCGCATTCTATTTTACAACTTCATGATGTTCGCCAAACACATTATCTTCAAGGAGAAATTGAGTTTAAAGGTGAAAACTTATTAGCTCTACATGAGGATGAAATAAGAAAAATTCGTGGGCAAGAAATAGCGATGATCTTTCAAGAACCAATGACGGCACTTAATCCTGTTTATCGAATAGGTGATCAGTTAGTTGAAAGTTTAATGGTTCATAAAAAAATGTCTCGCGCTAAAGCACGAACTCGAATGATTGAGTTGTTAGATCGCACAGGAATAGTTGAACCACAAAAACGCTTTGATGCTTACCCGCACATGCTCTCTGGCGGACAACGTCAACGTGTCATGATTGCAATGGCGTTAGCTTGCCAACCAAGTTTATTGATTGCTGATGAGCCGACAACAGCCTTAGATGTTTCTATACAAGCGCAAATCGTTGAGTTATTAGAAGACTTGCAAGTAGAATTTGGTATGGCAGTATTAATGATTACTCATGATTTGAATATGGTAAAGCGATTTGCTGATCGTGTTTGCGTTATGAAAGAGGGCGCTATTGTTGAAGAAAACACGGTTTCTGGTTTGTTTTCTAATACTCAACATGAATTTACTAAGCTATTATTAAATAGTCAGCCAGAGCCCATGATAAAAGACACGGCTGATGCTGAACATGTAGAAAGAGGTGAATTACTTAAAGCTACTGACGTGCGTTGTTATTTCCCGATTAAATCAGGTTTTTTTAATCGCACCATTGACTATGTAAAAGCGGTTGATGATGTTTCTTTAGAATTAAAACAAGGTCAAACACTCGGTATAGTCGGTGAGTCCGGTTCGGGTAAGACAACATTAGGTATGTGTTTGTTACGTTTACAAAACAGTACAGGTGCTATCACTTTATTAGGTACTGAATTACAAAATTTATCTCAAACAGAATTAAGACCGTTACGAAAAGATTTTCAAGTTGTTTTTCAAGATCCATTTTCATCCTTGTCTCCACGAATGACAATAAAAGATATTCTTGAAGAAGGTTTAAAAATTCATTTTAAAGAACTTTCTTCACAGGAAAGATTACAACGTTTAAATAATATAATGCTAGAAGTTGGATTAGAAATATCAATGTTGAGTCGTTATCCACATGAGTTTTCTGGTGGTCAACGCCAACGTATTGCCATTGCTCGCGTGATTTTATTAGAACCTAAATTAATTTTACTGGATGAGCCCACGAGTGCGCTCGATGTCTCAGTGCAAAAGCAAGTATTAAGTTTACTTTATGATTTGCAGATCAAACATAATATTAGTTATTTATTTATTACACATGATTTAAGCGTGATACGCTCTATGGCGCATAATATGTTGGTCATGCGTCATGGAAAAGTGATTGAAGAAGGGCCAACAGAAATGATATTTAATGAACCAAAAGAGGCCTATACAAAAATGTTAATAAAAGCATCATTGTATAGGTAGGAAGCAGAGAAAACACATACCAAAAATCTAGTAAAAAATTAATTTTTTATGAATTTCCAGATTGGCGAGCGACATCCACAATCAACGTTAACCATTGCCCCGGTTGTATATATTTTTTAGTTCTAACACTTCTGTTCCAGCGTTTAAGCTGCTGAATGCTAACCTTAAACTTACTTGAAATTCTTGCTAGAGAATCTCCACGTCTTACACGATAGCCAATTCGTTTCGTTATATTTCGACGAGGAGGAGCTGACAAGTTTTCAATATCAACAGATGATGTCACTGCACTTCCTCGGCGTGACCAAATAATAAGCCGTTGGCCTGCTTGTAAGCGATCTTTTGGAGCCATACTGTTCCATTTCGCGAGCTGTTTGACCCCTACACGATGGTATTGCGCAAGATCCCAAAAGGTATCGCCTCTTTGGACTATATGTGAAACTTTACGGCCTTGTCGTGGAATATTCTGCAGTTTGCTTCGGCGCTGATTTGCGCTTAAACGGTATTTACGCAATTCAAGGGCTGCAACGGGGATCGTCAGTCCACGTCCTACTCGTATCATTTTGCCACGTAAGCGGTTAACACGTTTAATCGTGCGAATACTGGTATGAAATTTCTGTGCAATCGTGCCCAATGACTCACCTTTACGCACTCGGTGACGAATCCAACGAATACGTTTTTCAACGGGCAATGCAGCCAACTTCTCTTTAAATGCACCAGAATGTGTGACGGGGATTAATAAGTCATATGGTCCGTTAGGTGCGGTAGCCCAACGGTTATAGCCCGAATTCAAGTGATAAATATCATCTAAAGACAATCCAGACATTTCTGCAACCAGCGCTAAATCAATCTGGCTATCTAGGCTGATTTTTTCAAAATAAGGGGTATTAGGTATCGTATTTAAAGTGATGCCATATTTTTCTGGGAACTCAATAATATCGCGTAGAGCCAATAATTTAGGTACATAAGCACGGGTTTCTTTTGGCAACTTTAAAGCAAAAAAGTCAGTCGACTTACCTAGGCGTTTGTTTCTGCGAATGGCACGTTTTACACGGCCATCACCGGTATTGTATGCCGCAAGTGCGTGCATCCAATCACCCTTAAAGTTTTTGTTTAACTTCTTTAAAAGTTTAACTGCTGCGATGGTTGAAGCATACACATCTCGACGACCGTCATACCACCAGTTCTGTTTAAGACCAAAGCGTTTACCGGTTGCAGGGATAAATTGCCAAATACCGGCTGCGCGACCATGTGAATAAGCAAAAGGCTGAAATGCGCTTTCAACAATAGGCAGTAAAGCGATTTCCGTTGGGAGACCGGCGGCTTCTACCGTTTCAATAATATGGTGTAAATATGGGCGGGCACGTTCAACCACACGTTTCATGTATTCAGGGTGGCGTTTGTACCAATTAAGCTCTTGTTGCACCCGCTTATGTTTAACATCGGGTAAATCAAAGCCGTTACGAATACGTTGCCACGTGTCTATTTCATGCGCAGGTTCAGCTGCTGATTCATGTGCCAACTCAGGAATAGATTCTGCGATAACATCCGACGTTTTCTCAATATTATCAGAAGCTATTTGCGGTATTGTTTCATCAACTGGCTTAATCGAAGCAGTCTCTAAAGTGGGTTGATGAAGGCAGCCCATGAGCGACAAAGTGAAAATTGAAAGTGATAGGAATCGCATTAAAATAAATGAGGGTTTGAGCACAACAAGGTTAGAACTTAATTTCGTTAGCATTATAAAATTTCTAGTGATTTTAATAAGATAGAGGTTAATATGTGCGTATGGTATGGATTAAGTCTGAGTGGGTCAACCATTCTTTGCTAAGATACGTAACAGGTCACAGTAGGAAAAAACAGGTCAATTATGTTTCCAAAATTTGTCAGAGGGCTTAAAAAAACATTTCAGCAACGTCAGCGCGTGCGAGATGAAATTAAGAGTTGGAAGCAGTTTCAATTATGGTATTCATCTTTACTGGGTAAGCAGTTTGCCAAGAGCGAAAAACTGATATTAGAACAGTACTTACCTGATCTCTTTGGTTATTATCTGCTTCAATGTGGTTGCCCGGAAATAATGAGTGAAAACAAAGCGGGGACTTGGCTGTCATCGAGCCGTGTTTCTAGTAAGTTTTGTCTTGATTATGCTTATGGTGAAGGGATTCATTGCCAATCGAATTTAGCGCATCTACCAATGAAGTCAGATTCTCTTGATATCGTCATTTTACCCCATGTTTTAGATTTTTCAGATGAGCCTCATCAGGTATTACGTGAGGCTGAACGTGTTTTAATCGCAGAAGGGCATGTGGTTATTTTAGGCTTTAATCCATGGAGTCTATGGAATATTGCTAGGCTGGTATTATTTTGGACAAAGCAAGCGCCGTGGAATGCTCGTTTTTTAAACCCTTATCGTGTGGTTGATTGGTTAGCGTTGTTGGGGTTTGATGTAGTGCAAAAACAAGGCTATTTTTACTCGCCCCCATTACAAAATTCATCTATTTTAAGTAAGTTTCACTTCTTAGAAAAATTAGGTCAAAAGCTCTGGCCATTTTTTGGTGCAGGCTATGTGCTTGTCGCACGTAAACGAGTACAAACATTAACGCCAATACGTCAGGGTTGGTCTAATAGGAAAAGAAAGAATAGACGTCAAGTGTTGGCGAGAAATGCCTTAAAACCAATAAACAGGAATAAAATGTGAGTGAGATAATAGAAGCCTATACCGACGGTGCTTGTCGTGGAAACCCTGGGCCAGGAGGTTGGGGTGTTCTACTACGGTTTAAAGACAGTGAGAAAAAGTTATTTGGTGGAGAATTGGAAACGACAAATAATAGAATGGAATTAATGGCGGTTATTCAAGCATTAGAAAGCTTAAACCGTGAGTGTAAAATAAAAGTCACCAGTGATTCACAATATGTTTTAAAAGGTATTAATGAGTGGATGGAAAACTGGAAAAAACGTGGCTGGAAAACAGCTGCAAAAAAGCCAGTTAAAAATGTAGACTTATGGCAGCGTTTAGATAAAGCACGGCAAGAACATGAGGTTGAATGGGCGTGGGTTAAAGGGCACAGTGGTCACATTGAAAATGACATTGCCGACGCATTAGCCAATCAAGGTATAGATACTCTTTAGTTTTTGAAACAAAAATAATGAAGATTAGGTTTTACTATGAGACAAGTCGTTTTAGATACAGAAACAACCGGTATTGATATTAGATTAGGCAACCGTATTTTAGAAATTGGTTGCGTTGAAGTGATTGACCGAAAAATTACCGGCAACCGCTACCGTCAGTTCGTTAATCCTGAGCGGGATAGTGAAGAAGGCGCACTCAATGTGCATGGTATTACGACAGCCTTTCTTTCAGATAAACCTCTTTTTGCCGACATTGCCGATGATTTTTTAAACTTTATTAAAGGGGCTGAACTAGTCATTCACAATGCGCCTTTTGATATCGGATTTATAGATCATGAGCTGAGTTTAATAGGCTACGAAGCTAAATATACAAAAAGTATTTGCACTGTTTTAGATACTTTATTACTCGCAAAAAAAATGCATCCAGGGCAAAAAAATAACCTCAATGCATTATGTAAGCGATACGGCATAGACAATTCTGCTCGAGATCTCCATGGAGCATTATTGGATGCAGAAATTCTAGCCGATACCTATTTAGCCATGACGGGTGGCCAAACGACCTTATCACTCGGCGGTTCATCAGGAAATAGTATGGATGTAGGAGGGTTGAACAGTGCTAATAAACCAAGAAAAGTATTAAGCTCGGTGGAACAATTAAAAATAATTCATCCTAATGACGATGAGAATAAGGCTCATCAAGCTCGTCTTGAATCCATTAATAAGATAAGTGATGGTGAGTGTGTTTGGTTAAAATAAAATTTTATTTAAAGTGTTTTTAATAAACATAATAATTTCAATGAGTTACCGTTTTAAATAAAGCTAAAGGTTTTGCGTGAGGTGTCGATAACCTAATTACACATAGTTAGTTTGTTGTGAGTTAGTAGTTCCTCCTATAGCGCAATAGCGCATTTTAAACCTTTCAACCTTGAAAGGTTTTTTTTTGAAAAAAACTTAAGTTTTTCATTTGTTTGCCGTTATTATTAAGTAATTGAAGTAACCTATACTCTAGCAAGAGATGCAGTAAAAATAATGAGTTTAGTTAATAAAATATAGGATAGAGATTATGTCAATTTCAGGAAATGTAAGTGATGGTGGTAGTTCTGTACTGATTAGTATCAGTGGTCGTTTTGATTTTAATGCGCACCATGACTTTAGAAATATGTATCGTAATGAAAAGTCTGATGCGGCTTATACGGTAGATATGGCAACCACTGAATATATCGATAGTTCTGCATTAGGGATGTTGTTACTACTTCGCGAACACGCAGGTAATGAAGGTGCCAACATTACCATTAATGGCTGTAATGATGATATTAAAAAAATATTTTCTATCTCTAATTTTGAAAAATTATTTACAATCACTTAATAATCTCTAGAATTCTTAAATTGTTATAAGGGCTTTGTCACTTCCTAGACAAGGCTTTTTTACTTTCAAAAGTTTAACCATCCAGCAATGTTGCTTCAAATCTAATGTAATTTTTGCTGCGGGTGGTTACAATACCGCTCAATTTATTACCTTCTATATTATTTTGGAGAAGTTATGTCCATTCGGACTCGTTTTGCCCCTAGCCCAACCGGTTACTTACATATTGGTGGTGCCCGTACCGCACTTTTTGCTTGGCTTTATGCCCGTAAACACGGCGGTAAGTTTATTTTGCGTATTGAAGATACCGATATAGAGCGTTCGTCTGAAGAATCCGTTAATGCCATTCTTGAAGGTATGAATTGGATGGGGTTAGATTATGACGAAGGCCCGTTTTATCAAACACACCGTTTTGACCGCTATGAAGAAGTCATTCAAAAATTATTAACTGAAGGTAAAGCCTACCGTTGTAGCTGTTCAAAAGAACGTCTCGATACCTTGCGAGAAGAACAAATGGCGGCGAAAGAAAAGCCACGTTATGACGGCCATTGTCGCGGTAAAGAAGTGTCTGCTGAAAACGATCATGTGATTCGTTTTTTAAACCCGCAAGAAGGCGAGGTTGTTTTTGATGATTTAGTGCGTGGCTCAGTTAGTGTTCAAAATTCGGAGCTGGATGATTTAATTATTAAACGTACAGACGGTTCACCAACGTATAACTTATCTGTTGTTGTAGATGATTTAGATATGAAAATCAGTCATGTTATTCGTGGTGATGATCATATCAATAATACACCGCGACAAATTAATATTTTAAAAGCCATGGGTGAAGCCACACCAATTTATGCGCATGTACCGATGATATTGGGTGAAGACGGTGCGCGTTTATCAAAACGCCATGGTGCAACCAGTGTCGTGGATTACCGTGAAATGGGCTACTTGCCAGAAGCGGTCATGAATTACTTAGTGCGCTTAGGTTGGTCATCAGGCGATCAAGAACTTTTTACTATAGATGAAATGATTTCATTATTTGATGTGGTCGATGTAAACAAAGCACCCTCAACCTTTAACACGCAAAAGTTACAGTGGATTAATGCGCAATACATCAAAGAAGCGGATGCGACACGCGTGGCACAGTTGTTGAGTGTGCATTTGGGCAATCTAGGTATAGATCCTTCGCAGGGGCCTAACTTAGAAGATGTGGTCGTTGCCCAACGTGAACGTGCACAAACCTTAGTTGAGCTTGCTGAAATCAGTCAATTTTATTATCGAGACTTTGAAGCATTCGACGAAAAAATGGCGAAGAAACAATTACGTCCCGTTGCCGCTGAAGTGTTAAAAACAGCACAAACAGATTTAAAGTCATTGGAAAGTTGGAATATAGAATCCATACATGATGTGATTCATGCTGTAGCAGAAAAGCTGCAAGTTAAAATGGGCAAAGTAGGCACACCTTTACGCGTTGCCGTAACCGGTGGCGCACCATCACCGAGTTTAGATTTAACCATCTATTTAATCGGTAAAGAAGCGTGTGTAAGACGTATAGATAAAGCTTTAGAATATATCAGCAACAGAGCTGAATAATTTTTTGTAGGTTGGACTCATAGTACCCCTCTTGGAAATATTATGAGAGGGTATCAGTCCAATGGTATACATAAAAAGCACAAATTTTAAAACTTAAATAAAGAAATCATCCAATGATCGACACAGAAGAAACAACAAAACCCCGCCATTTTATTCAGCAAGCGATTGATGCTGATATTGCGGCAGGTAAAAATAATAAAAAAGTGGTGACACGTTTTCCACCTGAACCGAATGGTTACTTACACATAGGTCATGCAAAATCTATTTGTTTGAATTTTGGTGTAGCAAAAGAATTTTCAGGAACGTGTAACTTACGTTTTGATGATACGAATCCATCAAAAGAAAAAGAAGAGTTTGTTAAGTCGATTCAAGAAGATGTTTTGTGGTTAGGTTTCCAGTGGGAAAAAGAGGTTCATTACGCCTCTGACTATTTTCAACAACTGCATGACTTTGCGATTGAGTTAATTAAAGCAGGTAAAGCCTATGTGTGTGATCTTAATGCAGAAGAGGTACGCACCTATCGTGGCACCTTACAAGAGCCCGGGAAAGATAGCCCAAACCGTGCGCGTAGCGTAGAAGAAAATTTAGACTTGTTTGTCAAGATGACCGCGGGTGAGTTTGCAGATGGCGAACGTGTATTACGTGCCAAGATTGATATGGCATCACCTAATATGAATTTACGTGATCCCACATTATATCGAATTCGTCATGGCGTTATTCATCATCAAACCGGGGAAGCGTGGTGTATTTATCCAATGTACGATTACACACATCCTATTTCAGACGCATTAGAAGGCATTACGCATTCCTTATGTACCTTAGAATTTGAAGATCATCGCCCATTGTATGACTGGGTGTTAGATAACATCAGCATTGAATGCCACCCACAACAAATTGAATTCTCACGTTTAAATTTACAATATACTATTGTTAGTAAACGTAAGCTCACTCAACTCGTAGAAGAAAAGCTTGTTGCTGGTTGGGATGACCCACGTATGCCTACCGTTGCAGGTTTACGTCGGCGTGGTGTTACACCTGCCGCTATTCGTGATTTTTGTGATCGTATTGGCGTAACGAAAGCAGATAACTCTATTGAAATGGGCGTGTTAGAAAATTGTATTCGTGAAGACTTAAACGAGATAGCACCGCGGCGTATGGCTGTTATGAATCCCATTAAAGTTGTGATTGAAAACTATCCCGAAGACAAAGTAGAGCAGCTGAACGCACCCAATCATCCACAAAAAGAAGACATGGGCACACGGTCCGTTCCTTTTAGTCGTGAAATTTATATCGATAAAGATGATTTTCGTGAAGAAGCCAATAAAAAATATAAACGCTTGGTGTTAGGCAAAGAGGTTCGCTTACGCAATGCTTATGTGATTAAAGCGGAAAACATTATTAAAGATGCACAAGGTGAAATTACCGAGATTCGTTGCTCTTATGATGAAGGCACATTGAATAAAAACCCAGCAGATGGGCGAAAAGTGAAGGGCGTAATTCATTGGGTCTCAGCAGCACATGCGATTGAGGCAGAAATTCGTTTGTATGACAGATTATTCACTCATGCAAACCCAGATGCCGCCGCTAAAGAGGACAAGGAATTTACCGACTTTATCAATCCTGAATCTTTAACCCGTCTTGAGAAATGCTATATTGAGGCGTCGTTAGAAGGGGCTGTAGCAGGAGAGCGCTACCAGTTTGAACGAGAGGGTTATTTCTGCCTAGATACGGATATAACAGCCAAAGGAAAGCCTGTTTTTAACCGTACGGTGACATTGCGTGATACTTGGGCAAAAATAGAAGCTGCAAGTTAAAAATATCAAAAATGTTAAGAAAATTATTGACATAAACAGCCTGCTAACGTAAATTGCGCGCTCTCTTACAGGGGCTATAGCTCAGCTGGGAGAGCGCTACACTGGCAGTGTAGAGGTCCGCGGTTCGATCCCGCGTAGCTCCACCAAATACTGGGTTTGCTAACAAAGTGGCCTGTATAGAAAATGAGAATGAAGTTATGCATAAAGCAGGTCGATACGCAGTTATTGCAGGCATAATTCTTATTCTAAGTGGTATGGTGATTGGGTTTTCACTCTTATTTAATGAGAATGAAAACGCGATAATTTGGCTTGGTACCATCATACCCATTGGATTTATTGTTTTGTTTACCGGCATGGTAACAACGCTATTATCCGATAATAACGACAAAGACTAGAGTTTTAGTCCCCATCGTCTAGAGGCCTAGGACACCGCCCTTTCACGGCGGTAACAGGGGTTCGACTCCCCTTGGGGACGCCATATAAACAAAGGCTTGCAGATAACTGCAAGCCTTTTTTATTGCTTCGATTTTAAT
>JASFYW010000089.1:0-7429 GCA_045046865.1 Woeseiaceae bacterium | reverse complement strand
GCTTGTGATGGACAATATTGACTTGGATCTGCTTTCTTGTTTTTACCGTGTTCTATTTTTGTTAATGTAATAACAAAAGGTCGCCATTCATTATTAGGCGTTCGCTCGCCATTTGTATTCTTGAAACGTGCTACATTTTTTAAACCGATCCAGGCTTTCGGTGGATTGAAACAAAAACGAATGAAATCTTCAATGTGCTCACGCTTGAGATTTAATACGGATGTCTTTTCGATATTCCATGACCACTGAAGTATTCTTTCTAGTTCGCGTCGATAACTATTAAATGTAGCCGTACTGCCATTGTAGCTATAGAGAAACTTTAATGCGTACTCTAAATCTATATCCGCACCTGATATTTTATTGGTAGTGAATTTATCAGCCGTAAAAAACTTCTGCTTAAACGGATTCTCAATATAATTGAGATTATCAATAATGGCTGTTGGTGGTGAGTGTTTTGGGTTCATTATTACTTATGAGTAGATATAACATAAGACATTATAGCTAAATATCTCATAATATCAAATATCCGATATTCACAAATATCGGATATTACAGGATATAGCCTATTAAAATAAAACGCATAATTTTACTTACTAATCTATATTAGTGCTTTATTAATGACGGGATTATCAGGATAACGAACATTCAAAAACACCTTTATTCACTGAGAAAAGTGCTATCAGGAAATTTCCAGTATATGATTAATTTCTGGCATCATTCTTTGAACACATTTCTTGCCTTCGCTTATTGCTTCACTTGCACGATAAAACTCTAGAAGACCAATATGTGATAATTTTGGTGATATCAATATATCAGGCGGATCTCCAGCCATACGGCTTCTAGTTATTCTGTCCTGAGTAATATTGACAGAACCCGCTATAGCATCAAATAAATTTGGTGGTTGCTCACTATCATCCTCCGTTGAAAACAAAGAACCCGTATAGTCTTTTACTAGATCAGTAATTTTACCTACTACACTGTTTTCCTGTTTTTCAGGTTTATTACTCTGATCAAAATGCTTACCAACAATATCACCATTCAGGTTCACAGCGATAACGATGTCTGCACCCAAAGCACGACACACTGAAACTGGCACTGGGTTTACAAGCCCGCCATCAACAAGCCATCTATTATTATTTCGTATTGCTGGGAACAAACCAGGTATAGAAATAGATGCCCACACTGCCTCTATTAATGATCCTTTTGTAAACCATACCTCTCTTCCAGTTTCTAAATCAGTTGATACTGCAGCATATTGCTCACTCAACTCTTCAATAACTATTTTGTCACTAGCAACATACTCATTTAAAAAACTATGCATTCGCTCAGTATCAACAAAACCTGTTAACGACATATTTAGATCAAAAAACCAGGCTGTTTCAAACTTGGATAACGAGCAAGCCCATTGCTCTAATTTATCCATTTTACGCGACGCATAAGACGCACCAACCAGAGCCCCTATAGATGTACCACATATAATTTCAGGCATGACACCAACTTCTGCTAACGCATTTATAACGCCTATATGCGACCAACCACGAGATGAGCCACCACCCAGAGCTAAACCTATTTTTGGAGTTAAAGTCATAAATTGCCTTTTTTATATATTAATAGACTCACCAAATATAACCTCACTATTTGACATAGACAAGACATCCATACTATCATCTTACTTAACGTTCGTTAAGGTGATTTGTAATGCCGCTAAAAAAACCAGCACCCAGCATAGATACTGCCCAAATTATTATTGAAAAATCCATACCGTTATTTGCCAGATCAGGGTTCTCAGGTGTATCAATGCGTGATATAGCTAAAACCGTTGGGATCAGTGGTGCAGCACTGTATCACCACTATCCAGATAAGCAGAGCCTTTATGTAGCCGCGATGGGACATGCCTTTGCTGATAAAGCATCAACCATTGAAACCACACTCGATAACACCGGCACACCTGAAGAACGACTTGAATATTTCGTAACAAACTTTACCAAACAAATAGCCAATGATCCGGATTTTCGTGCTCTGCTTCAACGCGAGCTACTCGATGGCGATGATGAACGTTTAAAGTTACTCGCTGACAATGTTTTTGTAGAACCATTCAAAGCCATAAAAAAACTTGCGCAAGAAATGAAACTGGATTGTGATCCGCATCTTATGGCAATTTCAATAGCAGGACTCATTCTGTTTCACTTTGAAACTCAATCAATAAGACGCTATTTACCCGGTGGATTAAAAAAACATAATGACCCTAAAGTAATTGCACAACATGTTATCAAGCTACTAACGGGAACCATTGTAAAATGAATATACAAGATTTTTTCTCGCTCCTGGCAAAATATATATATCAAATTGTTGCGGCTATGATTTTCATGGCAGCGATTTATACCCTTTCAGGATGCGAAGACAATAGCTCCACTATAAATCCAACAAATAGCAAACAACCTCATGATGTAGCAGTTAGTAAAATAGAAGAACAGATAATGCCTGTCATTCTGCCTGTTCCCGGTACCGTTATTTCAAAAGAGCGTCTTAAGGTTTCATCACGCATTACCGGTTTTATTGAAAAAATTAATGTTGATGAAGGAGATATTGTTAAACCCGGTGATGCTCTGGTTGAAATTGACAATGCTCAGGTTGAAGCAGCCATTAAAGGAGCAGATGCAACAGTGTTAGCTGCAAAAGCTGATCTACTTGATGCTGAAGGTGATATAAAGCGAGTAGAAAAACTCGTGCAATCGAAAACGGTAGCAGAAGATGATTTGCGCAATGCCGAGGTTCGACAAGCAAAAGCAAAAGCAGCACTTGCTATAGCTGAAGCACAAGCCATAGCAAAACGACAGGAGCGTCGTTATTCTCACATTACAAGCCCGGTTCATGCGCAGGTCAGGGAAAGATTAAATGATCCAGGTGACCTTGCCACTGCTGGTGAATCTATTTTACAACTTGATGTTCTTGGCGCAATGGAACTGGAAATTTATCTTCCTTCAACCAGCATTGATAATATAGCTATTGGTCAAACGGTTAATGTACAAATTGAAACTTTCAATGAATTATTAAGTAGCCAAATTACAAGCATTGTTCGTTCGGCAGATAACGTAACGCGCCGTTACAAAATCAGATTATTGTTACCAGCAGATAAAAAACTCACTCCCGGTCAGTTTGGCACAGCACAGTTTGTGCTTCGAGAAGAAGCCACACTACTTATTCCTGTTTCTGCAATTACTGAACGCGCAGGAATAGAAGGTGTATTCATAAAAGATGCATCAAATAAATTACGATTCAGAAGTATTCGTCTGGGAAAAAAATGGAAAGATTTTCGTGAGGTTCTAGCAGGTTTAAAAATTAATACCTTCGTTGTAACACATCCAACTGTAATACTTCGTGATGGCGATATGATCAGATGAGCCATATCACTGATAAACTTAATTTGCCCGGCACTATAGCCCGTTATTTTGTTGAATCTAAACTAACCATTTTGATGATGATAGCTTTGGTCTGCTTTGGAAGCATCGGCCTACTGCTAACACCACGAGAAGAAAATCCTCAAATTGTAGTGCCAGCGGCTGAAGTAACAGTCACCTTCCCCGGCGCTTCCCCGCTTGAGGTTGAAAACTTATTGTTATCACCACTTGAAGCAAATCTGGCCTCAATAGATGGCGTTAAACATGTTTATGGAACAGCATTTGAAGGCATGGCGAGTGTCATGCTTGAGTTTGAAGTAGGCGAAGACAAAGACAACGCAATAGTTCGTTTATATGACCATGTGTTTCGTAACAAACAATATTTGCCACCTGGAGCAGGTGATCCCGTTATTCAAGCCATTGATATAGATGATGTTCCCGTTTTCACAGTAACACTCTCATCCACACAATATACTGACCATGATCTACGGCGCATGGCTGAACGTATGCTGGAACGTTTACGCGGCGTTAAAGGAACAGGTGTTGGTTATGTAGTGGGTGGTCTGCAACGGGAAATACGTATTGAAACACAACCTGAACGCTTACTATCCTATGGTGTAAGTATTGATCAGTTAGCAACAGCCATCCGAAATGCTGACGTAGATAAATCTTTAGGCATGCGCGTTTATCAGCATGAGAATAGATCATTACGGGTTGATGGCCTGCTTAGAAATGCAAAGCAGATTGGCCGGATTGTAGTGCACAGTGATGGTAATCAGGTTGTTCGTGTTTCTGATCTGGCAAATGTCATTTATGGCCCACCCAATGAAAGAACACAGATGACACGATTTTCATTTGGGCCCGCCGACCCTCGCTCTTCACTTAACAACGAGCCAGAAATGGCAGCAGCCACCCTGGCAATTGCTAAACGCACGGGTTTTAATGCTGTAGATTTAACGGCTGAGCTTGGTAAACGCGTTGACCAAATGCAGCAAGGTTTTCTTCCCCCTGATGTAAATGTTGTGATCACACGTGATGATGGTCTAAAGGCAGATTTAACCGTTACGCAACTGGTAGAGCATTTGTTTATTGCCATTGCAGCTGTAGCAATTATTTTACTGATTTTTCTAGGGCGCTGGGCAGCCCTGATTGTCGCTATAACTATTCCGCTGGTTTTTTCTGTAGTCATTGGTGCAGATTTAATGGCCGGGCCAACATTAAATCGCATTACCCTTTATGCATTAATTCTGGGTCTCGGCATGTTAGTGGATGATGCCATTGTCGTTATTGAGAATATTCATCGACATTTTGATGAATTACCACCTGATGCAGATAAAGCCAGTCGAACGAGGGCTGCGATAATCGCCACAGCTGAAATTGGCAACCCGACAACCCTGGCAACTTTTACAGTAGTCACGGTATTTTTATCACTGCATTTAATAACTGGAATGCTGGGTGAATATTTTTATCCTGTAGCGTTTAATGTGCCGGTGGCAATGATCGCATCTTTAATCATTGCTTATTCAGTAACACCCTGGTTAGCACGTCGCTGGTTACTAACATCAATCGGGCATGAAGGGCCACATAAAGGCGAACATCTACGGGGTAAAGAACCCAAAGGGTTGCAAAATACTTATCGCAAACTCATTACAATATTATTAGAACAAAAAAAATTACGCCGACTCTTTTATCTGGGTGTTGTGTTTTTATTATTGTTATCGTTTTTACAACCCGCATGGCAGTTTATTCGTCCACAGGGCATTACCGGTGCTGTATCTACATTGGGTGTTCCACTAGCATTCCTTCCAAGAGATAATAAAAATACTTTTTTAATCCACATACACCTACCAGAAAATACACCACTGGAAGTAACTGACCGTGCAAGCAGAGAATTAGGCGAACTACTGCGTAAACAATCAATTGTTTCAAACTACCAAACCTTTATTGGCATACCGTCAGTCGTAGATTTCAATGGCCAATTACGTGGCAGTGGAAAACAGGTTGGCTCACAGTTTGCAGATATTCGTGTAAATTTAACAAATAAATTCGAACGCAATGAAAGCTCAATTGAATTAGTTCGTGCATTACGCCCCGAAGTAGAAAAAATTGCAGCACATTACCCCGGTGGTGTTTTTCAACTGATCGAAGATCCGCCCGGCCCTCCAGTAAGAGCAACCGTACTTGCAGAAGTATACGGCCCTGATCTGGAAATACTTGATCGTTTAGCTAAAAAAATTCAGTCAGAGTTTGTTAACACCTATGACCTGGTGGAAGTACAAACAAGCATCCCAACTGACGTGACTGAATACCGCTTCCGCTTTAAACGTGACAAGTTAGCATTAGCCGGACTAGATCCAACAACAGTATCAAGAGTACTTGATCAATTAATGCAAGGTGAAGTTCTGGGGCATGCTCATCCCAAAGGAGAAAGAGCGCCCGTTCCCGTCCGGCTACATGTACCACGACAACATCGAATAGACCCGGACATGCTAGAACGTGCTTTTGTTACCAACTCAAATGGCAAGCGTATCCCATTATCAGAACTTGTATATGTTGAAAAAGCCACACAGTCCAAACCGATTAACCATAAAGATTCAGAGCGCGTTCACTATATTGGTGGTGAGTTATCTTACAGCGCACCTGTGTATGCAGTGCTCGATCTTGATCAACGTTTAGATGGAGTACAGGCAGCTGAAGGTCAACTTACAAAAACAGCAAATCTAAGATTTCTTCCCGTACGAGCAAATACACTTGATGGTTATAAATTGTTATGGGAAGGAGAATTGCGTCTAACACTGGATGCCTTCCGAGACATGGGGCTTGCACTGGGCATGGCGTTACTAGCAATTTATCTTTTACTGGTAGGTTATTACCGCTCTTTCAGCTTGCCCTTATTGGCAATGACAGCTGTACCACTTGCATTAATCGGTGTATTTCCAGCGCACTGGCTTTTCAATGTTAGTTTCTCAGCGGCATCAATGGTGGGTGTAATAGCACTAGCCGGTGTTGTTGTGCGCAATTCATTACTGATTATCGATTTCATACAGGATTACCAGAAGCAAGGTTATGACATTGAAGAAGCCGTTCGTGAAGCCGGTGCAGTTAGATTAAGGCCGATATTACTGACAACATTGGCAATTGCTCTGGGTACCGCAATCATGGTGCCTGATGCGGTTTTTGGCGGGCTGGCTCTCGCGCTTATTTTCGGCGCAATAAGCTCCGCACTTCTGGTCGTTATTATTATTCCATTACTTTATAGACGTATGATGAGAAGGCAGAGTAGCATTCATTAAATGACCCGCTTTGTATAAACTATAAGTTGCCTGGTTTCGTTCGACTGTCTACTAAGGGCTGAAGCCTTAAAAGACCACTTATGACACGCTCTTTCTGATGTTGCTCATATATTCTATAGACAATGCGGTTTTATAAAGTCACTATTGGATTCGATGGTTTTGATGATTACCCTTAAGGATGCAGAGCACCATCTTTGACATAACGTCTTTTTGTTATAAACCAATAGTAATATTTAACATGGTCTAGTAAATTTCCCATATCACGATATTGTCACCCAGTGAAAAACGTCTATTCGACCTGCCGCCAAAATTCTCAAAAGATGAACGAAACCTTTATTTCTCTCTTACCCCTGAATTAAAAAGAACAATCTCTCGCATTAATACATATGACATGCGTGCAGGTTTTATGTTGCAGTTGGCATACTTTCGGGCTAATGCTCGATTTTATCCAATAGAATCTTTCAGAAAACGTGACATAGAATATGTTAAGAGTATTTTAAAGTGCCCTAAGATTGATCTTGCAAAGTACAACAGCACAATAATTTCACGGCATAGAAAGAAAATTCTATCTATGCTGAACTGGCAAGATTACGATAAAGATGCAAAAGATTTACTGGTCAGTAATGCCCATAGGCAAAGCAATAACCAGCAAAAACCAAAACAGATATTTATTGGTTTAATCGATCTATGCTGGAAAAACAAAATACGTGTACCCTCCTTTTTTGAATTGAGTGAGAT
>JASFYW010000088.1:0-39189 GCA_045046865.1 Woeseiaceae bacterium | reverse complement strand
ATGACAATTAACTCTTCAGTATTTCGTTTCCAAAGATCAGAGACTTCATCCCATGAACTCATTGTGTCTACAAAGTTGCCTGCTACAGCATAACTCAACACACAAATTCGCCCTGGTAACCAAATTAAAATACGATACAATTCTTGGCTTGCTGCAAAAAACTCATCTTCTTCTTGATTGTTATTCTTATTTTCGTGTTGTTTATTTACGTGATTTTTATTTAAAAGACAGCTTAAACGAAATAACACTGCACCAATTGGTCCAAGTAAAACAAACCAAAAGAACACGCCTAACATACGAGTGTTAGCTTGCAGTAAAACTTCTTCTTTAATTATTTTGCTTAATTCAATAGGGCCTTCTGAGATATTTCGCCCTAATAATTCACTTGCATATTTATTTGCAGCTTCATAATCTTTAGCTTCTAACGCTGTGATGACATTCTGGGTGTCTTGATCTAAATCACGAGGCCCCATCATATAAACCAATATCGTAATACCAAATAAGAATCCAAACAGACTTAAAACGCTCGCCAACATTGCGCCAACAAGCCAAACTAAAAATAAGATAGAAGCGATGACAAGAACAAGACTTATCGAACCATTTTGAACAGAGAAAGAAGGAAGCTTAGGACGCAACCATTTAACGTATTGATCAATAAAATCAAATCGTCTCAAATCCGATAAGTTTGTAATAAAACTTTCAGCAATTAGGGCAAAAATTACACTTAATAAACTCATACGGGTAGTTTCTAGCGAAACGAAGTGAAATGCAAGTCAGCCCGCTTTTATCTCGCTAAGATGGGATATTTAACGTAAATATTGCTTAAGTAATGTCCAGTCAAAGGCCTCACCGGGGTCGGTTTTTCTGCCAGGCGCGATGTCACAGTGCCCTGCAATCCTTTGTGTATTTAGTGTGGGATAAACCTTAATTAAACTCTTAATCAGTTTGGCCAATATTTGATATTGAATATCGGTATAGGCAGTTTCATCCTCACCTTCTAACTCAATACCAATGGAGAAATCGTTACAACAACTTCGATTTTCATATTGAGATTCCCCTGCATGCCAAGCACGCTGATTAAAAGGAACATATTGCACAAGCTCACCATCGCGGCGAACCAAGCAGTGCGAAGAAACTTTTAAACCTGATATTTCTTTAAAATAAGGGTGCTCATTGGGGTTGAGTTCGTTACAAAATAATTGGTCAATATAATTCTCACCATATTTCCCTGGCGGCAAACTAATACCGTGGATAACAATTAAAGAAATATCTTTACTGTCTGGTCGCGCATCACAATTTGGTGACGGCTTCTGTCTTACTTCGTTAATAATGTCAGATGATATTGTAAAAAGACTCATGATGAACTAAATCATGCCTTTTAAAACCATATCGGTAAAGCTGACGATACCGATCATTTTACCGTTATCTACAACAGGCGCTCGAGATAAACCAAAGTTTTCAAATAATCGAGCGCAATAGCGAATGTCCATGGTTGGATGAACCGAGATCACTGGCTTTGCCATCACTTCATAGACGTTAACGCGTTCAGGTGCACGATCTTTTGCTAACACCATTTTTGCTATATCAGAAATTAACACGACGCCATACTCATCATCATCATCTCGTTTATCAATAATCAACGTTTTGGTTTCAATGTGGCGCATTTTATTTAAAGCATCTGATACTGTTGTCATTCCATCAATAATATCAAATTCTTTTTTCATCACGTCTTTAACGCGTATTATCTTTTTAGTGCTCATAGTTCTTCCTCTACGGCTTCTGTTAATGTTTCCATTTGGTGCGCAACGCCAAGCGCATCTTCCACATCAATTTTGAATGCAATGCCTGTTCCCGGTTTACTATCAAACTCACCAACAGCGGCAATACGTTCAAGAATTTTTCTTGATAAATGCTCTTCAACTAACATAAGTAACATATCTCGCTGTGTTTCTAATGTTAAGCCAAAAAATGTTTTACTGGTTTTCAGACCTTCGCCTCGAGCATGATTAATTACCGTCATACCTGTTGCACCTTCTTCACGTGCCGCGGCTATAACTGCATCTGTTTTATCATCTTCGATAAGGGCAATAATTAACTTAAAATGCATTTTACTCCCTCCTTATTTTTCATCAATTGATTTTTCATTACCATTTCTCCGTCCTTTCCACTCACTAAGTTGTGCATAAGCCATCACAGAAATGATAGGACACAAACTAGCAAAAGCAATTAAACCAAAACCATCTAATAAAGCACTTCGTCCAGGAATAGTTGTTGCTAAGCCCAAACCTAAAGCGGTTACCAATGGCACCGTTACTGTTGAGGTTGTTACACCACCAGAATCATAAGCCAAAGCAATAATCATTTTTGGTGCATAAAAAGTTTGTACTATTACAATAAAGTAACCAAAGACAATGTAATACTCTAAAGGTGTACCGGTTACGATACGAAACGTACCTAAACCAATACCTACAGCAACACCTATCGCAACAGAAATACGTAATCCGCTAATGCCAATCACTCCGCCCGAGACTTCATTGGCTTTAATCGCAACAGCTAATAACGAAGGTTCTGCAATGGTAGTAGAAAAACCAATGGCAATAGCAAATAAATAAACCCATTTATAATCTTGCCACTTAACCACGTCGGCCATTTTATCCACTCCGTAAATAAACATGGGGTCTGTTAACTGCTGCGCCATTAATTCGCCTAAGGGGAATAATGCTTCTTCTAAACCAACTAAGAATAAAGCTAAGCCTAATAACACATAGATAAAACCTAAAATGACTTTTGGTAAATTAGGAATAGGTTTTCTTATGACTAAAAATTGAAAACCAAAAATAATAGAGGCAATCGGCAAGACATCAACCACCGTGGCTAAAGTGACATGAAAAAAATGAATCAGTAATTCCATTAGATCAACATGCCATAGGCCATAACAAAAATCATTGGCGTCAATGAAGCAAAGGCAATAAGACCAAAACCATCTAACATTGGGTTTCTGCCTTTGATGCTCGATGCTAAGCCGACACCTAATGCCGTCACTAACGGCACCGTGATGGTTGAGGTGGTAACACCACCAGAGTCATAAGCGATGCCGATAATTTCTTTTGGTGCAAAGAACGTCATAATCACCACCCCAATGTAACCACCGATAATTAAATAATGAATCGGCCAGCCTTTTAAAATGCGTAACACCCCAACAACAATGGCAAGACCAACGGAAAAAGCAACCGTAAGACGTAAACCAGAAGCATAACTGGATCGTGAGTCTTCTGTATTCTCGATGACTTGCCCTATGGCTGCCACTTCTGCCGCTTTATCTGCTACTGCAATTAAGGCAGGTTCAGCAATCGTGGTACCGAAACCTAAAGCAAAGGCAAAAATCAACAACCAAGCCACGCTGCCTTTTCGTGCAAAGGCATATGCCATACTTTCGCCAATTGGAAATAATCCAATTTCTAAGCCTTTTATAAATAGACTTAAGCCAAGAACAACTAATGCTGTACCGACCAATAATTGCGGCATATTAGGAATGGGTTTTTGTAGTACGACAATTTGGAAAAATGCGATCACAATGATAATCGGTAAAAGATCACGTGTGCTTTGCCATAAAGGAAGGATGATATTATTAAGTTGTTTTTTCATATAAAGTATTTAACAAATTTACCTTATGATATTACAGATAGCGAATAAAATGTGTAAAGATGCGTTACAATTATATGAATTATTTTACTAAAACAGCCTTTTATTATGACCTCTCCTCCTCTCAATGAAATTATCGCCCAAGTACAACAAGCTATAAATGAAGATATAGGCTCTCAAACCAACTCAACTTTTTCTGGCTTAGATGTCACCGCGAGTTTAATCCCAAACTCTAAAATAGTGACCGCAAAACTCATTTCTCGTGAAGATGCCATTTTATGTGGCCAAACATGGTTTGATACGGCATTTCAGTGTCTTGATAAAAAAATTACTCTTCAATGGTTTTTTAAAGACGGTGACGCTCTGAAAGAAAATGACATTGTTTGTGAAATTTCAGGTTCAGCTCAAAATATATTAACAGCAGAAAGGACGGCATTAAATTTTTTACAAACGCTTTCTGCTACTGCAACGCAGACGCATGACTATGTGAAAGCTTTAGAAGGCTTGGAATGTAAAATACTCGATACCAGAAAGACCCTACCTGGTTTACGCATTGCTCAAAAATATGCCGTTGCCTGTGGTGGTGGTGTTAATCATCGTATTGGGCTTTACGACATGGTATTAATTAAAGAAAATCATATTCATGCCGCCGGTTCTATTCAAAAAGCGGTTGAGCTTGCCCGTAAAAATTTTAGTGGTTTAAAAATAGAAGTTGAAGTTGAAAACTTAAGTGAACTTAAGCTGGCTTTAGAAAATAATGTTGATCGTGTCTTATTGGATAATATGGACGTTGATACATTAAAAGAAGCAGTGAAGATAAATAAGCATCAAACAGATTTAGAAGCATCGGGAAATATTACATTAAAGTCTGTGCGCTCAATTGCAGAAACAGGCGTGGACTATATTTCTACTGGTGCGATCACAAAAAATATTCAAGCTATCGACTATTCATTACTTTTTATTGATGACGTTTAATTGTTTGCTTCTAATCCCGGCGAACGTAATTCAAATACTTTAAAGCCTTTTTTCGTGTACACCACCTCACCTAAGCGAACAGGTAGTGAAGAACCGTTTGCCCGAACAAGTTTTAACGGTTGTCCTTTTTTATAAGACGTGCTTGTTCTAATTACTAAATTCCATTCACTGTGTACATTTTTAATTAATATAACTGCCTTAGCTACCGAGGAATCAAGTTCATTCTGATCTTGAATGCCGACAGTCTCTGCATAATTAGATAACCTCACCACCGCAATTTCAACTTGCTTTTCATTGGGTCTATTCAGTCGTCTAACAAAACCTAAAATAGGTTGCTTGATATTATCTGGTAAGGTGAAGGCAACCAACATATCTATATGAATAGGGTTACTAAAATCACTTTCTTCTGTTTGAATAAGCAATCCACCCGCACTGAAGTTGCTAATATTCCAAGCAGTAGACATATGGCTTTCTTGTTCTTCGGCTAACATGGCAGAAGACATGGCTAAGGTATCAACGAACTGTCTTGAATCTCTCACCCGCGCTTGATCAGGTGCCACAATATCTTTTAATAGTCGTTTTACATCTTTAAAACCAAAATAAACACTTAAACTCGAACTATCAAATGAAGCATGTCTTTTTTGACGCCGCTCCCTTGATGTTAATCCCATGATCATTAATTCAATCACTGGCACGCGATCTTTTACTTGAATTTCAAGTAAGGGTTGGCTTACTTTGGTATTGTCAAAAACATCAAGGAATTGTTGTTTAGCAATTTCTTTATGATCTTTAACTAAAGTATTATATAGTGCACTGTAGTTAAGCTGTAATAATGGTGTTGGTGCGTTTGGGTTTCGTTTAAAACTCGGCGATGTTTCGTTTTTAAAATGCGTAATAATAAAACCCGACTTTAATACTTTGCCATCATCGGCGACTACTTTTAGTCCCTCACCCTTTAACATATCTAAATACGCATCGGGTATATGAAACATACGCGTTGGCCATGTTGTTACATCTAACAAACCAAATAATTGAATTGAAATATATAATTTCATTACGCTTGAAGTGGGTACGCCACCTTGCCTTAATTCGTCTGACGATTTTCTAACACCAATTAAACCAATAACGTCATAACTTTCATTTACCATATTATGTTGAGCAAACGAAAAGAAAATTTGATTACAATGCTGCCAAGAAACTTTAGGTAACTTTTGATAACGCAAAGCACGTAAGCGTTGTTCTAAACGAATAAGTTCTAAAGAACGTGCGGCAAAAAGATAGGCTGTTTTACCGTCTTTATTGAATACTTTTTTCTTATCTGAGTAATAATCACGAAACAATAATTTATACGAGGTCGATAACTGATGTATTGCTTCAATGCTGGCTATTAAAGCATTTCGTCTTTCATTACTTTCTGGAAGGCTATTTTCTTCTTTTTGATATTTGTTATACCAAAGCAAAACAATAGAATAAATATATGAGGTTAATAGATCAGAAACGTCTTTTCTTTTTTTAACAGGCAACAAAGCACGGTTACTTTTTTGTAATATAAGACTCGCTTCTTCGAGAAGTCTAACCGGTAATTTTTTATAGGAGTCTAGATGTAAAGAAATGGTTTTACGGTCAAATTCCTTTTTATCTGCTTTTTTAAACGGCAGAGATAGGCCCGACAACTCGCCCAATGCATTTTTCTCAACTGCATGTGCGTGTTCTCTTTTTTCTTGATCTGTTCGTGAAAATAAACTCATAAAGTTAAATATACAGTTAATGAGCCCGAAATTCCATTGACTGACTTTTATAAAACTTAATAAGGAGGGGGGCTTACCCGCTGATGAAAAATTATTTATTTTTAATGCGAAGTATCACTTCTAATCCATCAGATTTTGTACCTTCTGGTAACTCCGGTAATTTGTCAAAATTAATTGTGTCTGCAGGAATATCTGTTAACGAACCGGTATCTGTATTATAAAAATGAAAATGATGAGTAACATTTGAGTCGTAAAAAACTTTACTTGGATCAACAATCACTTCTTTAATTAACCCCTTATCTGCAAACACACCTAACGTATTATAAACGGTCGCTTTAGATGCCGTTGCCGCCCCCTCGTTATTCACCATTTCTAAAACTTGTTCTGCTGAAACATGCTGTGGGCGAGCAAATAAAATTTGAGCAATATCAATACGCTGACTGGTCGGCGTTAACCCCGAAGCCTTCAATTTATTAATAATCTCTTCACGGAAACTCATAACGGACCTCAGTTGTGTTACCTCAAATCAAAGTATAGGTGATAAAGTTGGCCAAAGTCTAGAAACTCACCTATTTCACTTACTTTTTATAATTATCTAGCTGGTAGGGGGAGGCATCTAAAATCGTTTCTCGTTGTAAAATAATATCCGCCGCTAATCGTGCAGAGGCAGGTCCTAAAACAACCCCGTTTCTAAAATGCCCCGCATTAACAAATAAGCCTTCGTACTCAGGAATAGCACAGATATAAGGTATGCCCTCTGGAGAAGCCGGGCGTAATCCTGCCCAATGGTGCTCAACTTCAGCATTTCTCAAGCACGGCGCAATTCGATACGCCTCTTGAATAAGTTCTTCTCGTGCTTCTGCCGTGGTGCTTTTATCAAATTTAGTATGTTCTATCGTGCTTCCCACCAGTACTCGCCCATCTTTACGCGGGATAATATAACGATCTTGGCTTAATGAAATGCACTTAATTTGCTCCGGTTTCGCTTTAAAAAGAATCATCTGTCCTTTCACCGGAGAAACAGAAATATTATTGTTTTTCAGTAAGTTAGCACTCCACGCACCACTTGAGATCAATACTTTATCAGCTTGGTATTCACCCTTTGTCGTCATCACGCCTTTAACGGTATTTCCATCAAAATTCAGTGCAGTAACCTGTGTGTTTTCTAAAAATGTAACCTTTTGTTTTAAAAGGTATTTTTTGATTACTTTGACTAACCTTGGGTTTCTAACCTGCCTTACATCTGGCATCCAAAGGACTTTTTGCTCTTCAGTTAAAGAAGCCGATAAAGCAGAATCAATTTCAGAAACTTGTTGACTATCAATAAGTTGAAGGTTTGACTGCCATTGTTTTGCCCAAGACTCCGCCTCTTTGTGCTCGCAGTCAAACATCAATAATCCACTTTGAATTAACTCCGCATCCAACCCGGTTGCATCATTCATTTCGCTGATTAAATCAGGATAAGTCGCCTGCCCCCAACTCGCCAATGCAGAAACCGCATCCGAATAACGCCAAGGATACAAAGGAGAAATAATACCCCCGCCCGCCCAAGACGACTCTTGCCCGGAAATAGCTTGCTCAATAATAGTGACTTTCATTCCAGATAGTGACAGTTCTCTCGCCGTCAACATGCCAATAATTCCGCCACCGATAATCAAAATATCTGACATTTCTCGTACATTTCCTCTTTCTTGCTGAAGTTTTAGAACCAAATAAAAATAGGCACACATCACAGTTTTTGGTGTTCTGATGCCACTTATCAGTGATAAAGTTCCGACTATCTCCAACAACCTGCATTTAAAATCGAAATGGACTATAACATTGACATGAATAAAAATAACCACGGATTCACATTAATCGAGCTGATTGTTACTTTGGCCGTCGTCTCAGTATTACTGTTGACGGGTATCCCAATGCTTAATCAAATGACGACAAATAATCGACTCGTCACTCAAATAAATAGCATAGCAGGTAGTTTATCACTCGCTCGAAGTGAGTCCATTAAACGTGGTAGTTCAATAACACTATGCGGCAGTACTGATGGTGCAACGTGTGATACAAGCAATTGGGAAGCAGGCTGGATCGTTTTTGCTGATGCCGACAATAATGCAGTTCTTAGCTCTACAGCAGGAACGTCGGAAGCCATGCTTAAAATTGTCAACCAATTTTCAGGTGGGACAACATTGCGTTTATCACAATCTGATTCGACCAGTATTATTCGATATAAGTCCGATGGTGGCTTACGAGATATAGATGTCGATGCAACGCAAACAAATAGAGGCACATTTACTTTGTGCGATAACGCACTATCAACGACAACAGCTAAAGCTATAAATGTTAATCCAATAGGGCGAGTCAGCCGTGCGGAAGGCGCAACCCCAACTGCAAAACCTGTTCTTGATGTAACGGGAGTCGCCATAACATGTCCATAAACGCCATTAAAAAGTCCAGTGGCTTTACTTTACTTGAAGTCATGATTGCCATGGTTATTTTCTCTATAGGTTTACTTGGTTTAGCGGGTATACAAGCCGTCTCATTAAATAATAACCACAGTGCATACACTCGTACGGTTAGTATGCAGCTTGCTTATAATATTGCCGATGTTATTCGTACTAGCACAGATAATGCAGGTTTAGTGACGGGGAGTTTTGACGCCGTTACCTCATCAATTCCAAGCACCGCACCAACTAGCTGTGTCCAAAAAAATGGCGGTGGTGCTCCAAATTGCAATGATGCAGTCTTAGCCTCCTTTGAAATTTACCACTGGAAAAAGCGGATTGAAGACACATTACCGTCAGGCTTAGGCACCATTAGCAAAACGGGTGATGTGTATACTATTACCATCATGTGGGATGAAGATCGCACTGGCGCTACTGGAGAAGCATGCGGCAGTAATAGTACCACTGACTTGAAATGTTACTCATTAGAAATTCAAACTTAGAGTTAATTGAAAGACATGACAATATTAAAACAACCGTTTAAATTTTCTCGACAACAACGCGGCGTAACCTTGGTCGAACTCATGATTGCGGTGACGATCAGCTCAATTGTGATGATTGGTATTGCTTCCGTATACACAAGCAGTAAACGGAGTTATAAATTACAAGAAGAGTTTTCACGCTTACAAGAAAATGGACGATTTGCCATTAATCATATAACCCGTTTTGTACGTAGTGCGGGGTATTCTGGTTGTGCTTCTGGCTTAAACAGCATTAGCAGTATTTTGAACCCAACCACAGATGGTATCTGGGAATTTTCTACAGGTATTGAAGGTTATGACTACATAGGTACGGAGCCTGGCCAATTAATAACTTTATCTGCTACACCAACAGCAACAACAGATACAGCAGGAAACCATGATAATTGGAAAGCAGACACTACCCCCGTCTCATTACCTGACCCCGCAGGAACAGATAATGATCTTTTAGGCCACACTTTTTCTCCCATTGCGAATACAGATATTATCGTTGCCCGTACATCCGATGGCTCAGGTGTAGAAGTCAGTCAAGACAACGGAGGTGGCCAAGTTTTTATTACATGTGCAGCCGCAAACTCTCATACATGTCCAGATGATGTTGATGGTAATTCAGTACCCGATGGTTATTGTGGTTTATGTGAAGGTGATGCCGTTCTTGTCTCTAACTGCCAAGAAGCAGTAGCTTTTCAAATTACTAATACACAAGCAGTTGGTGCAGGCGTTGACCAAGTCAATATTGTTCATTCCGCGGGCGGTGGCAACCCAGGTAACTCAACTCCCACTCTTCCTTTAGCACTAAACACAGGGGATGAGGTCATGAAAGTCTCCACCAAAGTTTTTTATGTTGGAATGGGAACAACAGGGCCAGCATTATTCATGCGACAAGGCGCTGCTGACGCAATAGAACTCGTTGAAGGTGTCGAAAACATGCAAGTACTCTATGGTGAAGATACAGATGCAACACCTGATAACATTCCTAACCGTTATGTCGCTGCAACAGATGTTATTGATTTTGCCAATGTCGTTGCTGTTCGAGTTTCTATTTTGCTTCGTTCAGTAAAAGAATTGCCATGGCGAACGGCAACAAGCAAAACTTATCATCTTGGCGGAATGGATGATGACACAGCAGTAAGAGTGAAAGCGCCCAGCGATAAACGTTTACGTAGAGTCATGTCTACCACTATTAAAGTGCGTAACCGTGCCTTTAGTCTTTAACTTGAGATGACTTAGATTAATCATATGAAATTAATTCAACATTACAATTTAAAAAAACAATGCGGCTCAATACTTATTGTGAGCTTAATGATTTTGGTTGTACTCACCATGATTGGCGTCAGTAGTATGAGCACTTCCAGCTTACAAGAACGAATGGCAGGTAATTTTCGTGATCGACAAGTGGCTTTTCAGGCTGCAGAAATGGCATTAGCCTATGCTGAAGAGTTTACGAAAGATTCCATTAACTCCGCTTCTATTTTTAATGGCACCAATGGTTATTATGCACAATACACGGGGCCAACCAACCTTAATGCCTTTGATTCAACCTGGTGGACCGGCACAAACTGTCAGGTATTACCCACCACCATCGAGCAGGTAAGAACCCAACCCTGTTTTACCATTGAATATCGCGGTGATATTGGTGAAGAAGAAGGCACCAGTATTAACTTAAGTGGCTACGGCGAATCTTCTGGTGGCGGTTCGATTTCTAATTTCAGAGTAACGGCACGTGCCACCGGCCTTTCTGACAATACCCAAGTTATTTTACAGTCCAATTACGGCAAACGGCTGTAAGGAGTCAATGATGAAAATGTTCAACTTAAAATTAAATACGACTGCACTGGCAAGCATGCTAACGGCTTCTTTATTTGCCGCTTATGTGCATGCAGCACCGGGCACCATTGCCACCCAACCACTGCAAACATCTGCAGGTGCAGAATCCAATATTATGTTTGTGCTCGACTCATCGGGTTCAATGGACATTGTTTCACCTGAACCGTTGCCCACGTCTTTTAGCTATACTTGTACAGATGCAACGGCTAAAATAGCCGATGGCACAACTATTGATTTGCGTATTTCAGGCACAGGTGCAGCTTCAATACCAAAAATCAGAGTCAGTGGTAGCAACTATGATTTGGGTAACACCAGCACTACACGTTGCTTTGATTCCGCTTATACTTATAACGTTAATCTTAATGCTGGCCTAGGTGACTCAAGTTGGAACCAGGTTCCCAACGATGGTAACTATCTAAACTGGTATTTTGATACGACTACCGACAGCGGTCCTGATGAATGGGATACAAAAGACTATAAACCCGGTACTCGTACCCGCATGGAGGTGGCGCAAGCTGCTCTAAACGGACTGCTTGATACCCTTAAATCGGTCAATGTTGGGTTAGCCACTTTTGATGCTTCAAGCAATGGTGCTGATCTTGATGTTGCCATTGCCCCGATTGATGCCACACATGTAACAACTTTAAAAACAGCCGTCAGTGGCACCAGTCCAGGAGGTGGCACACCTCTGGCAGAAACACTGCTTGATATCGGCCGTTATTTTGCCAACGGCGATGGCACTAACGGCAGCACCAGTGGCCAATGCGGTGGCTTGGCAAATACGGACTTAACCATTCATCCTGATGATGCCTTAACAACCGATACACCTGCTGGACTCAAAGAAGATGTCGCCTGTACCACTTTACTCAACGCGCAAAGCAATACCTTTGATAACGCCCAGGGCCCTATTGAATTTTTCTGCCAAAAGAACTTTGCCATTATGTTAACCGATGGTTTTTCAACAGGTGATAATCTTATTGTCAGTTATTTGCAGGATTACGATCAGGATTGCCCCGATCCTGCCGACCCCGATACCTACACCTGTGGCTCTAATGATACCAAAAGTTATGACCCTGGCCCTGGCTCAGACTATTGGGACGATGTGGCTCAAGCCTTATATGAAATTGATTTAAGACCGGATCTAAATGACAAACAAGGTCTTCCCTATAAAAATAACCTTGCGACCTATACCATTGGTTTTTCCGATAAACAAATTGAAAATTTACAGTTAATCAAGGATGCGGCCAAACAAGGCGGCGGCGAAAGTTATTATGCGGCCAGCTCTGCTGATTTAACCAAAGTGCTCAATGATATTAATTCTGCCATCGAAGGCCAGTCTGGCACAGCGGCAGCGGTAACCTTTAACTCAAGTACATTAAGCTCTCAAAGCGCGGTGTACCAGGCGCTCTTTAATACTCAACGCTGGAGTGGCCAGTTACGCTCTATTCCTCTTGATGGTTTTACCGGTGATGTTTTAACAAGTTGTACTGAAGGCGATGATAACTGCTGGTACGCTGAAAAAATGTTAGAGGCGCAAACACCTGCTTCTCGTACTATTTTAACCTATAACCCGGTAAGCGATCGTGGTATTGATTTTGTCTATACTGCAACCAGTCAGGACTACACAACAATAACAAGTTCTGACAGCACAAGTAACATCATTCCAAAAACAATGATTGATGATTTCTGTGCCAGCCATGACATTCCCTACCCATGCAACACTTCAACAACAGCGGACAGCACTAAAGTTGCTGCCAATAATGTGTATATGGAAGACCTGGTTAATTACCTGCGAGGTGATCGCACCCATGAAGCCACCACAAGTGCCCGTGATTTTAGAATTCGCGGTAACAAATTAGGCGACATCGTTAACTCCAGCCCGGTTTATGTTGGTAAACCCTCTCTTAGCTGGCCATCTATCTCACCTTTCCCGACTTACGATTCATTAGTCGACACGGTGGATAACACCTATAACACTTGGACAACCCAAGGCACACAAACGGATAGTTCGTTAGTAAAAGATCGTATGCCGGTTGTTTATGTTGCCGCTAATGATGGCATGTTGCATGGTTTCCGTACCGAGCAAACAGATCCAACGCTGGCACCAGATGGAAGTAAAGATGCAGGTGAAGAAATTTTGGCATTCATACCTTCTACAGCAACGGGGACAACAAATAATTCAGGATTACATTATTTAGCAAACCCGGCTTATCAACATTATTTTTATGTTGATTTAAACCCTGCCTTATCAGATGTTTATATAAAACATCGAGATACCACAACAGGTTCGGTTACGTCTACCGAAGAATGGCGTACCGTTTTAGTTGGCGGTAAAGGTGCAGGCGGTAATACCGTGTTCATGCTGGATGTCACTGATCCAGAACGTTTTAGTAACACGAATGCAAGAGAACTGGTTGAGTGGGAGTTTAGTCAACCAAATCTTGGGTACACTTACAGTAAACCCACCATTGCCATGATGAATAATGGCCGCTTTGCCGCTATTTTTGGTAATGGTTATAACAGCAATGAATTTGGTGGTGACTGTAAGGCGAAACTTTTTGTTGTCTTCCTTGATGGTGGTGTTGATGGTAGTTGGACAGCCGGTACCGACTATTATGAAATTGATACCACAATAGGTAACACCACAGACTGTAATGGCCTATCAACACCAGCCGTTATAGATCTCAATGGCGATAAGGTTGCCGATAAAGCCTATGCCGGTGATATGTACGGTAACTTATGGGCCTTTGATTTATGTAACTACGATACAGGAACCTCTGCATGCCAGGCATCAGGCTGGGGACTAGCCAATGCTTCTCCCATCATGACAACAAAGGATGATGGCAGCCCGGGAATAGCCCAACCGATTACGGTTAAGCCTGTAGTTTCACGTGACCCGGCCTCAACAGGCAAAGATGATTTAATTATTGTCTTTGGTACAGGACAATATTTAGCCAGTGGTGATATTGCTAATTCAGATGTACAAACCTTTTATGGCGTGCGCAATTACAGTGCCATAACAAATGGTGGAAGTTATGGACTTGATCACCGTAGACCTGCTGATAAATTTGTCGAACAAACCATAACGGAACAAGCCTGTACCCAGGCAGGTTGCAGTGGTGATGTTCGTGTTATAAGTGATAATAACCTGAATAGCACTGATAATGGCTGGTTCATCGATTTTAACTTTAATGATACCTCCAGCAATTCTGTTGCAGGTGAACGCATTGTGGTTAATCCAAAAATCAGAAATAACACCGTGTTCTTTAATACTGTTCTGCCGGATGATCGTAAGTGTTTTGCTGGTGGTAGCGGCTGGTTAATGTCTGTCAATCTGGAAAATGGTGGAAGACCTCTGGTACCGATTTTTGATTTAAACAATGATGGTGTTTTTGATGTCAATGATCAGGAAGGTGGAAGTAATCCAGCGGGTCAAAAGGTCTTTGCGATACCGGCAGAATCGACCTTCCTGGGTGATAACCAGTACACCCCAGACTCTGAAGGGAATATTTCCAAACGTAAAGTGAACATTGGTAAAACTCCGCGTGAAGGCCGTATGTCATGGAAAGAACTGTTTGAGGATAATTAAATTTGAAATGAGTAAAATATTATGAAACAAAGTGGTTTCACATTAATAGAGTTGATTATTACGGTAGCTATTATTGGTATTCTTGCTGCGGTTGCATGGCCGGCTTATGAACGGCAAAGCATGAAAAACCGTCGTAGTGTTGGTGTTAGTGCTTTATTAAATGCAAGCAATGACTTAGAACGTTGTCGCTCTGATGTCGGTGGTTATATTGATAAGAATAACAACGACTGTACTTTTACGGCAACTTTTGATCCGAAACACGATTACTATACGATGAGTGCAGCAACGTTGACGGTTGACACATTTACCCTTAAAGCAACTCGAAAGGGCGCGCAAGCTGATGATGGAGAATGCGGTGATTTAACATTAACCCATCTTGGTCAAAAAGGAATAAACCCAACGAATACTCCACCTGATCCTGTTGGCACTGTAAATCGCTGCTGGAGCAATTAGAATATTTAAATGAGGACTTTTACAATGAAAACTTATATCTCTATCGCAGTCACTACAAGTTTCTTACTTTTTAGTAATATCTCTTTTGCGGATAGTTGTGAACAAGGCGCCTATTTTTATAAAAAAGGCAAATATCGTAGTGCACATACTATCCTTAATCCTTTGCTTAAAAAAGGTGAAGCCTGTGCAGAATATTATATAGGTTTAATGTATCAAGGTGGAAACAACGTAAAACAGAATGAAATAAATAGAAAAAAAGGTATTAAGTTAATAAATTCTGCAAGCACAAAGGGATATCAAGCTGCTAAAGATTTTCTGGGTTCATATCACTAACAATATAAAAATATCAGCGTTTATTTCGCTAACTCTTTTGGTAAAGAGAAAACAATATTCTCTTCTTTACCATCTTGGTTAGTTATTGTTTTAACCCCCCACTCACGTAACTTCGCAATTACATTTTCAACTAACTCTGCTGGAGCAGATGCTCCGGCGGTCAGTCCAACATTTTCTTTCCCTACTAACCACTCTTTATGAATTTCAGTTTCATTATCTATTAAGTATGCTTCTGTACCAATGCGTTCAGCCACTTCTTTTAAGCGGTTTGAATTCGAACTATTAGGTGAACCGACAACTAAAACAAGATCAGATTCCTGTGCTAATTTCTTAACGGCATCTTGACGATTTTGGGTGGCATAACAAATATCATCTTTTTTCGGGCCATGAATATTTGGAAAGCGTTTTCTCAAAGCATCAATGACACTTGCAGTATCATCCATTGATAATGTTGTTTGGGTAACGTATGAAAGATGGTCCGGATTGTTGATAACTAAATCATTAACATCATCTACATCTTCAACCAGATACATTTGACCACCTTGACTAGCATCAAATTGCCCCATGGTACCTTCAACTTCAGGATGACCAACATGTCCTATCAAAACGCATTCTTGACCGGCTTTACTATAACGCGTGACTTCCATATGGACTTTGGTCACTAATGGGCATGTTGCATCGAATACTTTTAGTCCTCGTTCCTTTGCTTCTTGTCGTACGGATTGAGAAACACCATGAGCGCTAAATATAACTATTGTGTCATCGGGAATTTCTTCTAGCTCTTCAACAAACACAGCACCTTTATTGCGCAGCTCATCGACAACAAACTTATTATGTACCACTTCATGCTTAACATAAATTGGGGCGCCAAATAACTCTATAGCTCGTTCGACAATATCAATAGCGCGATCAACACCGGCACAAAACCCTCGGGGATTGGCGAGAATAACTTTTATTTCATTAGGCTGTGACATTATAAACTCTAAATTTTATTTGTATGGATAGCCTGTCATTGCGAAGGAACGATAGTGACTGCGGCAATCTCATAGTCATAACCACTTTTATGGAGATTGCCGCGCGTTGCTCGCAATGACAAGGAAAAGTAACTATGACTGAGCTAATTTTAAATCAACAATTTCGACATTAAAAACAACTTCATGTCCTGCAAGCGGATGATTAAAATCAACCTTAACTTTATCATCTTTTATTTCCATGATTGCTCCAGGGATTTCATCTCCTGACGGAGTGTTGAAACCAATAATCATCCCTTCCTCAATCTTCATATCATCTGAAAATTCTGTGCGTGCTAGAGTATGAACATTTTCATCATCTGGAAAGCCAAACGTATCCCGAGGTTCGATAGATAAACTTTGTTTATCGCCTACTTTCAAACCATACAAGACCATTTCTAAACCTTCAATCAGGCTACCATCGCCCATGGTGAAAACCATCGGCTCACCATCAATAGAAGCATCGGCTATCGTGCCGTCTTCTAATGATAATGTAAAATGCATAGTGACTTCGCACCCGGCACCTATTGTTAATGCTTCTATCTCACCCATTTTTTCTACCCTTCATTATTTCGTAGCTCAAATTCATTCTGACTTATTAACTTTTCGTTCAGCTCGGTATTCACGAATACCATCAATAAGTAACATTGCGACACCGATAAAAATGGCAGAGTCTGCAATATTAAAGGCTGGGTAATACCATTGTTCGTAATACACTTGGATAAAGTCGACAACATAACCTAACCAAATTCGATCAATCACATTACCGATTGCGCCACCTAAAATTAATGCCAAGGCAATTGCTTGCCATTTTTCATGTTGCTGTAATTTTTTTATCCAGAAAAAGATAACGGCACTAACAACAACGGCAATTGTTGCGAAGAACCAACGTTGCCAACCTCCAGCATCAGCTAAAAAACTGAATGCTGCGCCGGGGTTATGCATTAACGTCCAGTTGAACATTGGCATGACGGCAACAGGCTGAAACATGACTAACGAAGTGCTAGCAATATATTTTGATAGCTGATCAAATACAACGACAGCTAATGTGAGCCATATCCATTTTAACATTTAATATTTCTCATTAATTTTTATAAGTCAGACTCAACATAGCAAAATATTATCTAACTACAAAGCAGCGCATTTCAAACAAACTCTGCATCAACCCCATAGTGCCCCTCAATAAAATACATCTAAGAGGATATCAGGCCGACGAGGTGACAATTCAAAAAGATTATGCGTGTAAACGCTCTTCGCCTTCACCATCGATATTGTCAACACAACGGCCACATAATTCTGGATGCTTTTCATGTTGACCAACATCTTTACGGTGGTGCCAGCAACGTGCGCATTTTTCATTTGCTGATGCGGATACGGCAATCCAAATTTCATCATTGGTTGATAATGTATAGTGCTGTGCTTCTGCTGGTGGTTCGCCTGCAAGATATAATGTGGCTTCTGAGGTTATGAAAACAAAACGTAGTTCGTCACCCAACGTATTCAGAACATCTAAAATTTCACGACCACAATAAATTTCTACATCTGCAGAAAGACCTGAACCAATCTCACCGGCGACACGTAATGCTTCTAATTCTTTATTCACGCTTTCACGCACTTCTGTAATCTGTTTCCAATAAGTAATGGCTTTATCTGCCGCTTGGTCATCACTGTACATCGCTGGCATTTCATACCACTGATTAAGTAACACAGACTCATTACGTTCACCGGGCATAAATGACCAAAGCTCATCGGCAGTAAAACTACAGATAGGCGCTAACCAACGCACCATGGCTTCAAGGATATGATAAATCGCTGTTTGACATGAACGGCGAGCAACACTGTCTTCTTGTGTGGTGTACTGACGGTCTTTAATAATATCTAAATAGAAACTTCCCATCTCCCCGGCACAAAAATTATGAAGCTGCTGATAGATTTGGTGAAACTCGTACGTTCCGTAAGTATCAACAATATTATTTTGTAAATTTTTAGTCGTTTCGACTGCCCACTTATCCAGTGATAACATTTTATCTGCTGGCAACATATCTTTAGCTGGATCAAAACCGTCTAGGTTAGATAACAAAAAACGCATCGTGTTACGAATACGGCGATATCCATCTGCCGTACGTTTAACAATTTCATCTGACACGGTCATTTCACTGCTGTAATCTGCTGAAGCAATCCATAAACGTAAAATATCAGCGCCTAAGTTATTAATGATTTTTTGCGGAGCAACCACGTTACCTTTTGACTTGGACATTTTCTGTCCTTTAGCATCTACCGTAAAGCCATGCGTTAATACAGACTTGTACGGTGGTTTACCAAACATAGCAATCGATGTTTTTAAAGATGACTGGAACCAACCACGATGTTGATCTGAACCTTCGAGGTATAAATCTGCAACAGGATAATTACTTAAGCCTTCACGCTCATTTAAAACAACGTTATGCGAAACACCAGAATCAAACCAAACATCTAAAATGTCTTGTGCTTTTTCATAGTCACTCGCTTCGTCACCGAGGTAACTTTCAATGTCAGTGTCAAACCAAGCATTCACACCTTCGCTTTCAATTTGAATTGCCACTTTTTCTAGCAAGGCATCCGTATCAGAATGTAACTTACCTGTTTTTTTATGGACAAATAAAGGAATTGGCACACCCCAACTACGTTGACGTGAAATACACCAGTCGGGACTGTTCTCAACCATACCGATAATGCGGGCTTCACCCCAACTCGGCATCCATTTTGTTTTTTTAATAGCAGCAATACAATCTTTGCGTAAATTGTTTTGTTCCATGCTGATGAACCATTGCGGTGTTGCACGGAAAATGATCGGGGTCTTATGACGCCAGCAATGCGGATAGCTGTGATTGATTTTTACTTCATGCACTAACTTACTTTTAGCTTTTAAAACATCCAGGACACTGTCGTTGGCTTTAAAAACATGTTGCCCTTCAAACAACGGCGTGCCTTTTAAAAACGTACCGTTAGTATCAACAGGGTTATCTATTTTTAAATTATATTTAAGGCCGACAATATAATCTTCTTGTCCATGACCGGGTGCAGTATGCACTGCACCTGTACCAGCATCTAAAGTTACGTGGTCGCCCAAAATAATAGGCACTTCGCGCTCATAAAATGGGTGTTGTACTTTTAAATCTTCAAGATCAGAACCTTTACAATAGGCTACGACCTTATAGTCCGTCACATCATATTTTGCCATGACATCACTTAATAAATCTTGCGCAATGATTAAACGTTCAGGGACATGTGCGCCTACGCCTTCACATTGGACAACCGCATATTCAAATTCTGGATTAACCGCAACCGCTTGGTTCGCGGGTAACGTCCAAGGTGTTGTTGTCCAAATAACAATTGAGATGGGGCCATTTCCTTCGGCGCCTTCAACCGTATTACAACGAGCCATTAATGCTGTTTCATTTAAAATTTCAAAACGTACATCGATAGCAGGTGATATTTTATCTTCGTGCTCAACTTCGGCTTCAGCTAAAGATGAACCACAGTCAACACACCAATGCACTGGTTTTGAACCTTTGTGTAAGTGACCATTCTTAATGATTTTTCCAAGCGAACGAACAACGCCCGCTTCATATTTATAATCCATTGTTAGGTATGGGTTTTCCCATTCACCTAAGATACCTAAACGTTTAAAGTCTTCACGTTGTCCATCAACTTGTTTTGCCGCATAAATACGACAGGCATCACGGAATTCACTGTGTGAAATTTTAACGCCGGCTTTACCTTTCTTTTTCTCAACCATAAGTTCGATTGGTAATCCATGACAATCCCAACCTGGAATATAGGGCGCATCAAAACCACTTAAGGTTTTAGATTTTATAATAATATCTTTTAAAACTTTATTAACGGCGTGGCCAATGTGAATATCACCATTCGCATAAGGAGGTCCATCATGCAAAATAAATGCAGGACGATTTTCTTCTTTACAAAGCGCACGAATTTTTCCGTACAAATCCATTTCGTACCAGTTTTTTAAAAAACCAGGTTCACGTTGCGCAAGATTCCCTTTCATTGGAAATTTAGTTTGCGGTAAATTTAATGTATCTTTATAGTCAGCCACGGTTATTTTTTCTTTAAGTTATAAATTCAATTTTTAATTCACCCGTCATTACGAGAAAGAATTGAAAAAGCATTTTTCAATTCTGACGCGGTAATCTCATAGTAAATAACTCTTTTTATGAGATTGCCGCAGTCACTTTGTTCCTTCGCAATGACAGCTTTCTTTTATACAGCAAAATATGCCTGCGCCTGTTCTACATCCAATTGTATTTGTTTTATCAATTCATCCAATGAATCAAACTTTTCTTCATCACGGAGTTTCTTTAAAAAACTCACTTGAATATGTCGCCCATAAATATCTTGATCAAAGTCTAATAAAAAAACTTCGAGTAGAGCTTTTGTTTCATTAACCGTCGGCCGAGTGCCTACGCTTGCAACCCCCTGCACGGGTTGCTTGTACTGTGCTGTTTCAGAAAAATCAAGTTCATCAAGGCCAAAAACTTCAACAACAAAAATACCTTGTATCGGTGAAGCATGTCGATGTAAATGAATGTTCGCAGTAGGAAAACCTAATTCACGACCTAACTTTTCACCGTGCGCCACGCGGCCACTCATACGATAACGTCGACCTAATAATTTTTCAGCTTGGCTCATCTCACCTTGCTGTAATGCGGCGCGAATTCTTGTGCTACTCACCCGCTCATTATCAATTTCAAAGGTGTGCATGCTAACGACTTGGAAGCCGTATTTTTTTCCCGCTGCAACCAGCGTATCAAAGGTCCCTAAACGCTTGGCACCAAAACGGAAATCATCACCGACAACCAAATATTTTACGCCGAGCTTTTCAACTAATACTTGCTCAATAAATTTTTCTGCACTTAACTTCGCAAGCTTGTCATTAAAAGACAAGGCACAAACTCTATCAACGGAGTAGCGCTGTAACGCAATCACCTTTTCACGAAAGCGCGTTAACCTTGCCGGCACCTTCTCTGGTGAAAAGAACTCCATTGGCTGAGGTTCAAAAGTAATCAACGCCGTGGGTAAATTTAATTCTGCTGCTTTCTCAGCTAACTGCCCCAGCACCGCTTGATGGCCTAAATGCACACCATCAAAATTACCAATTGTCGCTACACAGCCGTAATGCTTTGAACGAATATTCTGTATGCCGCGGATTAATTCCATAAAGATTTTGAGCTAGCCAAAAAGAGTGTAAGTATATCAAAAACAAAGAGATAACTTAATCTAACTTTTGAGATGTCTGATTTATTCTCTGTTTAAACGTGATTATCTACCTCGCTAGAATGCGAGGCCGTTACTTAGCTTTGTTTTATTTGCAGCAACTGCTTAAATCTCACGCCCATTCCCCATAAAGCCACAAAATAGCTCACAGCCCCCATAGGGATAATCCAACTTAATTGGATCACTCGCTCGATGGCGGATGCTTGATACCAAAATTCAACATCGGGTAAAAAATGCAAAATGAGCCATGCCATTAGCGTAACTGCCACGGTGGTTTGCAAAATCAACCTCAACCAGCCTTTATTTGCAGTATAAACGCCAGATTTTCTCAAACCACGATAAAGTAACCAGGCATTAATAAATGAAGAAAACGTGGTCGCCAAGGCTAAACCGGCATGCGGTGCAGCCCAACCGTACTCCAACATAGGTAAAACGAAGGCAATATTCATCACCATATTGGCAAACATGGCGATGAGCCCTACTTTTACCGGTGTTTTAGTATCTTGGCGAGCAAAATAGCCGGGGGCTAAAACTTTCACCAAAATAAAGCCCATCAAGCCACCGCTATAGACCAGTAAACTGATCGAGGCCATTTCAACATCATGAGGTTTAAAATCGCCGTATAAAAAAATCGTGCTCAAAATCGGTACGGCTAAAACGGCCAATGCCACCGCCGCAGGTAGGGCAACAACAAGTACCCAGCGAAGCGCCCAGTCCAACATATTTGAAAAGGCTTGTGGATCACCAGAGGCGTGCTTTTGCGATAAATTCGGTAAAATAACAGTCGCGAGCGCGATACCGAAGATACCTAAAGGCAACTCCACCATTCGATCTGATAGATAAAGCCACGTGACACTGCCGCTTACCAGAAATGAGGCAATGACCGTATCCAGCAGTAAATTAATCTGCATCACCGATGAGCCGAAAATCCCGGGGATCATCAGTTTTAATATTTTACGCACACCACTGTTTTTCCAGCCCCAACGAGGCCAACGTAATAACCCCAATTTCAATAAAAAGGGAATTTGGAAAGCCAGTTGCGCCGCACCTGCGATAAACACGCCCCATGCCAGCGCCACAATGGGTTCATCCATGAGAGGTGCTAGCCAAATAGCCGCTGCAATCAGGCTAATATTAAGTATTACCGGAGTAAAAGCAGGCACAGCGAAGCGCCCGTAACTGTTTAATATTCCTGCAGATAATGCCGTTAATGACATAAAAAGAATATACGGGAATGTAATTCTCAGCATTTCAGCAGTGAGATTGAATTTTTCAGGTTGCCCAATGAAACCGGGGGCAAAAATCATAACTAAAATAGGCGAAGCCACAGCGGCAATGACACTGACTAAAAATAAAATACCCATTAGCGTGCCCAATGTGTGGCGCACTAACTCTGAGACGGCCTCATCTCCCTCATCATTTTTCACACCACTCAAAACCGGCACAAACGCTTGAGAAAATGCCCCTTCCGCAAATAATCGACGTAAAAAGTTAGGAATTTTAAAAGCGACTAAAAAGGCATCTGTCCCTGCATCTACCCCAAAATAACGGGTAAATACCATATCTCGCGCTAAACCAAAAACACGTGAGACCATGGTCATGCTACTTACGATGGCGGTTGATCTAAATAATCCCATTAAACTTCTTTTATTTTTGTTATAAAATGATACAAACTGAGCTAAGCTACTGTTTTTGCTTGATTTGTTACTAGGATAACACGTCAAAGAGCCTGATAGCGAGAGAACAAGCGGCCGATGAAAAGACCGTGAATATTCATAAGAATAATTAGATATTAGCATTGACGAACAGCACCAAGATCGCCATAATACGCGGCTTTCAAGTATCAGATTCGAGTCAGGAGACTTACATTGGCTAATACAGCACAATCAAAAAAACGAGCCCGCCAAGCGGAAACTCATCGTCAACGTAACACTAGCTACCGCGCTAAGTTCCGTACTGCACTTAAAAAAATACTGTCTGCTATCTCTGCTGGCAATAAAGACGAAGCGAGCACTGCATTACAATCAGCAGTCTCGATTATCGATAAAACGAGCAATAAAGGCTTAATTCACAAGAATAAAGCTGCACGTTATAAGAGCCGTTTAAATACTCGCGTTCAAGCGATGTAATTAAAAGCTTAATGAAATATTAAAAAAGCCGCTTTTTAAGCGGCTTTTTTTATTTCAGAAAAAAACAAAGCTAACAGAATGCTACTTAATATTGGTTTTTATCAAACATTTTCTATTTAAGCCGCTCCAGCCAATAATATCGGGTCTAAAGATACTATGCTGTATTCGTGTGTGTTTTAAGAACGCTCCAACCAGATCAAACTCCGTTACTTCCTTATTTAATTTTCTAGCAAGTTTGGCGGCTACAAAATGACGAATACCAAAATGTATCCATATAAAACTAATAAACAATAAAATTCCTGCGACCAAACTAAATATAGGCCGTTCATACAGTAAGTCTTGTACTGAAAAAGACATGCTAGATAAGTTCGATAAGTTCCATAGCCCTTGTATATGAGTAATACCTCCAACAACTAAAGCCAATAAACCTAAAAATACAAACTCAATTAAAATGACCTCTAACATCCAGCTATTTCTTAAACGCTGTAATTGAGGCACAAGCTGGTTCTGAAGTTGACTAGATGATTGTGAAATAGTTTCACTAATCTCTTTAAGTTTGATTTCTTCTGCTTCAGAAACATCCGTTGTTGCAAGATTCGATAAAACCGTATTCCATGAAACTCGATTAGCAAATAAAAACCCTTCCTTTATCAACCCTAATGATTTTGCTATATGATCGAGGCATTCAAACTGTTCAACAAAATTAAGTAAGTTATGCTTAGTATCAGACTTATCTGTATTAATAGATTTCAGCCTTCTTTTTATCTGACCACTCGTCATTGAATTTGCATTATCTTTAATCGACATAAAAATCACCTAAACTAAAATTCACCACTTGCACCTCGAGTCATAATATCAAGAATAATTTTCTTTACGTTTAATGCTTCTGTTTTTAACTCATCCGGTAATGGCTTACCTCCGTGAATCATTAAATCCATATTAAGTGAATATAACCAAAGCTGTCCTTTTTTATCTTCAAGTAACGTAACTCGACATGGTAAATAAGCAGAAAAGGCATCACTGTAATGAACCATTTTTGCAGCAGTTAAAGCATTACAAAACATATAAATCTTCATAAAACGAAAAGGTTTACCCGTACTCGCTTCAACCTGTTTGTAAAGTGGTAACTCACCAACATTTTTAATATTGTGTTCGTTTGCCACAAACTTCATTACTTCTTCAACGTCATCGGTTTTTAAACCCTCTTCAACTTTCATTTTCCAAACAGTTGCCTCTGCGACATTACCTGTCTCGAGTATGCTTTCAACTAATGATTTATAGGTATCAAATGCCTTTTCATCAAAACTATTAAAGCGATGGTATGCAGGTTCCATTAAGTAGATGCCCCATAAAATAGCAACTATTGAAATAGTACCAATAAGAGCGAGTCCATTTTTAATCAATTTCATATCATCCTCTCTAGCTAAAATATAACCAGCTTAATATTAACGACCGTAATATGGGACTGCTTGTTGATGTGGTGATCTATTATTATAAGCGTTTGGTGGATAAGCATAATATGGTTGAGGTTGGACACGTCGTTGTTGTATTTGAGCTTGGCGTTGTTGTTCTTCCCACTTTTGTTGTTGAGCTCTTTGTTGTGCTTGAGCTTGACGATGTTGTTCTGCCCACTGCTGCTGTTGAACCCTATATTGCTCTTGAGTTGGCTTCTGTTGTGCCCATTTTTGTTGTTGGACTATTTGTTGCGCACGAATTTGTTGCTGTTGCTGGTTCCACTTTTGCTGTTGTGCACGTTGCTCTTCCTGAGCTTGTCGTTGCTTTTGCATCCACTGATGTTGTTGTTCTCGTTGTAACTGTATTCGCTTTTGTTGCTCCGCAAAATTATTAGCAGGATAGCGAGTATTTCTGTTATCTGGATTAGATGAAATGGCGTGTAATGATCCTGGATATGCTGATGGCACAACATGATCATGAGAGTCTAGAGCAATTCGATTGTCTGAAGCTTCTTTATTTAATGCCCAAACAAAAGAACCTACTACCGCAACAGCCACCACAACAGCCATTGTTAGTTTTAAATGGTTTTTAGTTTCAAAACTACCATTTTCTTTCGTAGCTGATTCTTTGCCTGACATAACTCCCATAGCTTGCAACTTTTTAACAATATTCTTTTTATTGCCATCACTTTCAGAGTCATCAGTACTTTTTGCTTTCACTTTTACTTTTTTACTAACCGTAGCCGGCTTTTTAACAGGCTCTGATTTTTCTTCCACGTCGGACTTAGCATCAGCAGCTGATTTTTTGTTTTCATCACTCATATCAAATTCTCCCTCTATCCTGAAATTACTTAAATACAATTACCATGGTAAAAAATCATTCATAAACGACATAGGACGACTTACATTCGACATATCATGACGCATTTGATTCATTGACATATTCATACCACGAACATGGTATGTCATTTCTCGCATACTCGCAGACTGACCATCGAGCGTTTGTGTCATTACCACCATATTTTTAGAAATCGAATCCGTGCTCACGACTATTCTTTCCATACTTGTTGTTATTTTATGCATATCCTGAACAACAAGATGAACATCTTTTGTTAAGCTATAAATAAGAAAAAACCCATAACCAGCTAAAATAATAAAGGCTACTAAGGAAGGATAAACAATCATTTCCCACCGTCGCGCACTTTGAGTAAAACCTGTCGCAAGCTGATCCAGACTTTTCCCTATACAATCCTCAATTCTTTTTTCATTCACTTCTACATTAGATAATTCGTCATACTTTTCTTCAGAGTTATTTACGTGGTCTTCATTCTTTTTGTTATCACTACTCATATCGCTTCCTCATTTCAAATCTTTTATTGCGACTACTTTCTCAACATAAGTTGAGATAGTTTTTCTGCATGTTCTAAACTTAATCCTTTAATAACCTGTTGCAAATAAGTCACCTGGCTATACTTTCTTTCATTAATCAATCGTACTGCAGCTTCATAATATGCTTGACCGGCTTTATCCCATTTTCCTTGTGAGTAATAGACATTACCTAACTCCCCAAAAGCATCAGGATTATCTTCATCAAGCTGAGTTAACTCAATATAAAACTTCTCAGATTGCTCTTTGTTTCCACTATTAAATGCTTTTCTTGCATTAATCAGTAAGTCACGTTCAGAGCTTGTATCGCTGTCTTTTACTTCGACAGATAATTCTTCAACCTCATTATTTTTCTTTACATGCTCTAAAACCTGTTCCTTTACAACTACAGGCTCATCAACTTTCACAACAATAACAACTGATTCTTTCTGAATTTTATTTTCGCTTTGTACTGCATCTGTTTTTGAAGTTTCGACGTCTTTTAAAGTTACAACTATATTTTTATCATCATCCTTAATCGGTATTTCAACCTCAGCCATGTCTGTAGATTTAGCTTTACTAGTAACATCATCTTCTTTTTCAAATAAATTTAAATCATCAAACGATACTATTCGTTCACCACGAATTGACCAGAAATAGTCACGCTTAGACACAAATTTTAAAGCAGGTGGATAAACCTCATTAACAATACCATCCACTTTCACAACCACATCATTTGGCAAAAGCAAAGTTCTATAATAAAAAACAGACACCACAGCAAGCAGGAAAAAAATTAAAAAAAGGTGACTTAAAATATGTCGTAAAATTTTCATGATTGTATCCTTAAGCTATATTGCTTTTACTTTACTAAATTGGGATAAAGTATCCCTGCTAAACTATTAAATTCATCAATGGCTTTACTACGCTTGGATATCTCAAATATGGACATCCCCTCACTCAAAGAGCGCCTATAAACTGTTCTTTGATACAAGCGTTGTGGTATTAATTTTACACCAGGAAGCTGATCTAATACTTCTTCTGTTTCATCTGACTCTTTAATCGCGCGATGAGTATCCGCTCGATTAACAAAAACTCTCATCTCAGGGTTGTTATGCCCATCTAATTCATTAACAATATTTAAAAAACGTTGTGTTGCCCAAACATCCGGCTGGCTTGGTGGAACAGGTATAATGATTCTATCTGCAATAGAAAGCGCCTGTTTCATAGCCTCCATATTTGAGGCGCCCACATCAACCAATACCTGTGTTTGTTTTGGATGATATTGCATATCATCCACTAAACTTTTGCGAGGCTGGTAAACCTGTAAGGGCGGAGCATACCCTTCCTCTCTTCGTACCTCAGCAACATCTGTTAATGTTTGCTGTGGATCAAGATCGTAAGCAACAACAGGCTGACCTTTCATTTGTAACCAAAGACCTAAATTAAAAGTTACGGTGCTTTTACCTGAACCACCTTTTAAATTTGCAATAACGGTTATCACTGTCTCACCGAGCTCTGCCTGGATTCACCATCTGTCTTTGGTTCATTCTGTCTAATGGCATTATTCCTTGTGCACCCTCTTTTTTATAATCAGAAGGTATCTTAAACAACGATTTTTTTTGTTTTGCTACTTTTATTTTTCGTAACTCTCTAACATAACCACCCGGTAACGTTTCGCGAATAACCATTTTTAATTTTGGGTCATACCATTGTTGTGATTTAATTGATTGTCCATTAGGTCGTGTCGCTAGAAGTTCCCATTTCTCAGTATTACGACCATTCATTTTCTCTTTTCCTGACATTATCATCGATGAAACTGTACCATCAGAAAATTGTTCTCTTAAAGGCATATGATACTTTTTATCCAACCAGTGTAGGCTTTTAAAATCCTTTCCATTTCTTTTTACTGTCATTTCCCACTTGATTGCATCACGCCCATTAATTTTTTCTTTATCTAATTTTTTACATGTTGCATTTAATATATTTGCACATGGTGAACTGCTTGTTTTTTTAGCATTAATCGCATTATTGCTTTGTGCTTTTTGTTCAATGTATGTTTTTCTCAATTGATTTAATAATATACGTCGTTTTTCTTTTGGATAGACAATCTCCGTAAGAGTATTGCCGTTCATTTTTGATTCTGTACGAACTGCTTTTTTGCTTATAAACATTTTTACATTCATAGATGGACGTCCGGGTATACTTTGTACTGCTTCTGCCGAAAATTCCTGAGCGACATCAAAAGCATTGGCAGAAAAACAAAGAAAATATCCTGCTACAAATAAACCTGTTCTAATAAAAATAGTCATCACGTCCTACCCCATCTCGTAAAAATATAATTATAGGTAAAGCGTTTCGGATTCAAACTACACAAACCTTATGCAACTTAAATCCGAAATATCGCTTATTTTGCTGGTGCAGCAGGCGCTGCAGGAGCTTGTTGTCCATATGGATTGCCATATGGTCCACGGTAATAACCTTGTGGAGGACGTGGTGGTGGTGCATAGTAACCTGGTGCTCCATAACCGCCATTGTTATAGCCGTTATATCCACCATTGTAATTTCCATTACCCTGGCCGTTATAACCACCATTGTAATTACTGTTACCATTTCCACGGACATTGCTGTTGCCGCCGCCACTCATACCGAATGACATGTTACCATCACCCCAGCCGCTTCCATTTCCGTTGCCATTGCCCCAGCCGCTTCCGTTGCCATTGCCCCAGCCATTTCCATTGCCGTTATTGCCCCAGCCATTATTACCCCAGCCGTTGCTATTATTATTGCCCCAGCCGTTATTACCAAATGGTCCCCACCACGCTTCCGCGGCAGAAAATGGTAATGCAACTACAGCAGCTAATGCCATGATACCCATTAATTTACGTACTTTTTTCATTTTCCTTCTCCCTCATATTTTAGAAGGTAATACATTGACATATAAAATCATGCCGCCTTCACTCTTTTGTATTTCAATAAATAATAAATGCCGAGTGTCACATTTGTTATTCTTTACAGACAAAAAAGAATTATAAAAATCACTTTCTTGTTTTAACTGTTCTTAACATATATAAAAAACTATATTACAGAGCAACACTAATCCTTTTTAAAATATGTAGCTTTGACTTAAAACAATTAAATGAATTTAATTTATAAAATAAAATTTATTTAATTATTACCATAAATATCTTGTTCTCGGATAACCGCCCATAACAGGAAAGCCACCCATAAATTGATTTGTTCCAAATGGAATTCCTGGAGCTAATCCCGGCATAAAGCCTGGCACCAACAAAGGTGAGTTATACGGGTTAGCTAATCCGAAAGAAGAAAAACCAGAGTAATCATTTCCCTGATAAAAATTCAGGCCATAATAGTTTTGCATATGTGCATTTGTATTATATTCAGGCCGTAAACTACGATGTGACTTCTGTTTAGTTGCTGGAACGACTCCCCAAACTGGACTGCGTGTTGGTGCTTGATTCATCCCTTGCCTATTTCCTCTATAACCATTTAAACGATCCTTTAAATGTGTTTTATTCATTAAGACAGTCCAGTGTCTTGGCCATTGATCTGGTGAATACGTTAATGATTCAGCAACAACAACGTTGCCACTAGAAATTATTGATAGGCATAAAAATACAAACATGTTCATTAACATATGTTTTTTACTCACAATAAAAGATGTTAATTGCATTGCTTGACTCCTTTACACTTATTCATTTTTTTATCCTCTTTACCCTTTTATTAATTTCGACCAGGATTACCATATGGATACACGGGTTGTCTTGGTGGGTTAATCACCCATGCAGGTGGCATAGGTCCATATCTTGGATTTTTTACCCAGTCAGGTACTCTTGGCTGAACCCATTGCGGCTGTGATGGTTGTTGCGAAAATCGTGGTGCCTGCATTTGTTGTGGCGGACGTTGTACAAATCGTGGTGCTTGCATTTGTTGTGGCGGACGTTGCACAAATCGTGGTGCTTGCATTTGTTGTGGCGGACGTTGCACAAATCGTGGTGCTTGCATTTGTTGTGGCGGACGCTGTGCAAATTGTGGTGCACGCATTTGTTGCAGTGGACGTTGTACCATCTGTCGTGTTTGTTTATTTTGTTGACTCTTACTTTCCACTATTTGTGTACGGTATGGTCCCGCGGGAGCAGGCGGCATTGCAGTAGCTTGCTTTTTTTCACTAATAACTTCGTTATCATTAGCTAAAACAAATGAACTGCTTCCCAAAGTTAATAGAATAAATAGGGATTGATATAACCAGTTATTCTTTTTCATTGTCTTGATTCTCAAGTTTTTGATCTACATTTTTTAATTTAATACCGCGACGTTTTTTCTTGGTCGTACGCTTACTTGTCTTTTTCTTGCTAGATTTTTCTTTCACTGTGCTTTCTTTGTTGTTTTTCTTAACTGCTTTCTTGTTGCTGCTGGTTTTCTTTTTACCTGAAGTAACAGGTTTATTTGTACTAGCTTTATCTTCTGTTTTATCTACATCTTTTATCGATTCTGGTTGAATAGTTTCTTCTTCTGTAGCCGTCTCATTATGTTTAAAACGCTTCACATAATTTTCTACCGCTGTACGCGCCAACATAATCACACTACGTAAAATAGTGAAAGCATTTGTTGTGAAGATTACAAGACCGTTCCATACCTTTGTCGTTAGAGGTGTTGTAGGCTCACAAGAATTTATCTTTGCTTCTTTTTCAGGAATTGGCATCTCATTCATTAAATAAAATTGTTTACCTGCACTGATGCATCCCAAAGGAATAACGATAAGGGTTAACACTGTTGCCACCCCTGTGCCAAACAATAAACCGGCCGCCATACCTTGAAAAATAGGATCATTAAGAATAGCAGCGGCACCGGCCATTAATGTCAAAGCAGTAATAAATATCGGACGCATTCTTACTTGTCCGGCCACAATGACGGCATCAACAACATCTTTACCTTTTGCAACTTCATTTTTCACAAACTCAACCAGCAAAATAGAGTTGCGAACAATAATGCCTGCTAGTGCAATAAAACCAATCATGGATGTTGCTGTAAACTCAGCACCTAAAATCCAGTGACCAGGTATGATTCCAATAAGAGTTAAAGGAATCGGAGCCATAATTACACCGGCTATGGTAAAGTTTTTAAACTCCCAAACAATCAATCCATAGATTAATACCAGAGCCACCATAAATGCCGCGCCCATATCTCGGAAAGTTTCATAAGTAACCGTCCATTCACCTGACCATTCAAAACCAGATTTACTATCGTCTTCAGGTGGCCCAATTAATCCCCAAGGCATTCCTGTCATCGTTACACCATCGGGGGTTTTATATTTTTCTAATAAATCTTCAACGCCATACATACCATAAATGGGTGCGCCCAATCGTCCTTCCATTTCACCAGTTACATATTCAATAGGACGCAAATCCTTATGATAAATAATGTCATCTTCAGGTGCCGTTTCAAAATGTCCAAGTTCAACTAGAGGAACTAATGTTCCGTCTGAACTCATGATAGGTAAATTCTTCAAGCGCGAAATCTGTGAGCGAACAGCAAGAGGAAGTTGTAAAACAATAAATGTTGGTTCAAGTACCACTTTTCGTTTGATGTCACCTAATTTATACCCACCCATTGCCATCGCAAGGTTTTGGTTAATCACATCAACCGAAATACCTCGACGTACTGCCTTCTCGGTATTAACAATAAAACGCCAGTATTCATGAGGCTCACTTAAATAATTATCGACATCAACAATGCCTTTTGCCTGCTCAAACATTTTTGTCATATCCCGAGCTGTCTGACGACGTACTTCAGCCGTCGGACCATAAACTTCTGCAACAACCGTTTGTAATACTGGTGGGCCGGGAGGCATTTCAACGACTTGAATTCGAGCACCCATTTCTTTTGCGATAGGTGTTAATAGGTGACGAGCAGATTCTGCAATTTGGTGACTACTGCGTTCACGATCATCTTTGTCCAACAACATGACCTGAATGTCCGCATGCCATGGTTTTTTACGTAAAAAGTAATGTCGCACCATACCGTTAAAGTTAAAGGGAGATGCTGTTCCACTATAAGTTTGCAATGAAGTCACTTCAGGGATTTTTTTTATTTCACGGGCAAGTCTCTGGGCAACATTGGCTGAAACGGGTAACGCCGTTCCTTCTGGCATATTAATAACAACATTGAACTCTGGCTTGTTATCAAACGGCAACATTTTTACCGTGACAATATTAAAATAGAAAAGTGAACAGGCCAGAAACGTTGCAGCAATCAATCCATATAAAAACATTAAACCATAGGTTCTGTTGTTACAAAGCGGCAACATACAGGGACGATATATTTTACCAATCCATACCCTAACTTTTTCTTCTCTTTCTTCTGCTTTACGTAATGCTGATAATTTTGGTCGCACTCGCATGGCAAACCAGGGCGCAAAAACAAAGGCCGCAATGAGTGAGAAAAACATGGCAGAAGCGCCTAGCACTGGAATGGGCCTCATATAGGGGCCCATTAAGCCACTAACAAACCCCATAGGAAGCATTGCAGCGATGATGGTCAACGTTGCAAGTATTGTGGGATTACCTACTTCACGTACAGCGTCAATAGCAATATTTACAGACGTTTTACCTGCTTCTAACCATCGTCGAAATATATTCTCGACAACAACAGTCGCATCATCAACCAAGATACCAATAGAAAATACTAAAGCAAAAAGACTAACCCGATCAATCGTATAATCAATGATCCAAGCAGACCATATAGTAATTAAAACAACAATCGGAATAATAACGATAACAACAGAAGCGGCACGTAAACCCAAGCCAATTAAACAAAGAATACTTACCGCAACAGAAGCCTCAAATAAAGCAGTTAATAATTCATTAACTTTTTTATCCGCGCTCTTGCCATAATCACGAGTAATTTCAACGTTGACATTATCCGGAATTAAATTTCCTTTTAGTGCGTCAAGACGTTTTAAGATATGTTTTGAAACGCTTACGCCATTCGAACCTATTTTTTTAGCGATCGCAATAGTGACTGCAGCTTCACTGTTAGCGACTGTGTTTTTATCAACGTATGATGCGCCGGTATCAAAAGTAACATAACGTTTTGTTTCTTCAGGGCCATCATAAACATAAGCAACATCACGTAAATAAACAGGCACGCCATTTCTTACACCAACAACAAGGCGAGCAATTTCCTGAGCATTAGTTAAGAAAGAGCCTGTTACAACCGAATATGTTAGGTTGCCACTTTCTATGTTACCGACAGGCATTTTGGAGTTAGCTGTTTTAATCGTTTGTGCGATTTGAGCGAGCGTAATATCGTAACCAGTTAATCGCTCTGGTTTTACCTCAACTCGAATTTGTTCAGAACGGCCTCCGACAACAAAACCCTTTCCGGTATTAGGTACTTCCTCTAATCGTTGTAAAACATCAAAAGCAAGTGTTCGTAAATTACCGTCATCAACATCTTTTGACCACAGTGTCACGGTAACGGTAGGAACATCATCTATGCTGACAGGTTTAACCAATGGCTTAGCAACACCAGGAGGCATTAAATCTATGTTTGACATGATTTTGTCATGAACCTTTACGATCGATTCACCCATATCTTCACCCACTTCGAAACGCACAGTAACAACACTGCCGCCCCGTTGGGTTGCTGAATAAACATGTCGTACCCCTGGTATTTCACTCATTATTCTACCGAGAGGATCTGTAACAAGACTTGTTACTTGCTTAGATGAAGCGCCAGCATACTGAACAAATATATCCACCATCGGCACTGAAATTTTTGGATCTTCTTGTCGTGGCGTAAAGAATAAGCCCAAGATACCAATAGCAAGGAATGCCACCATTAATAATGGTGTAACAGGGGAATTAATAAACTGTTTAGTAATGCGTCCAGCAATACCTAAATCAGGATTTAATTCCTTATCTGAATTTATATTGTTTGTATGTTCACTCATGCTTTAAAATATTTTCCTGCTTAAGCTAACTTGATTTAATGTTGCGCTTGATTAGTTTGTGCTACACCTGATTGCCAACCCGATGCCATTCCTGCTGATGGCTGCGCATAAATTTGTTCCCCTGTACGTATTCCAGATAAAACAGAGACATTGGTACTGTCTACTGCTTCACCAAGACGTAACAAACGTAATTCAGATTTATGTTTTTCATTCAGAACAAAAACAGCGGGTAAACTTCCTCGCCATACCACTGCAGAATTTGGTATCACAGGTAAAATATTAACGGGAGCATTTACATCAGGAATCATTACTTCGGCATACATACCTGGCCCACCTGGAATACCTTCTGGTAAATCAAATTTAACGGTAACAGTATGACGACGTGTATCAGCCATGGGATAGATTTGTGCCACACGTGCACTAATACGTGTGTTACCAATATCAAGTACAGCGGGGACAACCATATCTTGTTTAATGCCAGCCATTAGGCGTGCAGGAATTTCAACTTTTATCTGCAGATAACGTGCATCAGCAAATTTAAATAAAGCCTGTCCTGGTTGCACGGTATCTCCCACTTCAACGAGTCGTTTAACAACAACACCACTAAAGGGAGCAATAGCACGGGTGTCTCTTAACTTTGCATCTATTTCTTGTAGTTGTGATATAGCGCCAATTTGCTGACTACGCGCTAAACCCAATTGGCTATTTTGTGAATAGAGATCGGCTTGTCGATCGAGTAATGGATTCCCCATTCCCATTGCGCTTCCAAATGGTCGAGTAAACATTTGATCAAACATTGACGGTAATGCCATGCCTGGCATTTTCCCAATATTGCGTGATTGAGGTGACCAGAATTCTCGTGAGTATTGCACTTGTGCACTTTGTACCGCTGACATCTGGCCCTTTATATTGGCTATTGCTTGACGACGTTTTGCCTGTAAATCATCATCGTCAATTGCAGCAATGACTTGGCCAGGCTGAAACCAGTCACCTTCAATGCCTGCAAGATATTCTATTCTTCCTGGTACTTGTGCTGATAAAGTCACTTCACGCAAAGGAACAACCGTACCTCCAATAACAATGCTCGTTCCTGTTTGAGTATTAGTAACAGTTATGATCTGTGGTTGCTGCGAGTACATTGTTGGAGCTACATTCTGAACTTGTGTGTTGCTATAAGAACGGTTGTAGCCATTTGATGAAAAAGATGCTGCCCGTAACTGATCTGCTATAGCAATAAATATTACTAAAGTAAAAAGGGTACTAAAGCCAATTTTATTTATTTTTTGTTTCATATATTCATCCATTCACTAAATTTTTAAACTCGGCCCATCACAGTGAAACTTTTTAAAAAGGGGCCTGCCATTCGAGGATCTTTAATCATTGCAGTGTAATCACCCTTATTAAATTTTAACTTTTTAGAGGTATACGCCATGCCCAGAGCCATCATGCCCGGTGGTTTCTTAAACCATCCCTGCCAACTACATTCTGTAGCACGCAAATCCCAATTGTATTGTTGTACATCAAAAACAGTCCCTAAAACCGCTCGGCCATTTTCAATCACTAAAATGCCTCTTGGTTCATCTTCATTCTGATAGCCATATGCGATTGTTGAGTTAAAACCTAAATTTAAAAGATCATTAGCTAATTCAGATTCTTTATTCCATTCATCCACAAATTTTTCCATCCATGCGGTAGAAAATATCTCTGCCATCAATACAGCCTCATATATATTTCAAAAGACATACTCTAAAGAGCAACTCCTGTGCCACAACCTAAGTCATTGATATTGTTGTAAATTTTATTAAGTTGTTGCATTAAAACACTTGTTGCAACACTAGGTTTATGAGCTAACTATTTGTATTTAATGGGGTTTTATTGAATAGACACAGGTGCAACACGTTGCGCAACAAAATAACTTGCAACAACAGGCCTTAAAACGGCATTATGTAACGATTATGGATGAAAAAAATCTTTTACCAATTCTCGAAGCCATCGTTTCCTATATTGATGAAGGTGTCATTATTGCCGATCCAACAGGTAACGTGATTTATCAAAATCCTTCCGCGATGGAGCTTTTTGGTATGAATAATGAGCCTGTCACTCGACTTAGAGATATTGGCAGCTTTAATCTACAAAAAACCATGCTCCGTGCTGCTATAGATGCGGGAGAAATGGATGCAGCAGGTAGACCCACAGGCCAATTTGTACGCTTTGAACACAAAGTCGAAGTGAATAACAAGGTTAGCTACCTACAATTCCATTGTGGACTAATCAATACTGGCACCAAAAATGAAAGACTCCGCTTAATTATGATTAGGGATAAAACAGAACAACGTCAGCTAGAAGCTGTTTTTGATCCTTCACTACAAGGAATATCCACCAAAGATCCTCGTATGCTGGAAATTTTAAGTCGAATTCAAAAAATTGCCCCTACCGATGCATCTCTACTATTACAAGGTGAGTCGGGCACAGGTAAAACACAATTGGCAAGAATGATTCATCGTTTTAGTCATCGTTCCCATATGCCATTTGTTGAGGTTAACTGTGCAGCAATTCCTGAATCATTAATCGAATCTGAGCTATTTGGTCACGTTAAGGGGGCTTTTACTGGCGCTAGTCAAGAAAGAACCGGGCGTTTTCAGTCAGCGCATAAAGGTACTTTATTTCTGGATGAAATCACTGAAATGCCTTTGCATTTGCAAGCTAAACTTTTACGCGCAGTACAAGATCAAGAGTTTGAAATGGTGGGCTCAGACAAAACGATAAAAGTAGATGTAAGAATTATTTCTGCTTCAAACCGAAATTTAAAAGATATGGTTAACAATGACGAGTTTCGAGCCGATCTTTATTATCGACTTGCTGTTATTCCCTTGACCATCCCTTCTTTAAGAAAAAGACCAGGTGATATTCCCATTTTAATTGATCACTTTTGTCAACGTTTAGCAGAACGAGGCTATAACACTAAAAATCTTGAATGTAGCAACGATGCAATGCGTGTAATGATGGATTACCCTTGGCCAGGTAATGTACGAGAATTAGAAAATGCCGTTGAACACGGAATTATTTGTGCTACAGGTAATCATGTAGAAGTAGAAAGTTTACCGCAAGACATCAGAGACTATCGGCAAGGCGATTTAATGCATGACGACACTCATAAACCTGAAAGAAGAGAAGGTGATAAATATAGAAGAAATATAGAGGCTGCATTAAAACAATGTAATGGAAATAAAGCCCAAGCCGCTCAATTACTTGGTATTGATCGAACAACTCTTTGGCGGCGTATGCAAAAAATTAATATGATTTAACCTTTTAAACAATAACAAGGTTATCTCGGTGAATTAATTCAGCATCATCAACATAACCTAAGATAGACTCAATATCCATGCTCGCTTTACCTTTTATTTTAGCAGCATCATCTGAATTATAATTTACCAAACCGCGAGCTACTTCTGTCCCATCAGTTGTAATGCAACTAACAATCTCACCACGACTAAACTCACCCTGAACATTGGTCACACCAACAGCTAATAAACTACTTCCTGATTCACAAAGTTTTTTAACCGCTCCCTCATCAAGAACAAGTTGCCCTTTAATTTGTAAATGGCCGGCCAACCATTGTTTACGAGCAGCAACGGGATTTTGTTCTGCGTAAAGCAATGTACCCAAATCTTCACCCGAAAATATTTTTTGTATAATGTTTTTTTCTTTACCTGCGGCAATTAATGTCGAAGTGCCAGATCTAGCTGCTAATTTTGCAGCACTAACTTTAGTCGCCATCCCACCACGTCCAAAGGTTCCCGCACCACCTTCAGCCATTGCGGCTAAGGAATTATCATTTGCTGAAGCTTCTGCAATCAATTTAGCATCATCATGTTCGCGTGGATTTTTATCAAACAAACCATTTTGATCTGTAAGTATTAATAAGTAATCTGCTTCTATTAAATTTGCTACTAATGCGGCCAAGGTATCATTATCACCAAAACGAATTTCATCTGTAACGACGGTGTCGTTTTCATTAATGATTGGCACAACATTCAAGTCTAATAAACTGCGTATGGTGTTACGTGCATTTAAATAACGTTGACGATTTGAAAGATCATCATGCGTTAATAATACTTGCGCGGTATGTAAGTTGTATTTTGAAAAAGCAGATTCGTAAGATTGAATTAATCCCATTTGTCCAACAGCCGCAGCGGCTTGTAGTTCATGCAAACTTTTAGGGCGAGACTTAAGACCTAAACGACACATCCCCTCGGCAACCGCACCAGAAGAAACTAAAACAACTTCAATGTCACGCTGTCGTAAATTAGATATTTGTTCAACCCACGTCGCAATGCCTGCCATATTTAAACCAGCACCATCGTTTGTTAACAATGCACTACCAATTTTTATGACACAGCGTTTAGTGTTTTTTATGTTTTTTATGTTTTTTATGTTTTTT
>JASFYW010000087.1:0-43072 GCA_045046865.1 Woeseiaceae bacterium | reverse complement strand
TAAACAACCGGCAAGCCAGCAATTACTATTGCTATTAACAGATGGTAAACCGAATGATCTGGATCTATATGATGGTCGTTATGGTATAGAAGATACTCGAATGGCACTCATTGAAGCACGACGAAAAGGTTTACAACCTTTTTGTGTCACCATAGACGAAAAAGGTGGGGACTATTTACCTTATATGTTTGGTGCAGAAAACTTTGTGGTAATTCGTAAGCCATCTGAGTTACCAAAAGAACTTCCCTTATTGTATGCCCGTTTAACACATTAGTAATGATTTAATATTATTGTCATATAGGCATAAAAAATAAAAGTTAATTGACTTACTGGAAATGACAGAGTTTATTTTGTTTTATTCAGTATGATTTTTTTAAAAGAAGGTTCACGGTTTAAACGTTGAACCTGTATTTATGTTTCGGAGAAAGTAATGCATTCCAAAAAAGTTTATCTTAAATTCCTGTTTCCCATTTTATTAATGTCGGTATCATTAGTTTTTGCTGAGGTTCAAGCAGAAGTTATAAAAACGTATGCTTCAGCTATTAATAAAGCCGGACGTCAGCGCATGCTGAGTCAGAGAATTGTTAAAGCCTATGCAATGGTTGGTTTAGATGTACAAACCGATGAGGCAAATGAACAATTGTTACTGTCGGTAGAATTATTTGAAAAACAACTTTCCGAACTTAAGCGCTTTAGTAAAAATAAAAATACTAAAAATGGCCTTGCAAGGGTTGAAGCACTTTGGACTCCATTTAAAAATATCGCACTTGGTAATGTTTCAAAAAATGGTGTCAGGGTATTAGTTGCGAAAGATAATGAACTTCTTAAAGCGGCACATCAAGTCGTATTAACACTACAAAAGAATGCACATTCTAAACTTGCAAAAATTGTGAATACTTCTGGACGTCAAAGGATGTTATCACAACGTATAGCAAAATTTTATATGCTTGCGTCATGGGGTGTGGACACCGATAAATCCTATAAGTTAATGCAAAATTCAGGAGATGAATTTACGACTGCTTTAGGGTACTTATCTGCCTCGGAAGTAAATACAAAAGAAACAAATAATGTTTTAGCAGAAACAAAAACACAGTGGAGTATTTTCGAGCGTAGTTTTCGTATGAAAAAGGGACGTTTTATTCCTTTGCTTATAGCTCTGTCGAGTGAAAAAATACTTGTTGGCATGAACAAGCTAACGGGTATGTATGACAAGTTTGGGAAATAATTACCAAGCAAATCAATAAGGTATAAGATCACTTATATTAGATTTGTTTAGTTTCTTGACTTACATCAAGTTTTTTATTTGGCTGAAGTTTATATTGGATTGGTTAAAAATATAAAGAATATAAGTAAAAGCTAATAAATCATTAAGGAGGACGCGTGAATACAAAGAGTCTAGTATTAATAATAACTTCTTGTCTTGTTCTTGCCCTGTCAGGTTGTTCAGAGGATCGAGACACTTCTTCTTCAAATACAAAAACTAAATCTACGTATACATCATCATCGATGGCGGGTCTTCCAGAAAAAGTTGATCCTGCTTTAGCCAGTGCTGGTCAAGCGGTGTATGAACAAAATTGTATTTTCTGTCATCAAGCCGATGCCATCGGTAAAGCGGGCTTTGCGCCATCATTAACCAATCAAGAATTTCTACAAGTTGTTTCAGACAAATTCTTGATGGCAACCATTCGAGATGGTCGGAAAGGAACAGGGATGCCACCTTTTTCTCATCTAGGCCGTAAAGATGTTGAAGCCATTGTTGCTTACCTTCGTTCTCACGCAAAACTAAAAAATATATCCGCTGAAATTGATGCACAACCACAAAGCCAAGGCGATGAACGCTTAGGTCGATTCTGGTTTGATTCAATTTGCTCAACCTGTCATGGCCGAGATGGTAATGGTTATGCTGCCGGTGGTACAGGAACCGCAATTGGCAAAGCCGCTTTTCTTGATAAAGCGACAGATGGTTTTATTAGAGAAACGATCAAAAAAGGTCGCTCTAATACTCGCATGATTGGTTATAGCGGACCGGAAGCAATGGCAAATCTCAGTAATGGTGATGTTGATGACATTATTGCTTACCTTCGTACTGTTCCTAGTAAAGATTAGGCCTAGTAAATAAGAATTAATTGAGGAAGAATAAAAAATGAAACGTTTTAAAATGAATCGACGTAATTTTCTCAAAAGTAGCAGCTTTATTACGGGAGCAACAGCAGCGACAGGTTTATTTGTTGCAGATAACCCAGAATTAGAAGCAGCACCAGCAACAGCAGAGAAAACAGTACGTACAACGGCAATCGCACAGTGCCCTTATTGTGGTGTGGGTTGCGGCACGGTTATACAAGTAGAAAACGGCAAGATTGTTTCTATGCGTCCTGATAAAGATCACCCCACCAACTATGGTTTGCAATGTATTAAAGGCTTAACCGCTGCGGAACCTATTTATGTTGATCGCATGGAAGGCGAACCGTATGTGCGTAAAGACGTATGGGAAGAATGGCAAAAGCCAGGTCATGGTGACATCGAGTTTATAAGTCAAACTAAGAATGCGTTCGATGATGACCTATTTGTACGTGTGCCTTATCACGAAGCAGAAGAAATGACGGCGAAAAAAGTGGCGCATTTTGCTAAAAAATATGGCGGCAACTCAATCAGTTTATATGGTTCTGGTCAGCTCACAATGGAAGGCCAGTATTTAGAAAACTTATTTATGAAAGGTGTCTTAGGTTCTAATACTATCGAAGCCAATGCACGCATGTGTATGACCTCAGCGGTAACCGGTTACTTTGCAACATTAGGTTCCGATACACCGCCGTTAGCGTACGATGATATTGAGATTGCCGATATGATCATGCACTTTGGTCATAATGCGCGTGAGTCTCATCCTATTATCTTCTGGCGTATTGCTGATCATAAACGTAAGAAAGATATTCCAACCGTTGTGGTTGATCCACGTTATACCGGTACGGCAAAAGGTTATGAGGATATAAACTCTAAAAATTCCGTGCATGTTCCTATCTTAAATGGAGATATTAGTTTTCTTAACTCAATTGCCCATGTGTTATTAAAAGATCACCCCGATGTTATTGATTGGGACTTCCTTAAGAAACATGTAACTGGCTGGAAAGACTATGTTGATGGCGTTCAAAACGACTATAGCCCTGAACAAGTCCAAGATCGTATGGGTGGAGAAAACCATGATGTACCACCTGAGCTTATTCGTGAAATTGCCGGTACCTTTGCTGATGCAACACGTAAACGTTTAGCGCGTAGTAAAGGTAAACAATCAGGTAAAGGTTATGGTGGCGTCATCATCATGTGGGGTATTGGTTATAACCAACATATCCACGGCCAACATAACGTTATCTCTATCATTAACTTGTTAACACTGACAGGTAACTTAGCGAAACCAGGTTGTGGACCCTTCTCAATGACAGGTCAACCTAACGCGATGGGTGAACGTTTCACCGGTGGTTTAACCGGTCGCCTGCCATTCAATCAACCATTGAAAAATGCATCACATCGTAAGTGGATGGCAAAACAATGGAAAGTGCCTGAAAAGAATTTAATTGCTGCAATGAAGGGTGATAATAAAGGCATGGCAATCGGTATGATGGAGCGTGCTTTAAAAGGTGATGTAAAAGCAATGTTCTTGGTATATGCAACGCATATCGATTTACCGGATCAACGTACATTAGTACGCCCTGCATTAATGAAAACCTTTAATGTGGTACAAGAAATTTATCGCCATGCACCTAATAACTTATTTGCAGATGTTATTTTCCCCGCAGCAACGTGGGGTGAAGTAAGTGGTGTTTATATCAGTTCAGAACGTCGAATCAATCGTTGTGAAAAAGCAGCCGAAGCACCTCCGGGCTGCCTACCTGATATGGATATGGTTATTGATAAAGGCAAAATGATTGCCAATCTATTAGGTATGGATGGAGACAAAATCTTCCCATGGAAAAAAGGTAAAGATGGTTTTTATGATGCCGAAGATATTTTCCGTGATGTTGTTATTGCTTCAGAAGGTACCGATACAGATTTAACCGGTATGTTAGAAGTTGAAAAAATTGATGGCAAGGGACTTTATCAGCAACTGCGTGATTTACGTGGTATCCAATGGCCTGCACCTACCTATGAAACAGCAAAAGCGGGCGGTACTAAACGTCGTTACATGGCACAAGAAGGCGTTTGGAAAAATAAACCTTATGGTTATTTCCGTACAAACGATGGCAAAGTACATATGAAACTTTGTAAACAGGACTACAGTCAACGTAAAGAAATCACTGAAAAGTTGATGGAATTTGGTAGTAAAGAAGGTGTTTATTGTATTGATAATATTCCATTACTGAAAAAAGCTCGTGACATGGGATTAACGCCTGATCTTCCCGATGAAGAAGAACGCGGTAAAGCATGGGATAAAGTGGCTAAGGGTAAATATCCATACTGGTTAGGTTTAGGTGTAGTGTATGAACATTTTCATACTGCCAAATCTAATCGTAGTCCAACCACACGTCGTTTAGTACCTGAAATGTATGTTGAGATGCATGTTGATGATGCAAAAGACTTAGGTATTAAAGATGGAGATAAAGTTAACTTAGTTACTCGCCGTGGTAAGTTTCAAGCGAAGGCGCAAGTGGGTATTAATAGTTTAGTGAAACCTGCACGTAACAGCGTGCCAAGAGGGTATGTGTTTAGCCCTTGGAATCTTTCCGTAGCTGATAGTGCTGATCCGAAGAAAAACAAATGGTTGGTGAATGCAGTATCTAGCCGTGCATTTGATCCGGTATCTGGTCAGGTTGATTTCAAAAAACTAGCTTGCCGTATCGAAAAAGCTTAATGTTTTTTTAGGTATAGTAACTAAAGGAAAAGTTCGCAGAGGCGCAGAATACGCAAATATTTAAGTTTTTCTTAGCGAGCTCTGCGCCTTTGCATCCTCTGCGTTAAATACAAATATTAATTAAAACCAGGTTGTTATAAGTGAAGCGTCGTACTTTTATTCAAGGTGTTATCGGAACTGGCTTAACAAGTCTGTTAGCCGAAAATGTATTAGCCGCACGCAATAATCCCTCTCTTCGTTTTTTACGTCCTCCCGGTGCATTACCTGAATATGAATTTGTTTCACGTTGTATTCGGTGTGGTAAGTGCGGTGAAACATGTCCGAATCGTTGTATCAAATATTTTGATCTTGAAAATGGCTTATCGTCGATGGATACGCCTTTCATTATTCCGCGAGAACAAGCATGCATACTTTGTATGAAATGTGGTGACATTTGTCCAACCGGCGCAATTCAACCTGTTAAACGTGAGATGGAACCTATTTTAGATAAAATAAAAATGGGCATGGCACGGGTTGATGAAAATTTATGTTTATCTTTTCAAGGCAAGACATGCGGTGTTTGTTATCGCGCTTGTCCATTGGCCGATGTTGCCATTCGTATAGGTATGTTAGAACAGCCTCATGTTTTAAAAGATTGTGTCGGCTGTGGTTTGTGTGAACGTTCTTGTATTCAAATTCCACAAGCCATTCGTATTATTCCGAATCATGATAGGAGTAGTTAAGGTTAATATGAATAAAATAATGACTAAAGTTCAAAGACATCTAAATAAATTAAGATGGACTATTTTAACATTAATTTTTAGTATGTTAATTCTCATACCTTTTCTTCATTTGTATCAAACATTTGAGGCCGCACATGCTTATGATCTTTTATCGCCGACTGAAAAATCAATCTCAGACACGATGGAATGGATTAGCAAGCCCTTCGTACATGATCCAGAAGTAGATTTAAATAATTTAAAAGGAACGACGTGGTCAGGCACATTATTTGGTTTAAAACTCAGCGATCCATTAGCGGTAGTTGGACAAATATCGGCGGGTAAAATGGTGTATTGGCCATTTTTAGTGACCGCATTAATTCCAATATTTTTAAGTATTATCTTTGGACGTGTTTTTTGTGGCTGGATTTGTCCTGCAACATTTATTTATGAGTTAAATGACAACCTAGCAACATGGCTGCGAAAAGCAGGCATACCCGTAGGTAGAAAAAAACTCGATTTTCGCCTTAAGTATTTAGTGTTAACGATGGGGATTATTATATCAGCCGTAACCGGTACGATTGCTTTTGCATCAATGTACCCGCCTGCATTAATTGGTCGTGAAATTTATTACGCTATTGCTTTAGGTGGCTTTGGTTCCGGCATGGTTTTTTTCTTATTGACGTTACTATTTGATTTAATGGTAACGCGACGAGGTTTTTGCCGTTATGTTTGTCCGGGTGGTGCATTATATTCATTACTAGGACGCTTTCGATTATTTCGTATTCAACGTGATGTAACTCAATGTAACGATTGTGCAAAATGTAATGTGGAGTGTCAGTTTGGTTTAGATCCCTTACGTGATAACTTCACTCAAGACTGTAATAATTGCACAGCCTGTATTGCCGTATGCCCGACGGATGCCCTGTCATTTAAAATAAGAATGACCGACATTCCAAATCAAGGGGCTGGGCATTTAGGCCACGAGTTCAAACGTGAAAATAATAAAGGTACTGAGTAGATGAAGCGCCGCAGTTTTTTACAGAAAGCTGTGTTTGGAATGGGGATAATGGGGTTTAGCAGTTTGCCCTTTGGTTTGTCACGTTTACTTTATCCAAAAGCAAATGTGGCAATGAATAACTATGCTGTTCTACCGGGTGCGATTGCGGATGTAGAAAAATTTAATCAAGCATGCATTGGTTGTGGTTTGTGTGGCGAAGTTTGTCCTCCTAAATGTGTTGTATTTCATAAGAATGACGGCGGCCCTGAATCTAATAAACCTTATATCAATGTTGCAATTAAAGGCTGTACCTTGTGCGGTTATTGCATGGAAATTTGTCCGACTGAAGCACTCACCGTCACTTCGATAAGAGAAGTAAATATGGGGGTTGCACAAATTGATCGAGCCGCATGTTATCCATGGGTTGATAAAGGTGTCTGTGGTGCATGTGTTTCGATCTGCCCGTTAGGTGATAAAGCAATTGATTATGATTTCGGTAATTTTTATCGACCGGTTGTTAAAGAAGGTTGTGTGGGGTGTGGCGTCTGTGTCGAAGTTTGCCCAGAACCGAGCTTACCTATTCGTATTGTACAAGGCACAGACAGTAAAGTAGCCAGACATGGTGTTGGCTTAAATCAACAGTATAAATGGCAAGAACGTGATAGCCGGTCAAAACATTAAAAGTATGAAATATAAAAAAGTTTTTAGTATTATTGTTTTTGCAAGTATATTTTTAATCAATGATGTTTTTGCACACCATGTTTTAGGTCGGCCCGCTTATAGTTTAGGTGAAGATTCAAACACACCACCCAGTATGCAAGTTGAAACCCAGATAGGTGAATATTTTGTTACCTATATGGCGTTCCCCGCATTTCCTAAACCCAATGTTCATGGCCGTGTTAATTTATATGCTTCACGTATAGATAATGGCGACACATTTAATGGCGAAGTGATTTTTAAAGTTCGTGAAGACAGTTGGTTCTCAGAAAACGAAGAAATATTAGGCACACAAAAGATTGATGACGGTGTTTATCGGCAAGGGTTTGTTTTTAGTAAAGCTGGAAACTATATTGTGACGGCGGAGTTTGTTTCTGATGGTGAGCCTTATGTAATAGACTTTCCTCTTCGTATTGGTGAGCCGGATTCAATTGGGCCAATAGGCATCACGGTTGTTATTCTTATTTTGGTGATTGTTATTGTGAATATTACACAGCGTCGACGTTTACAACGGATTAAGGCGCAACATCATCATAGCGATTTTTCAGAAGATGAAAATTAATTATTTATTATGAGTTTTTAAATGCAAGATTTATTTTTTAATTTTATTAGTGAACTTATTTATGTGCCAGACGAAGGCATGGTTCATCCTGGCTTGCCTGTGGAATGGGTTGCTTTTGTTTTTATTAGTATGCTTCTAATCGGCATCCGTTATGCTTTTAATTTTGGATTAAAAGAAAAAAATACCTCATCATTTAAATATCCTTTTCTTACTAAGATAACAAAACCTTTCATTACGCGCCCCTGGTTAATTGTAAGTGTGCGTATCTTGGCATCGGCCGTATTTTTAACGGTTATTTACGCAGGTTTATTTGGTACACCAATACCAGAGAAGAATATAGCCACCGTCTTAACCTGGACGATATGGTGGTCAGGCGTGATCATAAGTATCTTCTTTGTAGGTTCTGCATGGTGTGCTATTTGCCCATGGGACGCGATTGCAACATGGCTAGTGCGGCAACGCCTTTGGAAAAAATCACGAGAAACAAGCAGTTTAAATTTACGAGTACCAAAAATCTTACGTTCTGTTTGGCCTGCGCTTTTCATGTTCGTGGGTTTAACATGGTTAGAGTTAGGCGTGGGTGTTACTGTAAGCCCCTATGCCACAGCGTTAATGGCGCTCTTTATGGTGGGAATGGCAACGATTTCTTTAGCCGTTTATGAGAAGAAAGCTTTTTGCCGTTATTTTTGTGCCATCGGAAGAACCATTGGCGCTTATAGTTCAATCGCGCCGATTGCCTTAGCCCCCATTAAAGAAAAAACCTGTGAAGACTGCACAACGTTAGAGTGCTATCACGGTAATGAAAATATAGAGCCATGCCCGACAAATTTAGTTATGGGGCGTTTAACACAAAATACCTACTGCACATCATGTGGTGCTTGCAGCATGAGTTGTCCGTATCAAAATGTGGGGTGGCGTTTACGCGGTGTGGGTGATGAAATCACACAGGCTTCTCGCAACAGGGCATTTAGAGGCCGTGTTGATGAAGCATGGTTTATTTTAGGTTTGGTGGCGTTAACTATTTTTCATGGCATTACCATGATGCCGTATTGGGAAGGAACGATACAAAAGTTAGCTTATAACATCGGCGACTCAGGCCAGCTACTAACCAGCTTTAGTATTGGAATGGTTGTGAGTATGTCAGTTCCCATTATATTGTTTATTATTACAATAAAACTAACGCAACAGCTTATGCAAAACAAAGAAGAAGTTAACCGATTATTTTCAGCCTTTGCGATGAGTATTTTACCGTTAGCCTTTAGTTATCACATCGCACACAATTTAACGCACTTGGTACGAGAAAGCGCAGGGTTTTGGTCAGTGGTATTTAATCCGCTAGGTAAAGATGCATTACCTTTAGGTATGCACGAGCTACACATGCGACATATGAATCCATTGATTGCAGATAATATTGTTTTTGCACTGCAAGGATTATTAGTCTTGTTTGGTTTTTGGCTGGCTTTATATATTGCGAGACAACGTTTTTATCAAGTAGCAACCGTAAATAATCATGTTGCTTTTTTGCCGATACTTGGTTTTATCTCGTTTATTAGTTTGGCTGATCTGTGGTTGCTGATGCAGCCTATGGTCATGCGAATGTAAAAAATATGCATCATCAATAGCTAAAGACTATATAACTGTGTTTACCTTTTATAATATTTAATGAGGGGCACGACGATGTCTCAGTTCAAAATGCTCAGATATTAAAACATGGATGTTTTAATGCCGAGTAGCACAAGGAGGTGCGAAAGCGGTCTTATCGTACACTCCGCTTTTTCACTGATATATGCCTTGTTCTCTAGCTTTTAGCTATCCATGGCGGCATTTTAGTAATTAAGGAGTATTTAATGTGATAACTAACTTTAAAAACTATTTACAAAAATATTGCAGCTTAAGTGCGCGTTGCCCTATAGGTGTTTTTTTTAGTGTGTTTACTTTGGGTATTATATTTTGGGGGGCGTTTAATACCAGTATGGAGTTGACAAATACAGAGACGTTTTGTATTTCTTGTCATGAGATGAGGGATAATGTATATAAAGAATATAAAGAAACCATCCATTACTCTAATCGCACAGGTGTTAAAGCAACATGTCCAGATTGTCATGTGCCTAAAAATTGGATCTATAAAGTTAAACGTAAAATTGGCGCTACTAACGAGCTTTTGCATAAATTGATTGGCAGTATTGATACACCTGAAAAATTTGAAGCTAAACGCTTAGAATTGTCTGAGCATGTTTGGCAAACTATGCGTGAAACCGACTCGAGAGAATGTCGGAATTGCCATGCTTTTAATTCAATGAATTTAAATTCACAAAAAAAATCATCACAAGAAGCGCATCAACGTGGAATAAAAAACAATAAAACCTGTATTGATTGTCATATGGGCATCGCGCATCATATAGCAAAAGATTTTGATAAGGATTTAAAGTTACATGATCAATACAAAAAAGAAGGTAGAAACTGTGCCGATTGTCATAAAGGCATGCAGTCGAAAAGTAATTGGTAAATAATAATTATGGATCGTAGAGCTTTTTTTAGACGTGGACTGGGTAAAGTAACTGAAGTTGCTGTTAAGGCGGTGGATAAACGCGCCTCAGAAAAAGCAAAGCATTGGATTCGTCCACCCTATGCGAAAACCGAATTGGATTTTTTATTATCCTGCACACGTTGCAACGCATGTATTGAAGCTTGCCCTCATAATATTATATTTCCTTTAGCTGCTCGGCTTGGCGCTGATGTGGTTAATACACCTGCATTAGACTTACTAAAAAAAGGCTGTAGTTTATGTGAGGGTTGGCCATGTGTTAATGCATGTGAAGCTAATGCTCTTGTTCTTTCTGAAGCCGATGAGGACGGACACATTAATATCCCTAAATTTGCTGCTGCAGAAATTGATACTGACACATGTTTGCCTTACTCTGGTCCTGAGTGTGGTGCATGTGGGTCAGCATGCCCTATAAAAGGTGCATTAATTTTTGAGAGAGAAAGACCAACAATTAATATGGAACATTGTATTGGTTGTGCTTTATGTAGAGACGTTTGTATCGTTGAAGATAAAGCCATTAACATTAAGCCTCTTTAATAGTATAACTATCTATAACTTTTGTTCTCTTTCCTTCTATATTGTAGCTTGTCGATAATATCTGTAATTTAAATTCCATTAACGTTTGTAACAAGTTATAAAAATAAGTATTTATTATCGATAAAGTTATGTGTCTTTTGCATTGATAAATATAAAATAATAACAAAGTAAAAGAGTCAGATATAAATACTAGAAACATTAGTATTTAAGCATTTTTTGATATAAGTCAAAGATCTTTTGATTGTGTGTACTAGTATAGGTACGTCCCTTAATTTAAATTATTTGGAGTTTTAGTTGAGTGTTGAGCAGAAGGGCTTTATTAAAGGCCAAATTTAGTGGGGCTCAGCAAGCGATAAGGTTACCTTGGGTACGGACAGAGCTTGAATTTACTGATAACTGTTCTCGATGCCATGACTGTATATCAAAATGTCCAGAGAGAATTATTGTTAAAGGTGATGGTGGCTTTCCTGAGATAGATTTTAATCGAGGTGAGTGCACTTTTTGTGAAGAATGTGTAAAAAGTTGTTCTGAAGATTTATTTAGGCCTTTAATTGAAAAGCCATGGGCCTTAAAGGCAACGATTGGCTATCAGTGTTTAGCAACAAAAAAAGTAGTTTGTGTTGTTTGCAAAGAGCAGTGTGAGACAGAAGCCATTAGTTTTACTCCGACAGTTGGGAGTGTTGCGCAGCCCGTTTTAGCTGTTGAATTATGTACAGGTTGTGGGGCATGCGCTAAGCCTTGTCCGACCAATGCAATGGATTTTAATTATATAAATTAATTTGAACATCAGGAAAATGGAGAGTAATACATGAATATTAGTGGTGTTTTAGTCCATGTCCAGCCGAAGCGTATGGACGCTCTATGTGAAGAATTAAATGCTACTGAGGGCGTTGAAGTTCACGCCGCGACAGATGGCAAATTAGTTGTAACGGTAGAAAATGAAAAACTTAATGCTTTAGCCGATCAGGTTATGGCTTTCCAACATTTAAAAGGTGTTATGTCTGTCGCGATGGTTTATCACGAAAGTGACGACAACGAGAATGTCAATATAGAAGAAATTCTTGCTGAAGTGACTCCGGCTTGCACAGTAAACACTTGTAATGAACAACCTTCACAGGAGGCATCATAATGAAGCTTAACCGTCGAAATTTTATAAAAACAAATGCAATTGCAGCAACTGCTGCGGCCGCCGGAATCACGATTCCAGGTATTAGCGCTGCGGTAGCCAATAGTGGAGATAATAAAATTCGTTGGGATAAAGCTGCATGTCGTTTTTGTGGTACGGGCTGTAGTGTTTTAGTCGGAACAAAAGATGGTCGGGTTGTGGCAACACAAGGTGATCCAGATGCTCCAGTTAATCGTGGTTTGAATTGTATTAAAGGTTATTTCCTTTCTAAAATTATGTACGGTAAAGATCGTTTAACGAAGCCTTTATTGCGTATGACGAACGGTAAGTATGATAAAGAGGGTGATTTTACTGAAATTAGTTGGGATCAAGCCTTTGATATTATGGCCGTTAAATTTAAAGATGCCTTAAAGAAAAAGGGGCCTACCTCGGTTGGTATGTTCGGTTCTGGTCAGTGGACTATTTGGGAAGGCTATGCCGCTTCAAAATTATTTAAAGCGGGCTTACGGACAAATAATTTAGATCCTAATGCTCGTCACTGTATGGCATCAGCAGTAGGTGCGTTTATGCGCGCATTCGGTGCGGATGAACCAATGGGTTGTTATGACGATTTAGAACATGCAGATGCCTTTGTTTTATGGGGTGCGAATATGGCTGAAATGCATCCTATTCTTTGGTCTCGCTTAAGTGATACGCGTTTAACCAAGAAAGGATCTTCTGTACACGTATTATCGACGTTTAAACATCGTTGTTTTGATTTAGCAGATAACGGTATGGTGTTCACACCGCAAACCGATTTAGCCATTGCTAACTATATCGCGCATTACATTATCGAAACAAAGTCTTATAACAAAAAATTTATTGGTGATAATGTTAACTTTACTAAAACAGCAACTGATATTGGTTATGGGCTACGTCCAGAACATCCTTTAGAAAAAGCGAAAAAAGGTAAGGGTGGTAAATTAACTAAGATTAATTTTGAAGAATACAGCAAGTCAGTTGCGAAATATGACTTGGAATATACTTCTAAGTTAAGTGGCGTACCAAAAGCAAACTTACTTAAATTAGCAAAAATTTATGCTGACCCTAAAAAGAAAGTAACTTCTTTTTGGACTATGGGCTTTAACCAACATACACGTGGTGTTTGGGTGAATGGTTTGGTTTACAACATTCATTTGTTAATGGGTAAAATTTCTGAGCCGGGTAACAGCCCATTCTCATTAACCGGACAACCTTCAGCTTGTGGTACTGCTCGTGAAGTAGGAACGTTCTCTCATCGATTGCCTGCTGATTTAGTTGTTAAGAAAAAATCACATCGAGATTTCGCTGAAAAAATCTGGAATTTACCAGAAGGTACCATTCCACCTAAACCCGGTTATCACGCAGTATTACAAAACCGTATGTTAAAAGACGGCAAGCTGAATGCTTATTGGGTAATGTGTAATAACAATGTTCAGGCTGCGGCGAACTTCCATGGTGAAACCTATCCAGGTTACCGTAACCCTGAAAACTTTATTGTTGTTTCAGATCCTTACCCAACGGTTACAGCATTAGCGGGTGATTTGATTTTACCAACCGCTATGTGGACAGAAAAAGAAGGGGCCTATGGTAATGCAGAACGTCGTACACAATTCTGGCGTCAACAAGTTAAAGCACCGGGTGAATCGAAGTCTGATTTATGGCAGCTCGTTGAGTTTTCAAAACGCTTTAAAGTTGAAGAAGTATGGCCTGCTGATTTGATTGCGAAGCAACCTAGCGTTAAAGGTAAAACGTTGTATGAAGTTTTATTTAAAAATGGTCAGGTTGATAAATATCCAAAACAACAAGTAACAGATACTCGCGGTAATAAATACGACAATGATGAAATGGATGATTTTGGTTTCTATTTACAAAAAGGCTTGTTTGAAGAGTATCGTCGATTTGGAATAGAAGGTCCTAAAAAAGGTCATGATCTTGGTGAGTTTGATGCTTACCACAAAACGCGCGGTATGCGCTGGCCAGTAGTGAATGGTAAAGAAACGTTATGGCGTTACCGTGAAGGTTACGATCCTTATGTTAAAAAAGGAGAAGGCGTTAAGTTCTACGGTAAGAAAGATGGCAAAGCGAATATTATTTTTGCCCCCTTTGAACCTGCGGCTGAAGTTCCAGATAAAGAATATGATTTATGGTTATCAACAGGTCGCGTACTTGAACACTGGCATTCAGGTTCAATGACACGTCGTGTTCCTGAGTTATATCGTGCATTCCCTGATGCGGTTATGTTTATCCATCCAAATGATGCGAAAAAACGTGGTTTACGTCGAGGCATGACTGCCAAGGTAGCAAGTCGCCGTGGTGATATTTCTTTGAAGGTTGAAACTCGTGGACGTAATCGCCCTCCAGAAGGTTTGATTTTTGTACCTTGGTTTGATGCAGGGCGTTTAATCAATAAGTTAACACTTGATGCAACCGACCCATTATCAAAAGAAACAGATTATAAGAAGTGTGCTGTTAAGGTAGAAAAAGCGTAAGCGAGGAAATAAAACGTGTTCGAACACCAATTAAGCCGTAGACGATTTATCGTCGAAACCGCAAGAACTGCAAGCGGAGTGGCTTTATTAGGTGTTGGCTTAGGCCTATATACTAAAGAGGCTAAATCATTACCGGTATATGCATTGCGCCCACCGGGTGTAGATAATGAAGATGATTTTTTAGCCGCGTGTATTCGCTGTGGTTTATGTGTTCGTGACTGTCCTTATGACATTTTAAAACTTTCTGAATTGGCTGAGCCTGTTGCATTAGGGACACCCTATTTTGAAGCACGAAAAATTCCTTGTGAAATGTGTGAAGATATTCCTTGTGTAAAGGCTTGCCCGACAGGGGCATTAGACAAGGGGCTCACTAATATCGATGATGCCCGTATGGGACTTGCCGTTATTGTGGATCAGGAAACATGTTTGAATTATTTGGGTTTACGATGTGATGTATGTCATCGTATTTGTCCCTTGCTTAACGAAGCTATTACGTTAGAGCCGAGACATAACCTAAGAAGTGGAAAACATGCTTTATTTATTCCTGTTATTCATTCGGATAAATGCACCGGTTGTGGTAAATGTGAGCGGGCATGTGTATTAGAAGAAGCGGCTATTAAAGTCTTGCCAATTAATCTAGCAAAAGGTGAGTTAGGACATCATTACCGCTTAGGCTGGGAAGAAAAAGAAAAAGCAGGTAAGAGTTTAGTGACACCTGATGTAGAGCACAAATATAATTTACCAAAAGGTTTGAAATACGAACATGAAGGTGAAGGTTTGTTGAAGGACTCACGCTAATGGCAGCAAATTTACCCGAGCAGGTCGGTAAAGAAGCAATATTAGTAAAAGGGTGGTGGCATGCGAATAAGTGGCTACTACTGCGACGTACAAGCCAACTCTTAGTAATAGCAATATTTTTAACAGGACCTTTGTTAGGAGAAGGTTATTGGATTGCAAAGGGTAATTTAACGTCAAGTTTAACGTTTGATATTTTACCGTTAACCGATCCTTATGTTTTATTACAGTCATTCTTTGCCGGGCACGAGATTATAAGTCAGGCATTCATTGGCGCAGTGATTGTAACCGTGTTTTATTTTTTAGTTGGTGGTCGAGTTTTTTGTTCATGGGTATGCCCCGTCAATATCGTAACTGATACAGCCGATGGATTACGGAGAAAGTGGAATATCAAAGGTGGAGCAAGGTTCTCACGTGACATACGTTACTGGGTTCTCGCCATGACATTAATAGTTGCAGTAGTAACAGGAAGCATTGCTTGGGAATTGATTAACCCTGTTTCAATATTGCATCGATCAATTATTTTTGGATTTGGTTATGCAGCTTTAGTTATTTTAGCCATCTTTATATTTGATCTATTATTAAGTCGACAAGGGTGGTGTGGTCATCTTTGTCCAGTAGGTGCCTTTTATAGCTTGTTAGGACGCATTAGTTTTATTCGAGTGAGTGCACCAAATAGAGAAAATTGTGATGACTGTATGGATTGCTTTTTGGTCTGTCCAGAAAAACAAGTTATTAAGCCTGCATTAAAAGGCGCAGATAAAGGAATAGGGCCGGTAATAATGGATAAGAATTGTACCAACTGTGGTCGCTGTATTGATGTTTGCGCCAAAGATGTTTTTAAATTTTCTAATCGTTTAAATAATAACACGTTATTAAATGTATCTAAAAAAAAGGAGGTTGCACCATGAAATGGTCAACTGTAATGAGTGTTGTAATGATGTTTAGTTTGGGTTTATTAGTTAATCAGGCCTGGGCTGAAGATGTTAAATCTTTACGTGGGATAAATCCAATGGATGAACCCGCAAAGATGCCTCAAGCTATGAAATGGCAAAATGATCGTGAACCCATTACACGTGATTACGTACAGCAACCGCCACTTATTCCACACAAGATTAGGCACTATAAAATTAATATAAAGTCTAATAAGTGTTTAACTTGTCATAGCTGGGCAAATTATAAAGACTCGGGTGCAACAAAAATTAGCCAAACGCATTTTAGTGATAGAGATAATAATGCGTTAGCAAACATTGCGCCTCGCCGTTATTTTTGTACGCAATGCCATGTGCCGCAAGTAAATGCTAAACCATTAGTAGAAAATACATTTACTCCATTACCTGCTGTTAAGCGTCACTAATTGGAAAAGGAATGTATTATGAGTGCAATTAGTAATCTAAAAGAAAAGTTGAATGTTATTTGGGCTTTCCTTAAACATCCAACCGCAAAATATTCATTAGGCACATTGTTGGTTGTTGGTTTTATCTCGGGCATTATCTTTTGGGGTGGCTTTAATACTGCAATGGAAATGACCAATAATGAAGAGTTTTGTATTTCTTGTCATGAAATGCGTGACAATGTTTATGAGGAATATAAAGATACCATTCATTATTCAAACCGAACTGGGGTACGGGCTACTTGCCCGGACTGTCATGTACCAAAAGAATGGATATATAAAGTTAAACGTAAGATTCAAGCAACGAATGAACTCTGGCATAAACTACTGGGTACTATTGATACACCAGAAAAATTTGAAGCAAAGCGTTTAACGTTAGCGCGCAATGTTTGGAAGGCCATGAAAGAAACGGATTCACGAGAATGCCGTAACTGTCATGACTATAAATCAATGGATTATGGTGAGCAGGGTAGACGCTCAATGAATCAACATTCAAAAGGTTTAGAAAAAGGTAAAACGTGTATCGATTGCCACAAAGGAATCGCTCACTCATTGCCTGCCATGTATGAAGTAGACCCAAGTGCTGCAATAGATCAAAAATAAATAATCGTGCTAGTAGCTAATACAATTGCTAGCACTATTTTATATGAGCTGTTCATGTGATATTTAAGGGGGCTATTGTTTAGTTAAAACCACAAGGTTCTCATTCCTCCATAGGAGTGAAATAGTTAAATTTAGATCATGACAGAAGATAAAAAATAACAATCCCATTGAAAAATTTTTGAAATTACAGCAGGCATTTAAAGAGAATTTAGCGAATAAATGGAAGCTCTAAATTAAAGAGTAGATATTTGTTAAAAAGAAATAACGGTTTTAGCGCCACCCAAAGCGCTGTCTGAAATAACCAATGTCCCGTTATAGTGCAGTAGTATCTCGTTGACCATAGCGAGTCCAAGCCCGTGTCCGGGCGTATGCTCATCGGCACGCTGGCCTCTTAATAATATTTTTTCACGAAGCGCTTCTTTTATTCCTGGGCCATCATCTTCAATAGTTATTTTATAATGGGAATGAGATACGCTTGCGGTAATAGAAATATTTTTATGACACCACTTAAAAGAATTCTCAATTAAATTTCCTAACAGTTCATATAAATCACCTTGATTAATCGGTACTGCCAACTTTTTATCTATTTCAATATTACAATTAATGTTTTTATCAATATGAATTTTTTGTAAACTTTTAGTTATTTTTTTAACAATATCTTCAATCTCTGTCATTTCTGATAATACGGTATGACCCACTGAAGCACGTTGTAATTGATATTCGACTATTTGGTTGATGGTGTCGATTTGTTCTAATGCAGTGTTTTTATCCTTATGTTCGGATTTTATGACTATGCCCTGTAAAACTGCGGTGGGTGTTTTTAAGCTATGTGCCATATTGCCTAATGCATCTCTAAACCGTGATAACTGTTGCTCGGATGATTCAAGTAATTTATTTAAGTTTGTGGTGAGCGGTGTTAATTCTTTAGGGTAATGAGAGATGAGTTTTTTTGCTTGACCGCTTTCAATATTTAACAAGTCCTCTGCAACCTGTCGCAAGGGTTTGAGTCCCCAATGTAATATCGCTGTTTGAATAATAATGAGTAAGCTACTAACAATAGCCAACCAGCCCCACAAGTTTTGTCTAAATAAATTAATTTGGTCCTGTAGTATTTCGCGGTTTTCCGCAATTTGAAAAACAAAAGTATGTTTATCGTTGTCACTGATCCAGTTAGTTGAAAAACTGAGTAGTGTATAAGTATCATTGTTTTGTTTGAATTCTGAAAATAAAAACTGTCCGCTGATCATTTCCGTAGGCTTTATATTGTAAAAATCTAACATTGATTTAGATTGCCAAACCACCTTGTTTTCACTAGATAACACCCATGCATGTAAATTAGATTCAATCATATTTAAACGCGGTTCGGTAATATCTTCAGGAAGTTGTAATTGGTTTCTTTCGTTAAGCTCTGCCGTTGCAAGTAAGGTATAAATTTGAGTGCGTAGATTTTCTTTTTGTGCGTTCTCTGTCAAATCAACAAAGGCTTTATCAAGAATGAAACCCGTTAGTCCCATAAACAAAAGTAAAACGACCAGAGCAGAAAATAAAATTCGTGTATGAATAGAATACATTAAGATGATATTTCTTTTGCATTATTAATGGCTTTTAACTTCCATTTATAACCGCGACCACGAAGTGTTTCAATGGGTTTTAAATCTCCATCAGGATCGAGCTTCTTTCTTAAACGACCGATAAAAACTTCTATGACATTACTGTCACGGTCAAAATCTTGCTCATAAATATGTTCAGTGAGTTCGTTTTTAGAAATGACTTTATCTGAATTTAATACTAGATACTCAACCACTTTATATTCATAAGCTGTTAGCTCTAATTCAGTTCCTGCAATCATGACAGTTTGTGCTGAAGTGTTAATGTCTATGGTTTCAAATTGTATTAATGGTTGAGACACGCCAGCAGCGCGGCGAAGTAGGGCACGAGTACGAGCAAGTAGTTCTTCGGGGTGAAACGGTTTAACTAAATAATCATCTGCTCCAGACTCAAGTCCTTCAACTTTGTCTTGCCAGTTATTGCGTGCGGTTAAAATAAGAATAGGAAAGTGAAAATTTAGTTTACGCCATGCTTGAATAACGTCGATGCCAGATAATTTAGGTAGGCCAAGATCAACCACCGCGAGATCGATGGGGTATTCCTTGCCCATAAATAATCCACTCTCACCGTCTTCCGCAGTATCAACCACATAACCATGCTGCTGCAAAAATTCTTGCAGTTGCTGCCGTAGGTTAGGTTCATCTTCAATAATTAAAATGCGCATAAAATCTAATCAGCATCAACTCTAAACGTTTGAACGTTGCCAGAAGGAAGCAGTACTTTTATTTTATGTATTTTTTGACCATTTCGAACTTCGGTTTTTGTAGAAAGTATCTTACCGTTCGTTTTTTCTTTGATGGTTTTTTTTGCGCTTTGTAAGCTTTCAGCATGGACATTAAAACTTAAGAAAGTGATCAAGAATAAGGTGATGATGAGAAAAGGTTGTTGTTTCATGAGGTATTCCCAAGGTAGTGTTTGGACTGTAGAGATTAAATTAAAACTAATCTCTACATTTCTCTGTCTGCAAGGATAACCAAGGGATTGTCATTTAACCAGAAATTTTCGAGATTAATGGTTGGCAATAGCATCTCCTAAGATTGCACCAAATAATGCACCACCTAATATAGCACCTGCATCGCCATTTCCCATGCTACTTCCAATACTTGAGCCAATAATTCCACCAGCTAATACTGGAACAAAATTACTTGAACGGTAGTTGTGGCTTATAATCACATGGCTTGTTGGGTAATGTGATGTTCCATATGCGTGTTGATGCTGGCGTCTCCAACCATTTCTCCACCCATGACGATCATGATTTCTGTAGTTGTGACGCGTATTATAATAATGACGATTATAGCGTTGGCGTTTTTTTTCATAGCGATGAGCTCTGTGATGTTCATGGCGCACTTCACGGCGAGCCTGTCTTAAGGCTTTTCTTTCATGCTTTCTATCATATCGTTGGTATGTTGAACTATGGCGGTTATCACGGTCATAGTCGCGATCATGGCGATTTTGACCGGCTTCAGCCATTGAAATACTGCTGACTGCGACTGCGAAAATACTTACTGCAATTTTAATGTTCATCTCTTGATTCTCCTATTGGTACTCAACGTATTGGTTTGTTGTCATGTCTTTACTTGAGTTAACTATAGTCAGGTGAAGCTGAACCTAATCTGAATGAAAATGAATAAATACTTTATTTTAAGCATAAAAAAACCGCGCTATATTTCTATAGCACGGCTTTTTTTGTACTCTTAGCAAAAATTAATTTGTTTGGTAATACAAGTTTTGCGGGTGATTTGCTTGCGCGAAAAAGAACCAGCGTTCAGCAATTAAGCCAATGTATTGAATAATGAAAGCGCCAATCAAAGTGCCCGTGCTGCCAGATTCAATACCACTAATTAATAAAATAATAGGGACAGGGAAGACCAACACAAGGAACGTCCATTTCATAATTTTCATGAAAGACTCGCTTTTGTGATGGAAAAAATCACGTGTGTTCATTGACCCGCCTTGCATTCCCATCGATTTTTGTTGGATCTTAGGATGACGAATACCAATGGCAGATTGAATCGTCGATTTTGGTTTAATGCGCGAATTGCGAATTAAAGAACCTGCTCGAGAGATAAAGGCGGCAACCGTTATAATGATTGCCCAGTTACCGTACAAACCTAATAAATCAGGTGCATTTGAGCTTGCGAATGCAGCCGCTAAAGTAAAGCCTGACGCTGTACCTAATAATAAATAATTTGAAACCGTCAGCGCGCAAGCCCATTCTTGTAAAAATTTGATGGTTGCATAAATCATGCTGGTACAAATAAATAATACGAATGTTGCCACCATTGCAACAGCGCCGACCACTAAACTTAGTTGCAGCGTTGTGCCTGTTGCACTTGTATATAAAACCGCATCCCAACCAAAGAAGTGCATCATGCCGTAAACAAAGATCAAGCCCATCACTGTTGGTAAGACGATAACTTCACGCGACAACCAAGAGGTACGCCACATCGCAGCAGAGCGCCATGCACGTTCAGGTCGACCAAGATGGAAGAAAGAAGCAATTAAGCCGCCCACTAAAAAGACAAAGGCGATAAGCGCACCCAAACCATAAAATGAAGCACTGTCCTGCGAAGGAACAAGCTCAACCGCCGCGTAACTTTGACCTGTAAACAAGGCTAAAAATAAACCCTGACCTGTACCAATTAATGTTGTTAAAAAGATAACTGAAAATGCCGGATGCATCGTCGTTCTCCTAGTTGTGTTTGTCAGATTGAAGTCCGACCTACCATATTAAAATTTATTGTTAAATCTACGATTTACTTTACCATGAGGTTGTGTCGTCTAGCGTCGTCCCTTCGACTGGACCACTTGGACCACGTTGTTCTTTATTCAATGGATTATCTGCACGCTGTAATTCATCTTCATGAATATTGATACGTGTTTTACGACGAGGTAAGTAATGGTTAGATGGGTTGGTTCCCCATTCTGGCATTAACTGATAACCACCTTCTTCACGAATAGTGACAGAGACTTCTGAATCAGGATCATGAACATCACCAAATAAACGTGCGCTGGTTGGGCAAGCTAATACACAAGCCGGTTTACGTTCTGCTTCTGGTAATGATTCATCGTAAATTCGGTCAACACATAAGGTACACTTTTTCATGACCTTTTGTTCTTCATCTATTTCACGTGCGCCGTAAGGACAAGCCCATGAGCAATAACGACAACCAATACACTTATCGTAATCAACTAGAACAATGCCGTCTTCTTTACGTTTGTAACTTGCACCTGTCGGACAAACAGGAACACAAGGTGCGTCTTCACAATGTAAACAACTCTTAGGAAAGTGAACCGTTTCTGTTTTAGGAAACTCGCCAATTTCATAGGTTTGTACACGGTTAAAGAAAGTCCCCGTTGGATCTTTACTATAAGGATTTTCATCCGTCATAAAGCCCGCAGGACCTGAAGTATTCCATTCTTTACAACTGGTTACGCAAGCATGACAACCGACGCAAACATTTAAATCTATAACTAAGGCTAACTGAGTCATTATTTAACTCCTTTAGTAAACATGCCTGCAAAGAAACCAAGTTTCTTAGGTCGTTCATCCATTCCGGGAACAGGTGAAATTCCATCGAACTGCGGGAAAGTTTCTTCTGGCTCGCCTTCTTCAGCTTTATAAATACGAACGCGTACGTCATACCAACCGGCTTGACCTGTAATAGGATCAGAGTTTGAAATATGTTCACCACATTCGTTCTTAGGTAGCTCTTCGGCAATTAAATGGTTTAACAAGAAACCTTTTTTAGATTCGTTTGCGTCGTCGTCTAAGTTCCACGCACCTTTTGCTTTACCGATGGCATTCCAAGTCCAAATTGTACCTGGTTCAACAGCTTCACTATAACGCGCTAAGCAACGTACTTTACCGTGCATAGACTCAGCCCACATCCAAGCGCCGTCTTCAATGCCTTGCGCACGCGCAGTTGATGGATGAACGTGCATATAGTTATGCGCATGAATCTGACGTAACCACGCGTTTTGTGAATCCCACGAGTGATACATCGCCATTGGACGTTGGGTTAACGCAGCCAGTGGATATTTTTGTTTGTCAGTTAATTGCACTTCTAACGGTTCTGCATAGAAGGGCAGTGGATCAAAATGAGTTTCAACACGCATACGTAAATGCTCAGGTGGTTGCTTACCTTCGAGTTTACCTTGCGCCGCTAAACGGAACTTCATTAACACTTCTGAATAGATATGAATGTTAATCGGTTCTGCATAACGGGTGAGTGCATGTTCTTGTGACCATTTTAAGTAACCGCGATTCCAGTTACGCATGTACTGGAAAGACTTAGGTAATTCATGATGATAAACACAATTGTTTTTCTCATACATTTCCCACTGGTTAGGATTCGGTTCACCTTTCATGAACTTCTCGCCACCTTTACCACGCCAGCCCGATAAGAAACCAATACCAGAACCGGGTGCTGTTTCAAAGTTCACAACAAAGTCAGGGTAGTCACGGAATTTGCGTGAACCATCTTTATTAGTGAAAGCAGGGAGTTTTAAACGCGAACCGAGTTCAATAATTACTTCTTGGAAAGGTTTACAGTCACCCTTAGGTGGAACAACGGGAATACGAACAGAATCAACAGGACCATCAAATTCCGAGATAGGTCGGTCTAACATCGACATAACATCGTGACGTTCGAGGTAGGTTGTATCCGGTAATAATAAATCCGCATAAGCCGACATTTCAGATTGGAATGCATCACAAACAATGAGGAAAGGAATTTTGAAATTACCGTCTTCATCTTTGGAGTTCAGCATCTCACGTACTTCTGAGGTATTCATCGAAGAGTTCCACGCCATGTTGGCCATGAAAATCAATAAGGTATCAATGCCATAAGGATCTTTGTTGACCGCGTTAGTGATCACGTTGTGCATTAAACCGTGAACAGAAAGCGGGAATTCCCAAGAGAACGCTTTATCAATGCGAACCGGTGCGCCTTTGTCGTCGACAAATAAATCATTGGGTTCAGCCGGCCAACCGAGAGGCATACCATCTAATGGTGTATTCGGTTGCACACCTTCTGGGCCTTTTGGTGTTTTGGCACAAGGCGGAATCGGACGCGGGAACGGCGCTTTATGACGGAAGCCACCTGGGCGGTCAATCGTGCCCAACATGCTCATTAAAATACTTAAAGCACGAATCGATTGGAAACCATTTGAGTGAGCAGCAAGTCCGCGCATCGCATGGAAAGAAACAGGATTTCCTGTAATCGTATCGTGATCTTTGCCCCATGCATCTGTCCAAGCAATCGGTAATTCGATTTGCTCGTCACGTGCAGTGATGCCCATTTCATGGGCCAGCGTTCTGATCGTTTCAGCAGGAATGCCTGTGACTTCAGCAGCCCAGTCTGGCGTGTATTCTTCTACTCTGTCTTTTAATAATTGGAAAGCCGGTTTAACTTGGCGGCCATCTGGCATGGTGAATTCACCCAGTAAGTAAGGGTCAAGGCTTTCTTCACGCGCGTGCATGGGTTTGTCGCTCTTGCGATCCCACCAAACTCGGTCTTGTTGATCAAAACATTCAGTATCACGCGGAAGATCGGTTGTCACAAATAAACCAAAGTCATCATTGTTTTCATCTGCGCTAACAAGTTCAGCGGAGTTAGAATACTGAACGAGGAAATCACGATCATATAAACCTGTTTTAATTAACTCGTGAATCAAGGCAAGCATTAATGCGCCGTCTGTTCCCGGTTTAATCGGAATCCATTCATCTGCAATCGCAGAATAACCGGTACGCACAGGATTAATCGAGATAAAGCGACCACCGCTGCGTTTGAACTTAGACAGCGCAATTTTCATTGGGTTAGAGTGATGATCTTCAGCGGTGCCGATCATAATAAAGAGTTTAGAACGCTCTAAATCAGGCCCACCAAATTCCCAAAAAGAACCACCGATAGTGTAGATCATGCCCGCAGCCATATTTACCGAGCAGAAACCACCGTGTGCGGCATAGTTTGGCGTACCAAACTGTTTTGCGAATAAGCCAGTCAAGGCCTGCATTTGATCACGCCCCGTAAATAAAGCGAATTTCTTAGGATCAGTCGAACGTATGTGACTTAATCTGTCTTCCATAATTTGGAAGGCTTCTTCCCAACTCACTTCTTCAAACTGAGCTGCACCACGTTCGGCACCTTCTTTACGTCTTAACGGCTTGGTTAAACGCGCAGGAGAATATTGCTTCATGATACCCGATGCGCCTTTGGCACAAATCACACCCTTGTTTAAAGGATGATCGGGGTTACCCTGAATATAACGAACTTCGTTATCTCGTAAAGTTACACGAATACCACAGCGACATGCGCACATGTAGCAGGTGGTGTTTTTCGTTTCAATTCGGCCTTCAGGAGGCGTAATTGGGTCATGTAATACGGTCATATTGTGGCCTTGATGACTGTGGATCGATAGTGATCTTTCAAATAAGCGCGCAATTATAGGGAGCAAATTGCGCAGTGACTAATCAGGTTTACTTAGTACATTATAAAATAATTATATACTAAATTACTAAGGATTTAATCTACCCCAATAGGGTAATAGGTAAACGGTGCACCTAACGGACTTATATAATAAAATATATACATAAAACAATAGTTTAGCGTGTCGTAATGAAATAAGTATGGTGTGCGTAACTATCATTGCTTATTCTATATATATACCAGTTTTTATAACGGCAGGCGTTGTTATTTCATTAGAAATAATAACTTTCAATTGCGTGGGTGAGCGTTATAACGTGGGATGTGTTAATTTCGTGCATATTGCCTACTAAACATGCGCTATGCAGACATTTAGTATGGTATATGCCTTGATATTTGTGGGGTAATATTAGATTATTGTGCCTAATTGTTACAGTTTATTATCAGTAAGGTTTAGCTCAGTTAATTTATCAAACTCCTGTAAATTTGAGGTCTTATGAAAATATTAAAATTCTATTCGTTACTCGTTGTTACTTTATCTATGTTGCTCATGAATGCATCTGTATTTGCGGCTGAAACGTTGCAGTGGGCAGGTTGTGGTATTTCGAAAAAGGCGTTTATGACGGAGCTAGCTAAGGCTTATACCAAAAAAACGGGTATCCAAATTAAATTAAGTGGCGGTGGTGCAACCAAAGGGATTCGTAGTGCGGCTAATGGCACTATTCATATAGGTGGAGCATGCCGTGTTTCAATAGAGAGAAACCCTGAAGAGCGTGACGCATTTCAGATTCCGGTAGCATGGGATGCTTTAGTTGCTTTCGTACATAAAAATAATCCAGTCGATAACATTAGTTTTAAGCAATTAAAGGATGTGTATTTAGGGAAAATTACTAACTGGAAACAACTCGGTGGCAAGAATGCTCCTATCGAACTTTATGTTCGTCGAGGCAAGCTATCTGGCGTGGGAAGAACATTACGAGAACTTGTTTTCGCAAATTATAATCAAGAATTTAAAGCGCAGCATGTTGTAAAATCTTCAGGGCCAGTAGAAAAAGGTGTAGTGAAGAATTTGAATGGCTTAGGTGTTTCTGGCATCAGTAGTGCGAAAAAACGTGATTTAAAACTGCTTAAATTAGATGGTAAAGCACCTACCTACGAAAATATTAAAAATGGCTCGTACGCGCTATATAGGCCGCTCTACCTTGTTATTAAACGTGGCAACAAGGCTCCCTTAGTTCGTGATTTTATCAAATATGCCGTCAGCTCTGAAGGGCAGGCCATTATTCGTGCGCAAGGTACGGTTCCATATGCGGAGGCACTACACTTGATAATGAAGCAGCTTGATCAATATGAACGTGCAAATACAGAAGGCCTAGCCAATACAAAAGTAAATTAATCATTATTTTTTGTTAATTTGACTACAATTTAGACTAAAGGGGCAGAAGCCCCTTTTTTAGTGCCTCTTGCCAAAGGATTGTTTGATCAGCCATCAATTTTAAAAATTATTATGGATCGCTCTTTTTTTAGCATTTTTCCTATTTTAAGCACATAAAACCTCGATAATCCCTCAAAATGATTAAGGTTTAATCAAAAAAACAGGGCTATAAATAATATGTATAGGGGGGTCATGCATTAGTGCTCGACGCTTAGGCATTTTAGAGATATTCTACACGGCAATTAATTTTGAGAGTTTTCAATTCGGGGAACTCTTGTCGCAATAAAATTTTGAGGATAACAAAATGTTCATGACCAACCCTTTTGATGCGCTTTCGGCGTTGTCTATTACACCTGAAATGATGCAGATGTATATCATTCTGATGGCTGTACTTGTCGCTGGCGGTACAATGCTCGACATGATGCATAAGAAAAGTGCGAAGTACTTTTTCTTAGATTCAGCAAAAAATGCAAAAAATGCAAAGCGTACAGTAAGTACAGGTGAAAAAGCGGGTATTGCAATTGCTACTATCGCAAGCGAAGTTATAACTTCTAGTGAATTCTGCAGCACGAAACGTAGAATTTCTCACCTTTTAACTATGTACGGCTTCATCACTTTCGTTGCAACTTCAGCACTGATGATTTTTGGCTGCGACACTATCGCAACAGAAACTCTGGCTCAGTTTTGGCACATTGGTGCAATCATGCTTTGTCTTGGTGGTTACTGGTTCTGGTTCTTCATCCGTGTTGATGTGAACTCTGAAGGTGTTAAGTGGTATCAACTACGTCGTGCAGATATCTTCATCGTATCGCTTTTCACAACAGCAACATTCGCATTAATCTGGTCTTACCTGCAATCTAAAGGTATGAACGGTACTGTAGCTGATATGGGTTTAACAACTTTATTCTTTGGTTTATTCATCCTTTCAAATACAACACTTTTCGCAAGTGTATTGTGGTCTAAGTTTGCACACATGTTCTTCAAACCTGCTGCAGCATTCCAAAAACGTGTTGCACATGCGGATGGTGGAAGTCTGAATTTACCAGGTGATTTCGATTTATCTTCTACTGAAGTACAAACGAAATTCCCAGATATCCCAGAATATATGGGTAAAAATCCAGTGAATATGGGTGCGGGTATCCGACGTGAAGCTCCAAACCATTACTAAACATTAATCTAATAACAATTTAAAGAAAGAGAGAATATTATGCCTACTTTTGTATATATGACTCGTTGTGATGGTTGTGGACAGTGCGTAGATATCTGCCCATCTGACATCATGCACATCGATAAAACATTACGCCGTGCTTACAACATTGAACCTAACATGTGTTGGGAATGTTACTCATGTGTTAAAGCTTGCCCACATCACGCAATTGACGTGCGTGGCTATGCTGATTTCACACCACTTGGTTCTTCAGTTCGCGTACATCGTGATGAAGAAAAAGGAACGATTGCATGGCGCATCAAGTTCCGTAACGGCGAAAAAGATATGGAACTTTTAGCTCCTATCACGACTAAGCCTTGGGGAGAATGTATCCCTCATCTTGCTAACGAAGCAGCACCTGCTGATTCTATGCGTAACAGCGAGTTATTATTTAACGAGCCTAAGTATGTTGCTATGAATGACAGCGCACTACCTACGCTGAAATCTAATAAGTTGTCACTTAAAGAAGGGGTTTACTACTAATGGGCTACAAGACAATTATTGAAGACGATATTGACGTCTTAGTCGTTGGTGCTGGTTTAGGCGGCACAGGTGCGGCATTCGAAGCTAGATATTGGGGTAAAGACAAGAAGATTGTTATTGCTGAAAAAGCAAACATCGATCGTTCTGGTGCAGTAGCACAGGGTCTTTACGCTATAAACTGTTATATGGGTACTCGCTTCGGTGAGAACAATCCAGAAGATCACGTACGCTATGCGCGTATGGATTTAATGGGTATGGTTCGTGAAGATTTAGCCTTTGATATGGCTCGCCACGTAGATTCAGCTGTACATCAGTTTGAAGAATGGGGTCTACCTATCATGCGTGACACGAAGACTGGTAATTATCTTCGTGAAGGTCGCTGGCAGATTATGATTCATGGTGAATCTTACAAGCCAATCGTTGCAGAAGCAGCTAAAAACTCAGCTGATAAAGTATTCAACCGTATTTGTGTTACTCACATGTTAATGGATGATGCTAAAGATAACCGTATTGCCGGTGCTGTTGGTTTCAACGTACGTACTGGTAACTACCACGTATTCAAATCTAAGACTGTTATTTGTGGTGCTGGTGGTGCTTCAAACATCTTTAAGCCACGTTCAGTTGGTGAAGGTGCAGGTCGTGTTTGGTACGCTCCATGGTCTTCTGGTTCTGCATACGGTCTTATGATCGGCGCAGGCGCTAAAATGACACAAATGGAAAACCGTATCGTTCTAGCTCGTTTTAAAGATGGTTACGGTCCTGTAGGCGCGTATTTCTTACATCTTAAGACATATACACAAAACTGTAATGGTGAAGAGTATGAATCAAAATGGTTCCCTGCTCTAACTGAAATGGTTGGTAAAGAATACTTAGATACAGAAAACCAACATTTATCACACAAGCCAATTCCAACTTGTTTACGTAACCATGCATTTATCAATGAAGTAAATGCGGGTCGTGGTCCAATCCATATGATCACAATGGAAGCTTTCCAAGATCCACATCTTGAAGAAATTGGCTGGCATAACTTCTTAGGAATGACAGTTGGACAAGCGGTTCTTTGGGCTGCAACTGACGTTAATCCTAAATATGAAAACCCTGAATTAACAACTTCTGAGCCATATGTAATGGGTTCACATGCAACAGGTTGTGGCGCATGGTGTTCTGGTCCTGAAGATGTTTCTCCTGATGAATATTTCTGGGGTTATAACCGTATGACGACTGTTGAAGGTCTATTCGGTGCCGGTGATGCTGTTGGTGGTACTCCACACGCATTCTCATCTGGTTCATTCACAGAAGGTCGTTTAGCGGCTAAAGCAGCTTGTAAATATATTGATGATGGCAAAGCAAATGGCATCAAGGTTTCTGATAAGCAAATTGCTGATTTTAAAGAAACTATCTACAAGCCAATGGAAACTTATACTGTAGGCCGTAACGAAATCGTAGCAGGTTCGGTTAACCCTAACTACATCAACCCTCGTCAAGGTCTTGATCGTCTTCAGAAGATGATGGATGAGTATTGTGGTGGTTTTGGTGTTAACTACATGACTAATGACAAACTTCTAAAAATCGGTCTTAAGAAAATGACTGTTTTAGGTGAAGATTTAGAGAAGATTGCTGCAGAAGATATCCATGAACTATTACGTGCATGGGAATTGAAGCATCGTTTCCTTACTTCTGAAAGTGTATTCCAACATACATTATTCCGTAAAGAAACACGCTGGCCTGGTTACTACTACCGTGGTGATGCGATGAAGTTAGATGATGAAAACTGGCATGTATTGACAGTTTCACATCGTGATCGCAACACGGGTGCTTACACAATGTCTAAAGCACCTCTTTACCACCTTGTGGATGACGAATAGGACCAAAGTTTAGTTGTAGTTAGCTAAATGATTTAGCTAACTTAACTGGATTTTACCTAGCTTATAAAAAGGCCAACAAATTGTTTGTTGGTCTTTTTTTATGGTTTATAATATGCGACTTTATTACGGCATATAGCCGTATAAATACTATGGCTTTTTGAGAAAGAATATAAATATGAATATTTTAGAAAAAACAGATGAAGAGATTTTAGACATAGCACATCCAATGTGGGCTGATCTTGTTAAATACTCGAACGAAGGAAATTATGGTGCCTTCACCCGAAAATTTTCAAGCGACATGAAAATGGGCGCCAATGAAATCGAAATGGGTAAACAGTTTGCACGAAGTGATCTCGCAAAAAACCTATCAGACAACTATGAATACCTTGGCATCATTCGTCGTGGTGAGCATGTCACAGTTCTATATAAACAGATTAACTCCAAAGATAAAGGAGAATGGCTGGGCAGATTAGTGCTGGGCTATGAAAAGGATAAAGTTATGATTTTTGGCTGTACCTTATTTTAGAAGCCACGATTCTGAACACTGTGATTTTAGAAATCGCGACTCAAAACAGCAAGATTTTAAGAAAGAATTATTAAACAGGTTTTACACGTTATGTCAGACACAGTAGAAAACGAAAAATTCGTTGAACTCAATTATAAAGTCATCGATGAAAAAACCGGTGACGTGCTCGTTACAGTTGATTATCCCATTGGCTACGTTCATGGCATTAATGATGTAATGAATGAAGAAGTGACGAAAGAACTCGCAGGTAAGAAAGTGGGTGACATCATCGAAGTACCTATGGACATGAAAAAGGTCTATGGCGAAAGAGACGAATCTCTAGTATTTACCGACAACATCGAAAATGTTCCAGAAGAATATCGCGAAATCGGTATGACCATCACCATGGAAAATGAAAAAGGTGATCCAAAAAGTTTCATCGTGACACGTTTTGATGACAAGACATTAACCGTAGACGGAAATAATCCACTGTGCGGTAGAGATGTTATTTTTGCCTTGGAAGTACTAAGCATACGTGAAGCAACAGATGAAGAAGTCGACTTAGGTGGCGCAGTAGACTCTAACCCAGAACTCGGTGATATTCTTAACCAATGAAATTCTCAACTAATTACATACTTTATCCAGACAATAAGTCACTGGAAAAGGCACTGGCTCATTATAAAAGCTTGATATCAGAAGAAGAGGCTAAAGGCCTTAGTCCAGATAGTCGAGTTGCAGTCGCCGATAATTTTATTCATACACGCGGTAATTATGAGCAACATAGATACAGCGCTAATGTGCTCGAAAGTGCACGTGCGACGCTAGAAGCTTTAGTAACTGACAAGCTGCGTGATGAATCACCTTTAGATTGGTCTGAATTACATAACAGTTTAGGTAATATACTCGCAGGACTTGGGCAAAACTTAAGAGATGCTGGTTTATATAATCTATCCATTGCCTCATTCAATGAAGTCTTAGGCGTTTTAAGCCAAGAAGAAAATCCGCTTGAATGGGCAGCCACTAAATCTAATCTCGCGACAGCATTACAGGCATTAGGCCGACAAGAAGCAGACGCAAAATTATTAAGCAATGCTATTGATGAGTATACGGAAGCATTATTTGTCTACAGTCGAAAAGAAACGCCAGAAGAATGGTCTGTGGTCATGTTTCAACTTGCTGCGACGTATCATTCTTACGGACACCTTCTTAAAGGTAACCGAACTTTTCAAAAGTCTGTTGTTGCCTATAAAAATGCATTGGCAGAACTCGATGCTGATCTCTATGCCTTAGAATTAACAGCGACACATAATAATCGTGGCTCGGTACTGCAACATTTAGCTGAGTCAGAAGAGAATGCAGAACGTTTAGAAGAAGCTATTCGCGCTTATGAGACCGCATTAACTGTAGCGATGGAACAGCAACTACCGTTTCATCTCGCCGTATTGATTAGAACCAATAAATCGACTGCGCGTGCTGTGTTAGCTGAACTAACGAAAGACGCCGCACTTGCAGAAGAAGTGGCCGATGAGTTTGAAGTGATTATTGAATGCTTCCCTCATGCAATACAGCCTCTTTGTTTAAAACACTGCGAAGCACAGCTAGAAAAGGCGCAGGCACAGCTAGAAGAATTTAGCGGCAGTTAAAGAGACGGTATTCACCCCCTTTATTAGATAAAAGAATACCCCGTTAAAAATAATATAGAAGCAAGCCATTATGTTTCTGCTGCAAAAGAGTTAAAGTTACAGATATATAGTGAAGTCACTCGAAAGAAGGGCTAAACAGCAGATATAATAGATATAGAAAGGTTGTTGAAGTTTGACAGTTGAAGAAAAACAAGAAAAAAAGCGCGATCCCAATAACCCGTGCCTATTTTGCAAAGACCCGCGAGGGGTGTCACTGAGCCACGAACTTGCGTACAGCGCCCGTGATACATACGGGGTGAGCCCAGGACATACCTTGGTGATACCAAAACGTCATGTCGCCAGCTTTTTTGACCTGACGCCCGAAGAAGTGAGTGCTTGTATGGCGCTTATTACCGAGGAGCGCACATTGCTAGACGACGAGTTCAGCCCAGACGGTTACAATATTGGCGTGAATATAGGGCCAGCAGCCGGCCAGAGTATCTTGCATGTGCATATTCACATCATTCCTCGTTATAAGGGGGATGTTGAGAATCCGCAAGGCGGCGTGCGACACGTAATACCGAAAAAGGCGCATTACACGCGTTAAAAAGAATTTTTAGTCAGTTTATGTGGGAGGGACTGACATTTGTTGAAATTCCTCCCTGTATTAACAAAAACAATTGGAGAAATAATTATGAGCGCAGCAGGACCTAAAACTAGACCTAAAGTTCCAGAAGGAAAATCACGTTTTTTAACAACAACTCAAAAAGAGATTGTTGAAGGCGCATTCCATGTTGGTTATACAACGACTTGGGAAGAGTTCCAAAAAGAAGTACCGTATGTGACTCCTAAGGCACCTTAGGTTTTAAACAGTCGCGCGCCGAATAGGTTCGCGCGATACAAACTTAGTTTCATTTAGTTTGTGAAAAGCACGCTCTCATAGCGTGCTTTTTTGTGCCTGTCATTGCGAGCCATGTTTTTTATGGCGCGGCAATCTCATGATGAGCACAATGTAATTGGAGATTGCCGCAGTCACTTTGTTCCTTCGCAATGACAATGTATTTTAATTTAAAGCTTAAATACGCTCAGAGAGCTTATAATCAACATTTAAAAACGCGCCAATCTCAGACGAAAATTTAACCACTCTTGCACCAAAACCAACATCTGGACAGGTTTCATCTTTATCAATCGATAGGGTTAGCTCTATGCTGATTCTTGGAGATAAATTATGGCTTTTGCAGATATCAATAATTTTTTCTTTCGCAAATTCAATTTTTTTAAGAATTTCATCATCCATGAGTTTGTACATATCCAACTCTTGGTTTTCAGAAGTGATTATGTCGGTTGAAAATTCCCATGTACTGATTACAGGCTTATCCGTCCCACTACTCATGCCCGCAGCATTAACAGAAGTGGGTTCAATACCAAGAAATCGAGTAATGTCATCAGGATTAAAATGATAACCACTTAGCCCAAAGTAAGCTCTGCCTTTATTATTAGCCACGTATTTTGTCCTCATTAATTAACGATAAATATGGTGTCGGATTATAACGTATAGGATTAATAGATATCGTTATAGTTGAAATGTTTACTATTTAACAAGCAATAAAAAACCCGACTCATCTATTTGATGAGTCGGGTTAATTAGTTTACTTGCAAAAAATTATAAGCTTTTGTAATAATCAATCAAGATTTTAGCCACTTCAGGACGTGAGAACTCTTTAGGTGGCGCTTCGCCGTTACCTAACATTTCACGAACTTTAGTACCTGAAAGAAGTACGAAATCTTCTTTAGCATGGTCATCGACTTCACGCATCATCACCACTTTGTTTAATTTCTTAGACCAAGCGGTGTGATCTGCCATGAACATTTCGATTTCCATTGCGCCAGCAGGTACTTCATCATCAAAAATAGTTTGTGCATCGAAAGCACCGTAGTAATCACCCACGCCAGCATGGTCACGGCCAATGATGAAATGAGTAGCACCCATGTTTTGACGGAAATAAGCATGTAGCACAGCCTCACGAGGACCGGCATATAACATGTCGAAACCATAACCCGTGACTTCAGCACTGTTGGCAGGGAAGTACACTTCAACCATCTTACGAATGGCGTTATCACGTACGTCAGCAGGAATATCACCTTTTTTCAGCTTGCCTAATAACATGTGAATCACTAAACCGTCACAACCTAAACGGTCCATAGCCATATGGCATAGTTCTTCATGTGCTAAATGCATTGGGTTACGCGTTTGGAAAGCAACCACTTTTTCCCAACCATTCTTCGCAATCATGTCACGAATTTCAACAGCAGTTTTAAACGTGCCATCAAAATCAGTTGAGAAGTAGCTGTAGTTCAATACTTGAATAGGACCAGAAACCGCTGTTTGGCCTTGGCTATTAAATGCTGAAACACCAGGATGATCGTTATCGTTTGTGCGATAGACTTTATCTGTCATTGTTGCCATTTGTGCATCTGTTACTTGTTCAATGGCTTCAACGTCCATAATTGCAAGAACTGGATTGCCTTCAACATTAGGGTCACGTAAAGCGATACGCTTAGCATCACCAATCGCATCTGCATTTTCTAATAAACACATAACAGGCACAGGGAAGAAAGAACCGTCTGTTAAAGTCATTTTTTCAGCTGCACCCATGGCATCAGCTACATTCATGAAACCTTTTAATGGGTTGAAGTAACCGCCGCCCATCATCACAGCATTACCTGCTGCTTGAGAGCTAATTATGACTGAAGGCAACGTTTCTGCTTCGGCAATTAATTTTTCACGTTCGGCTGTATCGCTAACATAGCGAGGTTGTAACTCGTCTGAACCAATTGGTTTAATCATCTTATTTATCCTTGTTGAGGCTATTAACGACCTAGAGCGGTGCGTCGAGCATTTGCATTTTTGACTAGAATTTTTATGAAGAGGACTATACAACACTATGACAAGCGCAGAAAAACAGGGTAATTTATGAGGGCATAGATAAAGGGTGAAATGCAGAGGTTGAGCAAGATTTTAGGCTGTAAAAACGTGATTTCTGGCTGAAATTAGCCGAAATACGGGTACCTTTGGTTGAAAAAATAAATTAACTCACTTTTGCCCATGAATCCCGAATATTGCCAGCAAGCCCCATTGGGTCAAAAGGCTTGGCAATGACTTCTGCCACATTGAGAGATTTTAAGAATTCTACTTCTTGTGGTTGTACTTTAGCCGTCATAAACATAACAGGGGTGTTGGTAAGCTGTGGGATTTTACGTAGTTCAGCGAGCGTTGTTGGGCCGTCCATGCCGGGCATCATGACATCAAGAAGGAATAAGTCGGGGGCAAATGCGGCTGCTTTTTCTACGGCTTCTGCGCCTGAGCTGCAGACGAGAAGTTCAAATCCTCCGACGTTTTCCAGCGCTACTCGTGCGATCATTTGAATGTCGGGTTCATCTTCTACGTAAAGAATTTTTTTAAGCTCTGCCATAACGGGGTGCCCGTCCTATTATTCGTATAAAAAATAAGTATATAAGGGGGCTAAAAAAGCCACCGTACTGAGTAATTTATCGGACAAAAAGCTCAGAGCTTAAGTAATTATTGTAGAAATAAGAATAAAGCATCATTTCCTCGACGTATATTGATCAGCAGACCTTTATTTTTTCCGATAGCCGTCTGCAATTCTGAAATGTTTTTAATATTTTTGCGATTAGCTGAGGTGATAATGTCGCCGGGGCGTAAGCCTGTGCGAGCTGCCGGACTAGAGGATTCAATCGCAGAAATAATAACACCATCAATATGGCCATATAACTTAGAGTCGGGCTGAATATTTTGTAACTCAGTGCCGTCTAAATGCGCATGTAATTTCTTACCTGCAATGCTTTCTTTCGAGTTGTCTTGTTCTGCAACCGTTGCGGTCAGAGAGAGGGTTTTCTTATCTCGCAATACTTTCATTGTGACACTTTGGCCGATGCGCAATAAGCCCATACTATTGCGTAGCATATAGGCATTTTGAACGGCTTTACCGTTTATCTCCGTGACGATATCACCCGCCATTAAACCTGCGCGATCTGCTGGAGAATCATTTTCTACGTGAGAAACAACCGCGCCGCGCCGAAAGGGAATATTAAAAGCTTGTGCAAGGTGTGGTGTGAGGTCTTGTGCTTGCGCACCTAAACGGCCACGCTTCACTTTACCGTGTGTAATGAGCTGTTGCATGATGTCGTGTGCCATATTTACAGGAATAGCAAAACCAATGCCTTGTGAACCGCCACTCTTAGAAAAAATAGCCGTGTTAATGCCAATGAGCTCACCGCGTAAATTGACTAAAGCACCACCCGAGTTGCCGGGATTGATAGAGGCATCGGTTTGAATAAAGTTTTCATAACCTTCAATACCTAAACCACTGCGCTCCATGGCACTAATAATGCCGGATGTTACAGTTTGTCCAAGGCCAAAAGGGTTGCCAATGGCAATGGCAAAATCACCGACTTGAAGTTGTTCAGAATTTGCCAAAGGAACAGCGGTCAGGTTTTTTGCTTTGATTTGGATGACTGCAACATCACTGTCTGGATCTGTGCCAATTAATTTTGCTTCGTATGTTTCACCATTTCGTAAGGTGACTTTAATTACATCTGCTTTATCTATGACATGGTTATTGGTGATGATGTAGCCTTTTTCAGCATTAACAATCACGCCAGATCCTAAACTTTGAGTTTTTCGATGGCGTGGTCGAGAAGGTTGTTCAAAGAAGTGGCGAAAAAAAGGATCCTTGAATAAAGGACTTTCTTGAATACGAACCGTGCCACTTGTTGCAATATTAACAACAGCGGGCGTTGTTCTCTTGAGCATGGGCGCAAGGCTGGGTAGAGCCACGCCTTGGCTATCCACCAAAGGCAATGAAGCAAAAGAGGAAGAAAATATCGTGCTAAAAAATAAAAAACTGGCTAAGCGCAGTGTGAGTTTAACTTTGATACTCATGAATTATTCTCTCTAAACTTTAAATAGTTGGATGACATGTAGGATAACAAAAAAATAAAAAAGTTCAGCTAAAATAAATTATTAAAAATAAAATGTTAGAAGTAAAACCTCAGCCGAACAGTAAGGCTTGTCGGCAGATGGCCAAAGACATTAAGCGGTAGCCAGACACGACCACTTCCCCAATCGATGGCTTGGCGACCGAGTGCCACTGTTGTGTTCTTAAAACGGTATTTATAAACAGCGCGATCCATGACACGAGGATCATGCGTTGAAAAAATAAAGGTGGTTTTTTCTTCATGTGAAAGTGCGTGCATAATATCCAGTAATGCCGTTGCATTTTCTGAATCGAGATTGGCTGTGGGTTCATCCGCTAAAACAATGCGTGGCAATACCTTTATCTTTAATTGACTGACGAATCACCACCAGTGAATAGTCTTTTCCTTTTGACCAGGCTTCCATGCTCATGCTGCGCTGATAACGTTGCGTTTTAACCGTCATCGACATGCTGGCGTGAGAAGTGTCACCGCGCCATAAACTATCAATATGTTGTATGAGTTCTTTTATTTCGATGGCAGAGACTGAAAAAGAAGAAAATATTAGTAGAAATATGAAAAAAATTTGAGTGTATTTTTTAAACTTAGAGCGAGACTCTAAATTATTGTTTTTATTGAGTTTTTTAGGTCTAACGTTGATACTCACCTGATTATTCCTCCCTCATGTCTACACCTATTTAGTATCAAGCTTATTTTACGATCTGTAAAACGGTATTGCATTGCGCTATATCAAGAGAATCAATGAAAAAGGGCATAACGTGAGTGACTCCTAACGAGAAAACCGCAATGTTACAAGTATATTACTAACACTACATATAGTAATTGAGTTAAAAATGACCAAAATAATTTTTACCTTATCTTAATCTTTCAAAACAAGCTAACTTATTGTTAATAAAGAGGAATGTCTTCAGTTGTGGCTCTATAAATATGGTTGACAGTAGCACTCGATTAGCAATATGCTAGACGCCTAACACAACATGTAGTGTTTAGACGTAATTCGCAGCACATGGCTCGTTTCTGCATAGCAGACTAGAGTTAGAGTGAACAAAAAAACAACACTGAAAATAATAAGAACAGAATTAAGAACCTTTTTAAATCAGTTATTTAGCATCCAAATCTTCTTATTTATTCCCCCTGAATAAGAAGGCATTGGTATTAATTTTACCTAATATTAATTACTTTAAATAAGTAATTCGTTAGCACGGAGAATCCGGCCGATCATGAGCGCACAGCTAAAAGCCTTGAAAGCAAATAAAATACAAGACATTCCATTCCAAGACGCCTCTATGGACATCTGGGATAAAAAATACCGCCTAAAAACAAAAGATGGCGATGATGTTGATAACAGCATGGACGAAACTTATCAGCGTGTAGCACAAGCAATAGCTGAAGTTGAAGACGAAGATAAACGCTTAGAATGGTATGAAAAATTTCTTTGGGCTTTACGCCATGGTGCGATTCCAGCAGGACGCATTATTTCAAATGCCGGTGCCTTAGCGCATAAGCCAGCCACATCAACCATTAACTGTACCGTCTCAGGCACAGTGGCCGACTCAATGGATGATGTTTTATCAAAAGTGCATGAAGCAGGTTTAACCTTAAAAGCCGGTTGCGGTATTGGTTACGAATTCTCTACCTTACGTCCGAAAGGCGCGTATGTTTCAGGCGCAGGTGCATACACCTCGGGCCCACTTTCGTTCATGGATATCTTCGATAAGATGTGTTTCACCGTATCGAGTGCCGGTGGCCGCCGTGGTGCACAAATGGCCACCTTCGATGTGGGTCATCCCGATGTTATGGACTTCATTCGCGCAAAACGCGAAGACGGTCGCTTACGTCAGTTCAACCTTTCTTTGTTGATTACTGATGAGTTTATGAAAGCCGTAGCAGAAGACGGCGATTGGAAATTGACTTTCCCAACGACAGAAAAAGAAGTGAAAGAAGATGAGCTTGATCTAAAAAATACCGATCAAGTTATCTGGCGTGAATGGCCAATCACAGAAGGCTACATCACCAACAAAGCAGGCTTAGTCGCATGTAAGGTTTATAAAACCATTAAAGCCTCACGTTTGTGGGACATGATCATGACCTCAACCTATGACTTTGCTGAACCCGGTTTCATTCTTATTGATAAGGTCAATGAAATGAACAACAACTGGTTCTGTGAAGAAATTCGCGCCACCAATCCTTGCGGTGAGCAGCCATTGCCCGCGTATGGTTCTTGTTTACTCGGTTCTATTAACTTAACTAAATTTGTAAATGATCCGTTTACCGAAAAAGCAGCATTTGATTGGGATGGGTTTGAGAAAGTCATCGGCATCTTTACCCGTTTACTTGATAATGTCGTTGAAATAAATGGCCTGCCATTAGAAGGTCAACGCGAAGCCATTTTAAACAAACGCCGTCATGGCATGGGCTTCTTAGGTTTAGGTTCTACGCTAACCATGTTACGTGAAAAATACGGCAGCACAGCCGCAGTAGAGTTCACAGATAAAGTCAGTAAAACACTCGCAGTCAGTGGTTGGGAAGCAGGTCTTGAATTAGCAAAAGAAAAAGGCTCAGCACCAATTATGGAAGAAGACTTCAAAGTAACCGGTGCCATGTTACGTCGTCGTCCAGAAATGAAAGCAGACGGCATTAAAGTTGGCGATAAAATTAAAGGTAAAGTACTTCACGCTAAATACAGTCGCTACATGCAAAAAATTGCAGAAGTGAATCCTGAGTTAGTTGCAGAGCTTGCAGAAGTCGGCGCACGTTTTACCCATCACAGTTCAATCGCACCAACAGGCACCATTAGTTTGTCACTCGCGAACAACGCAAGTAACGGTATTGAACCATCGTTCGCACATCACTACTCACGTAACGTGATTCGTGAAGGCAAGAAAACAAAAGAAAAAGTTGATGTCTTCTCTTTTGAATTATTAGCGTATCGCGAACTCATCAATAAGAAAGCCATGCCGTTTTCTCAAGAAGAAGAGTCAAAACTGCCTGAGTACTTTATTGCCGCAGATGATGTATCACCCGCGGAACATGTTGATATACAAGCCGCCGCACAACATTGGATAGACTCAAGTATCTCTAAAACAGCAAACGTACCCACCGATTATCCGTTTGAAGAGTTTAAAGATATTTATACCTACGCCTATGGCGAAGGCTTAAAAGGGTGTACCACGTTCCGTTTTAACCCAGAAGCATTCCAAGGTGTGTTGGTTAAAGAAGAAGACCTGGAAAAGACCATGTACAAGTTTACTTTAGACAATGGTGACGTTGTAGAAGTAAAAGGTAATGAAGAGATTGAGTATGATGGCGAAATGCATACGGCCGCAAACCTATTCGATGCATTAAAAGAGGGATACTACGGCAAATTTTAAGCGGCGCCAGAGATTCACTGGTGGCGTTGCAATACATTTTTAAAATACTCACGTACTTGTTGTACGCTCCGTTTTTAAAAACATATTGCGCCTTGCCAGCAAAACTCTGGCTTGCTTAAAACAACATGTATAAATTGAAAAAAGAATTTAGTTGAAATGATTTTTATTATTTCAACAAAAAGAATCTGAACGGATCGGATGAGTTAAAACAAGCGAACATGATTTGAAACTTGTTTTAATTTATCCGGTTCGATCAGAACCAAATATTAAGCACAGGGATGTGCTAATGCAGCGAGGGCAGGGTGCCCAAGAGCGTAAAAAAATAGATAGCACAGGGGAAGAAAACCAATGACTGTAAAAATAGCTCATAAAATTGTTAGTTATGCAGTGTCTAAAGAAGACGAAGATGACGCAGCGGCAGAAGCAGCGTTAAATAGTGTAGAGAAAGAGGATACTAATGTTATCCAAATGCATGAAAAGCTTGAACGCCCAGAAATGTTATTGGGTTCAACCTATAAAGTAAAAACACCGTTATCAGAACATGCTTTATATATCACAGTGAATGACGTTATTTTAAACGAAGGCACAGAGCATCAACTACGCCGTCCATTTGAAGTTTTCATTAACTCAAAAAACATGGATCACTTTCAGTGGATAGTTGCACTAACAAGAATCATCTCAGCGGTTTTCCGTAAAGGTGGCGATGTAACTTTCTTAGTAGATGAACTGCGTTCAGTCTTCGACCCACGAGGTGGTTACTTTAAGAAAGGCGGTAAGTACATGCCGTCATTAGTTGCAGAAATTGGTGATGCAATCGAATGTCACCTTCGTATGATCGGTATGATCAAAGACGAAGGTCTAGACGAGCATCAACAAAAGTTAGTTGATGAGAAGCGTGCGCAACTAGAAGCACAAACAAAAGATGCAACGACGATAGGAGAAGCAAGTGATTTTCCAGATAGTGCGCAGTTGTGTGGGAAGTGTTCGACAAAAGCATTGATTAAGATGGATGGGTGTATGACGTGTCTTAACTGCGGCGACTCCAAATGCGGCTAAATAGCTGCGTCAGATGATACGCTGAGCGGCGTTGCAGCACTTTTTTAAAATACTCACGTACTTGTTGTACGCTCCGTTTTTAAAAAAACACTGCGCCTTGTCAGCGAATCCCTGACTTGCTATTTACATAGCTATCATTGAACAAAAAAAGAGACTGTCATTACAAAAGAAAAAGATTGTCATTGCGAGGAATGAAATGACGCGGCAATCTCCAACAGAATAAAACAAAACTAATTTAAACAACGCACCCCCAACGTTGTTATAAAAGGACAAAGCAACATGCCAGAGTTCAATGGGGGAAGATATAATAATAAAAAGGCTCATAAAGAGTCGGAGTCAATAGTAACAATTTAAAGGCAGCTTCGGCTGCCTTTTTTATTTAATGCATTAGTCGGTGTTCTGCCTAATACCTAAAACATAGAATTCTATATAAATAGGTAAATTACAGAATTCTATCTAATTAACTGTTATGCAAAATAAAAAACCATGTATAAAAAAGCATTACTTATAATCGTAGCTCTTTCACCATTAGCTTCATGGGCGCTATATAAACCCATGCGTGTTTTGTCACCTGAATTAAATGGAATTACATGCACAAAAAACAATATTTGTATTGAAAATACAGACAGATTATCTGAAGCAACATCTCTTTATAATAATGCGTTGCTTTTCGTTAATTCCTCTGTTGAAAATATAAAAAACAAACCTCGTATTACTTTTTGCTCTAGTGAGAAATGTTACAACTCATTTGGTTTTCATGCCCCTGCAAAAGCAACTACAGTAGGCATTTCTGGTATTGTTGTTAGCCCTAGAGGCTGGAATGAATACTTTATACGTCATGAAATAATTCACCATCTTCAAAGTGAAAAACTTGGTGTGTTTAATCAACTATTATCTCCAATATGGTTTAAAGAAGGTATGGCTTATTCGCTTAGCGAAGATACTCAGCAACTTTTAGAACCATGGGAAAGTCATAAAAACAAATTCAACAACTGGTATAGCAACATAAATAAAGATGAAATATGGACTCATGCTAAAAAATTATAAGCTGCATAACAAGCGACTGTGATTAAAATCAACCCATCCTACACATTAATTATTAAGTCATTTGCCATTCCTTATCATCACGAACCATCGCATTTAATATCGT
>JASFYW010000086.1:0-15361 GCA_045046865.1 Woeseiaceae bacterium | reverse complement strand
CAATATAAAAATTTTCACGGTAAGCAGCTAATACATTTTCTGCTTGTTCAGCGAGTATGCCTGATAAAACGATTTGCCCTTTTGATACGGTTAAGTCAGAAAAATAAGAGGAAAGTTCAATGAGTGGCGAAGCCAAGATATTTGCTAATAATAGACTTGTTTTTGTATTTTCAAATTCTTTCGGTAAATAGGTTTTAATTTGATCGGAGACATTATTTTTTTCTGCATTATCACGTGTGGCTAATAAGGCTTGTGGATCGAGATCAATGGCTTCAGCATGTTGCGCGCCGAGCAAAATGGCACCGATAGCTAAAATACCCGAGCCGCAACCAAAATCAATAATGTCTTTATTGGTGGGTGGGTTGGCATCAAGCCATTCTAAACACATGGAGGTTGTTGGATGTGTTCCTGTGCCAAAGGCTAAACCTGGGTCGAGTAAAATATTAGCGGCATCAGGTTTCGGCGGTTCATAGGTGCTTGGCACGACCCAAAGTTTTTTGCCAAATTGCATTGGCTTAAACGTATCCATCCATGCACGAACCCAATCTTTGTCTTCGAGTGGCTCACCTTTCCAGTTGGGGATTTTTTTTCTAAGCTGTTGTTCTACTTTTAGAATAACTTCTTTTAAATCTTGGTTTGTATCAAACAAACCGACAGCACGTGTTTGTGACCACATGGGGGTTGTTCCAATAGCCGGTTCTAACATAGGTTCGTCTTGCATATCTTGCAAGGTGACAGAGACCGCACCTTGTTCCATTAATGCATCAGAAAGTTGATCTGCATCTGTATTGTTAGTAGGAATTATTAGTTGTAGCCAAGCCATATTATTTAACCTAAGTTTTTTATTTATACCTTACTTTATACGAGAACCAAAGTAAGGGTTTGGAATAGGGAGGTTCACATTATGGCCGTCTGCTTCATGGATGAAGCAGTCGAGCGGCCAGGGATGGCGAATAGCGTGCCATAATGTGAACCTCCCTGTTTCAGAGCCGAATTAAGTAAGGTTAACTAAAACGTAAGTATAATTTTGTGGTTTAAATTTGGCCATGGAACGGAGGGAGTCAAATTAAGACACGCAAAAGATTGCCATCCCTGGCTGCTCGACGGCCACGTCCGTGTGGCCGACGGTCTTTATTTAACTCCCTCCATTCCATGTCCTTACTTTTGTATTAGTATCAAATTTTTGAGATAAAAAAAGCGAGTTACTAGTAATAGCTAACTCGCTTTTTTATAACAAGAAGAAAAGCTTACTTCCCTTTCTCTTCCAGTTTCTTTTCTAAGTAATGGATATTCACGCCACCGGCTTGAAAGCCTCCATCGTTGAATAAGTCTTGATGCAAAGGAATATTACATTTAATACCTTCGATCACCATTTCACCTAAGGCCGTACGCATACGCGCCATTGCAACCTCACGTGTTTCACCATGAGTAATGAGTTTACCGATCATTGAATCATAATAAGGCGGCACACGGTAACCATTATAAATATGCGTATCAACACGAACGCCGGGGCCGCCGGGCGCATGGTAAGCGGTAATGGTGCCCGGTGAAGGCATAAAGTTATTTGGATCTTCTGCATTAATACGGCATTCCATTGAATGGCCGTTAATCACTATATCGTCTTGTGTATATGCGAGCGGTAAACCACTCGCAATACGGAGTTGTTCACGGACAATATCAACACCTGTAATCATTTCAGTTACAGGGTGTTCAACTTGAACACGGGTATTCATTTCAATGAAATAAAATTCGCCATCTTCATATAAGAATTCAAATGTACCTGCACCACGATAGCCGATATCAATACACGCTTGAGCACAACGACCACCAATTTGAGCACGTATCTCTTCGCTAATACCGGGTGCTGGGGCTTCTTCAATCACTTTTTGATGGCGACGTTGCATAGAACAATCACGTTCACCTAAATGAATCGCATGACCATGTTCATCTGCAAGTACTTGTATTTCAATATGACGCGGATTGCCTAGGAATTTTTCCATGTAGATCATGCCATTATTAAATGTGGCAAGGGCTTCAGCTTTCGTCAAGGAAATTGAATTTAATAAGGTCGCATCGCTGTGTACAACACGCATACCACGACCGCCGCCGCCGCCAGATGCTTTAAGGATAATGGGGTAACCAATGCGATGGGCATGAGCAAAATTCTTTTTATCATCTTCATCAAGCGCGCCATCTGAACCGGGAACGGTTGGAACGCCCGCCGCTTTCATGGCTTTAATCGCTTGAACTTTATCACCCATAATACGGATAGTTTCAGCTTTAGGGCCGATGAAAACAAAACCACTTTCTTCAACACGTTCTGCAAAGTCAGCATTTTCGGACAAGAAACCATAACCCGGATGAATACCCACCGCGTCAGTGACTTCCGCCGCGCTGATAACCGCAGGGATATTTAAATAACTTTCAAGAGAAGAAGCAGGACCAATACAAACAGATTCATCTGCAAGACGAACGTGTTTTAAATCACGATCAGCTTCTGAATGAAGCGCAACAGTGCGAATACCTAACTCTTTACAGGCGCGTAATATGCGTAATGCAATTTCACCACGGTTAGCAATAAGGACTTTTTCTAACATAATAAACTCGTTTTAAATTAGGTTTTATATAAGGTAACCAAAAGTTTTACACGGATAGCGAGAAGTCAAAGAACAAGGCAAAAGCCAACGAAAAAGCGGAATGTACGATGAGTACATGAGCATTTTGAGGAGGCTTTAACGCAGTAATTTGTCTTTGCAGCATTCGAGTAAGGCTTTTTATTCGATGACGAATAGGGGCTGGTTATATTCAACCGGCTGACCATTCTCTACTAAAATCGCTTTAATCGTACCCGATTTATCGGCTTCAATTTGGTTAAGTAATTTCATGGCTTCTATAATACAAACAGTATCACCAACGTTGACTTTTGAACCAACATCAACAAAAGAAGCAGCACCGGGTGAAGGTGAGCGGTAAAAACTACCTACCATTGGAGAGTTAAGCACATGGCCATCTATTTTTTCTTCTGCCGCTTCAACAGGCGCAGCAACAGCGGCTACTGGCGCGGCTGCAACAGGTGCTACTGGCGCAGCAAAAGCCACCGGAGCAGCGACTGTTGGATTACGGCTAATGCGAACAGACTCTTCACCTTCATGAATTTCTATTTCGGCAATGCCAGACTCTTCTAATAGCTCGATGAGTTTTTTTACTTTTCTTATATCCATAATAATTTCACCTTCAATTAAGGGGTTAAAGTGATTTGTTTATGCAAGAGATTCTATTGCTGATGATAATGCCAGCGAGTATCCCGTTGCGCCTAAGCCACTGATGACGCCTTTTGCCAAATCTGAAAAATAAGATTGGCGGCGGAAGTCTTCACGGGCATAGACATTTGATAAATGAACTTCGATAAAAGGAATATTTACCGCAGCTAATGCATCGCGCATCGCCACACTGGTGTGCGTAAATGCGGCAGGGTTAATAATGATGTAGCTCACTTCGTTGAGTGCGCTTTGAATTTTGGTGACTAATTCGTGTTCGGCATTACTTTGATAACTACTGAGAGAGTGGCCAGCTGCTGTAGCTTGCTCAATTAATGTGGCTTCAATGTCTGATAATGTCATGGCGCCATAAATCGCCGGCTCGCGAGTACCCAGCAGGTTGAGATTAGGGCCATGAAGTACCAGTATATTTGCCATTGTTTATGAAAGCCAAAAGTTGATGTTATCTAAGCTGTTTCCTTACAAATACCTACACAATCTATGCAAGATTGGGGATGTTTTAGGCCATCCATAGCCTTGTAATGGGGCCATTGTGCATCAAGACGTTAAAATTGTCTAATTTAGTGGAAATACGCGAAATTCGTGGGAGATGATAGCTTGTTAAGTGGAAATAGAGGGAGCACTAGTTCACATATTAAATATAAGAGTAGTAAGTTTTTGGGATAGGGCTAAGGGATTATACCTAATTAAACCAAAGGTCAAAGTAGAGGCTTAATCATTGCTTCTACTTGTTTATAGTCCAGTTCTGAACGTACGCGGTGAATAATTTTTCCCTTTCTGTCGATAATGACGGTGAAAGGTAAAACACCCAATCGATTACCATAGGCTTGAGAAAGGGCGATGCCTTCGTTCTCGGCCATGAGAATAGGGTAGTTCACACCATAGGTATTGGTGAAATCGACCACCGCTTGTTTAGCATCTAAAGCAACGCCCACGATGGTAAAGCCCTTGTCTTTATATTTTTCTTGCACTTCAACAAACGCTGGAATTTCTTTTCGACATGGTGGGCACCAAGTCGCCCAAAAATTTACCATCAAGACTTGGCCATCCCACTCTTTAACATCTCGAACTTTTCCTTCGAGATCTTTAAGTTTAAATAATGGTCGAATGGAGGATAATTTTGTTTCTTTTGATGGGCTGACTTCTAAATCAGCCATCTTTTGTTGGTGCTGCCAGTTATTAAAAACATAACCTGCGGCAAGGCCTGCAATAGCAAGCCCGACCATAAGAAAGGTAGATGAGATTTTAGACATAATATTTTTTATTCTTAATTTATTTAGATAAAATTTGTTTAACGTGATTAATAAATGTTTCTGCGTTCATGTTGCCGACTATACGGTAGTTGCGGATTTCTTTTCCATCTTTACCGAAAAACAAAATAGCCGGAGGCGCTTGTACATGTGTGAATTTATTTAAAGCCTGATCACCCGCATCATTCGCGGTGACATCGGCTTGTAATAAAACAAAATCTTTTAGCAATGCTTGCACTTCTTTATTAGAGAAAACATAGTCTTCAAATTGTTTACAGTAAGTACACCAGTCTGCATAGAAATCGAGCATGACGTATTTACCTGCGGCTTTTGCCGCAGCGATTTCATTTCTTAAGTCTTCATCCGTTTTAATGCGTTTGAATTTTAAATGTTTCTTCGCTTCTACCGAAGCACCGCCACCACTTGTTAAGCTTGAACCATGTAATGGATCATTAAAGTTACGCGCGCCGGTCACGCCGCCCAACATAACAATGACACCATAAATAATAAAGATAACACCAAGGCCTTTCCATAACTTAAACCAACCTGACGCACCATCTTTAATCGCTTCAAGCGCACCAAGATAAACACCGGCTACAATAAAGTACGTTGCCCATAACATCATGATCATGGTTGATGAAATAAAGCTAATGCGTTCTAAGAATAAAATAGCAATGGCAAGTAGTACTGCGCCGGCACCTGCTTTCACCGTATCCATCCATGTACCTGCCTTAGGTAGTACGTGTCCACCAAGAGTACCGACCGCTAACAATGGTAAACCTAAACCATTACCTAAAATAAACATCGCAAGGAAACCAATCACAGGATCACTTTCTGTTGCCACATAAGCGAGCGCACCAATAATAACGGGACCAGCACATGGGCCTATAATTAAGGCAGAAGCGGCACCCATGAAGATAGCGCCGTGTAATGAACCGCCTTCTTGTTTGTTACTAAAGTTACTTAACCAACTTTGTACTGATGCTGGCATTTGAATCGAGTAAAAACCAAACATAGAGAAGGCGAGAGCCACAAATAAAACTGAGAAGGGAATTAAAATCCAAGGGCTTTGGAAATAAGCTTGTAAGTTAACGCCACCAGCAAAGAGCGCAACTGCCGCACCTAAGATACCAAAGGTGACTGCCATACTTTGAACATACGCCATTGAAATCGCAAAGGCTTTGCGACGGGTAATTTTTTCACCATGACCAACAATGATCGAAGATAAAATAGGAATCATTGGATACATGCAAGCAGTGAAGGCTAAAGCTAAGCCGCCTAAGAAAAAGTAAACAAGAATTTCAAGCAGGTTACCTGACTGTAAAACTTGTAAAGACTTATCTTGTTCTGAAACAAAGTCAGACTTTGAAGCTGTTGGAATCGCTGCAACTGCTGCTGTGTTATTTCCCGTAGAGACAACACCGCCAGCAGGTAAATCAAAGCTAATAGTTTTACGAATAGGTGGGTAACAAATGCCCGTTTCTTCTGCACAACCTTGATAGGTAAACTGAATTTTTACTGTGGTGGCATCGGTGCTTGTGCGGGTAATGGGAACAATGGCTTCAGCACCATTATGGAAAACTTGAATTTTGCCAAAGAACTCATCATTTTTTGTTTCGCCTGCAGGTAGGACGGCTGCGCCTAATTGAACGCCTTCACCTTCTTTTAATTTAAATTTAAACTTGTTGCGATAAAGGTAATGTTTATCGGCAATTTGCCAGTTTGCGACAATGTTGTTTGCATTTTTAACATCGGTTGTGAGTTTGAAAGCAACATCAGGTTCGAGAATTTCATCATCATTACCACCAAGCCCAAGATCATCACTTAAGTTTGAGATGCCACTAACACCACCTGCAGCAAATAGGCTTGGCGCGTTAAAGCTAATAATAAGCGTCAGAATAAGTAATAAAGATTGAACGAAGTTATTTTTTTTCATTTTTGTTATCCGTAGTTAAATCTAATGTTGAGGCCGAGATCCAGTTTAAATAATTTTTTTCACCTGCTTCGATAGAGACAGCGATGATTTCAGGAAGTTCATAGTCGTGCAGTTCGTGTATTGCATTTTGCACTAGTGAAAAGAGTGACTGACGTGTTTTTATAATAAGTAATTTTTCTGTTGCGCGCTCCACCTTGCCTTGCCAAGCATAGACAGATTCAACCCCATTTATAATATTGACGCATGCCGCATATTGTTTACTGACTAAGGTATTCGCAATGGTAGAAGCTATTTTGTCAGAATCGCAGCTGCATAACACTATAATATGCTTTTCTTTTATTTCGTTCTCTTTTTGCATCTTTGTACAATATCAGCATAATGCAGGCTTGCAAATGGCTCTGTTTGTCTCAATATTGGGATTAATATTATTTGCTTATTATTCAAATTTCTGAGGAATTATTATCGTGTTTCGACTTTTACTACTCATTTTTTTAGCTATTCCCGCCATTGAAATTTATTTACTTATTCAGGTCGGAGGCATTGTCGGGGCAGGGTGGACCATAATTTTTGTTATAGCCACGGCGGTCATTGGCGTTAGTTTATTGCGTCAACAAGGCTTGTCCACATGGACACGATTAAACAAAAGCCTAGCCGAAGGACAGCTTCCCCCCTCTATTCTTGTCGAAGGCATACTTTTACTGCTTTCAGGTGCCTTTTTAATTACCCCAGGCTTTTTCACTGATACGGTGGGCTTTTTCTTTTTGATACCAGCGGTGCGCAAAATGCTCGCCGGTTTATTATTCAAACGTGGCATTTTCCAAGCCGGTGCTATGGGTAGCATGGGGGGAATGAGAGGCCGCTTTACTTCATCTTCAAGCCAATATTCAGAAATTAATATAGATCAAACATCATCTAGCAAAATCATTGAAGGCGAGTATGAAGACACAAGCGATAAAAACTAAATTAATCCCCCGCCGTTTTGCTCCTTGAATTAGCTTGAACCCTCTTCTCACCGCTTTATTGAGTGCTAAAACCACTCAAAATGGCTAAACCTAGCCATAACTATCCCTTTCCGAGCATCGTTCAGAGCAGTAACTTCTAAAGGTCAATCTGATTTACGAAGCTTTATTGCTTGCATTATTAGAGATTTAGGCTATTATCTTACTTAACGTTCGTTAAGGCAATAAAAGTATGAGTTCAAATATCGAAAAGAGTGATACGAGAAAGACTATATTGGAAAAAGCTGCGCCTTTGCTTGCTGCAAAAGGGTATAGCGGTGTCTCTATGCGAAACCTCTCAAATGTTGTGGGGGTAAGTTCTGCGGCCATTTATCACCACTTTGTCGATAAAGAAACCCTTTACCTTGAAGTGATGCGGCATGCTTTTAGTGATAAAGCCGTTGCGATGACAGCAATTTTGGATATGCAGGGCACGCCTTTAGAGCGTTTAGAACATTTCATTAACAGTTTTGTTATTTTGATAGATGCTGATCCTGACTTTAGAGCGTTGGTACAAAGAGAAATGCTTGATGGTGACGAAACCAGGTTGAAGCTGGTAGCAGAGGAAGTCTTTGCTGCTCCATTTCAGGCTATTACGAGCGTTCTTGAAGAACTCGATACGGATTGTGATGCGCACTTTCTAGCTGTCTCGATAATTGGGATCATTATGTTTCATTTCGAAGCCGCTCCAATTCTTAAGTTTTTACCCAGCGCACAGCCTATGCATAACAAACCGCAAAATATTATTAAACATGTAATGAGCTTTTTAACTAAAGCTTTTTCTGCTGACCAAGAACAGATAATTAAGGTGTATAACCCATGAAAACAAGTAAACAATTATTGATAGCAACTTTCCTGATGGGGATGTTTTTCACACTGGCTGGTTGTAATGATAAAGAGGCAACGACAACAAAGCTTACTAACAAGTCTTGGAACTTGCCCGTGGCAAAAGCTGAAATGGTAAAGAAATTTGTTTATTACAGTTCAACGGGCTCGGTCGTAACGGATCAGCGTATTGATGTTGCTTCAGCAAGTACAGGAATAGTAGGAAAGATTCTTGTTGCGAATGGTCGTCGAGTTACTAAAGGCCAAACTCTCGTTATTTTACGAAGCTCAGGTGAAAATCAAAAAAGTATTAAAATTAAAAGTCCGACAACGGGAACTATTGTGGCACGACATAAGGTCGTTGGCGATGTTGCTTCACCAAGGACTGCAATATTAACGCTTAATATTAATAAAGGATTTATTTTTGAAACATTTGTTACGGAAAGTAGAATCGGAAAAATAAAAGTTAATGAAAAAGTAAATGTTTACATAGATGCCTTAAATACTTCAATTGCTGGAACGGTGGCTCGAGTAGCAAGTTCGGGAGACCCGTTAACTAGACGTTATAGAGTTAAAATTGTTCTACCAGAAAAAAATGGTTTATTTCCAGGTATGTTTGGCCGTAGTCGTTTTAAAACAGGTTCAGAAAAAGTTTTAGTGATACCAAAAGATGCTTTAGTTGAACGAGGTGGTCTTAAAGGTAGTTTTGTTGTTGATAAAGAAAACACATTACACTTTAGATGGTTACGCGTAGGTAAATCATATCAAAAAAATATAGAAGTTCTTGCTGGTCTAGAAGCGGGAGAATATGTGGTTAGTGTTAATGAAGCCCATTTACGAGATGGTGATGCCATTAACTCTAAGGGTGGCAATCAATGAGTAAACAAAATATAAATCCTGCTGGTTGGCTGGCTCAAGTATTCGTTAGTTCTAAGTTAACATTATTGTTTATGTTGGCATCTGTTCTTTTAGGTGTACTCGCTGTGAGTTTGACGCCACGGGAAGAGAACCCGCAAATTATTGTTCCTGCTGCAGAAATATTTGTTACTTTCCCCGGTGCTAGTGCGAAAGAAGTTGAACAGTTAGTTGTTAATCCTCTCGAAGCTATTATGAGTGAGCTCACCGGGGTTGATCATGTTTATTCCGTAGCAATGAATTCTTTAGCCATCGTGACGGTCCAATTTAAAGTGGGCGAAGACAAAGAAATGTCTTTAGTTAAACTTTATGATCGCGTAATGGGGCATTGGCATCGTATTTCTAAGGATGCCAGTCAGCCACTGGTTAAAAGTATTGATGTAGATGATGTTCCTGTTCTTACGGTGACCTTGGCATCAGAAAAATATGATGACTATGCATTAAAGCGTCTTGCAGACAGAATGAGTGAACGTCTTCGAAGCATAAAAGAAGTTTCAGTTACTTATGTTCAAGGTGGAAATGATAGAGAGGTTCGGATTGAGATAAACCCAGAACGCTTACAAGCTTTTGATATTTCTCTAAACCAAATACATAACATGATTAAAGGTAACAATCTTGCTGCACCGTTAGGTAACACAGTAAAAAATGGTGTGGTAAGTAGTTTATATTTAGATGGTTTTTTAACCTCGGTTGATGAACTTAAAAATTTAATTATTGGTGCGCATAATGGTCGACCAATTTATCTTACTGATATTGCAACGGTTATTGATAAACCTTCTGTTGAGCGCGATAAAATTTCTCGCTTTGCATTTGGACCTGCTGATGCACGTTTTGGAACGACACATGATTCTGAAATTTCAGCAGTAACACTTGCAGTAGCAAAAAAAGCAGGCACCAATGCTGTTTTAGTTGTTGATGATGTGCTTGATAGAGTCAAGCGAATGGAAAAAAACTTTATTCCAAAAGATGTGCACTTAGTTGTTACACGTAACGATGGAAAAAAGGCTGATCAAGCCGTTAACAATTTAATAGAGCATTTAGGCATTGCAATATTTTCTGTCTTTATTGTTATCGTCTTATTTTTAGGTTTTAAAGAAGCATTAATTGTTGGAATCACTGTACCGCTTATCTTAGCCTTAACGCTGGGTGCTGATTATATTTTTGGTTTTACAATTAATCGTGTCACTTTATTTGCATTAATTTTGTCATTGGGGTTATTGGTAGATGCTGCCATTGTTGTTATTGAAAACATACACCGTCATTACAAACACCTTGGCAATAAAGATAAATCTGCTGTAACAGTCCTTGCTACAAATGAAATAGGTAATCCAACAAATCTTGCGACGCTTGCTGTTGTATTGGTTTTTGGTTCGTTGATGGTTGTATCTGGAATGATGGGGCAATACTTTAATCCGGTAACGTTTAATGTACCTGTTGCTATGTTGGCTTCTTTATTAGTTGCATACATTGTTACGCCATGGGCTGCGAACCGTTGGCTTAAACCAGGCGAAGGTCATGATCTTGAAGATCCTGTTCCAGAAGATCGCTTACATACCATTTATCATAAAGTGATTAGTCCATTACTGGATAGCCCACGATTTCGTCGTAATGTTTTTCTTGGCATTATTGTTTTGATGATTCTTTCTATCCTTCAACCTGCGTGGCAATTTGTTCGTCCACAAGGTATCTCTGGGCCAGTATCATCAGGCGGGGTGGCGCTTGCTTTATTACCTAAAGATAATAAAAACACCTTTAATATTACGATTGATATGCCAGAAAACACACCGATAGAAAGAACAGATCAAATAACACGTGAACTAGGTGATTTACTACGAAAGAAATCGTATGTCACCAATTACCAAAGTTGGGTTGGTCAGGCCGGTGTGATTGATTTTAATGGCTTGCTACGTGGTAGCGGAAATAAACAAGGTTCTTATGTTGCAGAGATACGCGTCAACTTAACGGATAAAGCTGAGCGAGATATTAGTTCTATTATTCTTGTACGAGATCTTCGCGCAGAGGTTGAAGCTATTGAGAAACGTTATTCTGGTAGTACGGTTAAGTTACTAGAGGATCCGCCTGGGCCACCTGTTCGAGCAACGGTACTAGCTGAAATCTACGGTACAGATCCTATTAAATTAAGAAAGATTTCTGATCGTGTGACTGAAGAATTCAGAAAAACGTATGACATGGTTGAAGTGCAAGACACTCAAACTGAAGATGTTGTTCAGTACCGTCTTGTGGTGGATAAAGAAAAAGCGGCATTGTCGGGTGTGACTGCGGGACAAGTTGCACAATCTATTCGTCGATTAATTTCTGGTGATGAGCTTGGGCGTATGCATATACCAGGAGAAAAAAACTCTGTACCTATTCGTTTACATGTTCCTCGTGAGTATGAAATTAACCACTTAGAGCTTTCTCGTATCTTTATACATAACAATGCGGGTCAAAAAATTCCTCTTTCTGAAATGGTTAAGGTGATAACTGCTGCGCAAGATAGACCCATTATGCATAAAGATAATGAGCAGGTAACGTATGTTGGTGGAGAGCTAAAACAATCTGCTCCTGCCTATGCCGTCATTGATCTTGATAATCGTATTGATGGTATGGACATCGGTGATGGCGATACTTTAAAAACAGGTAACTTGAAGTTTAACCCTGAAGCCCCCGATACGATTGATGGATATAAATTGTTATGGGAAGGTGAAATTCGTCTTACGTTAGATACTTTCCGTGACATGGGCAAAGCCATGGGCGTAGCTTTGGCATTTATTTATCTCTTATTAGTGGCTTATTATCGTTCGTTTAGTATTCCATTGGTTGCTATGTCAGCGATACCTCTCGGCTTAATTGGCGTATTTCCAGGTCACTGGATTATGGGGCAGTCTTTTTCTGCTACATCTATGATTGGTGTTATCGCCTTGTCCGGTGTTGTTGTGCGTAACTCCTTACTAATCATTGATTTTGTATTGGATTACATGAAGTCAGGTATGTCATTACGCGAAGCAGTTAGTGAAGCGGGTGCGGTACGATTGCGTCCGATTTTGTTAACAGCATTTGCAATCGTTTTAGGTTCGGCTGTTATGTTGGTCGACCCTGTGTTTGGTGGCTTAGCTATATCTCTGATATTTGGGACGATTGTTGCAACTGTACTAACCTTATTGGTCGTACCTGCGTTGCTTTATTTATTATTGAACGCACAACAATCTAAAGGAGAGAAATAATGAGAGCAATGATTACACCTTTTAACCTTTCTATAGTGGGTATGGCTTTTAGCCTTATCACTTTCACTGCACAAGCAGAAGAAACATTAGAAGATGCTTGGAATCAAGCGTTAACGGTTAATCATAATTTGAATTCTGTTCGCCAAGCGACAGCAGGATCTCAGCAGCAACTTAAAGCTGCCGAGTCGGCCTATCTTCCTAATGTTGAGTTAGAAGCAGGTTACCGAGTTTTAGATAACGAACCCGCATTAAAAGCGACATTGGGAGGCGGAGCAGCGGAAATTCCACTGGCGGGTAAAGATAGTTTGTCATATAAGGTAATGGCAACCTTGCCGCTTTATACCAGCGGCCTTATCTCAAATAATATTGACGCCGCATCTTCCGCACTAAAAGCATCGAAAGCTAACGAGCAAAGTAAAATACTTAATTTAAAGCTAAAAATATCGGAAGCTTTTATTGGCGTGTTACGAGCTAAGCAAGGGCTTGAAGTGGCTACGAGCCATGTGAGTAGCTTAAAATTACATGTAAGTGATGCTCGAAGTATGTATGACCAAGGAAAAGTTGCACGCAATGATTTATTAGCGGCGCAAGTGGCTTTAGCTAATGCTCGCCAGCAAAAGAGTAAAGCTCAAAATATGCTTGATTTAGCACGATCTAATTATAATTATTTACTTGGACGGCCTTTATATCAGGAGGTTTCGCTCAGTGATATACATGCCGATGTTTTAACTGAATCATTAAAAGTGATGACGGGGCGAGCATTATCACAACGCAGTGAGTTACAAGCCCTGACAAATAATGTACAAGCGTTACAACACAAAGCCTCAGGCATACGTGCTGCTGCTGGTCCGCAGATTGGTTTAACGGGCGGGTATAACTATGAGCAAAACCAATATCAAGTCTTTGAGGAACAATGGATTGTGGCGGTGGGTGTAAAATGGAAGTTGTTTGATGGGGGGATGACAAACCATCAAGCATCGGCTGTTGACCATCAAGCAACAAGCATGGAAGAAAAGTTTAAAGATTTAACCTTTGCGATTTCTTTGCAAGTACGGAAATCGTGGTTAGATGTAAGAGAGAGTCGCAATCGAGTTGAAGTGACAAAAGCGGCGATTGTACAGGCTAAAGAGAACTATAAAGTGACTCGAGATCGTTATGAAAGAGGCCTTTCAAGAAGTTCTGATGTACTTGATGCTGAAACATTACGTATTCAAAGTCAAAGTAATTTAGCTAATGCTCGATATGACTTACTACAGGCTAGCTTGAGTTTGAAGCATGCAATGGGTGAGCTGTAAAAACACCGTCAGGTAAAGTTATTGAAGCCGAGTACGAAGACAAAAGCGCTAAAATTCAAATATTGTATGATTATTCCAGATTATAATTAAGGTTTTTGTAAATAGGGCCGATAACGTAGGCAGTAACCCTAGTAACTTTAATTATTATTTTTGAGGAATAACTGTGAATCCCCAACGTCCTAACTATACTAAACTGCTTTTATGGCTTGTTATTATCAATGTTATTGCCGTTGCAATAAGCCATGTATTTATTCAATGGATTGATGTAACAGAAGATTATTCATTTACCTTGTTATTGGTCTTTGTTGCGATAACGTCACTACTGTTGATATTGCCCACAATAAAGCAATATTTCACACCCTTTAATAAATTATTACAACAACTTAGTGCTGATTCTCAAACGGGAAACCAGACTTTGAACATAAAAGGCAATCAAATTGTTGAGCAGATTTGCCATAGCTACAATTCACTTACCCGAAATCATTCAAAATCGGCGAATGCCTTAACTAAAGCGACAAATGATTTATCTTTTACTGCGGCACACCTCTCTGACGTAACTGAAAGTACCAATGAAAATATTCAGCAACAACAACAAGAAACGGATATGGTTGCGACGGCAATGAATGAAATGAGCACAACGGTTGAAGAAGTGGCTCGAAATGCAACGGATGCCGCTGCGGCAGCGGAACAGGCTAATAAGTCTGCCAATATGGGTGAAAGCATTGCGCAAGCAAGTAAAACAAGTATTGATGCCTTGGTTGAGGACATTAACAAAGCATCTGATGTCATTAGTCAGCTAGAACAAAAGAGTGCGGATATTACCGTTGTGCTGGAAGTCATCAAAGGTATTGCTGAACAAACTAACCTTTTAGCATTGAATGCGGCGATTGAAGCGGCACGAGCCGGTGAACAGGGGCGTGGGTTTGCAGTGGTTGCAGACGAAGTGCGAAGTCTTGCAACTCGCACGCAAACATCTGCTCAAGAAATTGATGAAATGATTAAAGCATTACAAGATGGGGTGCATTCTTCGGTTGCCGTAATGGAAATTGCATCAACAAAAGGCAGTGAAAGCTCTGATAAAGTTGAAGACACCTTTAATGCATTAAAAGATATCCATCAATCTGTAAACATCATTAATGATATGAACGCACAGATTGCAACGGCAGCTGAAGAACAAAGTGTTGTCGCAAATGAAATAAATAGAAATATTGTTTCAATTTCAGAAAGTGCAGATACAACAACTCAGAATGCACAAGACTCATTGCAAGCTAGCATCAAGATTGCGACTGTTTCACAAGAATTAAAATTGCTGGTTGATCAACTTGGTGAGGGAAGAGATAAATCACTGGATCTTTCCTCGGCAAAAGCGGCACATTTGAATTGGAAAACGCGTTTACGAGCATTTCTTGATGGTACAGAAGCATTAACACGAGATGAAGCGGTTTCACATCGACACTGTAACTTTGGTAAATGGTATTACGGTGAAGGATTGGAACATTTTGGTCAGCTACAAGGCATGATTGATGTTGAAAAACCGCATGAAGAAATACACGAATTAATTCGTGTGGTGATAGATCTTAAAAATAATGGTCAAACTGCTGAAGCGGAAGCAGCCTATAATCAAGTGGCTGCAATCTCAT
>JASFYW010000085.1:0-4528 GCA_045046865.1 Woeseiaceae bacterium | reverse complement strand
AAATCTTGATGGTGAGAGTGAAACACCTTGCGCTATTTTTTTTACTGACCAATCATACTCAGGCTGTGAATGTATTGATGTCACTGCGCGAGCAATGGTTGAGTCTTTGAGTGCGTGTAGCCAGTTAATTTCATTTGTTGATGTGCTTTCAATATGTAAACGAATGGCTTTGGCGCAAAGTAATTCAAGATAACGTTCAATCATATAGTCGTAGGCAAGCGATTGTTGACTGATTTCATTTAATAGCAAGTTAAGGATACTTGCAGTGCTTGAAAATGAATAATCTTTTCCAGGAGCGATGGAAATTTTTAATAAAGGCGGCAATGCTTCATATAAAGGATTCAGATAGGTGTTGTGTAACATAAATATTCCACATATCAATGAAGTGGATTGTGCATCGTTTTCACTGGTCGGCTTAAAAGGATTATTACCTTCCATGATCTCTTTGAAGGGTAGGGCAGACTTACTAGTTCCCTGATAAAGAGTATGTGCGATGCCAGAAAAACAGATCGCTAATTCACCTGCAAGTACGGTTTCTTTATTTCCTTTTTCTAGTTCAATTTCAATATAACCACGTTGCACAAAATGAAAGGCAGCAATATGAGTATTTTTATTGGCATTCAGACTTTGTGAAAGCGCAGCTTTATTTGGTATTGAAACAGCCCAAGGGGCTGAATACGCCTCATTGAGTAATACATTCCCTGTTATTTTCATTGCACCAAGCGTTTCACTTAAAACGTCCATTTTAACCTCATGATTAGTGGTTTCTGCATAGTAATCAGTTGTTTACGTTGTATATACGACTATAGCTGCAGTGTATTCTGTAAATACACACTTACGTTAGCACAGGAGTTTCACTATGTCAGCTTCAACTTCCGCCTGGTTTATGATCGGGCTTGATTTATTAATGATTACTTACACACTTTGGGTTTTATCATTAAGTAATAATAACAAATTCCATATTGGGGTAGGGGTTGGCTTATTGTCATGGCTTACTCTGTTGCACTTTGGACTTTCAACTAAAAGCATCTTTCCTGAAAATATTTCAGGTATCTCTTTTCTTATAATTATTTTTGTTGCAGTAGGATTAGTGGGTTTACTTTTATTCATGGTACGGCCAATTAGAAAACTTGTAACGGGTTTAAGTCAAAAACAATTGTTACTGATGCAAGGTATTCGAGTTTTTTTTGGTGCTTCATTTCTAATGCAGGCTAGTTTGGGAAGCATGCCATTATTGTTTGGTATTATTGATGGCTGGACTCACATATCAGCAGGTTTCTTTGGACTCATAGCGGCATTTTCGATCGTGGTGAATGTTCATTCTGTAAGGCGAGTATGGTTTGCTAATTTATTTGGACTATTTGATATATTAATTGTTGCAAGTACGCTTTCACTACTTATTTTATCGGATATAACGCCACACGGAAGTATGATGTATGCAGTATTTTTACCTGCACCACTTTGGTTATGGTTTCATTTGATTTCTATATATAAGTTAATTAATGAACGTGCTAATTTAAATTAATAGTTAGACAAGGCATATCGAGTTGTTCCAAAAGCAGGATTACTCTTGCTTTTGGCGTAACTGAACATTATCGTTATATATAAAATAATGGAGAACAATTTTATGATTAAAGGAAGCTGCATGTGCGGGGAAATAACCTATGCAATTAATGGAAAAGTTGGTGATATCACTCACTGTCACTGCACTACATGTCGAAAAGCACATGGTTCTGCTTTTTCATCCGTAGCAGCCGTGCAAATAGATGATTTTGAATTCATCTCAGGTGAAAACCTCATTAAGTGTTACCAGTCGTCACCTGATAAAGTTAGGTGCTTTTGTTCAAATTGTGGTTCACACATTTACGCACACAGAGAAGGTCAAAAACATTTTATTCTTCGCTTGGGAACATTAGATGATGACCCCATAGTTAGACCCACAAATCACATCTGGGTTAGTCTTAAAGCTCCTTGGTATAATTTTAAAACAGATTGTAACTTACCTAAGCATGAGGAATGGGCAGATGGACGTTAATCTATGAATATATCATAAGGAAATTAAGAACTTTCGATTTCTCTTTGCTGGGACACGTTAAAAAATGGCTCATCTCATATTTATATTGTTATTACTCTTAAGGATTAGTATGTTTGCATACATAATATTTAACTATAAAATTTTAGATCGAAAAAAGATCGAAGAAATCAGAGGTCTTCTTTCTCCGATTCTAGAAAAATATGAAGCTGAAGTTATTGTCGCTAGCCCAGTAAAAACTGTTGAGGGTAAAACTTACCCAAATATGGTTATTCATAAATTTAAAAGTATAGAAGACGCAGAAGATTTCTATTACTCAAAAGAACATCAAAAAATAATTGAATTTAGAAAAAACATCACAGAAGGTTGGGCAACTATAGTTCCTGGCTACATAGAAGATGAAACATGAAAATAAGTCATAACAAGGTACAGCCGTTAGATATGAAGCATGGCATTAGCCTGCGTGGTGAAGAACGTTCCTTACAAGCAGGATGAATTCCTGTTCGTAGGGAACGGTTTAATAATAGGACTGAATGTTTAATTGTTTTTCCTTAATGCCTGCAGTACATCAGATGGCTCAGCACGTACGGTATAATTAGCATTAACATCTGCCCAAACAACGGTGCCATCTTGATTGATGACATATGTTGCAGGGATAGGTAATGTCCAGCTATCATCCCCATTTATTTCTGGTAATGTAAATTCGAACGATCTATATATTTCACGAATAGCTTGCTCTAACTCAAATACCAAACCGTAAGCATTTGCAACGCTATTACCTGAATCACTTAACACTTCAAATTCGAGTGAGAAATTTTCTGCTGTTGAAAGTGAATTATCCGGTGTTTGAGGTGATATGCCTACAAGGTTTGCACCTTCTTTTTGAATTTCGCTTAATATGTTTTGGTAGCCTTTGAGTTCTAAACTACAAAATGGGCACCAACCTCCCCGGTAAAAATTAATAACCACTGGGCCATCTTTTAATAGATCAGATAACTTAGTTTGTCTCCCATGTATATTTGGTAAGCTAAAATCGGGGGCTTTATCCCCAACATTAATTGCTTTATTAGAAAACTCACTATCAACCAGGCGACCTATAAAGTCATTAAGGCTGCCCATAACTTCTTCGGGCAAGTCTTTCATAAATTGATTAATAACTGCTTCGCATTCAGCTTTTAAAGACATAATATGGCTCCTTTTTTTTATTAGACTATACAGTCCAGAATAAATTTTTATAGCGAATGATTAATTTAAAAATGGTATGCGTAAACTTCACCCTCATGGAACATAGGTATTAATAAAATATTATCTTCACCAATAATGCCAATGTCTGCACTGCCAGGTTTAAGGTCTAATAGCATTTGAAATTTTCCAGTTGGACTAATTTTATATAATGCACCTACCATCCAGTCAGTAACAAAATAATTACCTTTACCATCAGATTCAACGCCATCAAGATTTGCTACTGGAGTACCATTACCTAACGACGTAATTTTACGCGTTTTAAGCGAAATTGATTTTAAATTACCGAACACGCTTGTGCTAAAGCCTTCCTTGATTGTACCCCATGAACCTACAATCATATGATCTCCTTCAACAAATAAACCATTTGGAGATTGTAATGCTACATCTTTTTTCCATATTGTAAATTTATCTTTATTCAATGAATAAATAGCATTATCCATCATGTCTGATACGTAAACGATGCCATTCAAATCAACTGCCACGTCATTTAAAAATTTGGCATTCTTAGCGGTGTACGTTTTTGTAATTTTACGCTTCTCTATATCGATAACCACAAGTTTATTAATATCTGAAACATACAAATTATTTTTATAAACGGCAAGCCCTTTTGGTGCATCGAGTCCAGTTACCCATTGGTGCTCAACGACTTTTCCATCACGTGATAATAATGAAATTGAACCTATTCCGTCTTTTTTGAATGGGTGACCATTAACATTAGAGATATAAATCACTTTTTTATTCTTGTCATACACCATAGATTCTGGATTATGGAAACCTGTATTTTTCCATGCTAGGTTAATAGGTTGAGATGCGCACGAAATTAAGCTGGATGTTGCTAGTATTGCTATGAGTAGTATTTTCATCATCATTATTCTCCTGTATCACAAATTAGTAATTGCAAATTAGAAAATCCTTTTTCTCTAGATGCTAATAATCTGTTATAACCTTCACAATTAAAAAAATTATTGATTGATTCCATTTCAGGGAACTCAATCACAGTTACGACCTCTGGTGCTTCATCGTCCATAATTATTTTTTGTACAAAATATTTCTGAATTACGTTGCCTCCAAATGTTTTCATTAAATCTGTTACACCTGCCGAGTAAATTTTCAGTGCATTGCTTTCTTGCTTATTTACCGTAGCCAGAACAATAAGTGTTGCTGTCATGAAACCCTCCTGTTTGAGTTGATAGTTAGATTAGTCTTGAATGTGCACAAGCTTAGATAGGTAAATTAGATGTGTAAATTAGC
>JASFYW010000084.1:0-63724 GCA_045046865.1 Woeseiaceae bacterium | reverse complement strand
CATCAATCGGGCTGTTATATCGAAAACCTGTTGTTGCAGGTTTGGGCCTCACTGTATCGCTTTAGGGATAATAGATATATGAATTTTGTATCATACAAGGCCGTCAAGATTGATCGCTAATCGCTCACAGGGACTTTTAAAAAGAGAAATAATGACATACTTATATTTAGCTATAGCAATTATTGCAGAGGTTGCCGCAACAAGTGCATTAAAAGCATCAGAAGAATTTACTAGGCTATTTCCAAGCATAATTGTAGTTGTTGGGTATGGTATTGCATTTTACTTTATGACGCTTGTACTAAGAGTCATTCCAATCGGCGTTACTTATGCAATTTGGTCTGGGCTTGGTATCGTTTTAGTTGCCGTTGTTGGTTTTATCTTATACAAACACCTGATATTCCAGCAATATTAGGTATGGGTTTAATTATTTCAGGCGTGGTAGTAATACATTTATTCTCTAAAACTATTAGCCATTAAATCTAACAAGCAAGTCAAGCTCGCTCATTAATCACTCGATGAGACTTTTAAAAAGCGGCGCTATGCTCTGTTTTTTAAAAGCCCCCTTACTTAAGTCGTTAGGCTTTTTATTCGCCCGGAGTCTATCCTTATTTATCTACAGGGTGTGGAGAGTAGTAATGAAATATTTGGTAATTTTAAGTGCATTGATATTGTTATCGCAACCTGCCTTTGCAGAAGACAGTAAAAGTTTTAATCTCAAAGCTGGAGCACATGATGGTGGGTTTGGGGTCGGGCTTGCATTTGAGTATAAAGTAAATGGAAACTGGACAGTAGGATCAGTGGCTGAGTCAGTCTCAATTACTAGTGGAACAATATCCGCTAGATCATCTGGCACAGGTCTTAATGCTCGGTATTATTTTTCTGAAGCATTAGCGCAGGGAACTTATATTGGTAGTGCTTTTATGTAGGGTGGTGCAGAAGACCATAACTCTTTTCAGTCGGTCAAGATTGATCTCAGTAGTTTAAGTGTAACCATTGGAAATACTTGGATGTGGGATAATTCTAATCTTGATGCAGGCACCGGTATAAGAAAATTCACTGCTAGTAATATCATTACAACGGGGGGGGGGATTGATTCCACGGATCTTGAGGACACTTTTAGCGGTACGGGACTTTCAGCGGGTTTTGCGTTTTAAAATAGGCAAGCCCAACAAATAGCTCCATCGGACAATTCAAAGCGGCACTTTTAATTGCCTGTGAGCAAGGCGTTAGCTGTAAAAACTTGCAACCTGCCAGAGTGATACTATACTATCACTCTATGAAAACTGAATTAGTCACTACATTAAAACGTCAAGCAACTAAAATTCTAGCTGAATTACATGATTCTAAAGAGCCCATACTCATAACAGAGCATGGGCAACCATCTGCATATTTAGTAGATGTTAAGGATTATGAAATGATGCAAAACCGTATGCAGATTCTAGAAGGTCTGGCCCGAGGAGAGGCTGCTATTAGAGATAATCGTGTTTACTCAAATTCAGAGGCAAAAGAGAAAATGAGTAAATGGCTCAAATAATATGGACTGAGCCAGCATTACTAGACCTAGATGCAATTGCGGAATATATAGCGCTAGACAAACCAAGTGCAGCAAATCACTTTGTCCAAAATGTCTTTTCTACAGTAGATCGTCTTGAACAATTCCCAGAATCTGGACGAAAACCACCCGAATTTAAAAAATCAAGATACCGAGAAATCATAGCTGATCCTTGTCGTGTTTTTTATCGCATCGAAAAAGAAAAAATATATATACTTTATGTAATGCGAAATGAGAGGCAACTTAGAAAATATCTACTAAATGATAGGGCGTCAAAAAACAGCTAACAACAAATACAACTGCAATTGGCAAAGTATATAAGTGCACAAAATATAATATTACTCAAATTCGACAATCGCTGCTATTTCGATTGCGGCCCCCAATGGCAAGCTATTACACCCCACTACAGTCCGGATATGACCCGCTTTCTCGAATAGAGTCTTTGATAAAAAATCAGAAGCACCATTCAACACTTCGGCATGTTCAGTGAATGATTCTCTACAATTAATGAAACCTTCTATTTTAACTATTTTTTTGAGTTTGTGTTGTTGCAGAGAGTTACTCATATGACTTAAAAGGTTAAGTGCACACAATTCTGCTGCTGCATTACCTTCTTTTATTGTTAGCTCTTTTCCCAGCTGACCTTTGTAAATAAGTTTTCCATCTCGAAAAGGTAACTGACCTGAGATGAACATTAATTTGCCCACCTCAATAGTTGCCCGATAATTCCCCGCTGGCATAGGAGCCTGTGGCAGTATAATTCCATAGTCTTCGAGAATTTGTTTAATATCTCTCATGACATCACCATCAAATTGTGGAATGAATAATACGACAGCTCACAAGACATGCGCCCCAGCAGTAATTCCACCATCAACGAAAAGTGTTTGACCCGTTACAAAACGACCACCTTCACCGGCAAGATGAAGCGCCCATGAAGTAATGTCCTTCATTTTTCCAAGTTTGCGCAACGGATGAAGGCTAGCTAATTTCTCTAACTGGTCGTGATCCATCAAATTGTCGTATAAAGGGGTATCGATGATGGCAGGAGCAATTGTATTAACCCTGATATTACTTGATGCAAATTCTATAGCCAAATGCCGTGTTAATGTATGCACACCACCTTTTGCGACTTGCGATGCAGAACAAGGTGTCGCTTCAAGAGGGTGTTCGACCCACATCGAACCAATGTTAATAATACAACCTTCAGCTTGCTCAACCATTGATGGAATTACAGCCTGTGAAGTGAAATAGCTGCCCTTTAAAGCGGTTGAAAGATACATATCCAAGTCCTCTTCCGTTGCTTCCAGGAAAGGTCTGGGAACAAAAGTGCCTGCATTATTAACCAGTACATCAATTGATCCAAATCGCTCAAGTGCCGCATTCGCCAAGGCTTGCCCCGTTGATTTCAAGGCGATATCGCCTGCTGTGATATGAATGCGAGAATTATGTTGAGCGTGTTGGCTTGCAAATTCTTCCAGTTTCTTTTCATTGCGCGCATTGATTACAATGTTCGCTCCCTTTTCAAGAAATTCTGTCGCAATAGCCTTGCCGATTCCAGATGATGCTCCGGTAATAATAATCGTTTTATTTGAATACATGTTTTGTCTCCCGTTGTATTGATGGGCAATATTAGCTAAAGTATATCTATAGATATAACTGATATTTACTATAGTAACAATAGAAGGATTCTATATGGAGCTTCAGCAAATCAAATACTTTCTGGCAGTTGTGGACTTCGGTACCTTTCTGGCTGCTTCTGAACAAGTACACGTTAGCCAACCCACACTCTCAGCAGGTATCCGAAAGCTTGAAGATTCGCTAAATGTAAAATTATTTAATCGTGGTAGTAGGGCTGCAACGCTTACGGCTGCCGGAGAATTATTCCTTGCTCATGCAAGGCAATCTTACAATCAACTCATATCCATTAAATCCAAGCTATCTGCCGAACAAGATAAAATTAATATAGGAGTATTAAATACTATTCCTATGGATCATGTTGCGGAAACCATCAGAATTTACAGGATCACAAATCCGCATATTTTTATCGAGCTTGTTGTTGGCAACAATGAAGAGATATCTCAGATGTTGAAGTCTAGAAAACTTGATCTGATATTTACTACAAGTCATCAAGCTTCTGAAAAATTTACGTTACTATTCGAAGAGCATTTAAAGCTCGTTGTTTCAGCACTACATCCTTTCACAACACATAAAAAAATTGAACTTGAGAAATTAACCGGGCAACCGTTTATCGAGCGCATCAGATGTGACTCATGGAATGAGGTGCACGGTCTGTTTCAAAAAGAAGAAATACGACCACATAGTGTGTGTCGGGCAGAAAATGATGAATCCGTCCTTGCTCTGGTTGCCGCAAATCTCGGTGTTTCAATTATGCCCGCTAGAGATACACCCTACGATGTTAGATTTATACCTATAAAGGATTTGAACATAGCAAGGCCTATTGGTATTTGTGTCTCATCACAACCACTGGCTCCCCATGCGCAGAATTTATATGAGACAATTATAAGATCCTACATGAAAGATAAATATGACAATGAGCGGCATAACAAAAGCATTCAGCAGGACTGGCGCAAAAAACACGCTAGCCTCTGATGCTCGACGTTGTGTTTCAGGAAAATGTGAGTAAACTTTAAACCATAATAATAGGGGATGTACCAATGGATAACAGACGCTTTGATTTTAGAATTTGGCACTGGATTCATGCGATTGTTGTGCTAGGTCTTATGGCAACAGTATTGTTGCGTAAAACATTTTTAAGCTGGAGGAGTAATTCTGAGCTCATTGCACAAAAACTTGCAGAAATAAATATTGAGATCGGTACAGAGCAAGCAAAAGTAATCGCTAAAGCTATTCGTGCTCCTATGTGGGAGTGGCATATTATATTTGGATATGCCTTGGCCGCATTACTGCTTTGGAGAATCATGCTTTTTTTTACTCAAAGCGGAACTCGCTTTTATAGGAATAATAAGAATAAAAGCGCACATAAAAAACTAGTGATGATTAGTTATATTGGTATCTATTTAATTCTCTTGTTTATGGCTATTTCTGGTCTCATTATGAATTTCAACGAAGTACTCGGCCTAAGTAAAGAAATTACTCATAATATTAAAGGAATTCATGAGTTTATTTTCTTTTATGGAATACTTATATTTGTGCCATTGCACATTGCAGGGGCTGTGGTCGCAGAGTTAAAAGATGAGCCTGGCTTAATTTCGAATATGATAAATGGTAAAGATAAGTTTTAGCTTAATCTACCAAACATAACGCGGCAATCAAATGTTATATTTTTATGATCTGTAGTTTTTTCAAGGAATTTAAATAGAATGAAAATGATGCTATACATTTCGAGGGAGAAATATCATTTTTGGTCCGTTCAAAAAAATTATCCGGTGTCGGTTTTGGTTTGGATCTCTGAACTTCCCCCGAAAAGTGGCGCGGCTTAACTCACACGTTGAAGCTGTAGAAAAACCCTAAGTTGACATACAACTAAAATGTGAGACGATATAAGCGCTTAAAAGTATTTATCCTGAACACGAATATAGATTTTGTTGTTGGGATCGCATTCACAACGTCACAGCATTTAAATGCTACTTTTATATATGAGTCCATATTTTTATAGTTTCAATTTAGGTTCCATAAAGTAGCTGTTTATGGGTTTTTCTACAGTCTCGTTAGCTATAAAAGGAAACATCTATGGAAAGTAAAGTAACGGGTAGCTGTTTATGTGGAGAAATTTCTTATCAATATATTGGCCCTATTAAAGTGTTCCAATATTGTCATTGTACTAGGTGTCAAAAATTCACTGGCTCTGCTCATGCAACAAATATAATCATTGATCCAGCACAATTCAAATGGCTTAATGGTGAAGATTCTGTAGGTAGGTTTGAAATACCTGATGCTAAACATTTTGCAACATCATTTTGTAAGAAATGTGGTTCATCATTACCTTGGATAACTAAAAGCGGTAAAGCTGTTGTTATCCCCGCAGGTTCGTTAGATGATGATCCAAAAGTAAAACCTATACACAATATCTATTTAGCAAATAAAGCATCTTGGTATGAAGAACCAGATAGTTTATTGAAATATGACGAACTTCCAACAAAATAATCGAGAAATGGTAGCTAACAAAACGCTCAAGAACTGCACGGAAAGAAGGTGAGTGAAAATCTGGTCATCGCATTAGTCACCCCCTGGGGTTTCTGGGGCATATTGATAGGACTTTTAATCGCAGCGGGAAGATCTTGGATAAACATGCTGCTTATTCCCGCCGGAATCACTGTTGTGATCCTGGTCATAGCCAGCCTTGTTTCAGTGCAGGAGGCCTTCTGGGCCTCCCTCATTCTGCATCTTTTTCTACTCGTCTTCTTTCTTTGGTCTTACGTTTCCTTTCTGCTTAGCCAGCGTAAAAAGAAGAGATGAAGTCGATGAAACCTCATATCCTACATGTAAGGAATTTAATAATGCGGGTTGGTCAGATTATGTTTCTTGGCAAAACCAAGATAAAAGAACACTAAAAGAAACAGATTACTTTTACAAATATCAATTTAAATCAGCCGCAAGCTGTATTGCTAATCATCCAGAGATAAAGACAAGGGCCGTTGCTGAAGCATTAAAATTTACTACTGCCATGCTGATGCTTAGCCAAACACCAATAGTAAAGTATGGAGTAATCCATACCGCTTCTTTCTTCCAGATATCCCAGTCGCTGGTTTGAACACGTCGACTTACAGCATCTTGAATGCCTTCTTCAATTGTTAAATATTTTATGCCTGATTTTGAACCATCTTCTTTTCTTGAAAAATACATTGGGATATCTATAAATAACATAATGTAAGCACTACCTATGCAGCTTAATATACCGACCCCCATTAATACTTTATAAACACCATCTAGCGTTGTGAAGCCGGCAAGAAAACAACCTGCCGCCAATAGAAGCATTATGACCCAGGCAGATTCCTCCACTCCGTGCCATAAGTGATTCAGCGTGAGGGCGGCATACCAGCAGCTAATTTGAGCTAAAACAATAATGGGCACTATTGCGTAGGATGTGTAAATGATTGTTGATGAATCGAGCAGGATACCTAGATCATAGATCAAAAGTGCAATTTGAATACTAAAACATATTTCTGCTATGGTCGCGAGTGTTCGACCAAGAGCGACGGATGATATTGGTGTGTCAAACAAACAATAACGTTCTAAATCGACTCTTGGATAGAATGAACGAAAAGCACATACCATCACGTAGATTCCAGATAATATTGGTTGTGTATACGAAAAGCCCTGCACATCTGAATGCATCCATATTGCCGCCAACCAGATGAAGATATTAATGACGGCGGTAAAACATAGAAATTTCCACCAGATATAAGTTTTGTTCATTGCTCAGCGCTCTCTAATACGTATTAGCCAATATGTTCGTTTGAATTATGTAATACATTATTGATAATAATACTGTAATTAATATTTAATGATTATGTAATAATTATGTAACACGCTAATGATAGTCCAAAAATTTGTTATTTGCTGTCTAGTAGCGAAAGTAATTATAAAGACAACGTGCATACTGTAATACTTGCCCGCCAAACTAGAAGAAATGAATTATAATTAGTATATTATAAAGTGTTTTTATGAAAATATTACTTCTATTGTAATTGGCTTAGGCGGCCTCATCCGCTTTCATGGTTTTCAATGTTTATTCTTGCGCCGTCCATAGGTAGAAGCGCCGCGAAACATAATCAACTAAGCGTTTTTATTTTTCAGCCACTCGACAAGTGGTTTAGGTTTGCCTAAAAAATATCCTTGGCCGTAGGTTATTCCGATTTTTCTCAGCTCATCTACGTCGGCTTGGGTTTCGACATATTCCGCTACCGTTTCTTGGTTGCGTAATTTACTGATTTCATGAGTGTAACGAATCATGGCGTGATCAACCGGATCGGTTAGCATTTCTCTTACAAACGAGCCATCAATTTTTACTACATCAAAAGGTAAATTCTTTAGGTACTCGAAAGATGACATGCCGGTACCAAAATCATCTAAAGCAAAACCTATGCCGTGCTGCTTACAAAAATTAATGAACTCTTCTGCGTGTAATAAATTACCGATGGATGAGCTTTCTGTAATTTCTAGTTCCAGCTTTGGCCATGGGAAATTATATTTACCAATCGCATCTTTTACACAATCTTGAAAATCTTTTTGATTTAACGTGCCGCCTGCTAAGTTAATATGCACAAATTCTAAATCATCAAGGTGGCTTGGGTTTTTCGCCACGAACTCTAGGTATGTGATAAGAACATGCTTGTCGATATCAACCATTAATTGGTAACGTTCAGCTATGGGCAAGAAGGAATCTGGCGCGAGAAAATTTCCATCGGAATCAAACATACGAATTAAAACTTCATAACTTGATTTTGTTGGTTCTCTCTGTAGCGGCACGATCGCTTGAGCATATAATTCAAAACGAGAAGGGCCTTTATTTAAGGCTTCTTTTATAAATTTCGCTATTTGAATTTCTGTGGTGATTTGTTCTTCGTCTTTATCATTTTCATCATAAACATGTATTTTATTTTGACCTTTTGCTTTTGCGTTATAAAAAGCAATATCTGCTGTTTTTATTAACTCGGTCAGAGTGTACTCAAAAGGTTTGAATACTACGACACCCATGGTGGCAGATGTTGATATCGTTTCACCTTGCCAAACAAAACGAAAATCACTGAATTTTTTTTGTAGGGTTTTAACTATTGCTAAGCCCTTGTCTTCACTTGCATCTTTTAAAAGTATAAAAAAATCATCACCTCCGATTCTAGCAACACAGGCGTCCTTCGGTACAGATTGTTTTATAGTATGTCCAACGAGTTGTAGCAATTCATCACCTGCGACATGTCCGGCGGAATCATTAATAGATTTAAATTTATCGAGATCTAAATTTATAAGAACATTGGACGGGTAACTATCATTATGCAAAATTAATGTTAGATCCTTTTCAATCGCATAGCGATTATATAGCCCTGTTAAACTGTCATGGTGGCTTTGATAACGCAACACTTCCGTTTTTTTAATAATGGCTGTCATCATTGCGTTATAGCCTGAAAATAACATGCCTACTTCATTTTTTGACTGTGTATCGACACGTTTAAATGCATTGTTTTCAATATCATTTTCTTGCATCGCCGTCGCGAGAACTTCGAAAGGTTTGCTGTAATGTAAACTAATTCGCCAAGCAATGAATATACCGATGATCAGCTCAACCGGAAAGATCCACAGCAAAGTCATAAAATTTTCTTTGACTCTCGTATTATATTGCTCTGGGTTGATAACAATAATTGAAGAACCGTAGGGGTAATCATCTGCCAGAATAGACGTTTTAATAAAGAGTCGTCCTGATACATCAAAGAATGATTTTTTAACACTGAGCTCTTTAAAAAGATTTTCTTTAATATAAGTATTCTCTCCATACGAGAAAACTGCTTCATTTTTTACATTATAAAGTTGCAATGCATCAACCGACTTAAAGCCCTCTATACGTAGGCTAATATTAGATAGGGTATCTGCATTTGTATTTATTAACGCATTCAGTAAATCATTATTTAATGATCGGCCTAAAGTATCAGCCTGCTCTATGGCCAATGATTGGCGTTCTTTAATATCAAACCAATTGACTAAACCTAATGTTCCTAAGCCTACAATGCTTAACAGCCCGGACATCATTAAAATTAATTGTGTGCGAATGCTTAAACGTTGCCACATAAATTACAGCCTGTTTAGTTTTCTATCGGCAAAGAATCATCGTTGCCCCATTCACGCCAGGAGGCATCATAATTTGCAACATCATAACCTAGCTCTCGTAATGCAAAATAATTTGTTGATGAGACCAAACCTATTTTGCAATAAATAATGACTTTTTTTCCTTTAGGAATGTTTGCATATATTTTCTTTAGCTCATGTATCGGCTTTAAACCTACTACACCTAAGTCTGTTGTTATGTGCCTTGAAAAAGGAACATTGATTGCATTTGGAATATGCCCAAAACGTTTTGCAACTGACTCTTTACCGTTATATGCCAGTAAAGAACGCGCATCAATAATCACTTTATTTTTATTTTTAATCGCAAGCTGAGTAGCAAATTTACTGGCTAAACGCTCGTGTTTTATGGTCGCTACATACTTGCTTGGCTTAACCGTGGGTATTACTTGTGATGTTGGGTAATTTTTATTGCGCCAATACGTATAACCTTTATCTAATATTTTTATTTTAGTCAGGCCGTACACTTCTAAAGTCCAAAACATGCGAGCAGAATTAATCAATTTATTTTCATCGTAGATTACCACTTGAGAATTTTTATCTAAACCTCTTTCCCTAAACAATTTTTGCATACGAATAGGGTCTTGTATTTTGCCATCCGTGCTAAAGTGTTTATAAGAAAAAGACACCGGAAAACTAATTGCTCCCGGAATATGACCCACATCGTAATCATCTTTTGAACGAGCATCTAAAATCGTAAGGTTCTTCTGATTAATAATAGGCTTTAATTTTTCACTCGAAATTCGCAATTGTGCTGCGGTGACCGTCTGAAAATAAATAGAGATTAAGACGATTAAACTTAGTTTTATAAGGCTTAATTTGAACATATTGATTTCCTTAATTTTCAGGCAGTTAAAGCCTTTTATAATGGCGATGTTTCTTAATATCGACAATTAGATGCCCCATCTTTAGAAATAGTTCAAGTTTAAAGTTGTTAAATATGATTAACGCTTTATAAAGTTTATATCTACATTAAATAAGACGATTAATTAACTGATTACCACATACATTAGTAAATCCTAATGCATCTTTATCAGATTCACAACTTCACAAAACATCAGCACCGCAATAAAACATGATTTAAGATATCAATATGAACTTACTACAAACACACACCCTCGATTGCCCTTATTGTGGTGAGTCTATAGATATTGTGATTGATTGCTCCATAGCCGAACAAGACTATATAGAAGATTGCCAAGTATGTTGCCGACCTATTAATCTCTATGTCACTATAGATGACCAAGATATCAGCATACGCGCCGAACATGAAAATGAATAATTAGACCCTTGAGGATAAAAATAATGAAATTTTATACTTTAATCATATTGCTCTCTTTAGCTTCTCTGACGATTCAAGCAAGAGAGGTGGCCGGGATTAACATTTCTGAAACTGCAGCTTTCACTGATCAATCAACAAAACTAAAACTCAATGGCGCGGGTATTCGTACAAAATTTATATTCGATATTTATATTGGCTCTCTTTATTTAGAGACAAGATCTAATAACACAAAAGATATTTTAAAGTTGCACGGCGAAAAACGCATTAGTATGCATTTTCTTTATGACGAAGTAAGTAAAGAAAAATTAGTGAACGGCTGGAACGAAGGTTTTGAAAATAATTTAAGCGAAAAAGAATTCAAAGTATTTCAACCTCAAATAATAAAATTCAATACGCTGTTTGAAACTGTTAAATCAGGTGATGTCATTGACCTTCACTTTATTCCAACAACAGGCACTCACGTTATTATAAACGGTAATAATAAAGGCTTAATAGAAAGCGATCCTTTCTTTAATGCACTATTAAAAATTTGGCTAGGTGACAAACCTGCAGACAGTGACTTAAAAGTGGCCATGCTTGGACTAACAAAAGACTAAAAGATAAAGTAATTATAAAATATGACATCAACAACCGTTTCTAAAGACGGCAAAAAGCGCTGTAGCTGGAGCGACTCAACCGATGAATATCGACACTATCACGATACTGAATGGGGTTTTCCTGTTAAAAAAGATATTCAATTATTTGAAAAGGTTTGTTTAGAAGGCTTTCAGTGTGGCTTAAGTTGGCGCACTATTCTTACTAAGCGTGAAAATTTTCGCGCTGCCTTTCTTGGTTTTGATTTCAATAAAATTGCCCGCTTTACTCAACGTGATGTTAGCCGACTATTAAAAGATGCCGGCATTGTTCGTCATAGGGGAAAGATTGAAGCAGTAATAAATAACGCTAAAATGGCACAAGTAATGATCAAAGAATATGGTTCTCTCGCCGCTTTTTTTTGGCAGTTTGAACCAAGCAAAAAAGAACTCGCTAAAGCACAAACTCTAACAACCTCCGATCAATCTATTGCTTTATCAAAGGCATTAAAGAAACACGGCTGGAAATTTGTTGGCCCTACAACCATGTTTGCGCTTATGCAAGCAATGGGGATTATAAATGATCATGTTAAAGGCTGTATAACGTATACTAAAGTTGAACAATCTCGTAAAAAATTCAAACGACCAAAGTCATTATTAACGAGGCAATAAACTTAACTTTTACTTCACCATACTTAATGTTTTAATTAATTTAACATCATTCAAGTATGTCGTTCTTTTCTTTTTATTCAGTTCGCCTACCTGTTCAACGTTTGTATAAAACACTTTCAAATCATGCTTCGTGTTTTCTAACATTTGATTAAATACTGGCACTAAGTGATGGTATGTTGCGATTAAGGATAGATGTGAATTATTCAGGCCTTGTAGCATCCACGGATCATAATCGTTTTTATTTTTATCTTGCTGCCATGTTTTTTTAAGTTGTTGATATCGCCCTTCCATACGATGGAAGACTCCTGCTTTTTCTTGCCTCATCTTTTCTACTGGTAGAGCCTTAAGATAAAGCTCTTTTAATGACGCTCGTATTTCCAGTAAAATTTGATTAATTTGAGTATCTCGCTTTTTATCTAACAAAAAGGTGGCGTACTGTTTTTCTTTGCCTGAATTAAGCATCCAACGACGCACCCCTTCTTGCTCAACCGTGGTTGCAAAGGCTTCATTAAATGCCGAATCATTATCGATATAAATTAACTGGTGCGATAACTCATGAAAAATAATACCGGCACGACGTGCTTCCGATTTATACATCATGGTATTTAACAAGGGATCATCAAACCAGCCTAGGGTTGAATACGCTTTAGCACCGGCCACATGAACATCAAAACCTTGGCTTTTTAATTCTGCCGCGTAATCTATCGCTTCTTGTTTTGAAAAATAACCTCGATAACTCATACAGCCAACGAATATATAGCACCATTTTTTAGGTTCAATAGAAAACTCTTTTGTCGCAATTACATTCCACAGCGCATATGGACGTTTTATATCTGCATAATGCCGGTAGCTGTCATTTTCTGGAAGTAGGAGACTTTTAGAGGCGAAATCGCGTATTTTTTGGCTCTTTACAAGTAGCTCTCGTAATTTTTCTGGTGTATTTTTGTCTTCAACGAGTTCTGCAACCGGCTTTTGTTGCTCCAAAAGCTCCGAATGCCCCGCCATGAGATCCATGTAATAGCCAAACGAGGTACAGGCTGATACGGTTAAGGCGCTAATAATAAGTAAACTGATTTTAAATTTTTTTAACATAATATCGAACAACTTCCAGAATTTTAGGTCTGACTACGACAATAAACTGAGTGAGTAAATTTATGCAACACGCTGATTTTAAGCAACAATTAAATGCCATTATTTCTGCGGCAAATGGCATTATTTTGGGCAAAGAGCATCAGCTTCGTTTAGCTCTTACTTGCGTCCTCGCCAAAGGCCATCTGCTCATTGAAGATTTGCCCGGTGTTGGTAAAACCACACTGGCACATACATTAGCGCAATTACTCGGCTTACAGTTTGGTCGCATTCAGTTTACCAGTGACATGCTGCCCGCTGATGTTTTAGGTGTCTCTATTTATGATCAAAACAATCAAAAATTTATTTTTCATCCTGGGCCTATTTTTAACCACATCTTACTGGCTGACGAAATAAATCGCAGCACACCAAAAACTCAAAGCGCCTTGCTTGAAGCCATGGAAGAACAGCAAGTCACATTAGAAGGATTAACTCGAAAATTGGAGCAACCCTTTTTTGTCATCGCGACACAAAACCCTTCTGAACAAGTAGGCACCTTTCCCTTGCCTGAATCGCAACTCGATCGGTTTTTAATGTCCATTTCACTTGGCTATCCAAATAAAGATGCTGAACGGCAATTACTTATTGCGGATGATCGTCGTGATAGCTTAAAAGAACTTAAACCATGTATCACCAAAGCAGAGCTTATTACCTTGCAAGAAAATGTTAAAAAAATAAAGGTTTCTGATGCTTTACTTGATTATGTGCAAGCCTTAATTTCTTACTCTCGAGAATCTGGCTTATACCAAAACGGACTCTCCCCCCGAGCGGGTTTAGCTTTGTTACACGTTAGTAAAGCATGGGCTATGCTCAATGAACGTGATTTCGTTATTCCAGAAGATGTGCAAGCGGTTCTGCCTGGGGTTATTCAACATCGTTTAATTCCTATTGATCCTGATAATGTCTATTCTCATAAGGCTTTATTAAAAGACGTGGCGATTCCTTAAAATGACGTTTTCCTCTAAATAATGATCAGCCGCATAAAAAATAGTTTTAAGTTACAACGCTTTTTTGTTGGAGAAGGGCCGCTACCGACGCCCTATGTTCTAACCCAGCGTCGCGTCTATATTTTACCGACTAAACAGGGTTTGGTTTTTGCCTTAATGCTTTTTATTATGCTGCTAGGATCTATTAACTACAGCAATAGTCTTGGCTATCTTTTAACCTTTCTACTCACTAGCTTATCTGTTGTGACTATTTTTCATACCTATAATAATTTATTAAAATTGAGCTTTGGCCCTGCTATCTGTCACCCGGTTTTTGCAGGTGAAAATGCTTCTTTTTCTGTACAGGTTAACAACCAACATCATGCTGCAAGATTCTCAGTTATTACCTACAGCCCACACAAAATAAAAACCCTAAGCGATATTTCTGAAAATAGCATTACTACCTTAACGGTAAGACACCAGTTTGATCAGCGCGGAAACATTCCCTTGCCACGTTTTACCATTGAAAGCCGCTTCCCTTTTGGTTTGTTTCGTACATGGGCATTAATACAATTTGACCAAGCACAATTGGTTTATCCAAAACCCTCTTCTCATACATCACTACCCATAAAACTTTCTGGATTATCTGATGGCACTAAACAAGTATTAACAGGCAATGATGATTTTAAAGGCCTGCGTAATTTTATTGAAGGTGATTCGCTGCAACATATTCACTGGAAAAATTTTGCACGACATAACACCTTACAGACCAAAGAATTTTCAGCGACGACCTCAGATGAATTGTGGATCAACTATTTAGATACCACAGTCAATGGTATTGAACCAAAGCTCTCTCAACTTTGTCGTTGGTTGTTGCTCGCAGAAGAACAGCATTTAATTTATGGTTTACGTTTGCCCAATATTACATTACCGCCACTTTCAAGTAAGGTGCATTTAGACGCTTGTTTAAAGCAACTTGCACTCTTTGATGCTTCTAAATAGCCTACTCAAACCAAACATTAATCTGGCAAAATTATTATTATTGCTGGGTATGTTTTTGGTTTTTATTCCTCACTTTTCACACTTACCGCTATGGTTAAGCCTGTTTATGATTGGGCTATTGCTTTGGCGGGGCGCGCATGATTTACACTTTTGTGGTTTGCCGAATAAAATTATTTTATTTCTCATCACTCTGCTGTTATTGACTGGTCTTTTATTTAGTTACCATACACTCATCGGTCGTAATGCCGGATCAGCGATGCTGCTTGGTCTATTAGCTTTAAAGCTTTTCGAAATTAAATCTTATCGTGATGTCGCATTAATTGTTCACTTGGCATTATTTTCTATTGTGATCAACTTCCTCTTTAGCCAGTCTATTCTTGTCGCCATTATTATGATTTTTGCGCTCATCATATTATTTACCGCGTTAGTTGGCTTTCAACATGATTATAAAACCATACATCATGAAGAAACATTTTCTTTAAAAACCATTAAATTTTACGAGCAGCAACATTTTAAACTCACTTTAAAAATGCTCGCTCAAGCCATTCCTTTTGCTATCGTTTTATTTATTTTATTTCCTAGAGTTAATGGCCCGCTTTGGGGTTTACCTGAAGATGCTTTTTCTGGGAAAACAGGCCTGTCTGATCAAATGTCGCCCGGACGTATCAGCCAATTAAGTAATAATAACGCGGTCGCCTTTCGCGTTAAGTTCAGTTCAAAAGTGCCTGCGGCATCTCATCTTTATTGGCGTGGCCCAGTAATGTGGGATTTTAATGGCTACGACTGGACCTCACCAGACAATGAACGCTTGGCAATTTCAAGCTATAACTTTACTGGCAGAGGCAAGAAAACTAATTACGAAATCACCCTGCAGCCACATAATAATTATTGGTTGTTCGCATTAGATATTCCATCCACCCTACCTGAAAAAGCGCGGTTCTCTGCAAACATGCAAATGGTTTCTTTGCGCCCCGTACAAACACTTAAACAATATACTTTAAGTTCTTATACTCAATATGTCATGCCCGCTTATTCTCAAATTACTCTGCAACGGTATTTAAAACTACCCAACGTTTTTTTAGATGAGTCCGAGAGTATGCTTTATCAGTCTCGTCGTTTAATGTCTAAACTTAAAGTTAATGGTGATAATAAAAAAACCATAGACAATGTTTTAAATTATTTTGCTACTGAAGATTTTTACTATAGTCGCAAGCCGCCGTTATTATATAACAACCCTGTCGATGAATTTTTATTCGATTCAAAACGCGGCTACTGTGAACATTATGCATCTAGCTTTACAGTATTAATGCGCCTTGCGGGCATTCCCTCGCGCGTTGTTACCGGTTATCAAGGAGGCGAAATAAACCCGATTGATCATTATATGACGGTGCGCCAATCCGATGCACATGCTTGGTCAGAAGTTTTTTTAGATGAAAAAGGTTGGGTGCGTATTGATCCTACTGCATCGATACCGCCAGAAAATATTGAAAACAATGATGATGCGTTACGTTTAAATTCTAATCGTAAAAAACCTTCTTATCTTTATGACACTAGTTGGTTGTCTACGCAATTTAAGCAAGCGCGCCATACATGGGATGCCATTAATAATCGCTGGAATCAGTGGATATTAGGTTATAACACGCAACAACAAAAAGCTTTTTTTCAAGCACTTGGCATTCCTGATATTTCTTGGCAAGGCTTATCGCAATTACTCTTTAGTATTCTTGCCGTGTTAACCGCGCTACTTAGTTATGTTGTTTTTTCAGTAAAGCACAAAACAAATGATATTTGTCAGCGTTACTATTTAAAATTTATTAAAAAATCTGCGCTTGAGAAAAAAGCCTACGAAGGCGCTGAAGACTTTTCTTTGAGATTAATTCAAGCTATCCCTCACAAAAAACAACTGATTATCGAAATCACCCATTTATACCAATACTTACGCTATAATTGTTTTAATCATGACGATTTATCTTCTTTTAAACAGAAAATAAATAACTTTAAAAGATAATATTATAGGCGTGCCTTTATTTTGAGCAGCATGGACAATAAAACAATCCTCATCGTTGATGATATTCCTGCTAACCGTATGCTTCTTAAAGCCTTTTTAGCTGATAAAGATTACCATTTTATCGAAGCTGAAAATGGTCATCAGGGTGTTGAGCTTGCTTTAGAACACAAGCCAGATTTAATTTTGATGGATATTACGATGCCTATTATGTCTGGTATAGAAGCGACGCTATCCATTAAAAAAGAACCCTCTATCAAAAATATTCCTGTTATTGCTACCTCGGCCTTAAAAAGTGATGAGCGTGATACGGATGAAAATCTTTTTGACGGCTACTTAACTAAGCCTATCGGTCTAACTCTTATCAATGCAACGGTGGAACGCTTTTTAACAAAATAAAACTGTTTTATTTTCCGATACAAAAACTCGAAAATATTTTTCCTAACAACTCATCACTACTGACATGTCCTGTAATTTCTCCTAGTGCGTGTTGTGCCTGACGCAAGTCTTCAGCTAATAGCTCGCCGGCTTTTGATTCATTGAGTTGCCTTTGACCATTAATAACAAAATCTTTTGCTCGCACTAAAGCATCTAAATGTCGACGACGCGCCAAAAAAACACCTTCGGTCAAACCCGTGTAACCCATTATTTTCTTTAAATGTTCTCGAAGTAAATCAAGACCGTCTTTTGATTTTGCAGAAAGCGCTATTTCATTCTCGTTCTGAAAGGCTTGTGAATCGGTTAAATCTATTTTATTTCTAACAATCGTCACTTTTAAATGCTTGGGTAATTGTTGACGTATTTTTTCGTCTTGGTCTGTTATGCCTGTTTTATCATCGACCAATAATAAAACGCGATCGGCTTGCTCTATTTCTATCCAAGTTCTTTTAATGCCTTCTTGTTCAACCACATCATCACTTTCTCGCAGTCCTGCGGTATCAATAATGTGTAGAGGCATTCCATCAATATTAATTTCTTCTCTCAATACATCACGTGTTGTTCCTGCTATATGAGTCACAATCGCAGAATCTCGCTCCGCTAAAGCATTGAGTAAACTTGATTTGCCGGTGTTAGGTTGACCAATTAATACCACGCGCATTCCATCACGTAACAACACACCTTGTTGTGCTGAAGCAAAAATTTTATCCATTTCAACTAAAATATTTTCTAGAGATTTTGTGACATGGCCATCGGATAAAAAATCTATTTCTTCTTCAGGAAAATCAATCGCTGCCTCAACATACATGCGTAAGTGAGTAAGCGCTTCCACACTTTGATCTATCCAACGAGAAAACTCACCTTGCAAAGATTTTACTGCAGATTTTGCTGCTTGTTCTGAGCCTGCTTCAATTAAATCTGCAATTGCTTCTGCCTGGGCCAAATCAACTTTGTCATTTAAAAAGGCACGCTCAGAAAATTCACCGGGATTTGCGATCCTTGCACCTAAACGAACCACTTCTTGTAATAATAAATCCATTACCACTGGGCCACCGTGGCCTTGAAGTTCTAAAATATCTTCTCCGGTAAAAGAGTTTGGTGCAACAAAATATAGCGCTAGACCCGAATCAATCGTTTCGCTCTTTGAGTCCAAAAAAGGAAGGTAATCTGCAAATCGAGGTTTAGGTAATTTAGCGAGTATTTGTTGAGCTATCTCTTTAACCAAAGGGCCTGAAACACGAATAATCCCAACGCCGCCGCGACCGGGTGGGGTGGCAATTGCTGCTATCGTATCTGTCTTATTATCAGCCATTTATAATTCCAGCTCTATAAAATAAATTCTTTAACTAAAAAGGGCGTAGATAATATGGAGATAAAAATAAACCCCCATGCCACCTACGCCCTTTGTTGTAATACTTCTTTTTTAAGCTTTGATCACTATTCTTGTGATATACCACTGTTGTGAAATCGACAAAGTATTATTCACGACCCAGTATAAAACTAAACCTGAAGGGAAGAAGGCGAAGAACACTGTAAACACAATCGGCAACGCTTGCATAATTTTTGCTTGCATTGGATCCATTGGTGGTGGATTTAATTTTTGCTGGATAAACATTGTAATACCCATTAATAAAGGTAAAACAAAGTAAGGATCTTTTGCTGATAAATCAGTGAACCAGAAAATCCAATCTGCTTGGCGTAACTCTACACTTTCTAGCAACACCCAATATAAAGAGATAAAAACCGGAATTTGTACAACAATCGGTAAACAGCCGCCGAGAGGATTAATTTTTTCTTTCTTATACATTTCCATCATGGCTTTATTCATCTTCTGACGATCACCACCAAAACGTTCTTTCATTGCAGCAAGGCGCGGTTGCACCTTACGCATATTTGCCATGGATTTATAACTGGCTTCTGAAAGCTTATAAAACATTAACTTAATTAACATGGTCAATAAAATAATCGACCAGCCCCAGTTATTAACAAAGCCATGAATTTTTCCTAGCAACCAAAAAATAGGTTTTGCAATAATCGTTAAAATACCATAATCAACAGTTAGCTCTAAACCAGGGGCTATCTTTTCTAAGTCAGCCTGTAACTTTGGCCCTACATATAAAGTATTTACTAGCGTTTGTGTTGCCGCTTTTTCTACTCGCGTTTCTTGCTTTGCTTTCATGCCCATGGTGTATCGTTCTGAACCTTGGTCACTGGTGTAATAACTGTACTCTGAACCTGTTGGCGGAATCCATGCTGCAAGGAAATAATGTTGAATCATTGCAGCCCAACCATCTTTAACATCACGATTTAAATTTTCATCTGCCATATCTGAAAACTTAATCTTTTCATATTTTTCTTCTGGGCTGTACAACACGCCACCTGTGTAGGTGTAAATAAAGGAAGACTGATTTTCATCAGCAAAATCTTTACGTTGTAGCTGCTGATATAAATTACCGCGCCATGCAGCATAACTATTATTTTGAATTTTGTGTTTAACACTTATTTGATAACTGCCACGATTGAATTCATAGCTTTTTGTAAATAAAACATTCTCTGGGCTTAACCATGTCATGTTAACTACAACTTGATTTTTACCTTCGTCTAATTGGTAAGACGTATTTTCTATTCTATAAATCGTATTATGGTTAGGTGCCGCGGTTACTGTGCCATCATTACTTTTTGCTTTACCGGCAAAACCAGACTGTGCAATAAATAAAATTTCATTCGCATCACTCATTAGACGAAATGCTTTTTCATCATCCTTACTTGTTTCTGGGTATTTAACCAAATCAACAACCCGAACATCACCACCGCGAGAATCAATTTCTACACGTAAAACATCGGTTGTCACTATTACTCGTTGCGCTTGCTGCATTGCTTTAACAACAGGTATAGTTGATGCGTTTGGTATTGCTGAAGGTACGGTTGAAAGACTTCCTTGATTAGAGACTGAATTATCAGCGCCTTGTGGAATAGTCGAAACACCATCTGCCGAAGGTGCCGCGTTACTGGTTATTTGAGTTTGTGGAATAGGCTGAGGATTAAACTGAACCTGCCAAGCATCATATGCAAGATAGAGTAAGAAGAATAAACCAATAGTTAAAAATAGACGTTGTTGTTCCATTATATGACTTCTTTATTGTAGTTAATTTTTAGTATTTAAATCTTGTTTTTCTGGCACTGGATCATACCCATGTTTACCCCACGGGTGGCAGCTAAATATTCTTTTCAATGCTAACCAGCCACCTTTTATTACACCAAACCGCATCACTGCTGTTTGCGAATACTCAGAACACGTTGGCGTAAAGCGACAGCTCGGCCCTAAAATCGGGCTTATTATATAACGATACGCGGCTATTATACCTGAGATAATTTTTCGCATTTTTTATTTAGGATTTGCCAGTTTTTAGAAAGGAGCTCGAGTAATTCTTGGTTTGATTTTCGTAGTGCACCAGAGCGTGCAATCACAACAATATCCAAAGAACTCATGCTATTAAGGTGTTGCCGAAAACTTTCACGGGTAAGACGTTTAAAACGGTTTCTTGAAACCGCGAGTTTTAATTGTTTTTTTGCAACAGCGAGGCCCAAGCGAGCTGTTGGCTGATTATTTTTAATCGCTAACAGCAACATATTCGCATCCCCTTGTTTTATAACAGGAGCTGCAAATACATTTTTAAACTCAGAAGCTTGGGTTAACCGATGCTGCCGAGCGAATCGACCGGTTAACATAAGGAAAAGATGCCTGGGAATTATTGAGCGATGCGTTTACGGCCTTTAGCACGACGAGCATTGATAACCTTACGGCCACCTACTGTTGACATACGAGCGCGAAAACCATGTCTGCGAGCGCGTTTTAAAGTACTTGGTTGAAATGTTCTTTTCATAGCGATAACCGTCTAAATATTCATAAAATTTAAGCGAAAAAGTCGCTTAAATGGGTTCAAAAAAAGGTCGTGAACAATACTGCTCTACGCCGCTCGTGTCAACCTAAAGATGGGCTTAATTGCTTTACTGTCTTTTAAAGGCTGACTTTTTTACTTTTAAAATTTTGAAACAAAAGGGCTTTTGCCTGTGGATAACTTTTTAGGATACGGTTAGAATCGTTCTCCATTTTCATTCTACTTTTCAAGGGGGTCCGTTGTGTCGCAAATCATATGGGATCAATGTTTCTCCCTGCTACAAAACGATCTCTCCGCACAAGAATTTAGTACCTGGATACGCCCTTTACAGGTTTCATTTAAAAACAATGATATTCAACTTCTGGCACCAAATTCATTCGTACAAGATCGTGTTACAGACAATTATCTTCAATCAATCCAGAATTTACTTAATTCTCTAAGCCAAACACCGCCATTAGTGAGTGTGATTATTGGCAGTGAAAAAACGCCTGAACAAATTCGTCCTAATTTTGTTGCAGCACAAACTAAAATTGAGCCTATCAAACGATCCAGCTCTTTAAATCCTAATTTTACTTTCGCAAATTTTGTTGAGGGTAATTCAAACCAATTAGCCAGAGCCGCTTCGCTGCAAATTTCTGAAAATCCTGGCGGCAGCTATAACCCCATGCTGATATATGGTGGCGTCGGTTTAGGTAAAACCCATTTAATGCACGCCATTGGCAATGAACTGATTAATCGAAATCCAGAAGCCAATGTTGTTTACCTTCATTCTGAACGGTTTGTTGCTGATATGGTTAAAGCTCTTCAACATAATCGTATTAATGAATTTAAAGCTTATTATCGAACGGTCGATGCGCTGCTAATTGATGATATTCAATTCTTTGCAAAAAAAGAACGCTCGCAAGAAGAATTCTTTCACACCTTTAATGCTTTATTAGAGGGTCAAAAACAAATTATCATGACCTGTGATCGTTACCCTAAAGAAGTGGATGGGCTTGATGATCGTTTAAAATCTCGATTTGGTTGGGGCTTACCGGTCGCCATTGAACCCCCAGAGCTTGAAACTCGTGTTGCGATATTAAAAAGTAAGGCTGAACTTTCTCACGTAGATTTACCTAACGAGGTAGCTTTTTTCATTGCTAAACGCTTACCTTCTAATATTCGTGAACTTGAAGGTGCATTGCGTCGAGTGATGGCAAACTCATCTTTTACTGGAATGCCAATTACTCTTGATTTTGCTAAAGAAGCTTTACGTGATCTGTTGGCCTTACAGGCTAAACTCGTTACTATAGAGAATATTCAGAAGACGGTTGTTGAGTACTATAAAATTCGCCATGCTGATTTATTATCTAAAAAACGAACCCGTTCTATTGTTCGGCCACGACAAATGGCCATGGCTCTATGTAAAGAATTAACCAACCATAGCCTCCCAGAAATTGGTGATGCATTTGGAGGAAGGGATCACACAACCGTGATTCATGCGTGTCGTAAAATTGCAGAATTAAAAGAAGAAGACTTAAATATGCAAGGGGATTTTACAAACTTATTGAGAACGTTGACGACTTAATTAACTTCTAATGGGTTGACTCCTATTTAATTTCCCTTGTGAGTAAAAGATAAATAAGTGTTGTATATGTTATGAATAAACTGTGGATAACTTTTTAAACTTTAAAATAACACAGTTATCCAGATCTTATCCACAGCTTAATAAGACGTTATAACGATTTTATACGGTGCTTTATCATTGCTCTAACATATTGATAATAAAAGAAAAAATACGGTTATCCACAGATTTATAGCTACCTAATAATAACAGTAATAAGTTAATATAATATTTATATATAAATAAGGACAAACATGAAAATCAGTATTTCACGAGATGCAATACTTAACCCATTACAAATGGTTAATAACGTCGTAGAGCGTAGACAGACATTACCTATTCTTTCTAACGTTCTTCTTTCAGTAAAAAATAATGTTCTTTCATTAACAGGAACAGACTTAGAAGTTGAGATTATCAACACCTGTGAAATTGAAAATACTGAAGACGTTGAAACCACACTACCTGCACGTAAACTTTTTGATATTTGTAAAGCGCTACCAGAAGGTGCACAAATTGAAATCAATATTGAAAATGAACGAGCAACGTTAAAATCTGGAAGAAGTCGATTTACTTTATCAACCTTGTCTGCAACTGAATTTCCAAGTATTGATGCCCTCATTTCTCCTTATGAATTTACTATTTCACAAAAAATCTTTAAAAAGCTGATTGATCAAACTCAATTTTGTATGGCACAACAAGATGTCCGTTATTACCTAAATGGATTAATGTTAGAACTTTCAAATAATAAAATTATTGCTGTTGCTACAGATGGCCATCGATTAGCGTACTGTGAATCCATCATTGATCTTGATTTTAATGAAACTCGACAAGTCATTTTACCTCGTAAAGCAATCAGTGAAATCTCTAGGTTACTTGAAGACACGGATGAACCGGTTAAAGTTTCTTTAAGTGAAAACCATATACGTATTGCTGTCTCTGATATTATTTTTACTTCAAAACTGATTGATGGCAAGTTTCCAGATTATCAGCAAGTTATTCCTCAAAAATCAGATAATGAAGTAACAAGCCCTCGTACACACTTGTATCAAGCTTTTAATCGAACGTCTGTTCTTTCAAATGAAAAATACCGTGGAATGAGACTGCAATTTAGCACTAATCAACTGATGGCGACGGTTCATAACCCAGAACAAGATGAAGCTGAAGAAGTGATTGTTGTAGATTACGACGGTGATGAATTCGAAATTGGTTTTAATGTTTCGTACTTATTAGATGCTTTAAGTGCAATTAAATCTGAAGAGGTGGTTATGCAATTAACTGACTCTAACCATAGCTGTCTTTTATTTGGACTTGATGATGTAAATAGCAAATACGTTGTTATGCCAATGCGTTTGTAAGCTCTATGTATCTTACTCAACTTGATATCCATCAAGTTAGAAACCTTCGTCAGAATAAAATATTCCCTAGCAAACGCTGTAATTATATCTACGGCGTTAATGCTAGTGGCAAAACAAGCCTCTTAGAATCTATATATTTACTTTCTTTAGCGCGCTCGTTTAGAACGACTCACATTAAGCACGTTATTTCACATAATGAGACGGCATTGCAGTTATTCGCCAGAATCAATAATGAAAAGGGTGAATCTACGGCGGTGGGTCTTGAACGCTCAATCAAATCCACACGTATTCGAATTAACCAACAAGACATTAAACAAGTCGCCCAATTAAGTTCTCTTTTACCTGTACAAATTATTAATCCAGATGTACATAAATTATTGGAGCAAGGGCCTAAATACAGACGGCAGTTTATTGATTGGGGTGTGTTCCACGTGGAACATGAGTTTTTAAAATACTGGCAACAATATTATCGTGTTTTAAAGCAACGCAATGCTGCACTGAGAAAAAAACTTAATCCCTCCTCTATTAAAATATGGGACGATCAATTAATTCAATACGCAAAACAAATCACTTTGTTTCGTGAAAACTATCTAAAAGATTTTCTACCTATTTTTAATCGGTATGTAGAAAAGTTAATGGGCTTGTCTGTTTCCATTAAATACCAGCGTGGTTGGAATGCAGATTTATCATTAACAGAAACATTGCTTCAGGCTTACACCAAAGATTCTTTAAAGGGTTTTACCTCTTTCGGCCCTCATCGAGCAGATTTAGAAATTACACATGAGAATATTCTTGTGCAAAATAGTTTTTCACGTGGCCAGCAAAAGCTATTGGTGTGTGCAATGCGCTTAGCCCAAATTAGTCACCTAAAACAAGCAACGGATCAGCAATCAATACTTTTAGTTGATGACCTGGCTGCAGAGCTGGATATTCACCACCGTCAAAATTTAATAGATTTACTGGTTGATACAAAAGCCCAGCTCTTTGTGACAGCAACTGAAGAAAATTCTTTCGTTTTACCAGAAGAAATAGAATCTAAAAGGTTCCACGTGGAACACGGACTAATTAAAGAAGTGGTACAATCAAATCCTTAATGCTAGGAATACTCAGGAGTATCAATAGTGGCAGATAACAGTACTTACGACTCGTCAAATATTAAGGTTCTTAAGGGCCTCGACGCTGTTCGAAAAAGACCAGGTATGTATATTGGTGACACAGATGACGGTTCAGGCCTGCATCACATGGTTTTTGAAGTTGTTGATAACTCTATTGATGAAGCGCTCGCCGGACATTGTGACAAAATCGAAGTGATTATTCATACTGATGAATCAATTTCGGTTAAAGATAATGGCCGTGGTATTCCAGTTGACTATCATGAAGAAGAAGGCCGTTCTGCTGCAGAAGTTATTCTTACTGTATTACATGCCGGTGGTAAATTTGATGATAACTCCTATAAAGTTTCCGGTGGTTTGCATGGTGTGGGTGTTTCGGTTGTTAATGCCTTATCAGAATCACTGCGCTTAACTATTCGTCGAGATGGCAAGATCTACCAACAAGATTACGCTTTGGGTGATCCACAAAACGAACTCAAAGAAGTAGATACCACAGAGAACACCGGTACAGAAATCCGCTTTAAGCCAAGTACAGAAATTTTTGCTTTAACGGAATACCATTATGATATTTTAGCAAAACGCTTACGTGAATTATCATTCCTTAATTCAGGCGTGGCGATAAGCCTTTTAGATGAAAGAGATGGTAAGACTGATCAATTTAAATACGAAGGTGGAATAAAAGCGTTCGTAGAACATTTAAATCGTAATAAGACACCTTTACATCAAAACGTTTTTTATTTTGAGACAGAAAAAGATGGCATCGTTGTAGAAGCAGCACTTCAATGGAGTGATTCTTATCAAGAAAATATCTTCTGTTTTACCAATAACATTCCTCAACGCGACGGCGGAACACATTTAGCCGGTTTACGAGGCGCATTAACACGCTCAATGAATAATTTTATTGATAGTCTAGGTAATGCAAAGAAAGCCAAAGTTAGCACTTCGGGTGATGATGCCCGAGAAGGTTTAGTTGCGGTGTTATCCGTTAAAGTACCCGATCCAAAGTTTTCATCACAAACAAAAGACAAACTAGTTTCATCAGAAGTGAAAAGTGTTGTTGAGTCGGTGGTGGGTGAAAAATTCCAAGAGTTTTTACTCGAAAATCCTGCTGATGGTAAAGCCATTGCTTCAAAAGTGGTTGATGCAGCTCGCGCACGAGAAGCAGCACGTAAAGCAAGAGAAATGACCCGCCGTAAAGGGGCTTTAGATATTGCGGGTTTACCTGGAAAGTTAGCGGATTGTCAGGAAAAAGATCCTGCATTATCAGAATTATTTCTAGTGGAAGGAGACTCTGCTGGCGGGTCAGCCAAGCAAGGTCGAAACAGGAAAACTCAAGCGATACTACCGCTTAAAGGCAAAATCTTAAATGTTGAAAAAGCACGTTTTGATAAAATGCTTTCTTCAGTTGAAGTTGGAACACTCATTACTGCACTGGGTTGCGGTATTGGTAAAGAAGAATTTAATCTAGCAAAACTACGTTATCACCGTATTATTATTATGACGGATGCGGATGTCGATGGTTCTCATATACGCACACTTTTACTCACGTTTTTCTATCGTCAACTACCTGAATTGGTTGAAAATGGTTATATTTATATTGCTCAGCCACCGCTATATAAGGTCAAAAAAGGCAAGCAAGAGCGTTATGTAAAAGACGATGCAGAATTAGGCAGCTATCTCTTACAAGTTGCTTTAGATAATACCGAGTTATTTGTTAACTCAAGCGCACCTGCATTAACGGGCCAAGCGTTAGAGTCACTTGCAAACCAATATATTGTGGTCATGGAAAGCATTAAGCGTCTTTCTCAACGTTACCCCGCTGCCGTTTTAGAAAAAATGATTACTATGACAAGCGTTAGCACGGACATGGATAAAGATGAAGCAAAAGACTGGTTTGCTGAATTAGAACAACGTCTTGCAACAGACGAAAGTGAACAAAGCTACCGTATTGCTGTGGATAATGTTGAAGGTGAAGAAAACCATTGGTGTGCAAAAATTAGTGTTATTAAACATAGTTTAGACAGTATTAAAGTGATTGATCGAGATTTCTTTGCTTCAGGTGAATATAAATTACTTAAAACTTTGGCCGAAGAGCTTCAAGGTTTATTAGGTGACGGTGCTTATGTTCAGCGCGGAGAAAGAAAAGAAGAAGTTTATTCTTTCAAGCAAGTTATGGAATGGCTAATGGAAGAAGCAAAACGCGGTCAGCATATACAGCGGTATAAAGGCTTGGGTGAAATGAATCCGGAACAATTATGGGAAACCACTTTAGACTCTGAAAACAGACGTTTACTGCAAGTTAAAATTGAAGATGCGGTTGCTGCAGATGAAATATTTACCACATTAATGGGTGATCAAGTTGAACCTCGCCGTGAGTTTATCGAAACTAATGCATTAAATACTGCATTCCTTGACGTGTAATATAGCTAAAAGCTGGATATACGGCTAAACGCTATAGGACGCAAAGCTCACGAAATAAGATTTAGAGGGTTAGAAGCCAGAAAAATATTATTTGTAAACTTTGCGTCCTATAAGGTCTGTGCCTAATCAGCGATAGAACATTAATAACTTCTTAATTGCCCGACCAATAGACCTTGAACTTCAACCCGTGAAGCATCATATATCATGGGTTCGAGATCATCATTTTCAGGGCTTAGTTCGATACTCCCGTCTTTAAGTTTTTTGAATCGTTTAAGTGTTGCTTCTTGATCATCAATTAAGGCAACCACAACGTCACCAAACTGCGCTGTATTTTGTGGTTGAATCACAACAATATCACCATCAAGAATACCAATATTGATCATAGAATCGCCCTTTATTTCTAAAGCATAGCGATCTTTTCCCACAAACATTTCACTTAAGTTTATTTCACCATTGTCGTGAATTGCCTCAATGGGTTGGCCCGCGGCTATCCGCCCAACTAATGGGAGGGTAGTGGAGTTACTCAATGCATCATCAGTCAGACGAATGCCGCGCCAGCCACGCTCGGATTCTGCCAACAAATCTTGATTACGCAAACTTTGTACATATCGATGAATGGTTCCTTTTGAATTAATCTCCATCGCTTTCCCAATTTCAACCAAAGTGGGACTGTGGCCATGCTTAATAATAAAAGCACGGATAAAGTTTAAAATACGTTTTTCAAGTAAAGTTGGCATTATGTTCTCTAATTGTTCTCGTTGAAAAGACTATAGAGTACATAAAGAGAACTTTCAAGTAAAGAAAGGCAATAATTGAATAAAAACGGATAAATTTAAAAAAGGAGTGAGACTTAGAATCTAGCCCAAATTTTTTCTTCCATTTCGACTGTTGTTTGATGAGCATGTTGAGGTCGAACAATATTTGTTATTGGTTTTGATGTTTCCATAACCTTAGGCTCTGAAATAAGATAAGCATCAAAAGCCGTGGTTGAGTGCTGCTTATTTCTAATGTCGATGATAGAAAACTGTTTTTGATGTTCTAATTGTATTTTTTTATCAGAAAAACTGCCCGGCATATTTGGTGCGAACAACAAAAGTTGTTGTTGATCTAATCCTAATAAACAAGGCAAAGGTTTACTTAATTGGTCTTCACCTTGGAAGTTTACATGTACAGGTAAAACATGGTGGCTTAGAATATTTACACCAAATTGCACATCACCCAATTCAGAAAAATATAACCATTTAACTTGAGCAAGCGCCCACGGAGCTAAAGCATGTTCACGAATAGCGACCAACTCATTATGACATAAGCTATCTACTTTATTAACATTAACACTTAGGCGATAACCGTCTTTACTGTAGTCCAGCAAAATACTTTTTGTAAAGTTAGAAATTTTAAGTTTAGTGCTATCAATCCAATTCGCTTCTGTGGGCTTCTCATTAATTTTTGTTTCGTAAACTTTTTTCCAGATATCGTCTTCTTGATCTGAACCACTAATAAAGTGATTGAGTCCTAAAGTATTACTGCCAGATAATTGATTAATGGTTTCAATATTTAAAGTTGATTCGAAATCAATAGAGTTATCATGTACATCAATAGATGCTTCGTCATAAGCGGGTTGATCTTGTTGGTTTAAAACAAAATGTATTGCTGATAAGCCCGTTACAATATCAACAAACCCCGTGCCTTCATTGCGCACATTTTGTCTTAAATGATTTCGAGACCAAACAGTCAGCAGTGTGTTTATAGTGGTTTTAGATAAAGTATTTTTACCTATACGTAGGGCACCATCTTCATCTAACTTAGTTAAATAAGCCGACAATAATTGTTTTAAACGAAGGGTAGAAAGAAAATGCCGATCAACCGATGGTTTGGTTTTATCTTTACGTGTGCCAACTAAATAAATTGGGACATCGCTGAGTAAGTTTAATGTAAAGCAAGATTCTTTTTGCTTAGGCTCAAGTGCAGAGAGGTCGGTATTTTTAATCCATAAAGGCATTAAGTTATAGACCTCCTTCATGCATTTTTTGCCAAGATCATTTGCTGGCAATAATGATAAAAGAAGTAATTTTTTTAATTCAAACTCTAAAGAAGTTTTCAATTCTTTATTCGTTGTATTGGTGAAACACTTACCTAAGAGTCCGAAAGATTGAGCTTGTCGGTAACACCAAAAAATTTGATGCCATACGCCTTTTGTTCTTGGTTGATAACTTAAACCTTGGGTACAAAGAAGTTGTGCACTAAATAAAAACGTTCTATGTAGAGCAAGTGAAAAAGGTTTTTTCCAGCCAAAAGGTTTTTTAGTGACTAAGGCATTTAATACAGATTGATAACTAACGAGAATTTCATTTAATAAAGAGCTAGTAACATGAATAACATTGCGGGTTTTTTTATCAAGTGGTAAAGAAACATCAGAAAAGTATTGTGATAATCTCGGATAAAGTAAATTAAATATCGGTGTAATGGCTTCTAAAAATTCAAGCTGTTGGTCCAGTTGATTCTCTTGTTGGTTAACTTTTTTAATCGCGAGGTAAAGTTGCTTGCTTGATTCACCGGTACTGCCCATTGGTAAAGTTTCCACCCATTTTTTCACCACGGCAGGACGCAAATCGAATGTGCTTTCAGAAAGATTGGCTGTAAGAGATGGAGTGTTCATTTTCGTATTAAAACCACATAATTTAATTAAGTACTTATAGCTTTTATAAGGGCAATATTAAGACGTTATTCAATGAAACCCAAGCTATGTGTGTGATAGTTAACACAATTTTGCAATTTACAATAAAAACCAGCTTATTGTATGAAAATGATGTTTGGCGAAAGATTAGGCAGAACGTACAATAGGGGCACCTTTAGTAAACTTAATTTGGATAATCACTTAATGTTTTTTGAGCAACAATTTGATGTCATTATTGTTGGTGGCGGCCATGCAGGAACAGAAGCAGCATTAGCGGCAGCACGTATGGGTGCGAGTACCTTATTGTTGACGCATAATCTTGAAACATTAGGGCAAATGAGCTGCAATCCAGCCATTGGTGGCATAGGTAAAGGACACTTGGTCAAAGAGATCGATGCTTTGGGCGGATTAATGGCGCAAGCAATCGATAAATCTGGCATCCAATTTCGTACTTTAAATGCCAGCAAGGGTCCGGCTGTTCGCGCTACTCGCGCCCAAGCTGACCGCGTTTTATATAAAAATGCGGTACGAGAAGTTCTAGAAAATACTGAGAATTTGAGTCTTTTTCAACAAGCCGTGGATGATCTGCTTGTTGAAGATGGAAAAGTTGTTGGTGTAGAGACACAAATGGGGCTTAAATTTAAAGCCCAGGCCGTTGTTTTAACCGTTGGCACCTTTCTCGGCGGTTTAATTCATATTGGCCAATCTAATTTTGAAGGTGGTCGAGCTGGCGATCCACCGTCGAACGCCCTTTCTCGCCGACTGCGTGAGTTACCGTTTAATGTAGAGCGATTAAAAACAGGCACGCCACCACGTATCGATGGAAAAACAATTGACTTTTCTAAAATGGAAAAACAAGCAGGTGATACACCGGTGCCGGTGTTTTCATTTTTAGGCACGCCAGCGGATCACCCAGAGCAAATACCTTGTTTTATTACTTACACCAATGAAAAAACACATGAAATTATTCGTGGCGGTTTAGATCGTTCACCGATGTATAGCGGCGTGATTGAAGGTGTCGGCCCACGTTACTGCCCGTCTATCGAAGATAAAGTGGTTCGCTTTGCCGATAAGGCTGCGCATCAATTATTTGTTGAGCCGGAAGGTTTAACAACGCATGAGTTTTACCCTAATGGAATTTCTACTAGCCTACCTTTTGATGTGCAGCTAGATTTGGTTCGCTCAATTTCTGGTTTTGAAAAGGCCTTCATTATGCGTCCGGGTTATGCGATTGAATATGATTATTTTGATCCACAAGATTTAAAGCCTTCGCTTGAAACAAAACACATGGACAGTTTGTTTTTTGCCGGACAAATTAATGGCACAACTGGTTATGAAGAAGCGGCTGCTCAAGGTTTAATTGCCGGTATGAACGCGGCAAGAAAAGTGCAAGGGAAAGAGTCTTGGACACCGCGTCGAGATGAAGCTTATATAGGGGTGTTAATTGACGATCTTATTACCATGGGAACACAAGAGCCTTATCGCATGTTTACTTCACGCGCTGAATATCGACTCATGTTACGTGAAGATAATGCAGATTTGCGCTTAACTGAAAAAGGTTATGAGTTAGGTTTGGTTGATGAAGTACGTTGGCAGAAATTTCAAATAAAACGTGATGCAATAGAAAAAGAAAAACAACGATTACATGAACAGTTTATTCGGCCAGAAAATGTTTCCATAGAAGAGCAAGAACGTGTTTTTGAAAAACCTTTAGCACGAGAAGCAAGACTAGAAGATTTATTACGTCGACCAAATGTCTCGTATGATCAGCTAATGAGTTTGCAAGAAGAAAAAATAGATATTGATCCTGTGGTTGCGGAACAGGTTGAAATTCAAGCAAAGTATTCTGGTTATATTGAGCGGCAGATAGATGAGATTGAGCGGCAGCAACGTCATCACGATAAAAAAATCCCCGTTGATTTTGAGTATTCGGTTGTTTCAGGCTTGTCGAATGAAATAAAAGAAAAACTCATAAAGATAAAACCAGAAACCATTGCTCATGCATCAAGAATTCAAGGCATGACCCCTGCCGCAGTTTCATTGTTATTGGTTATGCTGAAAAAACAAAGCCGCTCGGGTGGAAAAGTATTAGAAAAAAAGATCAATAGACGCTAATTGTGTAATATTATTCATTTAGAATTAAGTTTTGAATTTAATTGCCGATAGTATTATTTCATAATAAGGCCAGATACATGTTTAGTTTTTTTAAGAAAAAGAAAAGTGTTAAAAATACGCTGGAAGTAAAGTCGGCCTATCAAGCAGCGCCTGGCACAGAGATTAGATTCAACCCTCATTTAGTCAATAAGCTAGAAGACGATCATCAAGAGTTATTAGAAGTATTTGGTGAGATTAATATTGCCTTTGCAGCCAGTAATTACCCTCTGGTTCTTGAAAGGTTAAAAGCCTTTAAACGAGGATTTCTGGATCATATTCTTGTAGAAAACGTTAGCCTCTATGTTTACATGAAAAGCGCATTTAAAGATCACAATGAAAATACCGAGTTAGTTCAAGAGTTTAGAAGTGAAATGGATGGAATTGGTAAAGCAGTACGCGCTTTTCTTGCAAAATATGAAAAGGTGGGTTTAGACAAGGAGTCAGCGCCGACTTTTGAAAAGGAAATTTCAGGGATTGGCGAAGCGCTGGTTGCTCGAATTGAGCGCGAAGAAGCTACGCTATATCCTCTATATAACAGCATTCATTAATATTAAAATAAATTAGTTAAGCCGACTACTCGACATTTTACCTACCTAATACACCACAAGCCTGGAATAAGGTTCCATCAAGGCTTGATCGCGTGTAGATTAAGCCCTACTCCGCCCGCTTCACTATCAAAGTGAAAAATTATATTTTTATAAATTTTCAGGGAATATAACTGAAAAACTGGGGTCGTATTCAAGCAAATAACAATAAATAACCATCTAGGAGAATAAAATGAAAAAAATGTTAATCATATTGGGTTTAATCGCATTTCTACCGACAGTATCTTTCGCTTCAGAAAATGGCATGATCTCAAAAAAGAGTCATTACAGCGTTAAAGTAACATTGGATCGCTTAGAAAATATTGTAAAGAAAAAGGGCTTTAAGATCGCAACGCGTTGGAGCCATGATAAAGGTGCAAAAGGCGCAGGGATTGCTTTACGACCAACGGAATTATTAATTTTTGGTAATCCAAAAGTAGGCAGCCATTTCTTCACTAGCAATCAAACAGCAGGCATTGATTTACCCATGAAAGCCTTGGCCTGGAAAGATGAAAAGGGTCAGGTTTGGTTAACGTATAATGATCCTACTTATATTGCGAACCGTCATGGTATTAATAACCGTGCAAAAATCGTTAATAAAATGACTGGCGCATTAAATAAGTTTACGAATTTCGCGACAGGTAATAAATAATAAAGGTCATTAGCATTTGTGAAGTCAGTATTAAATGAAATCTTATCAAATGGGCTGCGCCAGTTAAATTTGGCGCAGCAACTTGATGAAAAACAAGAAGAAAAACTCATTCAATTTGTTGAATTGCTCAATAAATGGAATAAAACCTATAACCTCACCGCAATACGTCAGCCAGAACAAATGGTGACACGACACTTGCTTGATAGTTTGTCGATATGTCCCTATCTTCGCGGAAAAACCATCTTAGATGTCGGAACGGGCGCGGGTTTACCAGGAATCCCGCTTGCGATTGTTTTCCCTGAACGCCACTTTACCTTGCTCGACAGCAATAATAAAAAGACAAGATTTGTGGTTCAGGCGGCTGCGGAGCTCGAGTTATCTAACGTAGATGTGGTACAGTCAAGAGTCGAAGAATACGAAGCAAAGGCGAGTTTTGACACGATTACGACAAGAGCGTATTCATCAATGAGTGGGATGATAGAACAAACATCCCATTTAATGAGTCAAGACGGCGTATTATTAGCAATGAAGGGCGTTAACCCCGTTGCTGAAATAGAAGAATTACCCGCTAATTACACGGTTGCAGCAAACCATGTGATTAATGTGCCGGGCTTAGAAGAAGATCGACATTGTTTAGAAATAACATTTGTTCAATAATTTTTAATAATCCACCCAAATATTAAGGAGAGTGGTCTGAGATGGGCAAGATAATTGCTATTGCAAACCAGAAAGGCGGCGTTGGTAAAACCACGACCTGTATTAATCTCTCTGCTTCGTTTGCAGCAACCCATAAAAAAGTTTTACTGGTTGATTTAGATCCGCAAGGTAATGCGACAATGGGGAGTGGCGTCAATAAAAATGATCTTGATTTTACCACTTGTGACTTATTACTGGGTGACATCAACGTGACGGGTCTGCTTGTTAAAAGTGAAGCTGTTGACGGCGTTGAATATGATATTTTACCTGGAAACAGTGATTTAACCGCAGCAGAAGTGGCTTTAATGTCAATGCCCAATAAAGAACATCAATTACGCAAAGCATTAGATGTTGTGCGCGATCAGTATGATTATATTTTAATCGACTGCCCGCCTTCGCTTAATATGTTGACCTTGAATGCCTTGGTGGCAGCTGATTCAGTCATGATTCCCATGCAGTGTGAATATTATGCGCTCGAAGGATTATCGGGATTAATGGAAACCGTCGAAAGTATTAAATCGACAGTGAACCCAGGGTTACAAATAGAAGGCTTGTTGCGCACGATGTATGATCCAAGAAATAATTTGTCCAGCGATGTTTCTGGGCAATTATTGCTGCATTTTCCTAAAAAAGTGTATCGCACCGTTATTCCTCGAAATGTTCGTTTGGCAGAAGCGCCGAGTCATGGTATTCCCATTATTACTTATGATAAATCATCTCGTGGTGCCCTCGCCTATTTGGCTTTAGCTGGTGAAATTTTACGTAATCATGAAAATCCTGCGGTCGCAGGTGCTAGCGTATAATTTTCGCTTAAAATTATTTAATTAAAGGCAGTTTAATGGCAAAGAAGCGCGGGTTAGGAAAAGGTTTAGAAGCATTATTGGGCTCAGGCGTGAACCATTTAAAAGATGATGATGCCACACAAGTATCGGTTAAATCTAAGTCAGATTCCGCTAATGCCGATTCAAAGAATGATATGTTTCAAATCCTCGCTGTTGATGTTATTCAACGTGGCCGCTACCAACCGCGGACCAATTTTAATGTTGATGCACTTCAAGAATTAGCAGATTCAATAAAAGCACAAGGTGTTGTTCAACCTATTGTTGTGAGGCCTCTTACAGCAACGCCCGGTCAATATGAAATTGTTGCCGGTGAGCGTCGTTGGCGAGCAGCACAACTTGCTGGCTTACATGAAATTCCCGCTATTATTCGTGATTTTTCTGATCAAGAAACGATGGCGGTTGGCTTAATAGAAAATATTCAACGCCAAGATTTAAATCCAATAGAAGAAGCTAAAGCACTTGTTCGTTTAGTCGAAGAGTTTGGTTTAACGCATCAAGAAGCCGCCGATGCCGTTGGTCGCTCACGTGTTTCCGTGTCTAATTTATTACGCTTGTTAACATTAGAAACAGATGTTCGTCACATGCTTGAAGATGGCCAAATTGAAATGGGCCATGCGCGCGCTATATTAGGCTTAGATAAAACCAAGCAAATGCAAGCAGCAAAAGAAGTGGTTAAAAAAGGTTTATCAGTACGAGAAACTGAACAACTTGTTCGTAAAATGAATAAGCCTGAAGTGACTCAAGATAAAAAAACCGGCATTGATCCTGATATACATAAATTACAAACTGACCTTTCAGAAAAGCTGGGTGCGAAAGTTGTTTTCCAGCATGGAAATAACGGTAAAGGAAAAATGCTCGTTCACTACAATAGTGTTGATGAGCTTGATGGCATTTTAGAGCACATAAAGTAGTCTAAGTATTTTTAAACAATAAACTTTATATATGGCTTTTTGGAAAACTGAGCCAAAAGTACTGCCGTCAGCTTGTGGTACAAAGCCAGTTTACCCGCCTATCATTTCTATGAGTTCTTACTCAGCGATAAACTAATACCTGACTCATCTATTCCTTTTAAATGTATTAACGAGAGTTAGTAAGTGTTTACTAGCGTTAGTAAAAATAAGAAACATGGTAAGAATTAGTGTAAATGAATAATCACGCATAAAAATGGCATATTATTGGGGCTTTTTAATCTATTGGGTTATTAAACTAATTATTGACCCGCCTAATGGCCTCGACTATAATTCGCGCGCCTTGAGCCTATCGAGCAACTTTTAGGTCAATCTGGTGAACGTGGAGAGCGGTTTTAACGATGCAATCAGCAGCAAATAACGCATTTTCTCACACGTTACGTAAGATTTTACGGGTTCAAAGCAGCCTAACCCTCGTCACTGCGGTGATTCTTTCATGGGTCAAAGGGCACGAAATTTTTATGGCAACGCTCTATGGCGGGGCCATTGTCATAGTCAGCACAATTTATTTTGGCTGGCGACTAAAAATAGCGACAGAAGCGGTCAATAATACGCCCACTCTGAATTCAGTAGAGTTATTTAAAGGCATTTTCATACGCTTTTTGATCGTTATAGTTTTACTCGCTCTGGGACTGGGATGGCTTAATTTAGCACCCGTAGGCGTAATGTCTGGTTTTATTATTGCCCAATTAGCGTTTTGGTTTAGTCGTACTAGCTATGGTGTTACAAGACAGCGTTAAGCTCTTGTTTCGTAAACGAATTTTTAAAATTTTTTAGGTTAGATAATCACATGTCAAGTGAAGCACTTTCTTCTGCAGATTATATTAAGCACCATTTAACGAATTGGACGTATGGCCAATCGCCGATAACAGGTGAGTGGAGTTTTGCTCACACAGCAGCCGAAGCTAAATCTATGGGCTTTATGGCGATTCATGTTGATACTATGTTGTGGTCGATCGTTACAGGTTTATTTTTTATTTACTTTTTTACCAAAGCAGCCAATAAAGCCTCTGTTGGCGTTCCGACGGGATTACAAAATTTCGTAGAAATGATCATTGAGTTTATCGATACCAGTGTGCGAGGTTCTTTTACTGCTAAAAATGATATGGTTGCGCCTTTAGCGTTGACCGTGTTTGTTTGGATTTTCCTAATGAACGCGATGGATTTAGTCCCAGTTGATTGGATTCCAAAAGCTTCTGAGTGGATTGGCATGACATTTTTTGGTGCTCAAGAACACCATGTCTATATGAAGGTTGTTCCTTCAACGGATCCAAATGCAACCATTGGTATGGCGCTCTCTATTTTCTTCTTAGTGCTATTTTATAGTTTCAAGAATAAAGGTGTTAAAGGTTTCACTGCGGAACTCACGATGATGCCTTTCCAATCAGAAAATAAAGTGGTCCAAGGTCTCTTTATTCCAGTTAACTTTATTTTAGAATTTGTCTCTTTAATCGCGAAGCCAATTTCATTGGCTTTGCGACTCTTCGGTAATATGTATGCCGGCGAAATGATCTTCATCCTCATTGCAATTATGTTTAATGCAGGTTTGGTAATGGGTGCGCTAGGTGGAGTGCTTCAACTTGGTTGGGCAATTTTCCATATTTTAATTATCACGTTACAAGCGTTCATCTTTATGACGCTGACTATCGTGTATCTAGATATGGCACATAGCGATCACTAAATAGTTTTTAACGGTTTTAATTTTAATTTTTTTTTAAGTATTAGGAGAATAATATGACTGACGCAACAGCAATGCTATACGTCGCAGGTGCTTTAATGATGGGTTTAGGTGCACTTGGTGCAGCAGTAGGCATCGGTATTTTAGGTGGTCGCTTCTTAGAAGGCGCAGCACGTCAACCAGAACTTATCCCAATGTTACGTACACAATTCTTCATCGTTATGGGTCTTGTTGATGCGGTACCAATGATCGCAGTTGGTATTTCAATGTACATCTTATTCGCAGTTGCGGCTGTATAAGACGCAATTGAATTTATTGAATCCAACTTTTGTAAAGTAAGGCTTTTATAATGAATATAAACCTCACCCTAATCGGACAATCGATTACGTTCCTTTTCTTCGTCATGTTTGTGATGAAGTTTGTCTGGCCTCCATTGGTGACAGCATTAGAAGAGCGTAAGAAACTGATTGCTGACGGACTCGCGGCTGCTGAAAAAGGCAAGCACGACGGTGAACTCGCAAAGCAACGCGTTCTTGATACTTTAAAGGATGCAAAGTCTCAGGCTCAAGATATTATTAATCTTGCTGAGAAACGCGCTAGCGAAATCGTTGAAGAGTCCAAAGATACTGCACGTACAGAAGGCGAACGTATTATCGCTTCTGCAAATGCAGAACTTGAACAAGAAGTGAATCGAGCTCGCGAACAATTACGTGGACAAGTTGTGTCTCTCGCAGTTGCTGGTGCTAGTAAAGTACTAAAACGTGAAATCGATGAAAAAGCAAACGAAGATCTATTGAAAGATCTGGTTGCTCAACTGTAATTAGAGGACGCTAACAATGGCAGAAAATAGCACTATTGCTCGTCCCTATGCTCAGGCAGCTTTTGATATCGCGAATGAAAAAAGCGATTTAAAAAACTGGTCTGACATGCTGCAGTTGATTGCAGCAGTTACCTCTGACGCGGTAATGAGCGATATGATCAGCAACCCTTCTATCGAAAGAGAAAAGATTGTTGAAACTATTGTTGCTGTTTGTGGCAACAATTTAAACGATACTGCGAAAAACTTTATAAAAGTTCTAGCAGAAAATGGTCGTTTAAATGTTGCGACAGAAATTGCTCTCGGTTTTGAAGAGCATCGCGCAGAAGCAGAAAAAACAGTTGAAGCAGAAGTGACATCCGCCTTTCCATTAAGTGATGCACAGATTAAATCAATGACAGCAGCGTTGAAAAAACGTTTAGGTCGTGAAGTAACATTAAACACTAGTGTTGACGAAACAATCGTTGGCGGCGCAATTATCCGCGCAGGTGATTTAATGATTGATGGTTCTGTTTCAGGTCAGCTAGATAAGCTGGCAACCACTTTAATGAAGTGATGTTAGTAATTAAGTATGTTCATGATTGAATATACTAAAAACAGTTTTTAAATATTTTATAAATTTTAAGGATTACAACTATGCAATTGAATCCATCTGAAATCAGCGAACTGATTAAGAAACGGGTCGAAGGCTTTGATGCGAGCACCGAAGCGCGCAATGAAGGTACCGTTGTTAGTGTGGCTGATGGTGTTGTACAAATACACGGCTTAAATGATGTTATGTCTGGTGAAATGATTGAGTTTCCTGGCGATACATTTGGAATGGCGCTTAACTTAGAGCAAGACTCTGTCGGTGCTGTAATCTTAGGTGATTTCGAGCAAATTTCTGAAGGCGACAAAGTTAAATGTACCGGTCGTATTTTAGAAGTACCAACCGGCGAAGCAATGCGTGGTCGTGTTGTTAATGCCTTGGGTGTGCCTATTGATGGTAAAGGTCCGATTAAAGCGGAATCTTCATCTCCCATTGAAAAAGTAGCGCCGGGTGTTATGGCGCGTAAATCAGTTGATCAACCTGTTCAATTAGGTTTGAAATCAGTTGATGCAATGGTGCCAATTGGTCGCGGTCAACGTGAACTCATCATCGGCGATCGTCAGACTGGTAAAACAGCTATCGCTATTGATGCCATCATCAACCAAAAAGATACCGGTGTAACATGTATCTATGTTGCGATTGGACAAAAAGCTTCTTCAGTTGCGAACGTTGTTCGTAAGTTAGAAGAACATGGTGCCATGGAGCACACAATCATTGTTGCGGCAAACGCATCTGATTCAGCCGCGATGCAATTTATTGCGCCTTACGCTGGTTGTTCTATGGGTGAATATTTCCGCGATAAAGGCGAAGACGCTTTAATCATTTATGATGATTTAACTAAGCAAGCTTGGGCTTATCGTCAAGTATCATTATTATTACGTCGTCCTCCAGGTCGTGAAGCATATCCTGGTGATGTTTTCTATTTACACTCACGTTTATTAGAACGTTCAGCGCGTATCAATGCTGAGGAAGTAGAAAAGAACACAAACGGTGCGGTAAAAGGTAAAACAGGTTCATTAACGGCATTACCGATTATCGAAACACAAGCGGGTGACGTATCTGCTTTCGTACCAACCAACGTAATCTCGATTACGGATGGACAAATCTTCTTAGAAACTGATTTGTTTAACGCAGGTATTCGTCCAGCGATTAACGCCGGTCTTTCTGTATCTCGTGTTGGTGGTGCTGCTCAAACTCAAATCATCAAGAAGTTAGGTGGTGGTACTCGTTTAGCATTAGCTCAATACCGTGAATTGGCAGCCTTTGCTCAGTTCGCTTCAGATTTAGATGAGGCAACACGTAACCAGATTGAACGTGGTCAACGTGTTATGGAATTAATGAAGCAAAAGCAATACTCACCAATGAAAGTCGCTGAGCAAGCATTCTCTTTATATGCTGCTAACGAAGGTTATTTAGATGATGTTGCGGTTGATAAAATTGTAGATTTTGAAGCGGCTATGCAAGCGTATATGAAATCTAACGTTGCAGATTTAATGGATAAGATTAACGACACTGGCGACTTTAATGACGAAATCGAAGGCGCTATGAAAGCGGCTCTTGTTAAGTTTAAAGAAAGTGCTACTTGGTAACCTGCATTTAGGCTTATTGGAGATAAATCATGGCAAGTGGAAAGGAAATTCGTACACAGATTGGTAGTGTTCAGAACACGCAAAAAATTACGCGCGCAATGGAAATGGTTGCAGCGAGTAAAATGCGTAAAGCACAAGATCGTATGCGCGCAGCTCGTCCCTATGCGGACAAGATACGTGGCGTTATTCATCATCTTGCGTTTGCTCATTCTGAATACAAACATTCGTACCTTGAAGATCGTGATGTTAAACGAGTAGGTTTTATTGTTGTTTCTTCAGACCGTGGTTTATGTGGCGGTCTAAACAATAATCTATTCCGAAAAACATTGATTGCCATGAAAGAATGGCAAGGTCAAAAGATCGATGTTGATTTGTGTACTATTGGTTCAAAAGCAACAAGCTTTTTCAAAAATATTAATGACATAAAAGCATCAGCAACTCACTTAAGTGATTCACCTAGCGTGACCGATATTATCGGTACTGTAAAAGTCATGTTAGACGCGTATGACAACGGTGAAATTGATCGCTTGTATGTTGTTTATAATCGTTTTGTAAATACCATGACACAAGATCCAACTATTCTTCAGATGTTACCTGTTACACAGGAAGAAGAAGATAAGGAACTTGTTCATCACTGGGATTATATTTATGAACCTGATGCAAAAGTTGTGCTTGATGGTTTGTTGATTCGTTATATTGAATCACAAGTGTATCAAGGTGTTATCGAAAATGTAGCCTGTGAAATGGGCGCACGTATGGTTGCGATGAAAGCCGCTTCCGATAATGCGGGCGACCTAATCGGTGAGTTACAGCTGGTTTATAACAAAGCGCGTCAAGCATCAATTACACAAGAGCTGTCCGAGATTGTTGCAGGTGCATCTGCTGTTTAACCTTAACTACAAGGTTAAAATGGCTACAAAAGAATTGCTTAAATTTATAGGGGAACTGAAATGAGTTCTGGAAATATTGTTCAAATCATTGGTGCTGTAGTTGACGTGAAATTTTCACGTGACTCAATGCCAGCTATATATAACGCACTTACTGTTGGTGACACAGGCTTGACGCTTGAAGTTCAACAACAACTGGGTGATGGTGTTGTTCGTGCAATCGCGATGGGAACCAGTGATGGTTTGAAACGTGGCATGGCAGCGTCAGATAATGGTAAGCCGATTCAAGTACCCGTAGGTCAAGGTACGCTTGGTCGTGTTATGGATGTATTGGGTAAGCCAATCGATAACGCCGGCGAAGTTAAAGCTGATAAATATATGCCTATTCACCGTAAGCCACCTGCTTATGATGAACAGTCTTCAGCGATTGAAATCCTCGAAACAGGCATCAAAGTAATCGATTTAATCATGCCTATTTCTAAGGGTGGTAAAATTGGTTTATTCGGTGGTGCTGGTGTTGGTAAAACAGTAACACTGATGGAGTTGATTCGTAACATTGCTGTAGAACACAGTGGCTTCTCAGTATTCGCCGGTGTTGGTGAACGTACTCGTGAAGGTAACGATTTCTACTACGAAATGGAAGAAGGCGGCGTTTTAGATAAAGTTGCTCTTGTTTATGGTCAGATGAATGAGCCTCCAGGTAACCGTTTACGTGTTGCTCTAACAGGTTTAACCATCGCAGAAAACTTCCGTGATGAAGGCCGTGACGTATTAATGTTTATCGATAATATTTATCGTTACACATTAGCCGGAACAGAAGTATCTGCCCTTCTTGGTCGTATGCCATCAGCGGTAGGTTACCAGCCTACTCTTGCTGCAGAAATGGGTGCGTTACAAGAACGTATCACTTCAACTAAGACCGGTTCGATTACATCGTTCCAAGCAGTGTATGTACCAGCAGATGATTTAACAGATCCATCTCCTGCAACAACATTTGCTCACTTAGATGCAACACTCGTACTTTCTCGTCAAATTGCTGAACTCGGTATTTACCCAGCGGTAGATCCTCTTGATTCAACTTCACGTTTGCTTGATCCATTGGTCATCGGTGAAGAGCACTACAATGTAGCGCGTGGCGTTCAAGGTATTTTGCAGAAGTATAAAGAATTAAAAGATATCATTGCGATTTTGGGTATGGACGAATTATCTGAAGAAGATAAATTAATCGTTTCTCGTGCTCGTAAAATCCAACGCTTCTTATCTCAACCTTTCTTCGTTGCTGAAGTATTCACCGGTGCTCCTGGTAAATATGTTTCTGCAAAAGAAACCATCAAATCCTTTAAAGGTATTGTTGAAGGTGAGTACGATAGCCTGCCAGAACAAGCGTTCTATATGGTAGGTACAATCGAAGAAGCAATTGAAAAAGCAAAGACTATTAAATAAATAGTTCGCGTTAAAACTATTGGAGAAAGCGTATGGCAATGACCATGCATTTAGATATTGTTAGTGCTGAGAATGAAATTTTCTCAGGTCGTGCAGAAGTTGTAATTGCCCCAGCAATTATGGGTGAAGTGGGCATTCACGCTCGCCACACCCCAATGCTGACACCACTTAAGCCAGGTGAAGTTAAAATCACTAAGCAAGGTGGCGAGGAAGAACTTATTTATGTTTCTGGTGGCATGATGGAAGTTCAGCCAAGTGTAGTGACAATTTTGTCTGACACTGCAGTTCGTGCGCAAGATTTAGACGAAGCCGCTGCAATGGAAGCTAAGCAAAAGGCAGAAGAAGCTATTTCAAATCGTGAAGGCGATATGGATATAGCAGAAGCACAATCAAAATTGCTTGAAGCAGTAGCACAACTACGAATGATTGAGAATTTCCGTAAAAAACGTTAATTTGTAATTAATATCAAAAAGTATAAAAAAGGGCAGTTAAACTGCCCTTTTTTGTGTTTGAGAGATAGTTTTTATGCCTTGTGCTCACAAAACTAATTCTCGTGTATAATTTACTCGAATTAATTGAATAGTTGTGGATATAGAAATGTCAGATTTGAAGGTTGAAAAGCATAAGGTAGTCTCATTCTCTTTTACATTTTTAGATGAAAAAGGCGATCTTTTAGAGAAGAATGAAAATCTGGTTGATTACGTTCACGGTTCAGACGATCGTGCTTTTCCTCCCATTATGGCAGACGCCATTGAAGGTGCAAAAGTGGGTGAGACAAGAGAGATTCTTTTGCCTCCGGAGGTTGGTTTTGGTCCGTATGATGAAAATAAAACCTATAAAGCAAAATTAGAAGATGTTCCGGCTGAATATCATGAAGTGGGTGTTGAGGCGACCTTTAAAGACGAAGACGGTCAGCCGTTAATGATGAGAGTAATCTCGGTAGAAAATGGTGAAGTTCTATTGGATGGTAATCATCCGTATGCTGGAAAAACTCTAAGAGTAAAAATGACGATAAAAGCAATTCGTGAAGCTACCGTAGAAGAAATCGGATCAGGCGTTTCGAATATGTATCAACAGAGTCAAGCAAGCAATAAGCAAGTACATTAAATTTTACCCACTTTGCTAAACGTTTTATGGAAGAATAAATAATGTCAGAAACAAACTCACTCAATATTATCATTTTAGCTGCCGGACAAGGCACAAGAATGAAATCATCCATACCTAAAGTTTTACACTCTCTTGCAGGTGTCACATTAGTTCAGCACGTAATTAATACCTCAAAGAAATTAAGTCCTGAAAGTATCAATGTCGTCTATGGTCACGGCGGCGAACAGGTACAAGAACAAATTAATGATGCAGATATTAATTGGGTTGAGCAAGCCGAGCAATTAGGAACAGGTCATGCTGTTGATCAAGTCAAACAACATTTAAAAAATGATCAGCTTGTATTGGTACTTTATGGTGATGTTCCACTTATAAAAGTTGAAACACTAACTGCATTGTTAGAGCAGGCAAAAAACGGCTTTTCCTTATTAACCGTTAGCTTAGATAATCCACAAGGTTATGGCCGTATAGTTCGAAATGAAAAAGGCTTAGTAGAAAATATTACAGAAGAAAAAGATGCCAGCGATGAGATTAAAAAAATCCATGAAGTAAACACCGGTATTTTAGCAGTAAAAGCAGATCTATTAAAAAATTGGTTAAGCAAATTAGACGATAATAATGCACAAAAAGAATATTATTTAACCGATATTATAGCCATGGCGGTTAAAGATGGTTTTACCGTAGAAACAACACAGCCAGATAATGAATTTGAGGTGATGGGTATCAATAACCGGTTACAGCTTTCTCAACTTGAAAGATATTATCAAAAAGAACAAGCGAATCAATTAATGGCTGCAGGTATCACCTTAGCTGATCCGACAAGAATAGATATCCGTGGAAATTTAAGACACGGCCAAGATATTTTTATTGATGTGAATACAGTCATCGAAGGCAATGTTTCAATCGGTAACAACGTTTCGATTGGTGCAAACTGTGTTATTAAAGATTCAAAGATTGCCGATAATGTTGTGATATTGCCAATGAGTATTTTAGATAACTCGTCGGTTGGTAAGGGCAGCAAGGTGGGACCTTTCGCAAGATTACGTCCGGGTGCGGTGCTTGGAAATAACACCCATATTGGTAATTTTGTTGAGATTAAAAAAACCTATATTGATGATGGCAGCAAAGTAAATCATTTAACGTATGTTGGTGACTCTTTGGTTGGTAAAAACGTCAATATTGGCGCAGGTACGATTACTTGTAACTACGATGGTGCAAACAAACACCAAACAATTATTGAAGATAATGTATTTATTGGTTCTGCAACACAGCTCGTTGCCCCAGTAAAAATAGGTAAAAATGCAACTGTTGGTGCAGGCTCAACAATCACCTCGGATGTCTCAGCAAACGATCTTGCGATAACGCGAGTGAAGCAAAAAAGTATTAGTGACTGGTCACGCCCGACTAAAAATAAAAAGTAACAAGATAAAAGCAGAGAATATTATGTGCGGTATAGTTGGTGCAGTTTCAAAAAGAAATATCACGCCTGTTTTATTACACGGTTTAAATAAGCTTGAATATCGTGGATACGATTCCGCGGGCATTGCCGTTTTAAATAACAATGAAAGCATTCAGCGTGTTAGAGCCGTAGGTAAAATAAAGAATTTAGAAGCCGCTTTAGAATCTACACCTGCGGAAGGTTTTATTGGTATAGGCCATACTCGTTGGGCAACACACGGCGAGCCCTCATTAAAAAATGCACATCCCCATATTTGTAATGACTGCGTTGCTATTGTACATAATGGCATTATTGAAAATCATGAAGTCTTGCGTGAAGAACAAATTAAAGCAGGCTTTACATTTACCTCAGATACCGACACAGAAGTTATAGTTCATCAAATAGAAAAATATCTGCGCGATGATATTGGCTTATATGATGCTGTATATAAGGCGATTCAAGATTTAGAAGGCGCTTATGCATTAGGCGTGGTCAGTACTTCCCAACCAAACACTTTAATTTGTGCACGTAAAGGCAGCCCTTTAGTTATTGGCGTTGGTGAAAAAGAAAATTTTATTGCGTCGGATATGTCAGCACTATTATCAGAAACAAATAAGTTTATTATCTTAAAAGAAGGTGATCTCGCTGTCATTGAGTCTGACAAGATAAATATTTTTGCAGAAAATGGTCAGCCTGCAAAAAGAGACATTCATGAAAGTAAGTTAAGTGGTGATGCGATAGATAAAGGAGAGTATGCGCATTTCATGTTAAAAGAAATATTTGAGCAGCCCTCAGCGATTGCCGATACGATAGAAGGCCGTATAAGTTCAGATAAAGTTTTAGATTCAAGTTTTGGCCCTAAGGCTGTTGAGATATTTGATAAAATAAAATCTATACAGATACTAGCTTGTGGCACAAGTTACCACACAGGCTTAATCGCCAAATATGGCATTGAGTCAGTGACGTCTATACCGGTAAATGTTGAAGTAGCAAGCGAATTTAGATATAGAAAAGTTGTTGTGCAAGACAACACGCTGATTATTACGATTTCACAATCAGGCGAAACCGCAGATACTTTAGCGGCATTACGTAAGGCTAAAGAACTGGGTTATCAACATAGCTTAGCAATATGCAACGTGCCCGAAAGTTCATTAGTGCGAGAATCAGAACTCTGCATGATGACACGAGCAGGGCCAGAAATTGGGGTTGCATCGACAAAAGCATTTACGACACAGCTTGTTGTCATTCTAATGCTAGTCACTGTACTGGCAAGACGTTTTGGCTTTCCTGCTGAAACAGAAGCGAAAGTGGTGGATCAACTAAGACACCTGCCGCGCATTATAGAAAATGTATTGTTACTTGAAGATGAAATTAAAGAAATGGCAAAAGATTTTGCTGATAAAGATCATGCCTTATTTTTAGGTCGCGGTATGCATTATCCGGTTGCTCTAGAAGGTGCTTTAAAGTTAAAGGAAATATCTTATATTCACGCTGAAGGTTACCCAGCTGGAGAGTTAAAGCATGGCCCGATTGCTTTAGTCGACAGCAATATGCCTATTGTTGCGGTAGCGCCGAATGATAAATTAATCGATAAATTAAAATCAAATTTAGAAGAAGTAAAAGCACGCGGAGGCAAGTTGTATGTGTTTGCCGATAAAGGCACAAAGCTAAAGTCAGAAGAGGGTATTAAAGTAATAGAAGTTGCGTCATTAGATATTGCTATCTCGCCGATTATCTTTTCAGTACCATTGCAGTTATTGGCTTATCATGTAGCCTTATTGAAGGGAACCGATGTTGACCAACCACGTAACCTTGCTAAATCAGTCACAGTTGAATAAAAATCAATAGCTTTATGTTTGATATTTAGTTAAATAATTTTAACGACGCCAAAATGCTGGAGTAAATAATACCAGTAAGGTGAAAATTTCTAGACGTCCCAGTAACATTGCAAAACATAAAATCCATTTCCCAGCATCACTGACACCTGCGTAGTTTAGCCCTACTTCATTTAAACCCGGCCCAAGATTATTCATTGAGGCGGCGGTTGCTGAAAAGGCACTGATTTGATCGAGGCCAGTAGCCATAAGCGCTAATAATATAATAATAAAGGCTGCGACATAGGCTGAGAAAAATCCCCAAACAGCTTGAATGATCCGATCAGATAAAGGTTTTCCGCCTACTTTAATAACAAACACGGCATTAGGATGAATGAGACGTTTTACTTCACGCATACCCTGTTTAAGTAAAAGTAAAAAACGAATCATTTTCATGCCGCCACCGGTAGAACCTGCACAAGCACCGATAAAGCTGGTAAAGAGTAATAGTACGGGTAAAAAGCCCGGCCAATTAAAATATTCGTAGGTAGTAAAGCCAGTTGTTGTACCTATAGAAACCGCTTGGAAAATACCATGTAGTAACGCTTGTTCAGGCTCGATAAAGTGATTGGTGTAAAATAAATAAACCGCAGATATTAAACTAATGCCCATGAGTAATGTAATGTATGTTTTGAATTCAGAATCTACAAGGTAAGCTTTTAATGAACGGCTGCGCCAAGATAAAAAATGTAGTGAAAAATTAATACCTGAGAGCAACATAAAAATAATCGCAACGACTTCTACCATGGGTGTTTCATTGAAGAAGCCCATGCTGGCATCATGTGTTGAAAAACCGCCAATCGCAATAGTTGAGAAGCTGTGGCCAATTGCATCAAAAGCAGTCATACCTGCAAACCAGTAAGCGAAGGCGCAAGCAATGGTTAGAGAGACATAAATATACCAGAGCGCTTTAGCAGTTTCTGTAATACGCGGTGTTAACTTACTGTCTTTCATTGGCCCAGGGGTTTCTGCTTTGTAAAGTTGCATGCCACCTATGCCTAATAAAGGCATAATCGCAACGGCTAAAACAATAATACCCATGCCGCCTAACCATTGTAATTGTTGCCTGTAATAGAGAATAGATTCAGGAAGCGCATCTAAGCCTACGATTACAGTGGCTCCGGTGGTTGTTAGGCCAGAAAGAGATTCAAAGATAGCATCGGTAATTGAAATGTCGTGTTGAGATAATATAAAAGGTATCGCACCAAAAGTAGCAAGTACCGTCCAAAAAAGCACGACAATTAAGAACCCATCACGTAAGCGTAAATCACTTTTGGCATTTTTAACGGGAAGCCAAGCAACAATGCCGGAGATTAAGGTGACTGCAAAGGTGTTAAAAAAAGGTTCAAACGAACCGTCAAGATAAATAATCGATACAGCAATAGGCGGAACCATGGTGAAACTAAACATCATGAGTAAGATTCCGAGAATGCGCTGTATAACAAAAAATTGCATAAGATTTATATAAAGGTGATTCCAACTTGGAAAAGTTTTTCAACGTCCGAGATATATTTTTTATCAATAAGAAATAGGATGACATGATCCTCAGGTTCAATCACTGTGTCGTGATGCGCGATGATGACATCATCACCACGAACAATGGCGCCGATGGTTGTTCCTGCAGGAAGCTTTAGTTCACCTATTTCTCGGCCAACAACTTTAGATGTTGTTTTATCACCATGCGCGATAGCTTCAATAGCTTCAGCAGCACCACGGCGCAGTGAATGAACTTTTACAACATCACCACGGCGAACATGCGCTAATAAACTACTGATGGTTGATTGTTGTGGAGAAATAGCAATATCAATAACACCCCCTTGAATTAAATCAACATAGGCTGAGCGATTGATCAACGCCATCACCTTGCGCGCGCCTAAACTTTTAGCGAGCATGGCAGATAGGATATTGGCTTCTTCATCATTCGTGAGTGAGCAAAAAATATCGGTGTTATCAATATTTTCTTCAATAAGTAAATTACCATCCGAGGCATCACCATTGAGGACGATTGTTTTATCAAGTTCCTTAGCCAGTTCAAGGGCACGAGCATGATTATGATCAATCAGTTTTACTTGATAATCGTTTTCAAGTGCTTGCGCGAGACGTTTGCCAATATTGCCACCGCCAACGATCATAATTCGTTTATAGGGTTTATCAAGACGTCGTAATTCACTGATCATGGCTTGAATACATTTAGGCGCAGCGACGAAAAAGACCTCATCATCAGCTTCAATGACAGTATTGCCTTCTGGAATAATGGCGCGATCACGTCGATAGATGGCCGCGATTCTGATATCAACAGTAGGCATGTGTAGTTTGATAGTACTTAATTCATGGCCCACTAAAGGCCCGCCGTAATAAGCACGAACACCGACAAGTTGGACTTTTTTATCAGCAAAATCAAGTACTTGTAGTGCGCCTGGGTGAGTGATTAAGCTTTCAATGTACTCTGTAATCAGTTGTTCTGGACTGATTAAAACATCCACAGGTAGTGCTTCTTGTTGGAAAAGCTGCGGGTGAGATAAATAGCCTAAGGCACGAACACGGGCAATTTTAGTGGGCGTGTGGAAGATGGTGTAAGCCACTTGGCAGGCGACCATATTGGTTTCATCGCTATCAGTAACTGCGATAAGCATGTCAGCATCGTCTGCGCCTGCTGCGCGTAGAATATCCGGATGAGAAGCGTGGCCTACTATTGTGCGTAGGTCTAGACGATCTTGAAGTGCATGCAAGGTCGTTTCATTTGTATCGATAACGGTAATGTCATTGGCTTCACTGGTTAAGTTTTCTGCTAAAGAGCTACCAACTTGTCCAGCACCGAGAATAATAATTTTCATAGGCGTGTTTTATTATTTTTATAATGTTTTAGGGTCAATATTAAGTGAACGCAATTTTCTATATAAATGCGTGCGCTCCATGCCAATAAGTTTCGCAGTTTTACCCACGCTACCATCAACGGTTTTAAGTTGGTGTATTAGGTATTCGCGCTCAAACTGCTCTCTTGCTTCTCGTAATGGTAGTTCATAAGCGTTGGGATTACCTTCTTCTTGCAAGGAAATTTTAGGTTTTTCTTGGATATTCGCTTCAACTTCTTCCAAAGTAATCTCATTGCCTTGAGCGGTGATTAATAAGTGCTGTACCAGCCGAGTGAGTTCAAGAATATTTCCACTCCAATCATAATTACGTAAACGGTTTTGTGCGGGCAGGCTAAAGTGACGGTAAGGAAGATTTTTCTTGCCAACAAAATAATCGGTATAAAAATGCAGTAGATCAGGAATATCTTCTCTATGTTCTCGTAAAGCCGGAATACTTAAGGGAACAACATTGAGCATGTAAAAAAGATCTTGGCGAAACTCTTGAATGCTTGGAGCACCATCACGACTATAAGAAGAACAAATAATACGGGCATTAAACGGAACCATCACCTGATTGTTATCTTGATGAAAAAAATTAGATTGTAGTAGGCTTAATAAAAAGTTTTGTGTGGATTTATTGGCCATATCGATATTGCGTAAAAATAAAGTACCACCATGCGCTTGGTTTAATAAACCTGAGCCTGGCTTGGAAGTACTGCCAACAAAATCTTCGGGTGACTCATCGTAATTTAATGTTGCACAATTAATTTCAACGAATTTTTTATTTTTACGTGAGCTATGGTTATGTAAATAATGAGCCGCGACAGATGCACCACTACCGGCTTCGCCTCGCATATAAACCCAGCTATCAAACTCTGCAATACGTTTAATTTGTTCTCGAAGTTGCTGGATGGCAGGGCTGTGGCCGATGGGTTCATTAACAATTACACTGTGGTTAGCATGAAGTTTTGTTTCGCTTGAGGTATCGTTGGTATGTAAAGCCTGTTCAACAGTAGATAAAAGCTTGGCGAGTGATAAAGGTTTTTCAATGAAATCGAAGGCGCCGAGACGGGTTGCTTCAACAGCTGTTTCTACCGTGCCGTGTCCAGACATCATGATTACGGGAATAATAAAATCATCATGACTGGTCCACTCTTTTAATAAAGAAATACCATCAATGTCTGGCATCCAGATATCTAATAAAATTAAATCGGGAGCATGTTTTTCGTAAGCTATACGGGCAGATGCGCCGTCTTCAGCGACTTCAACAATATAGTCTTCGTCTTGTAAAATTTCTTGAACAAGGTGACGGATATCGGGTTCATCATCGACTACCAAGATGCTGGGCTTTTGTTTTAAATTATTGGATGATATGTTTTTCATGATGTTAAGTGACGGCGCTATTATCTTTGTTATTGGTTTTTTCTGTTACGCTTAATATGTTTTTAACGGGCAATCTTATTATAATACTTGCTCCACCTTTTTCAGCATTTTCAGCAAAAATCATTCCGCCATGTTCTTCAACAATTTTTTTAACTATTGCTAAACCTAAGCCGCTGCCTTTTGGTTTAGTGGTGATGTAAGGCTCAAACAGTTGATCAAACATTTCTTTGGCAATGCCGGGGCCTGTATCTGTAATATTAATTTCAACAAAACGACAGGCATGTTCTTCGGCGCAACGCGTTTTGAGATAGATTTTTTCATCGCGTGTATTGCGTTGCGATTCGGAGTAATTTTCTTGATTTGCTTCGAGTGCATTTTTAATTAAGTTATTGAGCACTTGGCGTAAACGTCCAATATCTGCTTCGATGGTTGGGTTAGACTCATCGAGCTCAATAGAAAACAAACTGTCATTGCTATCGGTTATATATAAGTCGACAACTTCAGTGACAAGATCATTTAAGTTGATAGTGTTTAAAGTCAAAGAGGGCATACGAGCATAATCTGAAAAGGCTTGAACCATTTCTTTTAAACTTTCAACTTGTTGTACGATAGTGTGTGTTGAGCGATCTAAAATATCGGCATCTGCGGGGGACATTTTATCGAGATATTTATGCCGTATACGTTCAGCTGAAAGTTGAATCGGTGTTAAGGGATTTTTAATTTCGTGAGCAAGTCGACGTGCGACATCACCCCATGCAGAATTTCGCTGTGCTTTGACTAATTCAGTAACATCATCGAAAACAACAATATTCCCTTTTTCTAAATTATCATCTGTATTAAGAGAGATTAAGGTGCCACGACAAATTAAAATTCGTCGGCCACTGCCTATAAATAAAGTGATTTCTTCTTGCCACTTTTCTTCTTGCGCTTCGAGGTGAGGATATATGCCATCTACAAAGTGTTGCAAATGTGGGTTGTCGTCTATTGCATCATCTAAGAAGTGACCAACATAAGGAGAGAGTGTTGCGTTTAAAATTTCATTGGCTGCTTGGTTCGATGTTTGTAAAAAATTATGTTGGTTAAGAGTAATAACACCCGATGACAAATTGCTTAAAATTGTTTCAAGGTATTGGTGTTGTGCTTCGGCTTGTTGTTGGCTTACCCGTGCATTATCTTGCGCCACAGAAATTTTTTGTGTCATTTCATTAAAAGAGCGTACTAAAAAACCTAATTCATCTTTACCCGGCAGCGGCAACCGCTTTTCATAGTTACCTGCAGCAACGGCACGCGTGCCTTCAACCAAATCTGAAATGGGTGCAACCATACGCCGTGCCGCAAAAAAAGCTGCCCATATAGAGGTTAAGATGCTCAATAATAAAATAAGCGATAAGGTTAATATAAAGCTATATTTAAGTGGTAAACGTAGAATAATTAATGAGCGCACGGCACTAAACGCCTCTTGAACATTTTCTGCAAGTTCGTTTATACGAGGAGATACAGGATAAAGTAATTGTAATATCCGACCATCTAATGTGGGATCAGCATTGTCAATGTTAACCGCAACACGAATGTGTAAGCCTTGTTCAGCAAGTGGGACTAAGCCAAAATCATCTTGGCCTTGGCGTAGGCTTTGTAAAGTATGATCGTCTAATTGTTCGGGCAGTAAACGTGTTGTTTCTTTTATACTAGATGAAATCATACGTCCATCATTAGTGAACAGTGTTAATTCGTTTGCGCCACTTTCTTGCCTTAACTCATTTAAGGTAAGGGTGGCTAGTTCATTTGAAACGGCGGTTAATCGTGGTGACATTTGTTTAGTTTGACGAAGTAACTCGCGGACTCTTACGCCAAGTGAAGTTTTACTGAGTTCTAGTGCATCATTTAATGCATTTTCAACACGCACATCAAACCAGCTATCGATGCCTCGCTGTAAAAAATCTAAAGAAAAGTAATAGACAACAGAAACAGGAGTGGTCGATAAAATAACAAACATAATAACAAGCCGAACGGTTAAGCGAGAGCCTGTTTTACCTTGTCGATACTGCTGAATAAGCTGCCAAACACTTTTACCAATTAAACTGACAAGCAATATCGCAACCAGAAAATTAATCCCTAATAAAACAGAATAGAGTCGACCAAACAACTCAGAGTTGTGTGTGGCAATGCTCATTAAATAAAGCGATGTTAACAGCAGCACCACCATAACAGCGATGGGCGCGTTGCCCGAAAAAAAACGTTTAATTAAGGTTTTAATGGCCATGAGAACCAATCACTTTCAAGTTGCCATTGTGATGAAATATATGCGATCGGCCGCATGGGTGCAGGCAGTGATTCTATATCTAAGTAGGCGCGAATTCGGCCGTAGTAATTATTATCAGGATCAAGTAAGTTTTTATCAATCAAAGGAAAGTTGCGAATATTGCTTAAAGAATAAAGGGCGGTATTTAAACTGCTAAAGTTTTGTTGTTCGCCACTATTTAAATTATTAATGATATATTTTTCTGAAAGTGCGTGATAAAGCAGCAAGTAGCCTTGCTCAAGTTCTGCGACCGTTTTATCCCACCACCAGTTTCTGTCTTTTTGTACATCAATATTAATTAAAACAATTAAGGGCACACCGCTGCGGAGCGCTTCAAGTGCATCGTGAGAAAACTCTAAATGCATGTTTGCTTCGAGTTGGTAAACATGATCTTTGATTTTTGTTTCAGCAGCAAGAATCTTAAATCCTTCTGCTTGGCTTAATAGAGGAAAAAAATTAAGAACACACGCGCACACTAAAGCAGCGAAACCACTGGTTTTTTTAGTGTTTTTGAATAAGCGCATAAAAGAATCCATCCATCCCATTTTTACCTTGCTGACCACCTTCGCCCGGTAAAATTTGTGTACCTGCAATTTGTTGCTGTCCCCATTCTGATTCTATAGGGATAAGCTCTGCATCCGTTTGTTGCTGCAGAAAATCTTGTATTTGTTGTGTATTTTCTTCTGCTAATACAGAGCATGTTGCATATAAGAGCATACCCTTTGGCTTCAATAGAGGCCATAGTGCATTAAGAATTTGCGCTTGATCTTCGACTAATTTTGGGATGTCATTAGGTTTGCGTAATAATTTAATATCGGGGTGGCGACGGATCACGCCACTGGCGCTACAAGGCGCATCTAATAAAATACGGTCGAAGGATTTTTTGTCCCACCATGATTCGGGTTCAAAAGCATTTGCCGTCAGCAGTTGCGCTTTTAATTGTGTTCTATCTAAATTTTCTTGTATTTTACTAAGGCGACTTTCTTCTATATCAATAGCCAATACATCGATGTCTGTTTGTCGCTCGAGTAAGTGAATGGTTTTTCCGCCGGGTGCAGCACAAGCATCAAGAATGCGATCGCCTTTTTGTGGATCGAGTAAATGTGCAGCAAGTTGCGCGGCTTCATCTTGTACAGAAACTTTACCTTCTGCAAATAAAGGCAAGGCATTAACTGCGATTGCTTTTTCAAGGTATATCGCGTCACTTGAATAAAGCCCCGCGGTGGCGTTGATATTTTGTTTTTTTAATAGCTCAAGATATTCTTCTCGCGAAATAAACGAGGTATTCACACGCAATGTCATCGGTGGGCTTTGGTTATTCGCTTGCAAGACGTCTTTCCAACGCGCGTCTTCACGCCAAGATTTTTTTACTTTATCTAACCACCATTGAGGGTGAGAAAAACAGGCGATTTCATTTAATTCAAGTTGAGCGTTGAGTTTTTCAGCTTGGCGTTGATAGTTTCTTAGTACTGCATTAACAAAGTTTTTTGCCCACGGTTTCTGTAATGCTTTAGTAATTTTAACCGTTTCAGAAACGGCCGCATGATCTGGAATACGCATTTCTATTAGCTGATACAGGCCGGTTAAAATCAGCAAGAAAACGTCATAGTCCTTTGTTTTAAGGGGTTTACTGATAAGTTGGCCGGCAATATATTCTAAACGCGGTAACAAACGTATCACGCCATAACTCATGGCTTGTATTAATGGACGATCATTCTCTTCGAATTTTTCTACGTATTTTTCCATCGCATCAGGCAGGTTGCGGCCATGCTGTGTGACCTGCAATAAAATTTTAACTACGGCGAGTCGACTATTCATTCCGAAGCTACACTTTTTAATAGGCTGCCTACAGGCAATTGTTTTGCATGACCATTCATAAATGAAGCAACATCCATGGCTTTGCTGCCAGAAGGTTGTAGCTTAAGTAAACGTAACACCCCTTCTCCACAACTTATGTCGATGCCTTTTTTATCACATGAAATAACCGTGCCTGCTTCGAGTTCGGAATTTTCTGTTAGAACATCTGCTTGCCAAATGCGTAAGGTTTTATCATTAAGATAAGTAAAGGCAACCGGCCAAGGATTAAAGGCGCGAATAAGGCGCTCTATTTCTATTGCAGAACTTTGCCAATTTATTATGGCTTCTTTTTTATTAAGCTTATGTGCATAGTTTGCGAGTGAATCATCTTGTGCGGTTGGGTTTAAACTCTTCTTCTCTAAATGATGGAGGGTTTCTAAAATAGCGTTCGCGCCTATTTCTGCAAGGCGATCATGTAAGTCTCCGCCGTTATCTTTATCTTGAATAGGGCAAGGGAATAATTGCAAAATATCTCCTGTGTCCAAACCTGCGTTCATTTGCATAATGGTAATGCCCGATTCTTTATCTCCGGCTGCAATGGCGCGTTGAATGGGAGCAGCACCCCGCCAACGAGGTAATAAAGAAGCATGAATATTTAAACAGCCCAAGCGAGGAATATCTAAAATGATTTGTGGAAGAATAAGGCCATAAGCGGCAACCACCATTACATCAGCATTAAATGCGCGAAGTGTATCTTGGGTGTCAGTTTCTTTTAAGTTTTCAGGCTGTAAAACGGGAATGTCATTTTCTAGCGCGACCTCTTTAACCGGGCTGGCGCGTAACTTACGCCCTCTTCCTGCTGGACGATCGGGTTGCGTGTAAACAGCAACAATTTCGTGATCAGACGCAACCAAAGCTGAAAGCGCGTTTGCAGCAAATTCGGGTGTTCCAGCAAAAATAATTCGTAATGACATTGGGCAGTTTCGTTTTTATTTAGGTGGAGTCGGGTTCAAACTGAATATGAGTTGCCAAAAAAATAGCAAATATTGTTTGTTGTTTCAGCTTGATTCCGGACCCCTTCAGTTATATTTACATGGCGTTTTTTTGTTGTTTTTCGAGCTTCTTACGAATGCGCTGCTTTTTTAATTGAGATAAGTAATCAACAAACAGCTTTCCGAGCAAATGATCCATTTCATGCTGAATACAAATAGCGAGTAGGCCATTAGCATTCATTTCAAAGGTTTCACCTTGCTGATTTAATGCTTTGACGCGAATGTTTTCAGCACGATGCACCGTTTCGTAAATACCAGGCACCGATAAACAGCCTTCATCAAACTCTTGATCACCCTCTTTTTCTAGAATTTCAGGGTTTATAAGAACAATTGGGTCGTTTTTCTCTTCAGATATATCAATGACTAAAATGCATTGATGCACATTGACTTGGGTTGCCGCAAGGCCAATACCCGGTGCGTCATACATGGTTTCAAGCATGTCTTTGATTAAAGTACGGTGTTTTTCTGTCACCGTTTCAACCGCTTTTGCTATTGTACGCAAGCGGTCGTCAGGAAAATGAAGTATGTTTAATATGGCCATGGGGTTATATGCGCGCTTAAGGTGGTATTAGTACAAAATAAGTTGCCATTATATTTTGTCAGGCGTTAATACGCTACTTTCTATTTTCATTAACTTTATCACACCTTTCTCTAGTACATTAGCAAGAAAAGCTGCTAACATAATGATACTAATAGATAAGAAGGCGTTAGAAACTAAGAAAACAAGTAGATTTTTGAGTGTTTTTGCACTAAATATTCTTATAAATCACTTTATTTTTTAACCCCTCACTTTAAGGGAATCATATGAATATTAAAAAAACTGGCTTGCGACTCGCGTCTGTTCTTTTGCCAACTTTAATCATGATGGGTTGTAGCGCACCACAACCTGTTGTTCAGTCTGAGCCCGCACCATATATAGAGCCTGAACCTACAGCAGAACCCATGCAAGAAGAAATGGTTGAAGTTGAGGCAGAAGTAGATCAGGAATCTTCCATTGTTACACCTAATTATCCAGAACGTTATGTTGTTGTTAAGGGCGATACCTTATGGGATATCTCAAAACGCTTCTTAAAAAGTCCATGGTTATGGCCTTCTGTTTGGCATATTAATCCAGGCATCAGAAATCCACATTTAATTTACCCTGGCGACATTATTGTCATGTTTATTGTCGATGGAAAACCCTACATCACTTTAGATGGACAAGCAGGCGTACAGCCACAAAGAACAGCATCATCTAACTCGACAATAAAACGAGTTCCGGTTAAGCCAGGCTTAAGAGTTGTTAAACTTTCCCCCTCTTCACGTATCAGCGGTATTCATAAAGCAATTTCAACGATTCCAATGGGAGCAATCCGCCCATTTTTAGATCGTCCACGTGTGGTAACAGAAGAGCAACTTGAAGATGCACCATATATCGTTTCGAGCTATGAAGAGCATTTAATCAGTGGCACAGGTAATCGTGTTTATGCACGAGATATTATAAAACCATTAAATAACTATAATATTGTTCGCCCTGGCAAAGAATATATTGATCCAGAAACAGATGATGTTCTTGGCTATGAAGCTGTTTATTTAGCTGACGCGCGCCTAATTAAATTAGGTAAAGATGAAGATGAGCTGGCAACATTAGTTGTTACGAAAGCATTACGTGAAGTTTTAAATAATGATGTTTTAATTCCTCATGAAAACCGTGAGCAAATGTTCCAATTTACACCACGTGCTCCACAGACTGAAGTCAAAGGTCAAATTATGGGGGTCTATAATGGTGTATCTCAAATTGGTCAGTATATGGTTGTAGCTTTAAACCGTGGTGAAGAAGCAGGTTTAGCACCAGGACATGTATTGAAAGTAATGAAAAAAGGCGCAGAAGTGAGTGACTCAAGAATCTTCTTTTTTAGCAGCGTTGAATTACCGGATGAACGTGCAGGAATCATGATGGTGTTTAAGACTTATAAGAAGATGAGTTATGCTTTAATCATGGAAGCGACCCGAGTGATGCACATAAACGATCGCTTCGAAAACCCCTAACCACGAATAGTGAGAAGCTAAATAGCGGCGTTATAACTTAGTTCAAAATGCTCATGTACTAGCCGTACACTCCGCTTTTTCACTAAGTTATGCCTTGCTCTTTAACTGCTCACTATCCGTGTAGTATTTTTTAGTATTCAACCCCAAACACTAAGGCCTCCCCTCATAGTTAGAGTACCTGTCATTGCGAGAAAGTACTGAAAAATAAGTGTTTTTTAGTACTGACGCGGCAATCTCAAGATTAATCAGATAGGCTATGAGATTGCCGCAGTCACTTTGTTCCTTCGCAAAGACAGGTTTTAATTTTCAAATCCTGTTTAGTGTTACACTATTTTTTCCAAAAGGAATTGGTGAGGATAGGATATGACAGACACAGAAAAGAATTTACGACATTGGTTGGCTTTATCGCACGTTCCCCAGCTTGGGCCGGTTCGGCTTCGCTCTCTTCTTGAAATTTTTAAAACACCTTCGGCGGTTTTTGATGCGGGTTTGTCTGCTTGGCAAGAGGCGAAACTGTCTGAAAAGTTGTGTCAGCATTTATTGGATCTTGATTGGGAAAAAGTGGATGCTGATTTAGAGTGGGTACAGCAAGAGAATGCGTCGATTTTAACGTTGGATGATCCATACTATCCGCCTTTATTAAAAAATATTCTAGATGCGCCCCCTATTCTTTATGTTTTAGGTCAAAAAGAAATTTTGTCTTTACCGCAAATTGCGATTGTGGGGAGTCGAAACCCTTCTCATTCTGGGGAAGAAATTGCTCGTCAATTCGGCGCTTATCTCACTTCAATGGGGTTGACCGTGACCAGTGGGATGGCGATGGGGATTGATGCCGCAGCGCATACGGGCGCACTTGAAACTATGGATAAGGAATTGCAGGGTCATGGATTTACTGTGGCGGTGACAGGAACAGGATTAGATCGTGTTTATCCGGCTAAAAACTGTGAAATTGCGCATAAAATCGCTGAAAATGGAGTTTTAGTCTCAGAGTATGCTCCGGGTACGCCTCCGATTCCGAGTAATTTTCCGCGTCGGAATCGAATTATTAGTGGTCTTAGCGTGGGTACGTTGGTGGTGGAGGCAGCATTGCAAAGCGGTTCTTTAATTACGGCACGTTTAGCGGTAGAGCAAGGCCGCGAAGTTTTTGCTGTGCCGGGCTCGATTCATCAGCCCTTGGCGAAAGGTTGCCACCGATTAATTCGAGACGGAGCAAAACTGGTTGAAACGGCGCAACATATCATTGAAGAATTAGGCAGTTTAGTTGATGTATCGACGCATCAGGCGGCGGCAAATGAACAAAAAAGCGACGATGTTGAGCCAGAAGAAAGCCCCTCGATTTTAAATGTTGATGAAGAGTATCAGCAGGTCTTTAAATGTATTGATTTCGAACCCACATCAGTGGATAAAGTAGTAGAAAGAAGTGGATTGACTGCGGATGCAGTTTGCTCCATGCTGTTGGTACTAGAGTTGCAAGGCTATATAAAAGCATTATCTGGCGGCTATTACAGCCTTAAGTAGGTAAGAGGAAGTAAAATGAAAGAAAATATACTCGACGTTTTAATGTATTTATTTGAAAACTACATGAACGATGAAATTGAGTTTGATGCTGATGAAGAATCTTTAAGAACCGAGCTTGAGCAAGCAGGTTTTACTAAGGGTGAAATCAGTAAAGCATTTTTATGGTTAGAAGGTTTAACGGGTTTACAAGACAGTGCTGAACAGCCTACTTTCAGCGCAAAATCTATTCGTATTTATACAGCAGAAGAAATTGAAAAGTTTGATTTAGATAGTCGAGGCTTTTTAATGTTCTTAGAACAAACGGGCGTACTTGATCATCACACACGTGAGATGGTGATTGATCGTATTATGGCTTTAGACGCTGAAGAAATTGATCTTGAACAATTCAAATGGGTTGTGCTCATGGTCTTATTTAATCAGCCGGGTCGTGAAGCGGCTTATGCTTGGATGGAAGACTTAGTCTTTGATGAAATGCCTGGTATTTTGCATTGATTGGACAAGTTTAAAAGTAATAAAAATTTTCAGTGCCCGCTCAAGCGGGCATTTCCTTTTATGTAATGGATTAACCTCATGGCTAAAAGCCTCGTTATAGTAGAGTCACCTGCTAAAGCTAAAACAATAAAAAAATATCTGGGCAAAGGTTTTGAGGTACTTGCTTCGTATGGACATGTGCGTGATTTGCTGCCAAAAGAAGGGGCGGTCGATCCTGCTAATGATTTTAAGATGAAGTTCCAGCTCATTGAAAAAAATCAAAAACATGTTGAAGCCATTGCCAAGGCATTAAAGAAAGCAGACACATTATATCTTGCATCAGATCCGGATCGCGAAGGTGAGGCCATTGCATGGCATTTGCATGAAATTTTACAAGCTCGAGGATTACTAAAAAATAAAACAGTAGCTCGTGTTGCTTTTAATGAAGTGACGAAAGGTGCAGTTAATGCTGCAATAGAAAATCCTCGTGAACTCTCACAAGATATGATCGATGCACAACTTGCGCGCCGTGGTTTAGATTATTTGGTTGGCTTTAATTTGTCACCGTTATTATGGAAAAAAATTCGTCGTGGTTTATCGGCAGGTCGCGTGCAAAGTCCAGCGCTACGTTTAATCGTTGAACGTGAATTAGATATAGAAAAGTTTGATGCAAAAGAATATTGGACAATAGAGTCGGAGCTTGAACGTGATAAACGAGCTAAACAAGAGTTCAGCGCAAAACTTACCAAGCTCGAAGATAATAAAGTAAGTCAGTTTACAATTAACTCAGAAAAAAAAGCGAAGGCAGCCGAAAAAGTTTTAAACAAGGGCATTAAAAACGGCAGTTTAGTTGTAGAAAAAATTGAAAAGAAAAAACGTAAACGAAACCCAACTGCACCGTTTACAACGTCAACCATCCAACAAGAAGCCTCACGTAAATTAGGTTTCACCACACGTAAAACAATGAGCATTGCTCAACAATTATATGAAGGTATTGATCTTGATGGTGAGACGGTTGGTTTAATAACGTATATGCGTACCGACTCGGTAAATTTAGCGCAAGATGCGCTGGATGAAATTCGAGGTTATATATTAGATACCTTTGGTAAAGAAAACTTGCCGGATGAAGTGCGCACTTATAAAACCAAAGCAAAAAATGCACAAGAAGCGCACGAAGCGGTTCGCCCCACTTCGGTATGGCATGAGCCGAAAAAAATTAAAAAGTTTTTAACCAAAGATCAGTTTCGTTTATATGATTTGATTTGGAAACGTACCGTTGCTTGCCAAATGATTCATGCAACATTAGATACTGTTGCTGTTGATATGTCCGCAGGCGCAGGAAATATTTTTCGCGCCAATGGTTCTACTTTAGTGACGCCCGGCTTTATGGCAGTGTACTTAGAAAGTTTAGATGATTCCAAAGCGCCAGCAGATGATAAGGATCGTTTATTGCCGCCCATGGAAGTTGGGGATAAAATAAAACTGATTAAGATAGTACCGGAGCAACATTTTACGGAGCCGCCACCGCGTTTTTCAGAAGCAAGTTTGGTTAAATCCTTAGAAGAATATGGTATTGGTCGTCCTTCAACGTATGCCTCTATTATTTCAACGCTGCAATCTCGTGAATATGTTGAGATGGATAAAAAGCGTTTTATTCCAACTGATGTTGGTCGTATTGTTGCGAAATTTTTAACCGAACATTTTACACAGTACGTTGATTACGACTTCACTGCAAAAATGGAAGATCATCTAGATGCCATTTCGCGTGGTGAAGAAAAATGGGTGCCAATGATGCGCGATTTTTGGCAACCGTTTAAAGACTTGGTGGTAGATAAAGAAGCCTCTGTTGATCGCAAAGATGTAACCCATGAACAGATAGAAGAAAAATGTCCGAAGTGTGGTGGCGGTATGGCAATACGCCTAGGTCGTCGTGGTCGATTTATTGGTTGTAACGATTATCCCGATTGCGACTACACACGTAATGTGAATGATGACGAAGATTCAGAACCAGAAGTTATCGAAGATAGAAAATGCCCAGAGTGTGAATCAGATTTAATTATTCGCGATGGACGATACGGTAAATTTATTGGCTGTAGTAATTATCCAGAATGTAAACATATTGAACCGTTAGAAAAACCGCAAGACATGGAAGTAGAATGTCCAGAGTGCCATAAAGGCACAATGCTTAAGCGGAAATCACGTAAGGGTAAAATATTTTTTTCTTGTGAACATTATCCAGACTGTACATATGCAGTGTGGAATGAGCCCATTAATGAAAAATGCCCAGATTGTGATTGGCCGATGCTAACCATTAAAACCACCAAACGTCGTGGTACAGAAAAAGTTTGCCCGCAAAAAGACTGTGATTTCACAGAAGCCGTAGAAGAAAGTGAAGAATCAGAAACCACAGATTGATCTGGCCGTTAATATATTGCATCAAGGTGGTGTGATTGCTTACCCTACAGAAGCAGTTTATGGTTTGGGTTGTGATCCTAAAAACCTATCTGCGGTAAAAAAGATTCTAGAAGTGAAAAAACGAAGCAAAGAAAAAGG